>PKDC01000020.1 GCA_002862435.1 Pseudomonadota bacterium | reverse complement strand
GTATATTCCAGATCAGAAAAACTCGCTTGCATCGCTCAGGTTCCCGCAGACACTGTAGGGATGCCCATTATCTCAAAAGCGCCTGCCGGCAAACCACGGACCGGGGAATAAATCAGCGCTTCCCTAGGATGGCGGACATTGATTTTCAGGTCCGTTCAGAGCGGCCTGAGCTTGCGGAGGATTTCAGCATGGGGCGATTCCCCAACATCATCGGCGCCTCTCTTGCAGTATGTCTTTTGGCATCTTGCGCGAGCAATCCCTCTCAAGCTCCTGTGAATGATCAATTTGAGCGGGTCAATCGGGTCACTTATCGCTTCAACGAGAAAGCCGATGAATGGGTGCTGCGGCCTGTGGCCGTGACCTATGATCGGGTGACGCCGTCACCGATCCAACGGGGAATCGGTAATTTCTTCAGCAATCTTGGCGAACCTGTGCGCTTCGTGAACGACGTGCTTCAGGCCAAGCCCCGCCAGGCGGTCACCGACCTGGGGCGTTTCGTGCTCAACAGCACCTTCGGCATCCTGGGCTTCTTCGATCTCGCCACGGATTGGGCGGGTTTGCCCAGGAGCGATGAGGATTTTGGCCAGACATTGGGTTACTGGGGCGTACCCATGGGCTGGTACGTGGTGGTGCCGCTCTATGGCGGGACGACGATTCGCGATGGGGTGGGCGCGGTTGCCGATTGGCAATGGAATCCGTTGCAAACGATCGACGAAGAGCGGGTCGAATGGTCGCTGCTGGCGCTGCGCGTGATTGACCTGCGCGCGGGCTTGCTCGACGCCGACCAGACGCTGAAAACGGTGTATGACCCTTATAGCTTTGTGCGGGACGCCTATTTCCAGCGCCGCCTGGCCAAGGTGTACGACGGCAATCCGCCCCAGCCCAGGCTGGAAGGGTCCGACGATGGCAAGATGGCGCCACCATGGGAGAGCAACTGAGTCGAACTGGCCTGGCCGGCGTGGGGATTCTGTTGGCGGCGGGGCAGTCCGCACGGATGGGGCAGGACAAGCGCTGGCTGGACGTGAGGGGGGTTCCCATGGCCCTGCGGGTGGCGCAGGCCGTGAACGGCGCTCCGCTGACGCGCCATCTGGCGGTCATCCGGACCGATGATGAAACATTGGCGGCACGGTTGGCCGCGCTCGGTTTCGAGACCCTCGCCAATCCCCACCCCGAACGTGGCCGCGCGTCCTCGGTGGCCTGCGCCTTGGCTGCCCTGACCGAAGCGGGCCCGGTCATGATCACCTTGGCGGATCTGCCCGAGCTGACCGCCGGGCGAGTCGGTAGCCTGTGGCGACGCTTTTGCGAGGACGGCGCCGAGGGCATCCTGATTCCCCGTCACCAGGGGCAGGCGGGCCATCCCCGCTGTTTCGGCAAGGCCCATGTCGCCGATCTCATTGCGCAAGGCGACGCGGTGGATGTACCCGCCTATCTCGCCGCCCATTCCCAATCGGTGCGTTTTTGGGATGTGGACGATCCGGCCGTGATCCGCGATATCGACACCCCCGCGGCGTACGCTGCCTTGTGCCAGCGCCTGGCCCATGACGCCTGAGTGGCTGATGGTTCTGGGCACTCGCATCGGCGCGCGCCAGCCTTGCGCCCTGGCCACGGTGGTGGCCATCGAGGGTTCGGTTTCGGCGGATCCGGGCGCCAAGGCGATCTTCGCGCCGGATGGACGGCTTCTGGCCGGCTGGGTCGGCGGGGGATGCGCCCAAGCCCGGGTCGGGGAGCTGGCGTGCGAGGCGATGTCCACCGGAAAAAGCCAATTGCTTGCCTTGGATCTGCGCGATGAAATCCTGGGGACGGGGATGCCCTGTGGGGGCGCCATGACCGTATTCATTGATCCCATCCTGCCGCCGCCCATGCTCTGGCTGTTGGGCAGTGGGCGCCTGGCCGAAGCCTTGTGCGCGCAGGCTGCACAAGTGGATTTCGCCGTGACGGTGCTGGATCCACGGGCCGAAGCGGCGCAGTTCCCGGCCGCGCGGGCGGTGGTGGATGATGATCCAAGCTATGCCGCCCTGGCCGGGGCGGCAGCGGGGGACTATGTGGTGATCGCCACCCAGCACAAGGGCGATCACCTGGCCTTGCGCCAGGTGCTCACGCAGCCGGTCGCCTACGTGGGGCTGATCGCCAGCCGACATCGTGCGCGCCTGGTGCAAGAGGACCTGCAGCAATCCAGCCTGTCTCCGGCACTATGGGGCAAGGTACATGCGCCGGCGGGCCTGGATCTGGGCGCACGCACGCCGGAGGAAATCGCCTTGGCCGTGGTGGCCGAGATGCTAGCCCGGCGCCGCCAGCGCTCGGCCCGGCCCCGATCGATCTTCGAGGAAAATCCGTGAACATGAGTCCACTCGCCGCTCAACCGGCGCTGGTGATCGAGCATTTGACCAAGACCTATGCCAGCGGCGTGCAGGCGCTCAAGGATGTGAGCCTGACGGTGGCGGCAGGGGATTTCTTCGCCCTGCTGGGGCCCAATGGGGCGGGGAAATCCACCCTCATCGGCATCCTGAGCGCACTGGTGAACAAGACGGGCGGGCAGGTGCGCGTGTTCGATCACGACATCGACCGGGATCTGGAATCCGCCAAGCGCTGTCTTGGCGTGGTGCCCCAGGAGTTCAATTGCAACGGCTTTGAAACGGTGCTCCATGTCCTGCTCAACCAGGCCGGGTATTACGGGGTGCCGCGCGCGGTGGCGCAGCGCAACGCTGCTCATTACCTCAAGGAATTGGGCCTGTGGGACAAGCGCAATGAGGTGGTGCGCAACCTGTCGGGGGGGATGAAGCGGCGGTTGATGATCGCCCGGGCGCTGGTGCATGAACCTCGCCTGCTGATCCTGGACGAACCGACGGCCGGTGTGGACATCGAGTTGCGCCGAGGCATGTGGACCTTTCTCCAGGAATTGAACCGGCAGGGCGTCACCATCATCCTGACCACCCACTACCTGGAAGAAGCCGAACAGTTGTGCCGCAACATCGCCATCATCGATCAGGGCCGCATCATCGAGCACACCACGATGCACGAGCTGCTGGCGCGGCTGGGCACGGAAACCCTGGTGCTGACGCTGGCCGAGCCGGTGCATGCCTTGCCCACCACCGGCGATTACCCTGTGCGCCTGCGTGATTCCCATACTTTGGAAGTCGACGTGCGGGCTGATCAGGACCTCAATGGCTTGTTTGAGTGGCTCGCCTCGCGTGGCATCCGGGTGCGATTCATGCGCAACAAGGCCAACCGGCTGGAGGAGTTGTTCGTGCAATTGGTGGCCGCCAATCCACAAGGCGACGCGGCCGCCAGGGGGCAGGCATGAGCGAAGCCGTGGCATCTTATCGACTGCGCCGCCATGCCATCGCCTTTGAAACGATCTTCCGCAAGGAAATCCGCCGCTTCCTGCGCATCTGGCCGCAAACCCTGGTGCCGCCGGCAATCACCATGACGCTGTACTTCGTCATTTTTGGCAACCTGATCGGCTCCCGCATCGGCACCATGGGTGGGCACAACTATGTCGACTACATCGTGCCGGGCCTGATCATGATGTCGGTGATCACCAGCGCCTACGCCAACGTGGTCAGCTCTTTCTTCGGCGCCAAGTTCCAGCGCTTTGTGGAAGAGCTGCTGGTGGCGCCGGTGCCCAGCTACATCATTCTGGCGGGCTTCGTGACGGGCGGGATCGTGCGCGGCATGCTGGTGGCGGGGATGGTGACTGGCGTCTCGCTGTTGTTCACGGACCTGCACATTGCCCATCCGCTCATCACGCTCAGCGTGATGCTGCTCGCCGCGACCCTGCTGTCGGT
>PKDC01000067.1 GCA_002862435.1 Pseudomonadota bacterium | reverse complement strand
CGGCGTGACGCGCACCTGTGACGCCAACCGGTCCTGCTGCTCATCGTCCAGGCCGATCACCGTCACCTTGTGCTCCAGCAGCCCAGCAGACAGCCGCGGCGCATACGCCAGCCAGCGGGCCGAGCCCTCACGCCGGTAGATCCAGCGGTTATCGCGCATCCAGGCCAGCAGCCACTTACGCTGCACGCCGAGGTGCTTGGCAGCATCGGTCAGGCACATCGTCCCGCTGCTGTCGGCGATGCGCGCCAGCGCCTCGACCTTCGGTTGTTGCTCGGCAACCACCACGCGCAGCGCACCGCACTGCTCTGCCAGGTCAGCAGCAAGGCGCAGTGCCTCGGGGAGTGTTTGAGGGATTGCAGGCCGGGCGGCCTGCTGGTCTTCCAGCTCCTGCCAGCGATCAACCAAGCGCGCCGTGAACTCCGGCGACATCTGCGCCACCACCACATAGCTGTCGCGCTTGCTCACGTGGTACACCAAGCCCGGGCGGCCACCGGTTGCGGGCTTTTCCACCATTGGTGGTAAAGGGATAACCTTCTTCAGCGCCAGCCTCTGGATGGTCCGTTGCACGCTGTCGTGCCGCGCACCAAGCAGGTCGGCAATCTCCTCGCTGCTCATCGTCAGCTCGGAGCGGGCATTGCTCAACATCACGTCTGTAGCCATAATGATCTTTCCTCGAAGCCCCGGCAGGGTCCCCACCCATCAATGCCGGGGTTTTTTATTACCTGTATGAAAAACCAGCACTGTCAGTGCGCTTAACGCACCCGCCCGCATCGGGCACCATGTAATCGTGGTCAGGCGGCTGTACCGGTCGCGGTAACTGGTTCGTCTTCGCGGCGGGCAACTAGCGCGCCCTCGGACTCTTTCTCAAGCACGCACTGCATCGGGTACGAAAACCCACCTGCAGCTCGGCACTGAGAAACGCGGCCGCTGGACACGCCAAGCGCATCGGCAATGGATTTGCCGGTTTTGAAATGCGCCAGAGCTTCATCAAAGGTCATAAGCACCTCCATTCATCTTTGGCGAGTTTAGAAAAGTTAACCGATGCTTGCAAGCAATGTTAACTGCATGGCGTTTAGAATCCTAAACATGACCATTGCAGACAGAATTGCCCTCCGCCTGGAGGAGCTGAAAATGACCCCCGCCGAATTGGCGAGGCGTATTGGCGTGAGCAAGGCGACCGTTTCGCACTGGCTGAACGGGACCACTGGCTTGAAGGGCGAGAACCTGACAAAGGCTGCGGCAGTGCTGGAGTGCTCGCCAACCTGGCTGCAGACAGGCAGATCGTCACGACGCGATGACGCGCCAGAAGATGCACCAAGCGATAAGGACTACGCTTTGATTCCGCAGTACACAGCCCTTGGCGAGTGTGGGAATGGATACCTGAACGATCACGCAGAGATAAAAGGCGGTCTGGCCTTCAAGCGTGACTGGCTGGCCAAGATGAAGGTTAAGCCAGAGAACCTCTGTGTCATCTACGCCTCCGGCGCCAGCATGGAGCCCTACGTGATGGAGGGCGATGTGGTGCTTTTTGATCAGTCAGACATAACTCCCAGAGATCGGCAGGTTTACGCGATTCGGCGGCCTGACGGGGACATCAGCATCAAGCGCCTGGTGTTGGGGCTAACTGGCAGCTGGATAATTCGCAGCGACAACCCGAATAAATCCGACTACCCGGACGAAGCTCTTTCCGCTGAGGCCGTGCACGAAATTCCGATTATCGGCCGGGTGATCTGGCGCGGCGGTGGAATGATGTGATGTTCGGCTTCCGCTTCTGGCAGGCCCTGTTTGAGGGCAAGCGCTGGGCGAGACGACAGCTGCTGGAGGCGGTGGTGGTGCTGGTGGTTTGTGGGGTGGTCGTTGGTATACATCAGGCGACATGAATCTGTCCGGGCCATGGAGATGCTTAGCATATGCCTAGCGATCAGCAAATCCACATGACAGCGGCAGAGCAGGTGATCCGGGAAAAGTCTGTCGCTTTCGCTCGTGACAACAAGAAGCGAATCGCCCGACAGCTGACGGATGCCAATCGCTACCCATCTGAAGAAGAGCCGGTGGCGCTCTTTATGGCTGGCTCTCCTGGCGCCGGGAAAACAGAGACGGCCGAGGCATTTCTACATGATCTCGGAGGCTCTACCCTCTTGATCGACCCTGACAAGTATCGTGTCTTTTTTGAAGGCTATGATGGGAAGAACGCTTGGTTGTTCCAACCAGCCGTCAGCATCATCGTCGAGAAGGTGATCGATATGGCTTTCAAGAATCGCCAGAGCTTCATCCTTGACGGCACCCTGACGAACTACGAGAAAGCCAAAAGCAATATAGAGCGATGCCTAAATAAAAACCGGTTTGTGCAGATACTATATGTATACCAGCAGCCGAAGCTGGCATGGCAGTTTGTTCAGGCCAGGGAGGCTCAGGAAGGCAGGCGCATTCGACTGGAAGACTTCATAGACCAGTATTTCGAAGCGAGGTCCGTGGTCAATCGTCTGAAAGCTCACTTTGGCAAGAGGATCGAGGTGGACTTGATGGTCAAAAATCTGGACAATTCGCTGCGCTCTTATAAGATGAATATTGACGTGATCGACCGATACGTCCCAGAGAACTTTACGCGGGAATTTCTTGTCCAAAACCTCCCCGCACCGGAGAAACCGCTATGAATCTTTTTGGCACCAAAACCAAGGTGGCTTCGTCGACCCCGCTCTCTGACTTTCTTCGCAACGCCAGCTCCGGCGAAAAGAAGAAGGTGTACGCGCGCGTTATCAGCCAGGCATCAGAGCGCCAGCGCGAAGTCATCGCCGCATACGCTGAGAAAGCATCCGCCTGAGCGTTAATATCTAAACCTTAAAAGCCCGCCCCGAGCGGGCTTTTTTGTGCCCTCCCCTCAGCCCGCTTCGGCGGGTTTTCTTTTGCGATGGTTAAGCCAATCAAACGCTCGCCCAGCACCCCAACCCAATAAAGTTAAGTTTTCTCAACAAAATGCTTGACGCCTATCGTTAAGTTTTCTAAATTCACTCCCAAGCCAGCATCAACGGCCAGGGCAAGCCCCGACAGCTCTTTAACAATCAAAGGGATGAATCGAAGCGATAAGCGCTTCCTGCTCCCGGCCTGCGCGGCAGAACGTAAAAGCGCAGAAACAGACCGCGCAGCCTCTGACGGCGACCGGCGATCCGACAGGCACGAACGCCTGCCCATGCTGGGAGCACCCAGCAGCGGACGAGGTTGGAATGACCGAACCGAGCGAATGACCCGGCACGCTGCGCGCCCCGCCACCCCGGCGGATTGGTAGGGGAAAGATTTCCTCGATGGCCTTGGCGACAGGGCCATCCGGGAAACACCAACCGGAGAACGACATGAGCGACAAAGAAATCGAGCAAGAGATTCAAAGCAAGGGCCTTACGGCTCCCCGCATTACGCCTGCCGACATTGAGGCGAACATCATCGCCGAGAGCTGCTTCACGGCGGCAGAGGGCGGCCTTGGCGCATACCGCACGCACGGCGACGTGTACCAAGGTGACGGTCAGATTCACCACGAATCACTCGGGCTGCTCACCATCTGCGTGCTGGTGCTGCGCAACGGCTTCACTGTCACCGGCGAATCAGCCTGCGCCAGCCCCGAGAACTTTGATGAAGAGTTGGGCCGCAAGATCGCGCGCCAGAACGCAGTGGCAAAGATCTGGCCGCTGATGGGGTATCAACTGCGTAGCCGCCTGGCCGAAGAGGCGACCTTTGGCGCTTCCAGCTGACTTCCTCATGCCGGTTCATTGAGCCGGCATCGGGAAGCGAAACAGGGGCATCACATGAAGATCATTCGAATAATCACAGAAGGCGTGGCGACTGCCTCGGTCATCACGCTAGCGGTACTCGGCGGTGCATTCCTTTGGTCTGCGATCGCCGGACACCTGATTCTCTGCACACCCTGACAGGAGGTTGCATGAACACTGACATTGATTGGGACTTCTTCCCGGAAATCCCGCCCGGCCCTGCACTGATTCACGGCGCGGCGCACTTCACCCAGCTGGAATGGGTTGAAGACGTGCGCATGGTATGCCGAGGCGGCCGCCCTCTTCCGGCGATCACCCATCGCTACCGGGTAACAGGTCACGGCGTCCGGTGCGGATGCAATGCCAAGCACCACGTCTGCACCAAGCATTGAGCACGACGACCCCAGCCGGCGGAGGGGCCAATATCACCGGCAGCCAGGGCGCGGAGTCCAACGCTTGAA
>PKDC01000061.1 GCA_002862435.1 Pseudomonadota bacterium | reverse complement strand
GGCTTGCGTGTCCGTGCATGGTGCCAACCGGCTGGGATCCAATTCCCTGCTCGATCTGGTGGTCTTTGGCCGAGCCGCCGCGCTGCGCTGCGCCGAACAGATCCGTCCCCGCTCGCCTCACAAGCCCTTGCCCGAATCGGCGAGCGAGCTTGGCGTGGCGCGTCTGGACCGGTTCCGCAACGCCAAGGGCAGCCTCAGCACCGCCCAGATCCGGCTCAACATGCAGCGCACCATGCAAAACAACGCCGCCGTGTTCCGCACCGGCGAGGTGTTGCAGGAAGGCTGCGAGCAGATCGAATCGGTGTATCGTTCCTTCAGCGAGGTGTCGGTGGGTGACCGTGGCCTGATCTGGAACAGCGACCTGATCGAGACCCTGGAACTGGACAACCTGCTGGGCAATGCAGTGACGACGATGTTTGCCGCGCGCAACCGCACCGAAAGCCGGGGCGCCCATGCCCGCGAGGATTTCGCCGAGCGCGACGACCAGAACTGGATGAAGCATTCGCTGATCTGGATGGACGCGCAGGGCCTGGTCAGCATCGGTTACCGGCCGGTGCATCTCTATACGCAGACCGATCAGGTCGACGTGGTGCCGCCCAAGGCGCGCGTCTACTAAGGATCAGGATTTCAGCGATCGGGCATTGCCCGCATCTGGCGCTTGGCTTGCCGGACTCCGAAGAGGACTCGTTCATGGCCCAGTTCAAACTTCCCGCGAATTCCCGTGTGCAGGTCGGCAAGACCTTTCCGGCGCCCAGTGGCGCCAAGCGGGTCAAGCGCTTCGTGGTGTATCGCTACGACCCGGAAACCGGCGGGAATCCCCGCCTGGATACCTACGAGCTCGATCTGGACGATTGCGCGCCCATGGTCCTGGACGCCCTGATCAAGATCAAGAACGAGATCGATCCGAGCCTGACCTTCCGCCGCTCCTGCCGGGAAGGCATCTGCGGCTCCTGCGCCATGAACATCGACGGCACCAACACCCTCGCCTGCACCAAGCACATCGGCGACGTCTCGGGTGATGTGCGCATATATCCCTTGCCGCACCTGTCGGTGATCAAGGACCTGGTGCCGGACCTGACCCACTTCTATGCCCAATACGCGGCCGTGGAGCCCTGGCTCAAGACCAAGACGCCGACGCCGCCGGATCGGGAGCGGCTGCAATCCAAGGAAGAACGCGCCAAGCTCGACGGGCTTTATGAGTGCATCCTCTGCGCCTGTTGCTCGACGTCCTGCCCCAGCTACTGGTGGAACGACCGGTATCTCGGCCCCGCCGCCTTGCTGCAGGCGTATCGCTGGATCGCCGACAGTCGCGACGAATCCATCGGTGAGCGTCTCGATGCGCTGGAAGATCCCTTCAAGCTCTATCGCTGCCACACCATCATGAACTGCACCAACACCTGCCCCAAGGGCCTCAATCCCGCCAAGGCCATTGGCGAGATCAAGAAGCTGATGGTACTGCGCCGCTGAGCGGGCGCCCGGCAGTGGCAGGCGAAGTCGGGGCGAGCGAACTGGGGCGGTTGCGCTGGCGATGCCGGCGCGGCATGAAGGAGCTTGATGAACTGCTGCTCGCCTATCTGCCCCATTATCCCAACGCACCTGCTGCCGAACGGGCCGCCTTCGAGACGCTGCTGGAACTGCCCGATCCCGATCTCTACCAATTGATGCTGGCCACCACCGCCGCGTCCGATCCTTCCCTGGAGCCCCTCCTTGAACGGCTTCGCCGGGGCCTGCCGCATCGATCCTGAGCCTTCGCGCCGCCTCGCCGTCCTGCTCGGGGTCGGCTATGGCGGCGCCCTCCTGCTGGCTGCAACCGGACTCACGGGCCTGCTGCGTGCATTGTGTTTGGCGGGAATCCTCTGTTCTGCGGCATGGACCTGCTGGCGCCATTTCGGCCCCGGCCGCATCGTGCATGCCGAACAACTGGAGGCCGAGCGCTGGCAGCTGCGGCGTGCCAATGGCTGGGAAGGGGAAGCGCGATTGCTGCCCTCCAGCCTGGTCACGCCAGCGCTGATGGTGCTCAATTTCCGCTTTCCGGGTGTCTGGCAACCGTGGCGCCGGAGGCAAT
Source organism: Pseudomonadota bacterium (assembly GCA_002862435.1). GTDB lineage: Bacteria > Pseudomonadota > Gammaproteobacteria > UBA5335 > UBA5335 > Macondimonas. The sequence goes on along the minus strand of PKDC01000061.1, from coordinate 2,198 downwards.
CGCTGTGCCTGCTACCGGACAGCCTGAATCGGGACAGCGCCCGACGCTTGCGGGTTTTCCTGCGTTTTCAGTGAGCCGGCATCGGCTGCTTCTGCCGAGGGCGGTATGCCTCGATCGATGCCGTTCGCTTTGACCTGCTCAATCGAACGCACGTTTTCTGACTGAAGCGCCGCGAGTGCATCGTGTTCGGATGCCTGGCCCGGAACTGTCGATTCACCAAGTCCTGCGGCCACGGGTGGCCTTGTTGCTGCCCGTGGTCTTGGTGCCCTTGCCCGCGCACAAGCCTTCAAGCCCAGTCGGCGGCGCGCTGCGCGCTGGCAGCGTCGAAATCAGGCGCAGGTCATCAGCGAGGAACGCCAGGAGGCAAGGGCATGACACAGAGCAACCGGAAAGAACCGTTCTTCATCACCGAGGAAATCGAGGCCGAGCTGATCGCGGCCGGGCATGTGTTCGAGCTGCCGGCCATCGCTTGCACGGGCCGCCTGCGCGACGTGCTGGCCCGCATGGCCAGAACCCTGCGTCACGCGCGGATTTCAGGCAAGAAAAAAGGCCCGTAGATTATCCCAGCCCTTGTATAGGGTGGCGGATGGTTGACCGCCGGAATGGGTCCTCGGTCAGCCATTTTGGACTGCTGCGAACCGATGCCGATTGCCGCGCAATCAGCGCGTCAGCAGATCGATGTAGGGCTGGTAGCTGTAGCTCCGATTCTTCTTCTGGCCGGTCATTTCCGTCACGATGCCCAGCTCTTCCAGCACCTTGACGGCCGCATTGGCGGTCGGAAAGCTGGTGTCCAGACTCTTGCGTACCCGCTCGATGGTGAAGCGCGGCATCATCGGCAACATTTCGAACAGCCGGTAGCTGGCGGGGCCAGCCTTGGGAGATTCAAGCAGACGGCGCCGGTCGGACGCCACCAGGGTCGCGATGGCAATGATGCTGCGTTCGGCGTCACTGGCGGATGTCGCCACACCTTCGAGGAAGAACGCGACCCAGGACTCCCAGTCGCCCTCGGAGCGGATGATCGACAGGCGCCGATAATACTCGGCCTGATGCTGCTTCAGATAGCCGCTCAGGTACATCAGCGGCTCGGGCAACAGGCGCCAGTGTTCAAGCAGCGCGGCAATCAGCAGGCGCCCAATGCGACCATTGCCATCCAGGAAGGGGTGAATGGTTTCGAACTGGGCGTGTACCAGCGCAATCTTGACCAGAGGAGGGAGCGTGTTTGCTTCGTCGTGAATGAATTGTTCCAGGTCGCCCAGAAGATCTGCCACCCGATCGGCCGGTGGCGGTACGAAAGCGGCGTTGCCCGGACGGGTGCCGCCGATCCAGTTCTGCGAACGCCGCAGTTCCCCGGGCTGCTTGCCGGCACCGCGCACCCCGTCCAGCAAGACACGATGGGCATCACACAGCAAACGGACGCTGATGGGCAGTCCACGGGGGTCGCGCAGGTTGTCCTGTACCAGCCGGAAGGCGCGCAGATAGTTGGTGACTTCCTCAACATCGTCCGTGTTGCTGACGGCGAATCCCGCTTCCTCGTCAAACAGGTCGGTCAATGTGGCCTGGGTACCTTCGATTTGCGAGGTAAGCAGGGCCTCCTTGCGGATGGCGCTGTAAAGCAACCAATCCACCGACGGCACCAGCCCCGACACCCCGGACAGGCGGGCGAGCGCCAGCTCTGCCCGATGGTTCTGGTCGGGATACGCCTCTGGTATCAGCACGGGCTCGGCGGGTGGAAGTGGATGCGGCACAAAGGCCTGAACCGATTCGCCCAGCGTCGTCGAGATGACGTAAGTGCCTGTGGCTCGCTTCATAGTGAAGATATCTTTCATGTGATATTTTTTATTAAAGCATTCTTTAATACTACGCGACTACGCGCCAGCGTTAAAGTATCTTTTGATCGGTGCTGTGCGCAGGTCTTGGCGCAAGCTGGTCTCGCCCTCTTCCTCTGAATTGACCAGGCAATGCGACTGCATTACCATTCATGCGTCAACCCAGATCCGCAGGAGACTGCCATGGCCGCGACCCTCGAAGTCGAATCCACACTCACCGATCGCTACCAGACCACGGTGCCGGAAACTGTGCGTCGTGCCCTCAAGCTGGGCAAGCGCGACAAGATCCACTACACCATTCGCCCCAGCGGAGAGGTGGTGCTGACGCGCGTCGAAGCATCCGACGGTGATGACCCGGTGCTTGGTCAGTTC
>PKDC01000056.1 GCA_002862435.1 Pseudomonadota bacterium | reverse complement strand
GCGCTTGGCATCGATTTCATCGGCGCCGTCCACATAGAGCGGGATTTCATCGGCCTGGTTCAGGTCGATCACCTCGAACCCCCGCGCCAGCAGCCGTTGGGCGCTGGCCTCGGACGCGGCGACTGCGGCGCGGATACGCACCCGGCGAGCGGCCAGGGCATCAATGAACGCATTGACTGTGCTGCCACTGCCCACCCCGAGGGTAATGCCCTCGGGAACCTGTTCTGCAGCAGCATGAGCGACTTGCTGTTTGTAGGGGTCCACCGCCATGGGAGCCTCGCGCTTGTAAGAGCCAATGGCGCATTCTAGCGCCTGGCGAGCGGTCAGGGCGAAAGCGGATGAAAGCGGATGATTCAGAACAACAGTAAAGACAGCAAGCCAATGCTGGCTGCAAGGCCCCCAAGTCCAAAGCCCCAGATCAGCCCCCGCCGACGCTGCTGGGCGCGTGCGCGCAGGAAATCCAGTACCGCCTGGAATCGCACATCCACGACCGCATAGCCGCCAATGGCGCCATCGGGGCGCAACCAGGGGCGGGCGGCGGAAATGCAATAGTCGCAGGTGGCCATGGAGATATAGGGTTCGGTGATGACCAGGTCTGCCTGGGCCTTGGCCTGTTGATAATAAGGCCGGGTGCTGCGGTCCTTGCCGCGCTGATTGGCGACTTTGTTGACCGTGAGGGTGCGGTTGACCGAGATGTTTTCGCTGCGTTGGATGCCGTTTTCGTCCAGCGTGTAGAGCAGCTCGACGAAGGGATAGCGGGCGACCAGATCACGCATGGTCTGGATCAGGGCTTCGTCGTCGTCCTGCAGGCTGTTCCCCAGCTTTTGCAGGGGTTCCATGATCGCCGCCATGAGCGTGCGGATCGGTTCAAGATGTTCTTCGTAAAGGCGCACGGTTTCCCGTTTTTCGCCGATGTGAACCGGCACTTCACCGCTGAGCTTCAACAAAAACTGGTTCAGACTCGCCGATTGCAGGCGGATGATCATGGGCTCCTCCCGAGTTCGTGGCCGCGTTGTACGACCCTGCGGATTTCGAAAGCAACTATTGCGCCGAAAGCAGCGTGTAATTTATTCAATTGCTTGCGTTCTTTTTCCGGGTTGTTCTGCGTCATCGCGGCGCACATTCTACGCCCTTGTGTCAGTTTCGATGCAAGTAGGAACCGGATGGCTGGCGCGCCCGATGAGAAAATCCCAGTGCTCGGGCTGGACCGGCATCACCGACAGACGGTTGCCGCGCCGCAGCAACGTCAGCCCATCCAGTTCGGGGCAGTCGCGCAGCTCCGCCAGCGGCAGGAGACGCGGCAGGTGCCGGTCGTAGGCCACGTCCACCACATACCAGCGCGGCCGTTCCGGCACGCTGCCCGGATCGTAGTGCGGGTCGGTGGGATCGAAGGCAGTGGGGTCGGGATAGGCTGCGCTGACGATCGTTGCCAGCCCCACGATCGCCGGAACGGGGCAGTTGGAGTGGTAGAACAGCACCCCGTCCCCAACTTGCATCTGGTCGCGGATCATGTTGCGGGCCTGGTAGTTGCGCACGCCATCCCAGGGTTCGCGGCCGCGCCGGCGCAGATCATCGATCCCAAAGGTGGTCGGTTCGGTTTTCATCAGCCAGTAGGCCATCAGGGGTTTCCTCGGCGGGGATGACAGCGGATCCAGCCCTGTTCGGTGACCACGCTGGACAAGGGGATGTCCCACGGCCGGGCTGGAAGCTGCGCGATTTCCTGGAAGCCATAGGCCAGACCCAGCAATCGTGGCGGCAGGGCCAGCCTGCGGTGCTTGAAGGCAAACCGGCGATCGTAATAGCCGCTGCCCATGCCCAATCGCCCGCCGTGCCGGTCGAAGCCGACCAGCGGCATGAGCACCAGATCAATGCGCAAGACTGGCCGCAGTACACGGCCCACGGGCTCGGCAATGCCGAATCGGTTGCGTTTCAAGACGGTACCGGCGCCGCAGGGAACGAAATCCATCCAGAACGGCGTGTGGTGGTGCAGGCGCGGCAGGACGACTGTTTTTCCGCTTTGCCGCGCCCTGGCCGCAAGCATTCGGGGGTCGACCTCGCCATCGGCGGCGTGGTAGAGGGCGATGCAGCGGGCCGCGCGCCACGCGGGCAGGCGCTGGAGACGTTGCAGGATGCGACGATCCCAAAGCCGGTGCAGGCGCCGCGGTAACCGGCGACGGCGATTGCGCAGGTCTCTGCGCAGATCCGGCAGCGGCAGGAGCGGGGCGTCGGGCGGTGCGATGCGGGGCGCGGTGTTCAAACTCTTCGCTGGCGATGCGGACCGGAATGATAATTAGAGGGACGCCTCCCACCTGTGCCGTGGCTGCCCGTGACCTTGAACCAAGGGTCCAAGTGGGCGGAATGACGGTACCTGAAGGCTTTCCGCTGCGGGGCGGACCTGCACAAGGGCACCATTCGATCCCGACCCGGGGTTTGTATTTAGGCTCAAGGGTACCCTGGGCGGCCCTCGAACACCGCAGGAGGCGTCGTTGGGCTAGTCTGGCGTGTGGATCTTCCGGATGCAAGGGCTCAAGAGGCTGGGCCTTCCAGTGCGTGCAGCACTTTCTCATGCAGCGCTTCCATGCGACGATCCAGGCCTTCGGAACCGGTAGCGGCTTGTTGCTGGCGCAACAGTTCTTCCGCCAGGTTGAGCGCGGTCATCGCCAGGATGCGTTCCAGGCCCACGACCTTGCCTCTGTCGCGAATCTGTTGCATTTTCCCACTCACCAGCTCGGCCGAGGCCAGCAACAGGGCGCGTTCGGCGGGGGTGCAGGACACCTGATAGCTGCGTTCCAGCAATTGAATGCTGACGGTGGTGCGCTCAGCCGAGGGTGCGTTCATCCGGCGGTGTGCTCCATGGCCTTGAGCCGGTTGACGATGGCTTCGATCCGGCTGCGTGCCAGTTCATTTTTTTGCATCAGGTTGGCGCGTTCAGTCGCCAGTTGGTCCAGCCGCAGGCGCAGACCGGCATTCTCCCGGCGGAGCGTTTCCATCTGCTGCACCAAGGCCAGCACCTGCGATTCCAGACGATCAAACACCGATTGGCTCATGGGCGCATCCACGCAGGGGAGAGCGACACGAATCGAACGGTTAGACTATAAAGCGCTCCATGGCATGGGGCAAACCGGATCCCATTGAGTGATCTCGCAAATCGTGACGGAGTGTTTGGATGGCGCAACGGGTGAGCTTCGAACTTCTGACCGAGACGCTGATGACCTGTCCGGACGGACCTGGGTCGGCGGAGTGTCATGGCCAGATTTGCGGGCTGTTCTGTGGCAGTGCCAAGGCGACCGTGATCGACGCGTTTCTGGAGCGCTGGGCGCGGGATGCCGAGGAGCACGTGAACGCAGGCGCGCACGCGGTATTGCGGCGCATGCTGTCCGAAAGCCAGGCCGCGCTGGAAGACACCGATTTGGCCTTCGCGCCCTTGCTCCCCGCCGATGCGGTGGCACTGGATGTGCGGGTTGGGTCGCTGGCCGAGTGGACACAGGGGTTCCTGTATGGCCTGGTGGAGGCGGGCACTGACTGGGCCGATGCGCCTGAAGCGGTGCGCGAGATCATCACCGATTTTGCCGAAATCGCCCGGTTGCGCGCCGGCGGGCTGGCGGATGAGGACGATGAGCAGTCCTATGCCGAGCTGGTGGAGTACGTGCGCACGGGAACCCTCTTGATGCATGCGGAAGGGGCGCAGGCGAGGAAGGTGGCTGCGGAGCGTGAGCCATGATGGCGGAATACGCGCGTCGCCGGCGACGGCTGATGCAGGCCATTGGTGAGCGGGGCATGGCCATTCTTCCCTCTGCGGTTGAAAGGGTGCGCAACCGCGACACCCATTACCCCTTCCGTCAGGACAGTGATTTTCTGTATCTGAGCGGCTTTCCCGAGCCCGAAGCAGTGGTCGTGCTGATGCCGGGTCGACCGCAGGGGGAATACATCCTGTTCTGTCGCGAGCGCAACCCCGAACGCGAGCAGTGGGACGGTTTGCGTGCGGGGCCGGAGGGCGCCTGTGGCCATTTTGGCGCCGATGACGCTTTCCCCATTGAGGACATCGACGACATCCTGCCGGGTCTGATGGAAGGGCGGTCACGCATCCACTACACCCTGGGGCGGGACGCCGGTTTCGATCAGCGCGTGGTGGGCTGGGTCAGGCGCCTGCAGGAACAGTCTCGCGCCGGGGTCCATGCACCGTGGGAAATCGTGTCCCTGGAGCACCATCTGCACGAGATGCGCTTGTTCAAGGGGCGTGGCGAGCTGGCCCTGATGCGCCGGGCGGCGGCCATCACGGCGGCGGCCCATGTGCGCGGCATGGCCGAGTGCCGCGCGGGCTGGCGCGAGTATGCCCTGGCGGCGGAATACACCCACGAATTCACGCGCCACGGCGCAACCCATGCCTATCCGCCCATCGTCGGCGGCGGCGCCAACGCCTGCATCCTGCATTACATCGAAAACGCAGCGGTGTTGAAAAAGGGCGATCTGGTGCTGGTGGATGCCGGCGCCGAGCTGGAGGGCTACGCCGCCGATGTGACGCGCACCTTCCCGGTGGGGGGGCGATTCAGCGGTCCCCAGCGGGACATCTATGCCTGCGTACTGGCAGCCCAGGCCGCCGCCATTGCCGCTGTCAAACCCGGCGCGGACTGGAACGCCCCCCATGAGGCGGCGGTACGGGTGTTGTGCGAAGGCCTGCGGGATCTGAAGATCCTGCCGGGCAGCCTGGAGGAGATCCTGGCCTCCCAGAGCTATCGGCGTCATTACATGCACCGCACCGGCCATTGGCTGGGGCTGGATGTGCATGACGTGGGTGATTACCGCATTCAGGAACAATGGCGCCAGCTGGAGCCGGGCATGGCGCTGACCGTGGAGCC
>PKDC01000023.1 GCA_002862435.1 Pseudomonadota bacterium | reverse complement strand
TGAACCGCCCTGGGTTTTGAGGAGGCTCCAACACCTGAGAAGATGGAGCCATGAAGAAATCGAACAAGTTTTCCCCTGAAGTCCGTGAACGTGCAGTGCGCCTGGTGCAGGAGCATCGCGGAGAGTACCCCTCGCTGTGGGCAGCCGTTGAGTCGATTGCCCCCAAAATTGGCTGCGTGCCGCAGACCCTTCTGGAGTGGGTCAAGCGCCAGGAGATTGATGCCGGCGTTCGCGGCGGTGTGACGACGGCCGAGGCACAGCGTGTCAAGGATCTGGAGCGGGAGGTCAAAGAACTGCGCCGGGCCAATGAGATCCTGAAACTGGCCAGCGCGTTTTTCGCCCAGGCGGAGCTCGACCGCCGACTGAAGTCCTGATGAATTTCATCGACGAACACCGCCACGTTCATGGGGTCGAGCCAATCTGTGCGGTGTTGCAGATTGCCCCGTCTGGGTATCGGCGCCATGCCGCACGGCGGCGCGATCCGGAGAAGCGTTGCGCCCGTGCCAAGCGCGATGCAGTGCTGGTGCCTGAGATTGAGCGCGTCTGGCGTGCCAACCTTCAGGTCTATGGGGCTGACAAGGTCTGGCATCAACTTGGGCGCGAGGGCACTGCGATTGCGCGTTGTACCGTCGAGCGACTGATGCGCCGGCAGGGGTTGCATGGCGTGAGGCGCGGGAAGGTCATCCGCACGACGTTCAGCGACAACAAGGCATCGTGTCCGCTGGACAAAGTCCAGCGGGAGTTCCGGGCCGAGCGGCCGAACCAACTCTGGGTTTCGGACTTTACCTACGTCTCGACCTGGCAAGGCTGGTTGTACGTGGCCTTCGTCATCGACGTCTTTGCTCGTCGCATTGTCGGCTGGCGTGTGAGCAGGTCGATGCACACGGACTTCGTGCTCGATGCACTGGAACAGGCGCTCTACGCGCGCCAACCAGAGCGGGACAGCAGCTTGATTCACCATAGTGATCGAGGGTCGCAGTATGTCTCGATCCGTTACAGCGAGCGCTTGGCGGGAGCCGGCGTCGAGCCGTCGGTAGGCAGCAAGGGCGACAGCTACGACAACGCACTGGCGGAGACCATCAACGGCCTCTACAAAGCAGAACTCATCCACCGCCGCGCGCCGTGGAAGACCCTCGAAGCTGTCGAGCTTGCCACGCTGGAATGGGTATCCTGGTTCAACCACGATCGCCTGCTTGCACCTATCGGCTATATCCCACCCGCGGAAGCCGAGGCAAACTATTATCGGGCACTTGAGAAACCGGTCGCAGAAGCGGCCTGACTTAAACCAAACAGCCTCCACAAATCCCGGGGCGATTCATCTCGACCTCCGGTTCTTTGGTATATCGGCTCTTCCTCATGGCTCCCTCGCTTGCCAGTCGGCACCACCCTCTCAAGCCTCAAACGGTCCGGAAATCGCCAGGCAGACCAAGTCAACCGTCATCACGCCTGATCTTTATCCCTCTATCGGCGCCATGCCAAGGCCATAAGCGTCCACTCGTCGCCACGCGGCCTTGCGCCACGAAACGACGCATTACTGCGCTGCTGAATACTCAGCAGAAATCGGGCTCGCCTGCGGCTCACGCAGCAGCGGATTACAAACGACCGATAAATTTCCAAATAAAACAATTAGATATAAATTGGCATAAGAAATGCCTTTATAGGCTGTGTCTTTGCATATAAAGCTCTTATAAAAGGAAGTGCTATGCCTCACATCCTCATCCTCAACGGCAGCCCCTCTGCCGAGTCCCGCACTGGACGCCTACTGGATCATTTCGCCGAACAACTGTCCTTGGATGGCTGGAGCGTCAACCAGATCGCCCTGCGCACCTTGCCGGCCCAAGCATTGCTGTCCGCCGATTTTGACGCGTTGCCGCTGGTGTCGGCACGGCTGGCTGTTGAAGAAGCCGATGCGATCGTGGTTGCAACACCCGTCTACAAAGGCGCCTACACCGGCTTGCTCAAGGCCTTTATCGATACGCTGCCCCATCGCGCCCTGGTCGATAAGAGCGTTCTGCCGATTGCCAGCGGTGGCACGCTGGCCCATTACGGCGTCATCGACCATGCGCTGAAACCCATCCTCGCCGCGCTGGGGGCGACCTATACCCTGCCCGGCATCTTCGTCCTGGATTCGGATCTGAAAACCCCGCAAGGCGTGCACGGATTCAATGCCGAGATCGTCGATCGCCTGGATAACGCGCGTCTGGCCCTCAGGCGCCTGCATCGCCTCGCCGCGGATGCCGTGCCTGAAGCAGACACCCCCCTTCGCCAATACGGAAGCTGAATCCCATGAGTGAACCAAAACAACTGCATCTGGCCGGCTTCTTTTCCGCCGGCAACGTGACCCACGCGCACGGCGCCTGGCGCCACGCGCGGGCCACCAACGGCTTTTTGACCAAGGAGTACTACCAGCACATCGCTCGCACCCTGGAGCGCGGCAAGTTCGATCTGCTCTTCCTGCCTGACGGCTTGGCGGTCGAGGACGGTTACGGGGACAACCTGGAAACCGGCGTGCGCTATGGCGGCCAGGGCGCAGTGGCACTGGAGCCCGCCGCCGTGATTGCGACCATGGCCGCCGTTACGGAGCGGCTGGGGCTGGGCGCGACCATTTCCACAACCTACTACCCGCCGTATCACGTGGCGCGGGTGTTTGCGTCGCTGGATCAGCTCTCCGGCGGGCGGGTTTCCTGGAATGTGGTGACCTCGTTGAACAATGCCGAGGCGCGCAATTTCGGCGTCGATCAGCATCTGGAGCACGACAGCCGCTACGACCGCGCCGATGAATTCCTGGAAGCGGTTCGCAAGCTCTGGAACAGCTGGGATGCCGACGCACTGGTGCTGGACAAGGCAAGCGGCCAGTTCGCCGATCCCAGCAAGGTGCGCTATGTCGATCATCGCGGCGAATGGCTGAATGTGCGCGGGCCGCTGCAGGTCCCCCGCTCGCCCCAGGGCGAGCCGGTGATTCTGCAGGCCGGGCTGTCGGAGCGCGGCAAGCGCTTTGCCGGCCGCTGGGCCGAGGGCGTGTTCAGCGTGGCGCCCAATCTGGCCTTCATGCAGTCGAACTATCGGGACATCAAGGCCCAGGTCAAGGCGGCCGGCCGCGATCCCGATCAGACGAAGATTTTCACCGCAGTCATGCCGGTGTTGGGAGAGACCGAAGCCATCGCGCGTGAGCGGCTGGAATACCTGAACTCGCTGGTGCATCCGGAGGTGGGGCTTTCCACGCTGTCCAGCCATACCGGCATCAACCTCGCGGTGTATCCGCTGGATACGCCCATGACCGAGGTCCTGCGGGATCTGAAAGAACGCAACGTGCCGACGCCCTTGCACATGTTCACGATGGCGATGCAGGCCAACGCGCTCACCTTGGGCGAAATGGGCCGGCGCTATGGAACCAACGTGGCTTTCGTCCCGCAGTGGGTCGGCACCGGCGAGCAGATTGCCGATCAGATTGAAACCCACTTCAAGGCCGGCGCGGCCGATGGCTTCATCATCTCGCCCGCCTTCCTGCCCGGCGCCTACGACGAATTCGTCGACCAGGTGGTGCCGATCCTGCAGGCGCGCGGCCTGTTCCGCACCGAATACGAAGGCCACACCCTGCGCGACCATCTGGGTCTGCGCGAACCCCAACCAATAGGAGAAAACACATGGCAAGCCGCCCAGCGCCACAAAGCGATCGCCTGAACAGCACGCAGGCCCCATCAGCCACGCTGACCTACAGCAACTGCCCGGTGCCCAATGCCCTGCTCACGGCCTTGAGTTCCGGAATCCTGAGCCAGGCCGGGATTCAGCTCGACATTCTGAGCGGCAAACAGGGTGCAGTGCATTTCACCTACGACCAGCCGGCTTACACCCGTTACGGCGGTGAAATTCCGCCGTTGCTGAGCGAAGGGCTGCGGGCACCGGGGCGCACGCGATTGCTCGGCATCACGCCGGTGCTGGGGCGCAAGGGCTACTTCGTGCGGGGTGACAGCCCGATCCAGAAGCCGGCTGATCTTGCCGGCCGCCGGGTCGGGGTGTCGGCCTCGGCCACCCGCATCCTGCGCGGTGAACTGGGTGATTACCTGGAACTCGACCCCTGGCATCAGACCCTGGTGGCGCTGGGAACGTGGGAAGCACGCGCCCTGTTGCACACGCTGGAAGCCGGTGGCCTGTCGATCAACGACGTCGAGCTGGTACGGATCGAGAGCCCCGGTGTCGATGTGCCACCGGAGCGCCTGCAAGCGGCCAGTTCGCTGAAGGGAGCGGATCTCTTCCCCGACGTGGCCGGGCAACAGGCGGCGATCCTGGAGCAAGGCCGCGCCGATGCCTTGTTTGCCTGGTTGCCCTGGGCAGCTGAACTGGAAACGCGCATCGGCGCCCGTCCGGTCATCGATCTGGGTCAGGACGCGCGCAACGCCTATGCCAGCGTCTGGACGGTGAGCAGCGAATTGGCAGCACGCCAGCCGGAGGTGGTGCAGCGCCTGGTGGATGCGGCCGTCGACGCGGGACTGTGGGCTCAGGAGAACGGCGATGCGGTGACTCGTTTGCATGCCGAGAACTTGGGCGTGACTGAAAACGGCATTCGTCAGGGATTTGGCCCCGACTTTCATCAGCACCTGGTGCCGCGTCTGGATGCGGAGGCCTTTGCCATCCTGGCGCGTACGCAGCAATTCCTGCTGGACAAGAAGCTGCTCCATGAACCGGTGCCGCTTGATCTGTGGGCCGCCCCTGAATTTCTGAACAACAGCCTGAAACGCAATCCCAAAAGGAAAATCGCATGAGCCAGTCCGCTGAAAATCTTTACGTTCACCAGAACGACCCCGTGGAGGTGGCCCGCCAGTTGGCGGCCAAGTGGCGGGCAACGGCTGTGGATCGCGATCGTGCGGGTGGTTCGGCCACTGCCGAGCGTCAGGATCTGCGCGACAGCGGTCTGCTCTCCTTGCTGATCCCGAAAGAATATGGCGGCTGGGGTGCCGACTGGCCCACGACCATCGAAGTGATTCGTGAAATCGCCAAGGTGGATGGCTCGCTGGGCCATCTGTTCGGGTATCACACCGGCAGCGCACCCATGATCGAGCTGTTTGGCTCGACCGAGCAAAAGGAACGGCTGTACCAGCAACTGGCACAGAACAACTGGTGGACCGGCAATGCCTCCAGTGAGAACAACAGCCATGTGCTGGAGTGGAAGGTCAGCGCAACGCCGACCGAGGATGGCGGCTATCTGCTCAACGGCACCAAGCATTTCTGCAGCGGCGCCAAGGGTTCGGATTTGCTGTTCGTCTTCGGCGTGATCCAGGAAGAATCCCCACAGAAAGGCGCGATTGTTTCGGTTGCGATTCCAACCGGCCGGGAAGGTGTCCACATCAACGACGACTGGAATGCCATCGGCATGCGCCAGACCGACAGCGGCAGCACCGAATTCCACAACGTGAAGGTTTACCCGGACGAAGTGCTGGGCGCGCCCAACTCTTTCATTCTGGCCTTCATGGGCAGCAAGCGCGGTAGCCTGTGGACACCGATGGTGCAGCTCATCTTCTCCAATGTGTACCTGGGGATTGCCCACGGCGCCCTGGAGGCGGCGCGGGAGTATACGCGGACTCAGACCCGTCCCTGGAC
>PKDC01000035.1 GCA_002862435.1 Pseudomonadota bacterium | reverse complement strand
TGCGCCGGGGTGATCTTGACGCAGCCGGTGCCGAAGGCCGGGTCGACGTAGTCGTCGGCGATGATGGGGATCAGCCGCTCGGCCAGCGGCAACCAGACCTGTTGGCCGATCAGGTGGCGATAGCGCTCATCCTCTGGGTGCACGGCCACGGCGGTGTCGCCCAGCAGGGTTTCGGGACGGGTGGTCGCCACCACCAGAAAGGCATCCGTCGGTCGGCCATCCGCGTCGGCCAGCGGATAGCGGATGTGCCACAGCGAGCCGTTTTCCTCTTCGCTTACCACTTCCAGATCGGAGATGGCGGTGTGCAGCACCGGATCCCAGTTCACCAGCCGCTTGCCGCGATAGATGAGTCCCTGCTCATGCAGGCGCACGAACACCTCGGTGACTGCCGCCGACAGGCCCGCGTCCATGGTGAAGCGCTCGCGCGACCAGTCGCAGGAGGCGCCCATGCGGCGCAATTGGCGCGAGATGGTGTTGCCCGATTCGGCCTTCCAGTCCCACACCCGTTCGACGAAGGCTTCCCGTCCCAGGTCATGCCGCGACTGCCCCTGCGCGGCCAGTTGCCGCTCCACCACCATCTGGGTGGCGATGCCGGCATGGTCGGTCCCCGGTTGCCACAGCGTCGGCGCGCCGCGCATGCGGTGGTAGCGGGTCAGCACGTCCATCAGGGTATCCTGAAATGCGTGGCCCATGTGCAGGGTGCCGGTGACGTTGGGCGGCGGGATCATGATGCAGTAGGGCGGTTCGGCTGTTTGCGCCAGATCGGGGCGGAAATGGCCGTTGGCTTCCCAGAAGGCGTACCAGCGCGACTCGATGGCGTTGGGTTCGTAGGACTTGTCCATGTTTACTCGGAGGTCAGGGCCGTGGCGGCGCGTTCAGGCGGCGAGGGTGTGGGTCTGTAGGGTATAGCCCCGGTCGCGGTAGAAGCGGTAGCGTTCCCGCCCCGCCGTGCGCAGGGTTTCGGTGGCGCCGATGATTTCCACCACGCGCTCGAAACGGCTGAAGAACAGCGGGATCTGGTCGGTCAGGTTCACCAGTACATCGCTCAATCGCGTCGGTGGCTCTGCGTCACACCCGACCAGCACCGGACTGACGCCGTCTTCCTGCGCCAGTGCCACATGAGGCACGAAGCTGCCCTGGCGGAAGGTCCACAGCAGTTGATCGATTTCGGCGACCCCTTCGGGGGAGGCGGCATGCACATAGACGCCCAGCCCCTGCCGATAGGCCTTGTTGATGAGGCGGCAGGCGGTGTGCTGGATACGCTGAAGCTCGATGTCTTCCAGGAGATAAAACCCGACTTGGGTCATGGCCTTACGCCACCTGTTGGCGCAGGTATTCGACCAGGAGCGGTACGGGCCGACCCGTAGCGCCCTTGTCCTTGCCGGATTTCCAGGCGGTGCCGGCGATATCCAGGTGGGCCCAGCGCTGGTCTTCCACGAAGCGCCACAGAAAACAGGCGGCGGTGACGCTGCCCGCCTCGCGGCCGCCGATGTTGGCCATGTCGGCGAAATTGCTGTCCAGTTGCTTTTGGTACTCGGGCCACAAGGGCATCTGCCATGCCCGGTCGCCGGTGACTTCACCGGCGGCCAGCAGCGCCTTGGCGAGGGCGGGGTCATTGCTGAACAGGCCGCTGGCGTGGCTGCCCAGGGCGATGACGCAGGCGCCGGTGAGGGTGGCGATGTCGATGATGACCTGGGGCTCGTAGCGTTTGGCGTAGGTGAGAGCGTCACACAGCAGCAGGCGTCCCTCGGCGTCGGTGTTCAGGATCTCGATGGTTTTCCCGGACATGCTGGTGACGATGTCGCCCGGCTTGCTGGCGTTGCCGTCGGGCAGATTTTCGCTGCTCGGAATGATGCCCACCAAGTGGATCGGCAGCTTGAGCTGGGAGACCGCCTTGAAGGTGCCCAATACACTGGCGGCGCCGCACATGTCGAATTTCATCTCGTCCATGGCCGCGCCGGGCTTGAGGGAAATCCCTCCCGAATCGAAGGTGACACCCTTGCCGACCAGCACGACGGGGCGGTTTTTGTGCGTCTCGGCGCCATATTCCAGCACGATGAGTTTGGGCGGTTGGCGACTGCCTCGTGCCACCGACAGCAGGGCGCCCATGCCCAGGGCCTCCATGTCCGCCGTTTCCAAGATCTGGACAGTGATTGCCGGATTGTCTGCGGCCAGCGCCAGCGCTTGGTCGGCCAGGTAGGACGGCGTGCAGACGTTGGGCGGCAGGTTGCCCAGATGGCGCGCCAGCAGGGTGCCGGCCGTGGTCGCCTGGGCGGTGAGGAGGGTCGCTTCGGCATCATCCAGGTCGCGGCGGCTCTCCACTCCCACGGTCAGGCTGCGCAGCCGGGTATCCGGGCCGTCTTCTTCCTTGGGAGCATGAAAGCGGTAGCGCAGTTCCTCACAGGCCACCACGGTTTCGCGCACTTTCCAGGCGAGATCGCGGCCACGCACCGGTAGTTCGGTCAGATAGGTGGTGACATCACGTGCGCCACTGCGGCGGAGTGCGCGCAGGGCCGCACGGCTCGCCTGGCGATAGCGGGCATCGTCGAATTCCCGTTCCTTGCCACAACCGACCAGCAAGACCCGGTCGCACAAGGTATTGGGGAGGTTGTGCAGCAACAGCGTCTGTTCCGGCTTGCCGTCCATGTCGCCGCGCCGCAGGATGCCTCCGAGTACGCCGCCACTGGCCTTGTCGAGGGTTTCCGCGGCATCGGAAAGCCGGCGGTGCTCGAAGACCCCCACGATCACACAGGCAACGCGCTGTTTTTCAGGGCTGCCGCTTTTGGCTGCGTATTCCACCTTTGCGCTCTCCGTGTAGACTTGTGCCCCGCGTTGCTTCGAAACGGCCGGGCGTGTGGCGGGTCGAATTGTCGCAGCGGCGCTCCCCGGGGTGCGGCTGCATGATGCATCATTTTATGAGAAATCCCGTTTTTTTTGAATCATCGGGCGGAATTCCCTGATGCCTCGGATATTTTCCCATTATCTGCTGCGGGAGGTTGGCTTTTGGCTGGTCTCGGTGTTGGCGGCGGTGCTGCTGGTGCTGATCGGCGGAATTTTCGGCCGATTGTTGGCGGCGGCTGGCTCCGGGGAACTGGCGCCTGAGGTGGTCGTCTGGCTCATCCTGTTCACTCTGCCCGAGCAGTTGGCTCTGGCGCTGCCGATTGCCTTGCTGCTGGCGATTGTTTTTGGCGTGGGTCGCTTGTATCGGGACCATGAGGCGTTCGCTCTGGCTGGCAGCGGCTTTGGCCCCGAACATTATTTGCGCCCGCTGCTGTTGCTGGCCTTGGTGCTGGCGATTCCGGTGGGCGCGCTGTCCTTGTCCGTCGCGCCCTGGGCGGCGCGACAAACGCTGGTCATGCGTGAAGCGGGTGAACAGGAGGCCAGTTTGAGCCTGCTGCAACCAGGGCGTTTCCTGTCGTTTCAGGGTGGGCAGGCGGTGTTTTATGCCGAGCAGGCCGATCGCGCGACGGGGCGTCTGGAAGACATTCTGATCCGTTTCCGGGAAGACGATCAGGCCGTGGTCATCCGGGCGCGCCAGGGCTGGACCCGACGCGCGCCGGATGGGGCCCGGGAACTGGTGCTGGAAGATGGCTGGCGTTACACCGGTATCCCGGGTGATGCCGCCTACCAGGTGGTTCGGTTCGAGACCCATGTGGCCCGCTATCACCTGCCCCAGCTTTTGCCCAAGCTCAGCAAGCGCAGCATGCAGCCGCTCAGCCAGCTTCTGAAGGCCGGTGGCGCCGCCAACCGGGCGGAGATTCACCGCCGTCTGGCGGCGCCTGTTTCGCTGTTGGGGTTTGCGTTGCTGGCGCTCCCGCTGGCACGGACACCACCGCGGCGGCGCGGCAATGGCCTGCTCTGGGCAGTGCTGGCCTATGTGGTGTTCGGGAATCTCCTGGGCGTGGGCCGGTCGTGGCTGGAACAGCAACTGGTTCCAGCCTGGGTGGGCCTGTGGTGGGTCCATGTGTCCGTGGCGGGGACGGGATTGCTGCTGTTGGCCTACCAGAATGGCCGGATCCGTCGTTTGCCAGTCCGCTTCCGCCTGCGTGGGAAGCCATCATGAACCGGTTTGAGCGTTATCTGTTGCGCAATATGCTCGCTGGCGTGGGGACGGTGCTGCTGGTCATGTCGGCGCTGGTGGTGTTCGTCAACGTATTGAGTCAGGTTGAGGATCTTCATGACACGGGCTTCAGCGCCGGCCAACTGTTGTTCTATGTGAGCCTGCGCTTGCCGGGGTTCCTGTTCCAGACGATCCCGATTGCTGCGCTGATTGGCACGCTGCTGGGGCTGGGCAGCCTGGCGGTTCAGCGTGAGCTGATCGCCATGCAGGTGCTTGGCTTGTCGATTTGGCGGATGGCGCGTGCGGCGACGCTGGCGGCACTACTGGTCGGTGCGGGCGCCTGGGTGTTGGGAGATGTCGTGGCGCCGCGTGCCGATGCAATGGCACGGCAGATGCGGGATGCCCAGCGCCTGGGGGGCGTCGGCGCGCTGCTGGCCAATCAGGTCTGGTTGCGGGATGGCGTCTATTTCATCCGGGTCGATCGGCTGGTCAGTCCTCGCCTGTTGCGCGGCGTCGAGGTGATGGAATTCGGCGAGGGCGGGCAACTCCGGCAAATCGTCCGCGCGCCCCGGGCGGTGGTGGAGCCGGATGGTTGGCTGCTGTTTGATGGCAAAGGCACCCGTTTTGAGGGAGAGGGTGCCACCATGTTCCAACAGGCGCAGCAGCTCTGGCCGTTGCGGATCGAACCTGAGATGGTGGAGGTGCTGGCGGTCAAGCCGGAAACCCTGACCTTGGCCGAGCTGTGGCGGCAAATGCAATTCCTGAAAGAAAATGGCCTGCAAACGGCCTCCTTTGCGGCCCTGTTCTGGTCACGACTGATTACCCCGGTCAGCGTGTTGCCGATGATGTTGTTGGCCGTGCCGCTTTTGCTGGGCGGATTGCGCGACAGCAGCATGGTGCGTCGTGTCGGGATCGGCGTGGGCATCGGGGCGATTTACTATCTGGTCAATCTCACCGTGGGTGGCGGCGGCGCCGTGCTGGGCTTGCCCGTCGTCGTCAGTGCCTGGTTGCCGACGGGGCTGCTGAGCCTGTTGGCGCTTTGGTCTCTGGCGCGCAGCCGTTGATCACCTCAATCGGTGCGCAACAGCGGCGGCAGGGTGTTTCCGGCTTTGGGCAGCACCACCACGCGGGTGCGCGAGAGCCGATCGTGCCAAGTGATGTGTTCGCGGTCCACCCATTGCCAGAGGAATCCCAGACCCAGGCAAAGCCAGGAGAAGAGGGCGGCGAGGTAGCGGAAGGTGGCGGCGCGCCAGCCGATTGGACGACCCGCCGGAGTTTGTACCTGAATACGCCACGCGCGCATCCCCAGCGTTTGCCCGCCCCGAGTCCAGAACCAGCCGAAGAAGACCCAGCCGATCAGGATCAGGTACAGGGTGTAGACCGGATCTCCGGCTGGAACGGCTTCGCCGTGGGTCAGGAACAGCAACGGGAAAGTTGCCCCCATCCAGAGCGCACCGAGCAGCAGGCTGTCGTAGAAGATGGCGGCCAATCGCCTGATCAGCCCGCAGGGCGGCGCGGCGGCTGGCAACGCGTTGGGTTTGTCCATGGTGCTCCCTAGGGGTTTCGAACCCCTGTTTTCGCCGTGAGAGGGCGACGTCCTGGGCCACTAGACGAAGGGAGCAGGGGCTGGATAATCCTGATAACGTGTCAGGATGTGCGCGTCATGTTAAATTAAACCCCATCAAAATTCACTCCCCAGCCTGAGTCTGCGTGCACGATTCCCCCCATCATACGGCCCCATCCGCCACTTCTCCCGGCCTCGTCATCGTTCCGCGGGCGGAGCATGCCCTGTCCCGATCACAGATCGCGTCTCCGGCCCTCAAGGTGCTCTATCGCCTCAAGACGGCTAACTACCAAGCATTCCTG
>PKDC01000065.1 GCA_002862435.1 Pseudomonadota bacterium | reverse complement strand
TGACGCCCAGTTGCACGGGACGGCGCACGGCGGAACTGCCGTCCATGACGTAGGCGTAGCGACCGCCGCCCTGTTCCAGGAACGGACCCCGTTCGACCATCAGCACGTTGCGGCGCGTATCCATCAGGATGCGTGCGGCCAGGCGCTGGTTCTGGCGCAGGCCCGGAGGCTGCTTGTCGGAGAAACGCAGGCGGGTGACGACTTCGCCATTGACGACTTCCGGCGACACCGCGGAAATCTCGCCCGGGTACGGTAGGCCGGCGCTGGTGAGCGTGGCCGGCATGCCGATGGCGAGATCGCGCGCGAAACTCTCCGGCACCTTGATCTCGACTTCGAACACCGACAGGTCCACCACGCTCAGCACGGGCGCGTTGATCGCCACGTTGGAGCGCTGCACGGCCTGGATCTGGCCGACCTGTCCGTCGAACGGCGCGCGCAGGGTCAGGGCATCGACCTGGCGCTGCACCTCGGTGACCACGGCGCGCTGGCGTTCGGCCAGCAGCTGCTTGTTGCGAGCATCCAGGCCCGCACCCTGGCCCTGCAGGCCGGCGTCCTTGCGTGCGTGGGACAGTGCGATCTCTGCCTTGCGCAGGTTGTCCTGCGCTTCCAGCACGTCGACCTGCGGCACCGCCCCGCCGTCGTAGCCACGCTGGTAGCGCTGAAGGGTGCGCTCGGCGGCCTGGCGTTCGATCTCGGCCTGGTCGAGCGCCTTCTGCGCATCGGCGCGGGTGACGCTGGCATCCAGCGTGGCGCGGCTCGCTTCGGCTTCCAGGCCGGCCAGGGTGGTCTGCTCCTGCGCCAGCTTGCTGCGCAGCTCCGGGCTGTCGATCTCGGCCAGCGGCTGGCCCTTGGCGACCTTGTCGCCGGCCACGACCTTCAGCGTGACTACGCCCCCGGCCACGGCATACAGGGTGGGGCTGTTGGCGGCGATCACGCGGCCGTCGGCGGCGATGTCGCGGACCAGGTCGCCGCGCGTCACTTCAGCGATGCGCAGGCGCGCCCCGTCGATGGACGCGGTGCCCGACAGCCAGCCCCGTGCGGCGAACACGATGCCTGCCAGCAGCAGGGCGCCGCCGGCCGCGGGCCACACCCAGCGGCGCCAGGCCGGACGGGTCTGCGAGGAGCTGAGCACTCGGTCTTGCGCGGAGGTGTCCCGAATCATCGGCGGCATGCGTTCTGTGGAATGACCTGCAGGTATCAGCAGGATGCGTGCCAAACGCAAGCGATTGATTCGCAAGGGGGTTGTCCGGGACTGGAGGCTGTC
The DNA here is from genome assembly GCA_002862435.1 of Pseudomonadota bacterium. Classification (GTDB taxonomy): domain Bacteria; phylum Pseudomonadota; class Gammaproteobacteria; order UBA5335; family UBA5335; genus Macondimonas. Next base: position 4,814 of record PKDC01000065.1, on the reverse strand, counting down.
CGGGTGTCCGCGGACACTGCGCGGACAGGGGCTGTCCAGTACCGGACACGTAGAATGTCCGTTCGTTTCACTCAGATGGAAGACACACGCTTATGTGCGGAATTGTGGGCGCGATCGCCGGGCGCGACGTGGTGCCGGTACTGATCGAAGGACTGAAGCGGCTGGAATACCGGGGCTACGATTCGGCGGGCATCGCCGTCGTCGACCAGCAGGACGTACGCCGCGTGCGCCGCACCGGCCGCGTGGCCGAAATGGAAGGCGCGGCCGCTGCCGAGGGCTTCAATGCGAGCCTGGGCATCGGCCATACGCGGTGGGCGACCCACGGCGGCGTGACCGAAGCCAACGCGCATCCGCACATCAGCCACGGCGTGGCGCTGGTGCACAACGGCATCATCGAGAACCATGAGGAGCAGCGCGAGAAACTGCGCGCCCTCGGCTACGTGTTCGAGTCGCAGACCGACACGGAAGTGATCGCCCACCTGATGCACCACCACCTCAAGGGCGGTGATAACCTGCTGGCTGCGTTGCAGCGCACGGTGAAGGAACTCACCGGCGCATATGCGCTGGCGGTGGTGAGCCGCAAGGAACCGGACCGCATGGTCTGCGCCCGCATGGGCTGCCCGCTGCTGATCGGCATCGGCGAAGGCGAAAATTTCATCGCGTCCGACGTGTCCGCGATCCTGCAGGCGACGCGCCGCGTGATCTTCCTGGAAGAGGGCGACACCGCCGAGGTGACGCGAGACAGCGTGAAGGTGTTCGACGGCAAGGACCAGCCGGTGCAGCGTGACGTGCACGTGTCCGATGTGTCACTGGCCTCGCTGGAACTGGGCCCGTACCGCCACTTCATGCAGAAGGAGATCCACGAGCAGCCGCGCGCGATCGCCGACACCATCGAGGCCGTGGTCGACGGCGGTTTCTCGCCTTCCCTGTTCGGCGCCAACGCCGAAGCCGCGCTGAAGGACATCGAAGGCGTGCAGATCCTCGCCTGCGGCACCAGCTACTACGCCGGCATGACGGCGCGTTACTGGCTCGAAGCCATCTCCGGCCTGCCGTGCAGCGTCGAGATCGCCAGCGAGTATCGGTATCGCGACGCCTACGCCAATCCCAAGCACCTGATCGTCACCATCTCGCAGTCCGGCGAAACCCTGGACACGATGGAAGCGCTGAAGTACGCCAAGTCACTGGGGCACCAGCACACGCTGTCGATCTGCAACGTGCCCGAGAGCGCCATCCCGCGCGCCAGCGAACTGGTCTGCTACACCCGCGCCGGCGCCGAGATCGGCGTGGCGTCGACGAAGGCCTTCACGACCCAGCTGGCGGCGCTGTTCCAGCTGACCGTCGTGCTGGGCAAGTTGCGCGGCAAGGTCACGCCGGCGCAGGAAGCCGACTATCTGGAACAGCTGCGCCACCTGCCGGGCAGCGTGCAGCACGCATTGAACCTCGAGCCGCAGATCGCCGCGTGGGCCGAGCGTTTCGCGCCGAAGTCCGATGCGTTGTTCCTCGGCCGCGGCTTGCACTACCCGATCGCACTGGAAGGCGCGCTCAAGCTGAAGGAAATCTCCTACATCCACGCCGAAGCCTATCCGGCGGGTGAGTTGAAGCACGGGCCGCTGGCGCTGGTGGATGCGGACATGCCGGTGGTGGTGATCGCGCCGAACGACGTCCTGCTGGAGAAAGTGAAATCCAACATGCAGGAAGTGCGCGCGCGCGGTGGCGAACTGTTCGTGTTCACCGACCAGGACAGCCACTTCAGCGAGTCCGAGGGCGTGCACGTGATCCGGACCCCGCGCCATGTCGGCGTGCTCAGCCCCATCGTGCACACCATTCCGGTGCAGCTGCTGGCGTACCACACCGCCTTGGCGCGCGGCACCGACGTGGACAAGCCGCGCAACCTGGCGAAGTCGGTGACGGTGGAGTAGTCGTCCATCCGGATGCCGGAGACAGTGTAGAAAAGTAACAAAGCTCTATCTCAGGCAATAAAGTTTTATCCCAAGAAATAAAGTTCTATCTTGGGCAATAAAGTTCCATCCTGAGAATTGAGCTTTTTCAGCCGGCTGGGCCTGTTGGACAAGGCGATATGGGTTGCTTCGCAGGTGGAGGCATTGCTGTTTAGGCGGCGAACCGACTGATCTGCGCGAGCGTGCCGATGATCGCGTCGGCATCTGCATCTCCGAAGGCGCCATCCAGCCCTTCGTAATGGATGCCGGTGAAGGGCGGCTCGTAGAGCTGACCCGGCTCGATGACGCCATTGCTGACCAGCCGGTCGATGATCATCTCCACGAAACGGATCTGCTGGCTGCTGTAGCGGCTGTCGTCCAGGAATCGGGCAAAGGCTTCCTTCGCCGCACCTCGGTCCAGCCCGACCAGGGAGCGAATGAACAGTGGCAATGGCTGCTCGTTGCCGAATGACTGCTCGAATCGTTCCCGGCTCTCCACCTCGGGCGCCTCGTACACGAAGCGTTCCAGCTCGGCCAGGTCGGTTGGCGTCAGTGGCCTGTTGTGACGCAGCTTGGCTATGGCCACATGGTGTTCGTTGGCTCGGATCCATGCCTCCACCTTGCGTCGATACTGGGCCAGGTTGATGCCTGTGCTGAAGTCAGCAAGAGCGATGGGCGTTGCTTCGCCGATCTCGTCATCCAGCACGGTGTAGACGGGCTTTGATGACCTGCGCTCGATGAACTGGATCAGGCCGCGCAGCCTACGCCGCACGCGCTCCACCATGGCAACGGTGATGTCCTTCCAAAATTCTCCGGTCTGGAGTTCCTGGATCAAGGGCAACTCGGCCTGCACGGCCGGGATCGCCTGCATGGTTTCCAGATCCGAGGCCAGTTCGATGATGCGATCGCGGTTGCGCATGAAGTCCGACGTGGAGCGGACGATCGCCAATTGCAGGTTCACGCACACCAGATCGAACAGTCTGGCGGTGACGTGCTCATGGGTCTGTTCGCTCGGAAGACCGGCTACGCGATCGCGCAGGTCGACCAGATCGGCGCCGCTCAGTGTGTCCCATGCCTCGCGCGCGGAGAACCGGGTCACGTGCGCGTGTTCCGTGCGCACGATGAAGTTCACCGGGTTCATCGTGGCCACTTCGCTGTGCAACGTGTCTAGCAGCCAGGTGCGAACGTCGCTGCCGTCGTAACCTGCCTGCGCCTCGGCTTGCCGATCACCTTGCTCACCCAGCAGCGAGAGCAGGTCGAGTCTGGCCCGGAACAATCGCCGTCCCAGTGGCTCGCTCAATCCACCGGCAGCACCCTTCGGGTGTTCGTTGAAGTACTCGAAGTTGCCGCAGAAATCGAAGATGAAGAACTCTTTCTTGTCTTGCCCTGGACCGAACAGGCCCGGGCACAGGCGCGTGCCGCGCCCGATCATCTGCAGGAATTTCACCTTCGACCGAACGGCCTTGAAGAACACTAGGTTCAGCACTTCGGGCACGTCGATTCCCGTGTCCAGCATGTCCACCGAGATCGCGATCTGCGGCATCTTCGTGGGGATGCTGAAGCTGTCAATCAGGCTCTGCGCATATCTCACCGAATGGGTGATGACGCGTGCGAACTCACCCTTGTATTGCGGATAGTGATGGTCGAATCGTCGTGAAATGAATTCAGCATGCTGCTGGTTCACGGCAAAGATGATGGTCTTGCCCAGCGTGTCGCCGCCATCCACCTTGAGGCCGTGCTGCATTAGGTGCTGCAGCATTTTGTCCACGGTGTCTTCGTTGAACAGCTTCTTGTTGATCTCCGAGGCATGCACCTCGTCGGGTGGGTGATCGTCTTCACGGTCGCCCCAGTCCAGTGATTCCCAATGCTCCTTTTCTTCCTCGCTCAACTGGTCGTAGCGAATGCCGTCGCGCACGAACTTCAAGGGCACTGACTGCGCACGCGGCGGCACCAGGAAGCCGTCGGCCACGGCCTCGTCCAGCCCGTAGGCATCGGTCGGCACGCCGGTTTCCAGCCCGAACAGGTGGTAGGTGTCGCGATCCACCTCGTCGCGTGGGGTGGCGGTGAGGCCCACCAGGTAGCTGTCGAAGTAGCGGAAGATCGCGCCGTACTTCTGGTACACGCTGCGGTGCGCTTCATCGATGATGATCAGGTCGAAGTGGCCCACGCCGTAACGGCGGCGGCCATCGGCGATCTCGTCGATCAGGTTCATCATCGTCGGATAGGTGGACAGGTACACGCGGCCCTGTCCGTCCTTCTCCGTCACCAGGTTGACCGGGCTGGAATCGGGCAGATGTGTCTTGAAGGCATTGGCGGCCTGTTTCACCAGCGCCACGCGGTCGGCCAGGAACAGCACGCGCTTGGCCCAGTCGGCCCGCATCAGAAGGTCCACCAGCGCGATCGACATGCGGGTCTTGCCGGTGCCGGTGGCCATGGTCAGCAGGCCGGCGCGACGGCCCTGCGCCAGCGACTCCGCCATCGCCTTGATTGCGCGCAACTGGTAGGCGCGCCCGGCAATATCCGTGTTCACCTTCAGGTGGCGCGGGTCCTGCTGCAGTTCACGCCGGGTGACGGCCAGCGCAAGTTCTTCGGCGGTGTAGAAGCCTTGCACCTCGCGTGGCGGCGCACGCCGGTCGTCCCATAGCCAGGTGCTATGGCCGTTGGTGTAGAAGACCAGCGGCCGCTGCCCGGTCATCTGTTCCAGGCAATCGGCGTACAGCTTCGCCTGCTGCCGGCCCACATCCGGGTCGCTGAAGCTGCGCTTGGCTTCCACTACAGCCAGTGGCTTGCCGTCGGCGCCATAGAGCACGTAGTCGGCGAAACCTTCGCCCGGCGTGTTTGGCATGCCGACTAAGGGCACTTCGATGGCGGCGTTCC
>PKDC01000051.1 GCA_002862435.1 Pseudomonadota bacterium | reverse complement strand
TCCATGGGTGGTGGTTCCATGGGTGGTGGTTCCATGGGTGGTGGTTCCATGGGTGGTGGTTCCATGGGTGGTGGTTCCATGGGTGGTGGCGCCATGGGTGGTGGTTCCATGGGTGGCGATGCCATGGGTGGTGGCATGTAATCAATGGGGGGTCACAGGTATTCCCTTGGAGTCGCCGACAGCAATCCGGTTTTCCGTAAAATTCTTGAGCTTTGCTCGCCCTATTATCCCCCATTAAATCCCTGCTTCGGTCTGCGCCTGCTCCGCTGGGGCGACGCAGCGATGGGCTGGCGCCACTGCTTCAAAACGATGGCTGTCCAGGCCGGTGAGTCGCACCCTCAACCAACGCCACAAGGGCGGGAAAGGCGTTGGCAATGATGCATCGCCATGGCGATCAAAATAATAACTGCGGGAACCCGCACAGGGGCCATTCTTGAACAGGGTATTCCGGGATTTCTTCAGCATGAGTTGGAAGTAACGGTCGTGGAATTCCTGTTTGACTTCCACGTAGGTTGCCGCCTCATGGATTGCTTTTTGTAAGCACCGCCCGATGTAGCGGCCATTGGCTTCAATCATCGTGAACCAGTTCAGGCCACCGGAATAAGGGCCGAAGGTGAGAAATAGATTGGGGAACTTGGGCACGGAAACGCCATTAAATGCCTGATAACGCTGGGCCTGCCAGAAATGACCCAATTCGAGCCCATTCAGACCGTGCACTTCGAAACTCGGGTTATTGCCAAGCTCCTGGGTTTTGAAACCGGTCGCCAGGATGATCGTGTCGTAGGTACGTTCAATTCCATCCTGGGTAACGATGCCCTGCGTGTCGAGATGATCAATCCCCTCGGTAATCAGGCCGACATTGTCACGATTAAAGGCGGCCAAATAAGCGTTAGAAATAGCGGGTCGCTTGCAGCCAAAGCCATAATGAGGCGTCAATTTCTCCCGCAGCACAGGATCTTTTACCTGCGATTCCAGATAGCGCAGGCTGTTCTTCTCAGCGAAGCGCGTCAGACCCGGTAGGCTTTTGTAATGCGTCGTCGCGAGATATCCAATCTCCAGCCCCGTATCGATCAAAAAACGGACCATGGATTGGAGGACAGGCAAGGCCCTGAAGATTGCTTGCGTGCGTGCCGATAATTCGACATCCACTTTGGGTGCAATCCAGATTGGCGTGCGCTGATAGACATCCACCTGTTTCACGATCGGCGCAATGGCAGGAACCACCTGCACCGCAGAGGCCCCGGTGCCAATGACCGCCACCCGCTGGCCCGTCAAATCACGGTCATGCGCCCACTGCCTGGTGTGAAACATTCCGCCGCGGAAATCCTGTAAGCCTTTGAGATCGGGAATGACCGGCTGATTCAGAATGCCTGTGGCCACCACCACGAATCGCGACTGCAAAACAGCCTTGTTGGCCAGAAATAAGGTCCAGATGCTTTGCTGTGGATCAAAGATCGTCTTCTCCACCTTTGCGCCATAACGAATGTGTCTGCGGATGTCATACTTGTCAGCACAATGATTGATATATTCATTAATCTCCATGCCCGGCGCAAACAGCCGCGACCAATTCGGGTTGGGCTCGAAAGAGAATGAATAGGAGAAAGATGGAATATCAACCGCCACACCCGGATAGGTGTTGTCGCGCCATGTCCCTCCCAGGCGATCGCTGGCCTCCAGCAGAATAAAGTTATCGATCTTGCGCTTCTTCAGCTCGATTGCCATTCCGATGCCGCTGATTCCTGCACCCACAATGACAATCTCGCTGTCCAACCGGGGTTGGTCTTCATCTTTCTTTTCGACCACTGCACGACTCGACATTCGGATCCCCTCTTAGCAATCGGCAGAAACATGAGACGCTGAAATCAAGGAAGCAACACGACCCACTTCAGGCTGCTCGACCTGTTTCCGCATAATTCTTTTTCCACATCTCGATATCATGGCGGTTATCGATCTGCCAGGGATGAAAGTCGCGCCGGAAAAATTGAATGAAATCCTTGCCAATGGCCTTGAAAACAGATCGGCGGTCACGGGCATAGATTCGGGCCTCCCGCCAGGTTCGGCCATCGAACAAAAGGCCATCGGTTTTCAGCATCCGGCCGGTGACATACAGCACCATCACCAAAAAAAACAGACTGCTGGCCACCAAAGTCGAAACGCGAATCCAATAAGAGCCCCCAATGGCCAGATAGACGTCATAGGCGACCGCCTTGTGCTCGGATTCCTCCACTGCGTGCCAAAACCAGATTTCCCGATATTCGGGACTGGCATCTTCCATAAGCTCTTGATATTTTAGTAAGCCGCCGGCCAGTGTCGCGGTGACATGCTCCAGGCAAACCGTCAACGCAAGCTGCACCTGCTTGGGAAACAATCGCTGCACCAGCGTGAATATGCCTTTGATCAAGAAACGCTCAATTCGCCGCAAATACGGATAGCCCTGATCGGCAATATCATAGTTGTAGCGCTCATGCGCTTCGCCGTGAATGGTTTCCTGCTGCATGAAACCCGCGATGTCCTGGCGCAACTGCGGATCCTTGATGTCACCGGCATAATATTGGACCGAGCGCACGAAAAACCGCTCGCCTTCCGGAAAGAACAAGGATGCTGCAGTCAGCAAATGCGTAAACACTGCGACCGGATGCCAATAACGCGGCTTGCCTTCGATGGACTGAAAATCGAGGCGGCGCGGCTCGATGCTGACGTTTGCCGGCAGGGAAGACGGCTGGCCCGGATTTTTCATCTTGAGGTTCCTCTATTCATCGGACCGGTCGGGCCTGTAAAACCCGATGGCATGCCCGAAAAGTGGTCTTGACGACCAATGCAGCCCCAGCGATCGGGACATTTTTTCGCGCCCAATGGACCCTGTTTTCTGTGCCGGCCCATGGCGTCTATCTTTATGAGCGTAGCCCGCTTTAAGCCCCTGTCAACGCATCATTTGCCAGGATCAGCGTTGAGTCTGAACCCTGGACAAGCAGGACCCTGCTTAGGATGTAATCCTGCTGACCTGAAACCGCCATCGCTCTGTCATCGAGCCCTTTGATGATTGGCCTTCTTGCCATCACAAAAAACCAAGGGGGTAAACACAATGGCGCGTCGTTTGTGGTCCGGACTGATCATGGGTGTTGGAGGAATTCTGGGCATGGAGTCGGCTGTAGCAGAGCTGACACTGACCCGCCTGGGGGAGTACCGCACGGCACTGTTCAACCAGGGAGCAGCAGAAATTTCCGCCTATGACCCGGCAAGTCAACGACTGTTCATCTCCAACGCGAGCGTGAATACCCTCGATATTCTCAATCTCAGCAATCCATCCGCGCCGCAATTGATCACGAGCCTTGATCTCTCTGCATATGGTGGCGGCGTAAACAGCGTGGCTGTCAATCGGGGCCGAATCGCTGTGGCGATGGAAAACACCGACCGCACCGCCCCCGGGCACGTGGTCTTTTTCGATGCTCAGGGTGGGTTTCAGGCGGCGGTCCAGGTCGGCGCCCTGCCGGACATGGTGACGTTCAGCCCGGATGGACGCTATCTCTTGGTGGCCAACGAAGGGGAACCCAACGATGCTTACACGGTGGACCCGGAGGGTTCGGTCAGTGTGATTTCCCTGCCCACCGATCTGAAGCGGCTCACCCAGGCCCAGGTGAAGCATGCTGATTTCCGCGACTTCAACAACGCGCTTCCTGCCGCGGTCCGGGTCTTTGGTCCTAACGCCACCCCTGCTCAGGATCTGGAACCGGAGTATGTCACTGTCTCCGCAGATTCGCGTACGGCGTGGATCACCCTTCAGGAAAACAATGCCCTAGCCCAACTGGATATCCGCAGTGCACGAATCACCGCCTTATATCCGCTGGGCGTCAAGGATCACACCGGCAATCCCAAGCTCAGCCAGCATCGCCTACCCGAACCGGTGCTCGGGACGACCGCTGCAGGTGATGTCTTGCGCCTGGGGGGATTTTCCGGACTGTTTTTCGAAGGCTGGAAAGGCAACCGCATGGTTTTCTTGACCCATACGGATCGTGGACCCAACGCGGAACCCGTTGATGTCGATAGTGATGGGATCGCTGATCGTCCCTTTCCGTTGCCTGACTTCCAGCCCGAGTTGGTCCGGTTTTCCCTCGACCCTGTGCGCGGAAGGGTACAAATCATCGAGCGCATCGGGCTGACGCGAGAAGATGGCCGCACGCCGCTGAGTGGCCGACCCAATGTGCAGGGCACGCCCGGTTTGGCGCTCTCCGATGAGGCGCCCATAGACCTCCGGGGCCAAGAGTTGCCGCTGGATCCCTGGGGTGCGGATCTGGAAGGCGTGGTCCAAACCCCGGACGGCCACTTCTGGATGGGCGATGAATATCGCCCCAGCCTGTACGAATTCAATGCCCGAGGCCAGCTGATGGCCCGCTACATTCCCGCTGGGGCGGCCGCAGCCGGCGCAGGGGGAACTGAAGCCTTGCCCGCCGTCTACAACCAGCGCCGGGAAAATCGCGGATTCGAGGCCATCGCCTACGCCGATGGAAAAATCTACGCGTTTGTGCAAAGCCCACTCGACAATCCGGATGTGGCCAACGACACCAGCAGCAAAGCCTCACGCAACGTACGCATTCTGGCATTTGATCTGGCCACCCGCCAGGTTGCCGGTGAATATCTCTATGTCCTGGAAGGCGGAAGCAGCGACAAGATCGGTGACGCCGTGGCCATGGGCGATGGGCGGTTTTTACTGGTAGAACGGGACTCGGCCACCGGCACAGGCGCCAAAAAAGCGGTCTATCGCATCGATCTGAATGCCGCAACGGATCTTTCGACACTGGGTACGGATGTCACAGGTCCGGGTGGCAGTCTGGAATCCCTGAACGAGGCGGCCCTTGAGACCGCCGGAATCCGCCCCGTGCGCAAGGAACTGTATGTGGATCTGGTCGCGGCAGGGTATACCTTTGCCGACAAGCCCGAGGGCCTCGCCCTGGTCGACGCGCAAACGCTGGCGCTCATTAATGACAACGACTTCGGACTATCCGGTGGGTTCGATCCTGCGACGGGCAAGCTCATTCCCAATCCGGCGCCGCAGGCATCGATTCTGGCCTTGTTGAAGCGTAATCCGGGCGGCCTGGATGCCAGTGACCGCGACAATCGCATCAACATCCGCCCCTGGCCTGTCAAAGGGCTCTATCTGCCTGATGCAATCGCTTCCTACAGCGCCGGAGGACGCACCTATCTGATCACAGCCAATGAGGGAGATGCCCGCGAGTATGCCGGCTTTGATGAGCAAAAACGCGTGCGAGACCTCACCCTCGACGCCACGGCATTTCCCAATGCCGCTGCCTTGCGTGACAACACCGCTTTGGGCCGCTTGCGGGTCACCCGTACCCTGGGCGATACGGATGGGGATAGCGACTACGACGCCCTGTACGCCTTCGGCGGCCGATCTTTTTCCATCTGGAGCACGCGTGGCCAACTGGTTTACGACAGTGGCGACGCCATGGAAGTGATAACCGCGAGCCGGTTTCCCGCGGTCTTCAACAGCAATAGCGATGAAAATGACAGTTTTGACAGCCGCAGCGATGATAAGGGGCCGGAACCCGAAGGCTTGGCTCTGGGCGAAGTGGCGGGGAAACGGTATGTCTTCGTGGGATTGGAGCGCATGGGCGGGATCATGATGTTCGATATCACCTCGCCCTTTGATGTGGCTTTCGCCGGCTATCACAACGATCGCAATTTCGAAGGCGATCCCGAAGCCGACAGCGCCGGGGATCTGGCGCCGGAAGGGGTGCTGTTCATCTCTGCCCAAGACAGCCCGACCCGCCAACCTCTGCTGGTCGTTACCCATGAGATCAGTGGCAGTACCGTGATCTACGGCGTGATTCCTGAATCGTCGGCCACGCCTTGATGTGATTGTCGCAATATAAAGGCGGCCCGATTGTTGGGCCGCCTTGGGTGAGCAGAAATGCGGATTGACTAGGGAGCCATTCGCTCCGAATGGCCTCAACCGTGTTTGGCGACGCCTTCCCAGTAACGGGCTTCCAGATCCTTCTTCGGCAGCTTGCCGGCCAGATTGCGCGGCAACTGATCAACGAAATCGATGATCTTGGGCAGCTTGAAGCCGT
>PKDC01000066.1 GCA_002862435.1 Pseudomonadota bacterium | reverse complement strand
TGGCCGAGACCATCAACGGCCTGTACAAGACTGAGGTCATTCGCCCACGTGGCCCCTGGCGGACAGTGGATGACGTGGAGTATGCAACCTTGGAATGGATTGACTGGTTCAACAACCGGCGGCTACTCAAACCGATCGGCGATATCCCGCCGGTGGAATTTGAAATGGCGTACTATCGCCAGGAGGAGGAGTCTGCCATTGCGGCCTGACTCAAACAAATGAGCCTCCGGAAATCCCGGGGCGATTCAGTCCTGCTGGGCTCCACTGAATTTGATGGCGATGTAACCGCCGATGGTACAGTTACCGCCGTTGCGATAGAGCTGCTTGCCCGCCGGGCAGATGCAGTGGCTGTGGCCATCAGCGAGCTTGAACTCATCCAGGGTGTAGCACCTGGTTTTGCTGGAATGTTTTTCGCGCTTGTCCCAGAGCGGATCAGGCTTGGCCTTGTGGATCTCTTGATCAGCGTAGCGTTCATCGCGTTTGCGATAACCATTGTCGGGAATGTAGGCATCGATCTCTTTTTCAGCCAGTGCCTTGAGGTTCGCTTCGGAGTGGTAACCCGCATCAGCCGCGATGGTGGTGCTCTCTATGCGAAAGGATTGGGTGGCGGTGACGACGGGAATCAGCAGCTCCTGTTCTGATCCTGTGCCATGGGCCTGTGCATCAATGATGATCTGGTGCTTCTCATCCACGGCAGCCACGCCAGTGTAGCCCTGGATCACACCCTTACCCGTGGCCATCTTGGCTGATTCATTGTCGGTACGATTGGAGAGCCTGATCGCCCCGCGTGATCCTTTACGATCCTCCTTGTTCTGCGCCAGCCAGGTGCGTATCTGTTGCGCCTCCTGCTTGAGGCGTTCCAGCTTTTTGGCTTCGCGTTGAGCCATGGCATCGTCTGTGAGTGCGGTGTCGGCCTGACGATGTTTATCGATGATCTTCTGGGCCGCCGCTTCCATCTTGTCCGCCTGACGTTGAAAATCCTTGCGCGATCCCGACCGAGCCTTGCTGGCATTGGCGGGAAGTTTGACGCCGTCGATGGCAAACATCTCGCGCCCGATCAATCCTTGGCGATCACAGATCAACAAGACCTGAGCAAACAGTTTCGGCACGTCATCACCGAGCTCCGATACAAATGCCGCAAGTGTCGTGAAATGAGGTTGACTGTCGCCCGAAACGGCGATGAAGAGAATGTTCTCGCGACAGGCCGCCTCGATCTTGCGACTGCCGATGATGCCCCGGCTATAGGCCAGCAGGATGATTTTGATCAGCGCGCCAGGATGATAGGCAGAGGCGCCGTTGTCGTCGTTCTTATAGCGTGTATGAAAGGAAGAGAGATCCATCTCGTGATCGACGAGATAACAGAGGGCATGCTCAAAACTACCGGGAATCACCTGCCGGTCAAAATCAACCGCCAGCAGTTTGAGTCCTTTGTGGGTTGATTTGTACCGCGCCATCTCATCCCTCCGCGTTCCGTTGTAGTAAAGGGATTATGCCAAAGACAGCGACGATTTTTTGGGTTTTTCTACAGCCTCAACGTTTGAGCTCAGGCCGCGGCCCGTCAGGGCCGGCGCGCCTGCAGCGAATGGTTGGGCGGCAACACACCAGCCGCCATTCGAATATTCGAAGCTTCAGCACCATGGAATTTTCAATTATCGCTGGAAACAATTCCTAATGAAGGTGCTCACTTTTTGTGAAGCCAATGGAGGAATGTCAATTCGATAGCCTACAAACGTTGGGGCATCACGCGCCCATTGCATTGCATGGCCCATGGATGAACTTGATGCGATCGCCATAGCTTGCTCCCGCGTCAAAGAAAATAATACCGCCACCTCGTCTCCATCTGCGTTAGCTTGTATCGGATTTGGCAGAGGAATTACCGCGTCGTTAACAAACAGCGAGTGAACCCATTCTCCAGCCGCAATACTTGCCGCCTTTTCCGGGCCAGTTTGATAAAAAGAGTAGTAATACATTCGGCCATCGTAGCACGGTAGGACGGCTTTACTTTTACCGTAAACACTGTCCTGAACCCCTCGCAAGTACTGTCCTCCGTTCGTAGCTTCGATGGACCACTCGGCTTTTTGGCGGCCATTGTTAACGACGTTAAGTTGCGTTAACTCTGTGGCGCTAAGAATTCTAATGTCATCTTTACCTTTCTGAACCATAAGTTCAAACAAGGCTGTATCAACACCCATTTCGCGAATGTAGGCTGAGACTGCTGCCGATATGACTTGCGCTACGTCCAAGTCATTTGTTTCTGGTAACGCCCCACTCGAAAATCGATGAACACCGTACTTTGATCCCTCATTGGCGTAACGATATACACCTCCGAGGAACGCTAAAGAGCACGCGCTCATGCAATAGCCTGGCAAATACTTTATGCCTAGCTTCCCCGTAATAATTTCCGATGGGTCAGGCTCAATACTGCCTATTCTGGTGTTCGCTCCCGCCTTGCGAATCAACTGGCCTATTTGAATTCCAGCCAATAGATTTCCGCCGGGTGAGTTAATGTATACATCTGCCCCATCGGAGCCGGCCTTCTTAAGTGCTTCAGCTACGCGCGCCGGTGCGCCAGAATCTATTTCTCCTTCTAGGAAGATGTTCCATGCCGTGTTTTGGTTCAGTAATTTAACAAAGACGGGCGGCTCGGCACGCACTGACATTGAACTCGCGAAAACCGCAGTCGGCATGCTGAGTACGAAAATGACGGCTAGCATTACGCGATTTGTCATACAAACAATCCTGAATGAATGAAGACTTGCTCAGATGAGATATGGCATGAGCACTCATCCGCCTAAGTTGGGTCGACGCCGCGGCTTTTCGCGGTGGTCGGCTTGAACGCCTGGTTAGTGTTTGGCGTGCTTACCTTTCTCAGCACTGACTTCACCCTTTACCGCTTTTACAATTTCATCTGATTCTTGAAGCTCTACGTTGACTTGTTTGCCGGTATTGGATGCAACATACGGCGCTGCGGCACTAATCAGTATTGGGAACTTGAAACGGAGATCACCGCTTGAACCGGTGCTAGTAACATTGGTTTTCCAAAGCTCAATCTGCTTCTTTGATTCACGGAACACTGCGAAGTCGTATGCAGTAATTAGAGCGTACCGAAAATACGTTGTGTATTCACCTGTTTGTTGCCTATACCCTGTGATTCCATAGGAGGGTGTATAAGTCATTGTACCTGAATATGAAGCAGTATTGCCGTAAGCAGTCGCTGTTCCATACGTGTTGCAAGGGAGAATTGGGGTCAGACTCGATATTAGCTGCCCATCTCAAAAGCGGGAAGGCCCTGCGCCTGGATGAACAAAAAACCGGAAGGCCAATAGGCTGACCTTCCGGCGTCACTTTCTGCTTTCTTGATGCGTTCCGTGATTTTCCGCTGGAAGCTCAGGAACCCGGTGAGCGGCTCGCCTCATTGGCCGCCGATTTCAAGGTTGGCGCCAGCAGATTCTTGAGTTTCTCCGGAGCGGCTTCCGGCCGATAACGCGGTTCTTTCGCCACCTGTCCCATCTTGACCAATTGTTCGTGGGGCGTGGTGTAGATCATGCGCTTGATCAACCATTCGGGCACCGGGATGTTGGGCTTCATCACCATGACATTGGTCACGCTGGTGCGGTTGTTGCCGGCCGGTTTCAGGATCCATTGACCGTCCATGCTGCCCATGGCGCTCTTGGTGCCTTGCGGCTGCAGGTCGGCCCGTTCCTTGTAGTGGTAGATCACTTTTTCCGGCTTGGCCTCCACGACGGCTTCGATCACGCTGTCGTTGGCGGGCAGCGGCCAGGGTGGCTCGGCATGGACCTGAAGAATCCAGGTGTGATCGTTGGGTTGGTCCTTCACTTTCATGGACTTGATCATGGAGCTGCGCCAACGGGTGGCCGCGTCGTAATCCAGGATCAGGCCCATCACGCTGACCAGTGGCGCGTCCACGGTGGTCTCGGCCTTGACTTCGACGCCGCCGCCACTGGCATCACGCGAGTACACGCGGATCCCGTCGGCGTCCTTGCCCAATTGCCATTCGCTGGCGGTGGCAGCCAGCGGCAGCATCATCAGAACGATGGCCCATAATCGCAAGCGCTTCGTGTGTTTCATGATTCCGTTATCCTCGTCCTTGAAGAATGCATCAGTTGGGCAAGTATAGATCCGGTAAGCTGCCTGCGCTGCACATGGGGGAATGCCAGATATGAGCGCGGAAATATTGCTTTACGGGGCGAATGGCTATACGGCCCGCCTCATTATTGACCATGCACGGCAGGCCGGGGTTCCCCTGGTGCTGGCTGGGCGTGACGCTGCCACGATTCGCGCCCAGGCGGAGCGCGAAGGCTGTGACGCGCGCATCTTCGATCTCACTGAACCCCGCCGGGTCGCGGAGCAACTCGCGGGGATCAAGGTGGTCATCAACGCCGCCGGGCCTTTTGTCCACACCGCTGAGCCCATGGCGCGCGCCTGTCTGCAAGCAGGCGCGCACTACCTCGACATCACCGGCGAAATCCCCGTGTTTGAGGCATTGGCGGCCCTGGATGAGCCGGCGCGAGAGGCGGGCGTGATGCTCATGCCGGGCGTGGGTTTCGATGTGGTGCCCACGGATTGCCTGGCTGCGCACCTGAAGCAGCGGCTGCCCGGCGCCACCCATTTGGCGCTGGCCTTCCGTGGCCTGAATCGGCTCTCGCGGGGAACGGCCCGCACCGCCGTGGAACTGGGTCACGAACCGGGCTGGGTGCGGCGGGGCGGTGTGCTGGAGCGGGTGCCTGTGGCCTATCGCAGTCGCACGGTCGATCTGGGCGCCGGTCCGGTCAGCGCCATGACCATCCCCTGGGGCGATGTGGCGACCGCGTGGTACACCACCGGCATTCCCAATATCGAGACCTATCTGGTGGTACCGCCCACCGTGATCCGCTGGGCGCGGCGGGGCGCACGTCTGCAGGGCCTGTTGCGCTATCAAGGCGTGCGGCGCGTCCTGCAGGGCCTGATCCAGCGCACGATGCGGGGACCGGATCACGTCGCCCGCGAGCGTGAGGGGGCGATCTGCTGGAGCGAGGCCTGCGATGCCAGCGGTCACTGCGTGCGCAGCCGACTCACCCTGCCCAATGCCTACACCCTCACCGCCTGGACCGCGCTGGCCATTGCCCAGCGTGTGCTGGCGGGCGGGCTGCGGCCCGGTTATGCCACGCCTGCCGGCGTCTATGGTCCCGACTTCATCCTCACCTTTCCCGGCGTGACGCGCGTCGATGTGGACTGAGTTGTGACCGCTTGGATTTCCCATGTGGAATGGCATTGCCGGGACGCGCAGGCCGTGGCCGATTTCCTCACCGCGCTGTTGGGCTGGGCGTTTGCGCCCCATGGCCGGCGTTACCGTGAGGCGATCCCGGCGGATGGTCCCCGTATCGGCCTGCTCCAGGTGGACGTGCTGCCCGCCGGCGAGACCCAGCAGGCCTTCATCGCCGTATCCGATCTGGATGGGGTGTTGGCGCGTGCTTGCGTATTGGGCGGCGGGGTGGCGGAAATGCCGGTCTCGATCCCCGGCTATGGGCGCTATGCCCGCATTCGGGCGCCGGATGGCACCGTGCTGGGGCTGTTCGAAGCGGCGGTGGGCCTTCGGCCGATTTGATTTTTGTTACACTACCGAGCCCTTGCCGGATGCCTTTGACCGGTCCCGGCGGGTGCATTGGTTTCCCAACAAGCAAGGGAGTCGTCCATGAAAAAACCCGTACGCGTTGCCGTGACCGGCGCCGCTGGCCAGATTGGCTACGCACTGAATTTTCGTATCGCATCGGGCGCCATGCTCGGCCCCGATCAGCCCGTGATCCTGCAGTTGCTGGAAGTGCCCCAGGCCCAGGAAATCCTCAAGGGCGTGGTCATGGAACTCAACGACTGCGCCTTCCCCCTGTTGACCGAGGTGATTGCCACCGACCGGCCCGAGGAGGCGTTCAAGGACGCCGACTACGCGCTGCTGGTGGGTGCGCGCCCCCGTGGTCCGGGCATGGAACGCAAGGATTTGCTGGAAGCCAATGCACAGATTTTCTCGGTGCAGGGCAAGGCCATGGACCAGCACGCCAGCCGCGACATTCGCGTGCTGGTCGTGGGCAACCCCGCCAACACCAACGCCCTGATCGCCGCCAGCAACGCCAAGAGCCTGGACCGGCGCCAGTTCACCGCCATGACCCGCCTGGACCACAACCGGGCGCTGCACCAGATCGCCGCCAAGCTGGGCACACATGTCAATGACGTGCGCCGGGTCACCATCTGGGGCAACCATTCCTCCACCCAGTATCCGGACCTGCATCACGCCACCGTGGGCGGCAAGCCGGCTCTGGCGCAGGTGGATGCCACCTGGTACGCCGAGGAGTTCATCCCGGTGGTGCAGCAGCGCGGCGCTGCCATCATCAAGGCGCGGGGCTCGTCCTCTGCCGCCTCTGCCGCCTCTGCCGCCCTCGACCACATGCGCACCTGGACGCTGGGCACTGCGGAAGGCGATTGGGTCAGCATGAGCATTCCCTCGGATGGCAGTTACGGCATTCCGGAAGGCGTGGTCTATTCCTATCCGGTCACCTGCCGCGATGGGCAATACCAGATTGTCCAGGGTCTTGAGATCAATGCCTTCAGCCGCGAGCGCATGACCGCGACCTACCAGGAGCTGAACGAGGAACGGGAAGGGGTCGCCGCCCTGCTCTGAAGCGATCCGGCCAGCGGATGTGAGATCGATCGGGGGGCAGGCGACTGCCCCCTTTTTTTTCTGGCCTCGCCGGTCAGGGCCCAGACCTTGCTGAGCGGAGGCGTGATCCGCAATCAAGTGCGGTTGTCTCAAGTCATGACGCTAAGCCGTGCACTCAGAACCGGGAAGAAGCTGATTTTCAGCGCAAAAAAACGGCCCGTTCCCAGTGGGGACGGGCCGTGATATGGACTGGGGCCGTCAGCGCCCCGTTTTTCAGGCTGTGGCCAGTCGTCCTGCACCGCTGTCGGGCGTGATGGCGGGGCTTTCCGGCTGGGGCTTGCCTTCGGTCGCGTAGTAGCGACTGGCGGCCTCGACCAGATCGGGGATGCCGCTTTCCAGGTTTTCCGCCATGGCCAGCCGGCGCTCCGCCGGGGTGGCCATGTTGTTGTCCCAGTACAACAGCTTCTGGGCCATCAGCTCATTCC
>PKDC01000029.1 GCA_002862435.1 Pseudomonadota bacterium | reverse complement strand
CAGCGCCAGCATGCGCTCCTTCTCGGCAATCAGCCCGTCGATGCGGGCTGTTTCTCGGTCGAGGTAGTTGGCGATGATCGACTGCGTTTCACCCGATGGCAAGTAAAGGCGTAGTTCGCGAAACTTTTCAACTGTGAAGTGAGCAATCGTGGCGCGATTACATAGGACATCAAACCAACCTGCTTCAGATGCCTGTTTGAGACAGTAGTTGAGGTAACGCACATCGTTTGAGTCGCGCGCTCGAACCCTGTGCAGCGCGTTCTGAAAAATGCAGAGCGGTGGAGGATCACTCAATAGCAACGCACCTCTGCCAACTTCGCCTCCTTCGCACACCATCAGGTCGCCGACGCGGAGTTCCAGTTGGTCGATATCCATAGGGCTCGCCCACATAGTGGGAAGGTCCTCGAAGCTCACGCCGCGCCATTGAACATGCATGGATTTGATGTATGGCGCTTCGATATCGTCATCCGATGCGGGTTGAGGCTGCAGCATCTTTCCGAGGGCAGTTTCAAACATGTGCTTAACCTGCACCGCAGGCCACCCTGCTTTCTCGCAAGGTTGCCAAGGAACCGAGGTGACAAAGGCACTCACTGCGTCACCTCCCGCAGCAACTCCAGAATCCGCTGCTCCACGCCAGCCAGTTCGGCATCGATCTCGTGCAGCGGGCGCGGCGGCTGGTACTGGAAGAACACGCGGTTGAAGTTGATCTCGTAGCCCACTTTGCCGATACCGCCGTCCTGCTCGTCCAGCGTGTCGCGGTCGATCCAGGCGTCGGCCACGTAGGGCCGCACCTCGCGTAGCACATAGCTGACGATGTCCTCCTTCAGCGGGATGTTCTCGGCATCCTTCAACGCCGGGTCAGGTTCGTATTCCACGAGGGCTTTGCCGTCGGCGTACAAGCCCAGCAGGGCATGCAGTTCGCTCGATTCAAGCGCGGGCAAGGTCTGCTGCGGAAACCATTCAGCGCTGATGGAAACGTCGCCCTTTTTGTGGCGCTTGGCAATGACCGGCGCAGCCTCGGGGTCCGTGGTAGTGAAGCAGTCGCGGAAGATCTTCTTCTGCGCCGTGCCCTTGGCGCCCTTGGCCCAGCCTTCGATGTCGTCGGGCAGGGTTTTGAATACCTGCTGCACGTCGTCCCAAACGCGGTTCCAATCCAGGTGCGGTTCGCGGCCCAGCGCGTCTTCCACCGCCTGCAGGGCATCGAACAGCTCGGGGCAGGTGTCGAGGAAACGCTCGCGGGCGTCGTCCGTGATCTCGAAGCGCAGTCGCAGTGGGCGCAGCACGCTGATGCGGCGGTAGCCGAAGTCGGCGTTGTCGAACACGCGGCTGGTCTTGCTGTTCTCCAGCGCACCGTGTTCGCGGGTGACTGCGTCGAGCGCGGCCTGGTCGAGGTAGCGGCGCTTGTCGCCCAGGCTGCGCTTCATGGGCGTCCAGCGCTCGCGGGCGTCGATGAGCTGGATCTTGCCCTTGCGGTGCGCGGCCTTGCGGTTGGTAACTACCCAGATGAAGGTGCCGATGCCGGTGTTGTAGAACATCTGCTCGGGCAGGGCGACGATGGCCTCCAACTGGTCGCGCTCGATGATCCAGCGGCGGATCTCGCTCTCGCCGCTGCCGGCGCCGCCGGTGAACAGCGGCGAGCCGTTGAAGACGATGGCGGTGCGCGAGCCGGGCTTGTCGCGGTTGCCGGACTGGTGATCCTGAAACTTGCTCATCATGTAGAGCAGGAACAGCAGCGCGCCGTCGTTGATGCGCGGCAGCTTGCCGTTGTAACCACGGAAGTTGGGCCAGCGGTCGATGGTTTTCTTCTCGGCCTTCCAATCCACGCCAAAGGGCGGGTTGGCCAGCAGGTAGTCGAAGCGGTGCTCCGGAAACGGGTCGTCGGTCAGCGTGTTGCCCAGCACCACCTGGCCATCCTTGTGGCCCTTGATCAGCAGGTCGGAGGCGGCGACGGCGTAGGAGCGCGGGTTGTAGTCCTGGCCGAAGACCTTGACCGTGGCCCGGTCGTTGTGGGCGCGAATCCAGTTCTGCGCCTCGGCCAGCATGCCGCCGGTGCCGCAGGCGGGGTCGCAGATGGTGACGATGACGCCGGCCTGCGTCAGCACGCTGGTGTCGGGCTCCAGCAGCAGGTTGACCATGAGCTGGATGACTTCGCGCGGGGTGAAGTGGTCGCCGGCGGTCTCGTTGGCGGCTTCGTTGAAGCGTCGGATCAGGTCTTCAAACACCAGGCCCATGGTGATGTTGTCGACCTTGCGCGGGTGCAGGTCGATCTCGGCGAATTGGGCGACCACCTGATACAGGCGGTTGGATTCTTCGAGCTTCTCGATCTCCTTGTCGAACTCGAAGCGCTCGAAGATCTTGCGGATGTTCTCGGAGAAGCCGTTGATGTAGTCGGCCAGATGGCGACCGATGTGGTCCGGGTCGCCCTTGAGCTTGTAGAAGTCGAGCTGGCTGTGGTTGTGGAAGCCCAGCGGCGTGCCGTCTTCATCCTTGGCCAGGTTGTTGAGGATGGCGTCGATGTTGGCGATGCCCTTGCTGCTCAGTTCAGCGTAGCGCGCCAGCACGGCGGCCTTGCTGGGTGCCAGCACGGCATCGAAGCGGCGCAGCACGGTGAGCGGCAGCATCACGCGCTCATACTGCGGCGGGCGATACGGGCCGCGCAGCAGGTCGGCCACCGACCAGATGAAGTTGGCGAGTTGCTGGAAACTGGCGCTCATGGATGCGTCCTGGAATTCGAGGGGTTCTGTTTTGCCGCTATCGACCATGCCGCACCTGCGGTGATCGATATAAGGCTTGGATTTATTTGGTCTGCGCTGGCGTATCGCCCATTCTCTATCGCCCGGCTATTGCCGATAGGGCGTAGCTTGTCCGATAGCCCGGTCATGACACCGCCCAGTAGCGCCGCCAGCGCTTGTCACCCTTAAAGCGCACCTCGCCCTTGTCGACCAGGCCATCCAGCGCACGCTTGACCTGCCTCGGGTGGATCTCGCTGCCGATGCGCTGGCGGATATCGCCGATCGCCGATTCGGGGTAGCGCTTGAGGTCTTCCAGAATCAGGGCCGCGAGCCGGTGCGGTTCGATCCGCTTCAGGGTCGTCTCCCCGGCAAAATCGAGATGGCGCAGCAACCCCGGATCGACGAAATAGCGCGTGGCCTGCGTGCGGCCTGCGCTCTGGATCAGATCCCACTCCAGCAGCCGCTTGATCCACGGTTGCAGCGCCTCGACCGAGGGCAGCTCCAATACGGCTGCCAGTTCGCGGGCGGTCATGGCGTCGTGCTGCGCCAGCAGGCCCAGGGCGATGCGCTCGCGCTGGGTGAGCTGGTAGGTCTGGTCCGCCTTGGCAATGAAGTCAATGACTTCGGGCTTGAGAATGCGGCGGCGTACCGTGACCTGCACGCGGTCGTGAGTTTCGATCAGCTCCGGCGCCGGGCGGCCCTGTGACAGCAGCACCTCGAAGATCTTGTCGAAGCCACTGCCTTCGCGCTCCATCAGCTTCAGGTCGTGGAACAGACGGGCCAGGTGCTCGTTGCGGCGCACGGTGGTGTGCAGCACGTTCTGCGGCGTGACGCCCAGCGGCAGCGGGCCGGGGTTGACCACTTCCAGCCGATCCGGGTGCAGATTCAGGAAGATGTCGCCGCGCTGGGTGTAGGGGCGATGCACCAATGCGTTGACCAGAAGTTCGCGTACCACCACCTCGTCGAAAGCGGGTACGTTCTGACGATACAGGCCATCCGGCAATTCGTAGCGTTCGCGGAAATCAGGGACTTCCAGCCAGACGGCCTCGATCAGTTCCATCGGGTTCAGCGTGTGGTCGTCCCACACCAGCTTGTTGACCTTCTGGCCGTGGTCGTCGTACTTGATGAACTGGATGACTGGCGCCGTGGTCAGCTGCGCACGTTGATGCTGCTGCCCCAGACACAGGATGCCCAAGTGAGTCAGGTAGCCACCTTGCGCGAGCTGGTAGTGATCGAGCAGCTCGTCATCGGACTTTTCCTTGACGGACGGCTTGACTCGGTCCGATGCCCTCAGCGCATTCACCAGCTTGCCGAGCTTGTCCGGGGCAGTGGCTGATGTTGGCACCTGCAGTGTGGTCTGGGTTTCCCACGGCAGTGCTGCACGCTCTGCCGCCAGCCGGAGCACGTCGTCACCGGTGACAGGTTTGCTCTGGTCAGCCACGCGCAGGAAGTAGCGGCCATCAGTGGTCGATGCCACCGCGATGGCCCTGGGAATGGCGAGGTTGATGTACTGACCGCCATTGTCTGCGGTAACCACATCCGGAAGCACGGCCACGTTGACACAACGCTCGGCAATCTTGCGCCGGATGGTGTCCGGAAGATCGGCGGGAATCTGTTGGCCTGTGGGTGGCGCGTCCTGACCGTCCTCGATGCCGAGCAACAGACGACCGCCCGTCGCGTTGGCGAAGGCGATGCAATCCTTGACCAGCTCGTTCCAGTCGGCGCTCTTGCCGATCACGGATCGCAAGGACTTTTGGTCGAGGAGTTGGCCTTCTTGGCTCAAACGGCGCACTCCTGCACGCTTCTATTCATTGTTCTACTCTATCAATTCAGCACGATCAGAAATTCGGTGGCCAGTGCCTCCGGGCGCACGGCGCGGGTGTCGGGGCTGCGGTGCATCTTGACCAGGCCGTGACGCTCCAAATGACGCAGGGTGCGCGACAGGTTGCTGGCCGCGCGGCCTGACCACTCGGCCAGCTCCAGCACGGTGCGAGGTTGTCTTTCCTGCATCAGGCGCAGCAACGCGCGGTTTTCGTCCGATAGCAGGCTGGCCAACTGCCGCCAGGAATCGAACCAGACGGTGGGCGTGGGGCCGTTGGCGTCATCGACTGCCCGACGACCGGATTTGGCCGGACGGATGCCAATCACTGTGCGCATGCTTGGGTTCCCCGATGTGGTTTCGGTATGCTATCAGATGCAGATAGCATCTGTCCCTGGCAGAGTGATCTTCTGGGCACACGGGAAATGGGGTATCGGACGTTGCCATTGCCCCATTACTTTCAGAATTGCCCTGTTCGCCTTTGGAGCGGGTCTCGGCCTCCAGGTGCAAACCGCAAACCCTGCAAAACCAGGTTTGCACCCTGACGGTGGAGGGGTAGCGCGCTCGCGCCCCCCGTATGGGAATCCGGCCAGGAAGGACCCGTTCCATCGTGCCGGGGCATCGTTGCCATTTATGCCAATGCTCGTTGCTCTTCTATGTTCCCCGCACACGCGGGGATGAACCGAACGGATTGCTGCTGCTGATCGGCAAATTGAGACGTTCCCCGGAGAAGATCCTGGTTGCGGCCTTCATGGACTCGTACAACCAGATGGTTCGTGCGGCCCGCAACTATCAGGCCCAGACCGTGAAAGGCGGGCTCGGGACCGGCGGGGCGATGCAGGCCGATGGCGCGCCCACGAAACCGGCGCGCTGATGGACTGTTTCCATTATCAGTGTGTTCTACGGCGGTCGGAGCTACGAATCCATCCTGCAGGACGATTCCGATGACGAAAGTGCGCGTTGTGGAGTGACTTGAGGCGCGGTCCTTGTTGGGCCGACCAGGCTGTAGTAGCGTAAATCCTGTTTTCAGCCCCCGCGGTGAGGGTCAATCACCGCGCCCCATAGCCCCTTCGGATCCGGAAGAGGGGCGCAGCCGCAAGGCTGGGATCCGATATAACTCAACCCCGCCGGGGAGAATCCCCCGGCGCTGCCGTGGCTTCTCCCTGGCATTTTTATGTCAAGGAGAAAGTCATGGTTGCCAATGTTTTTCCCGTTGAATCCCCGGCCTATTTCCCGGTCGATCTACTCGATGTCGATGTTCCCGGCTTCGATGCCGGCGCCTTTCAGGCGGTGGTTCGCCAGGACACGCGCAAGGTCTTGGGCGTTCACCGACGCGGCTATCACCTCATCCCCAATCGGGAAATCTTCTCCCGATTCGAGGATGTGCTGTTCAACTCCGGAATCGACCTGCAGGGTCTGGATGTCAAGGACGAACTGGCCCAGGAAGGCCGAATGGTGGTGAGGAGCTATATCTTCCCCGCCGTTCAGAACGAACCCAAGGTCGGGGACATCGTAAGTTTCGCCCTCAAGGTGACCAATTCCTATGACGGCGGCGCGGCGTTCCGGGCCTTCATGTCGGGGCTGCGGCTGGTCTGCACCAATGGCATGGTTGTTCCTTCCGACAAGTCAAGCACGGTCTATGGCCGGCATACGTCCGGATTTTCTCCGGATCGCGCAGTGACGAAGATCCTGCATGCCGTGGATGCCTTCCTGCTCTGGGGCAGGAACTGGGAGAAATGGAGTGATCGGGAAATCGGCCACGAAGACGTCTCGACGGTCTTCGAGTCGATGCCAGACATCAACCCGCGGGTCATGGCCCGACTGGAAGATGCCTGGTCCGTGGAGTCTGGTCAGGCCGGTAGCACGGTCTGGGCGCTCTACAACGCGCTCACGCGGTGGTCCACCCATGCGGAAGTACGTCCCTCCGCAGCCCATAACCGGGCGGCCATCGTGCTGGATCGTGAGTCCAGGGTCGACCAGGTGATTCGCGGCGAGGCGTTCCGACGGCTGGCCGTCTGAGCAGAAAAACCGGGAGGAGTCGCCGATGGCGGCTTCTCCCCAGGTTTAAATTCATCCCACACCGGGCCGCGGTTCCCGGTGGGGGATCGTGCCTCCCATTTTCCAAGAAATAGAGGCTAGAATCATGACCATGGAAGCTTTCGACACCTTGGCATTCGCCAAGAAACTCAAGAATGCGGGTGTTCCCGAGGAGCAGGCCGAGGCCATGGCCGAGGTGCAGGCTGATACGTTCCGGGGATTCCTGGATTCTTCCTTGGCCACCAAGGCTGACCTCAAGATTGAAATCCGCGCGTTGCGGTCTGATCTGAAGGAAGAGATCGGCGGGTTGCGGGCTGAAATTTACAAGGCCCTGCTCGCCCAGACCTTCGCCCTTATTGCGGCGATGGTTGCTGCCTTCAAGCTCTTTGGTTGAATATGGCCTCCCGCCTCCATGGGCGGGGGGTCTTTCCCCAGGGTCCGCTGGGCCTTGCGGAAAGACCACCCGGTCGATCGATGTCCAAACCCCCGCGGTGAGGGTCAATCACCGCGCCCCATAGCCCCTTCGGATCCGGAAGAGGGGCGCAGCCGCAAGGCTGGGATCCGATACAACTCAACCCCGCCGGGGAGAATCCCCCGGCGCTGCCGTGGCTTCTCCCTGGCTTT
>PKDC01000053.1 GCA_002862435.1 Pseudomonadota bacterium | reverse complement strand
GGTTGATAACTTGCTGGAGGCTGCACGATGCCGCGTATTTCCATCCTGATGCCCGTCTACAACGGCATGCCCTACATCCCCGAGGCGGTGGAATCCGTACTCGCTCAGGATGAACAGGACTGGGAGCTGGTGATCAGCGACAACGGCTCCACCGACAGCACGCGTCACTACCTCAGCACCCTGCAAGACCCGCGTATCCGTGTGCACCTGCAGCAGGCCAACCTGGGCGTCTTCGGAAACCTGAACTTTCTGCTGGCGCAGGCACAGGCGTCGATCGCCAAGATCCTGTGCGCGGACGACAAGCTGCTGCCGGGCGCGCTTGCGCGGATCGCCGCGTTCATGGAGGAGCGGCCGTGGTGCGCGGTCAGCCGATGTTTGGGCCTGGGTAACAAGCAGCGTTATCAGCACGATCAGCGCTGGCAATTGGAAGGTGAATTGCCAGTGCGCATTTACCCCGCCGCATCCTGGCTCGTCTTTGCGACCTTTGGAAACATCGTCGGCAACCTCTCCAGGGCGGCCTGTAGGCCGCAGCTCGTTGTGGAACAAGGAGGGTTCGATCAGGGCTTCCCATACGCCGGAGACTACGAAGGCTGGATGCGCGTTGCAGCCATGCACGGCATAGCGCTACAAAATGACGAATTGGTTTTTGAGCGGCGCCATGCGGCCCAAAACACTATTTTATCGAACCGCCGTAACGAATCCTTCGCACAGATGACGAAGCTGATCGAGATGCTCGCAACGAAGGTGCCGCCCAGTGATCTGGCACTATTAAAACGCCGCTGGACCATCCACTTTCTTGCCCCACGCTTGCCTCGGCTTGCCCGGCAGGCGATGGCCGGCGAATACGGTCTCGCGCGCGCTGGCCTAAGCCATCTTCCCTTGGGAATCTCGCCGGTAGCAATGATCGCGGCGTACCCAATCTTTAAATTCAATCTGCCGCCGGCGCGAGCGACGACGCGGACGCTGTTTGCACGCATTCTTGCAGTCAACGGACGCCAGTCATGACCCGCACGCGCCTGCGCCATCCGCGCAAGAAACTCAAGGTCATCGGCTCGGTGGCGCCGGAGATTCAGCCCTTGCTGGCTGGCTATGACCTGAGTCAGGTGGAGTTTGTCGGCACCGTGCCCAACGAACAGTTGCTGCAGCATTACAGCAGCGCCCATGTCATGGTGTTGCCGAGCATCGAAGAGGGTCTGGCGATGGTGATCGGCAAGGCGCTGGCCTGCGGCTGCCCGGTGGTGGCCTCCGAGCACACCGGCGGGCGCGATTTCTTCAGCGACGGCGTCGAGGGCTTCATCGTCCCGCCCCGCGCCGTCGATGCGCTCGTGCAACGGCTGGAAGCCTTGATTCAGGACGAGCCCCTGCGCCAGCGCATGTCGGAGGCCGCGCTGCGGCGCGTCGAGGAAATCGGCGGCTGGGATGCGTATGGGGAGCGGTGGGCGGGGCGGCTTGGAAGCGAGAGCACTGCATGAAACCACATATACGCGCACGCTATCCACTTGAGGCGACTGTTCAATCAGCACGCACCTGCCGTCAGGCAAGGAGGATTGCGCTCGGGGGCCTGCTGATCTGCGCGCTCGGGCAGTTGCTCATCGACGCAAGTGCCCGCAATCTGGTTTGCGTGTTCATCGCAGTCATCACGTCTGCCATCACCTTCCACTTTGTCATCAGAGGCAGCGTCTTCCGCGCCCTGCCGCTGCCTGCGCTGATCGTTCTAGGATTCAATGTCTCCACCATGAGCGGGGCGCTGATTGCACAGACGGCAAGCTTGCGCTCATTGGTGTTCAACTTGCAGGTGCCAGAAATCACGTTTGCTTTATGCGCACTGTTCCAGGTTTCGCTGCTCGTGGCATTGTTTACGCTCTTTTCATCATCCACCCTGCGTGCAGCAAGCCGTACGGTGAATCGGCGTGTGTTGAGTCGCATGGGCATCATGCAGGCGCCTACTCCCGGCCAGTTATGGATCATGGGCTTCATGGGTGCGGCGGCCATGGCTTGGACGGCCTCTCAGGGGCTTTCCGGTCAAATCCAGTATGGCGATGTGGGATCCAAGTTCGTTGCCGGCCTCAGCTATCTTGCTTTCGCGCCATTCCTATTACCTATTCTCGAAAAGGCGTTCCCGTCGGCACATCCGTCAATCCGCGGAAAAATATCAAGCTGGCCGCTAATAGGCTATCTGGCGCTTCTGGTGCTGATTGCGATGATCCGCAACAGTCGCGGCACCTTTGCGATGGGTGTGGCCAATCTCGGGATGGCGTTCTTAGTGCTGATCCTCATGGGACAGTTACAGGTAACCTCGAGGTTGCGTCGCCGCCTCGCCATAGGTGCGGTGATCATGCTGATCGCGGCACCCATTTTGTCCGACCTTGCCATCTCCATGCTCGTAGTACGTGGTCAGCGGACCGAAGTGTCTAGTATTGAACTGGTGCGGCTTACTTTTTCTGCATTTAACGACAAACAAGCATTGGAAGATTATCGCCGGACGGAGGCTATCTTAACTGGCAGTGGGGGATACGAAGAAAATTATCTCGCCAATCCCTTCGTCGCACGGTTCGTACAGACAAAATTCTTCGACAACAGTTTGTCATACGAGGACGTGCGAACTGGCCAGCACACAAGTTACCTATGGAATGTAACGCTCGATAAGATTATTGCCTACCTCCCTACGCCAGCCCTAACCCTCCTGGGAATCGAAATCAACAAGGAAAACCTTCAGTTTTCTGTGGGCGATGCCCTATACAGCGCTCATTCTGATGCCGGCTTAGGTGGATACCGAACGGGGTCTCCCATCGGGCACGGCATGGGGTTGATGGGTTCCTTCATGTTTGTCGTGGCGATCCCGCTCTTTCTTCTGGCATTTATGGCGCTGCAATCGCTGACCACCTCGGTCGGCTCGCTTGTGGTCATCAGCCCCGCAATCCTGCTGCAACTAATGTCTCTTTACGGGTTGGCGGTGGGTGATTCCTTGCTCGAACCGATCGGCTTGATGCTAAGAGGGCTGCCGCAAAACATTCTGATCTACTGGATGGCTTTCCAAGGCACGCGATGGATCGGCGTTTTCAGCTCGCGCCGACGAAGGTCATTTCATCCACGCACGTATCTCCTTTCGAACAGCCAAGC
The DNA here is from genome assembly GCA_002862435.1 of Pseudomonadota bacterium. Lineage (GTDB taxonomy): Bacteria > Pseudomonadota > Gammaproteobacteria > UBA5335 > UBA5335 > Macondimonas. The sequence goes on along the minus strand of PKDC01000053.1, from coordinate 4,508 downwards.
TTCAGGCTTGAATCCCGTTAAGCCGACTCGATTCAATCCATGAAGATCCTCTACCTCGGCCACGCCGCGCCCGAATCCACCAGCCGCCACCGCGCTGATGCCCTGACGCGGCTGGGGCATGAGGTGATCGTGGCGGATCCCTATGCTGCGCTCGCTGGACCGTTGCGCGGCCGCCTGCGCGGCGCGCTGCATTACCGCAGTGGCTACCGGCTGTTGCAGGGCGCCGCCTGCGCATGGGTGGACGGGCTGCTGCGGCAGCATGCCGCTTGGCCCGAGATCGTCTGGCTCGATGGCGGCGAACTCATCGGCTTGAAGGCGGCAACCGCATTGCGTCTGTTTGGTTGCCCGACCGTCCTGTACAACATCGATGACCCCAGCGGACATCGGGACGGGCGACGCTGGGACTCGCTTTTGTCAGCATTGCCGGCGTATGACTTGTGCGTGGTGGTCCGCGCGGAGAACGTCGCCGAGTTTCGCGCCCTCGGCGCCCGCACCGTTCACCGGGTATGGAGGAGCTACGACGAAGTCCTGCACCGGTCATTCGAGCGTGTCGAGGACATTCCCGCTGCGTTTCGCTCCGAGGTCGCTTTTGTCGGGACGTGTTTTCGCGGCCATGGGCGCGATCGTTTTCTGCTCGATCTAATTGACCAAAAACTCGATGTTGCGATTTGGGGTAGCGATTGGCAGCGCTCCAACTACTGGCCAAGGCTCAGATCATATTGGCGCGGCCCGGGAATCTTCGGGCGGGACTACGTCGCTGCAATTCAAGGATCAAAGATCTCTTTAGGGTTCGTCTCGCATGGCAACAGAGACCTTCATACCACCCGCTCAGTTGAAATCCCGTACGCGGGAGGCTTGCTATGTGCTGAGCGAACCTCCGAGCATCTAGCAATGTACCGCGACGGCGAAGAAGCGGTTTTCTGGAAAGATTCTGAAGAATGCGGCTCGATTTGCCATCAACTTCTGGCCGACAACGGCCTACGGGAGCACATCAGATGTCGTGGCCAGCAACGCGTCAGAGAAAATGGCTTCGGCAATGAGTCGATCGTTAAGGAAATATTGAATATGGCTACGACTAGGTAACGATACGGATAAGCGCGCACAGCTTATGCCGCCCAGCGCCTCTATTGAGTGACCGTGCGCCGTAAACTGAGCTACGAAACAACGACACTGAATCAACCTTAATGGTGGAACTGCCGGAGCTGCATATATGGCGCTTATACAAACTCTCCGTTTCATTGCTGAGCACCCTTTAAATAAGGGCAGTCCAGGAAAAGCGCTATTCGGTTTCATTAAGTGGCAGATAGGCAGCCGACTGGTGCCCGGCCCGACGGTTATGAACTGGGTCAACGGATCGCGCGTCATCGTTCGGCGCGGAGAAACGGGCTTAACTGGAAACCTTTATTGCGGTCTGCACGAGTTCTGGGAAATGGCATACGTGCTTCATGCCGTGTCTTCAGAGGACTTATTCGTAGACGTTGGAGCTAACGTAGGTTCCTACACGGTTCTTGCTTGCGCTGCAAAAGGGGCGAAAGGGATTTGCTTCGAGCCTGTACCAGCTACCTATAAGCGGCTATTGGATAATATAAGTTTGAACAGTTTGATCGGTCGCGTGGAGGCGCTCAATGTCGGTCTCGCAGAGAGTAGTGGAGAGCTTGCATTTACCTCTGAAGAGAACTGCACAAATCACGTCGTGCCTAGCGAGTTGGGGGGGGGTGGCTTAAAAACAGTTCGTGTGCCCGTAACGACGCTAGATGAAGCTCTTGAGGGCCGGTTACCATCCGTGATGAAAATCGATGTGGAAGGGTTTGAACTTCCGGTTATCCGCGGTAGTCGTGCGACGCTAAGCAATCCAACCTTGCATTCAGTGATCATGGAACTCAATGATAGCGGCGCACGCTACGGGTTCAGCGAACGCGAGATCGTTGAGGCAATGATCCATCATGGGTTTCTCCCATATGTATATGAGCCGTTCTCCAGAGAGTTAAAGCCCATTGAGGGGAAAAACAGCTATTCTGGAAACACACTCTTTGTTCGCAATCTGCAGGCTGTGAAAGAAATAATCTCGAAGGCGCCGCCGTTTACTATACGCGATATGCGAATATAGATAGGCATATCTACTAGGACATTTAGAAGTGGATACGCCTATACGTCTAGCCCATCTGGTCTCGCACCCAATCCAGTATTACGTCCCTTTGTACCGGGCCATATCTGCATTGCCAGGCATTGAACTGACGGTGTTCTACCTCTCCGATATGGGCTTGGAAGGATACTTCGATACCGATTTTCAGAAACAAATTCGATGGGATGTGGATCTGCTCGGCGGATATCGCTCAGTGTTCCTGGAGAGCGGAACAGGTGGAAAGAAGAAGTTCGGCCTATTTCGCATGCCGGATTGGCAGTTTCTCCGGCGACTGGCAAGAGACCGCTATGACGTGATCTGGGCGCACGGATATCAGGATTCCAACATTCTTGGCGCCAAGCTGATCACCTTGCTTCAGCACAAGGCATTCCTGGTCCGGGAGGATCAGACCCTGCTGGAGCCCAGAAGCCGCAAGGTTCGCGTCCTCAAGCGACTGGTGTTTAGCCTGTTCTTCTGCGGCACAAAGAGCGGCGCCCTTTTTACCGGCACCAATAGCCGCGCGCACTTCCGGCATTTTGGCATCAAGGACAATCGCCTGTTTCCGGCCTTGCACTGCGTCGATGACGCGGCCTTCGCGCAGGCCGCTCGCGCGCTTATGCCCGAGCGGCAGCAGATCCGGGCTGGCTTTGGAATTACCGATGATGCGCCGGTTGTACTTTTCTGCGGCAAGCTGATCGACAAAAAACAGCCTCTACGCTTGGTCGAAGCGTTTGCCCGCGTCGTTTCAAAACGCCCATGCTGGCTGTTGATGGCAGGGGACGGTCCCCTTTTCGCCGAAGTAAAGAACCTTTGCATGTCGCTGGGCGTCGCCGATCGCGTCATCCTCGCGGGCTTTTTCAATCAGAGCGAACTTCCCCTTGCTTATGTCGCGGCTGATCTGTTTGTGCTGCCCTCCAGTGCGCATGAGACTTGGGGGCTGGTTGTGAACGAGGCAATGCATTTTTCGCTTCCCGTCATTGTTTCAGATCACGTGGGCTGCGCTCCGGATCTGGTCAAAGACGGTGTCAACGGCTACATCGTGCCGGCGATGAACACGGAGAGGCTGTCCGAGGCTCTGGATAAACTGATCGCGGACGGACAACGCCGTGTAGCCTTTGGCACGCTAAGCGCCGCTCTGATCCGGGGATACACGGTTGACAACTGCGCGCAGCAGATTCGCAGCGCCTGCCAGGTACTGACTGCGCAGCCGCGGTCCGCCTGATGCGCTGGTGCCTTATTCACAATTGTCGTTCCAGGAATGCGCATTGAAAATCCTCCTCGTCGGCAACTACCGCTATAGCCACCAGCAAAGCATGCAGCGCTTCGCCGATTTGATGCGCGAGCTTTTGACGGCGGCTGGGCACCACATCTTTATGTGGCATTTCTGCGCGCCAGCCATCAAGGCCATGGGGTCCGCTTTCCCCTCCCAGATTGATACCTAGCCCGGCCTTGATTTCGACACCGGTCAGCGGGATGAAACAGGGTGATCAACTCCAATACTCAGTCTGGTTCGGCCCGGAAGATCGACCTGAGCCACAGAAACTGACTCCACAAGAGGACGGCGCTGGCCGGACTGTCCGCTGGAATAGGGAAGGCGCAGCTTAGGGGCGTTTTGATCCAAAGGCCCTACGGATCACGATGAATTGATGATGATGGGGATTCAATATGGATTCGCTGATCGCAAATGCGTTGCGGGAACACCAAGAGACGGCGCAGAGGATGGACGCGTGCAGCGACATCATCCAGCAAGCCGGCGCTTTAATCATCCAGACGATCCACTCCGGCGCCCGGATATTTATCTGCGGCAATGGCGGCTCGGCTGGCGATGCGCAGCATTTTGCGGCGGAGTTGACGGGGCGCTTCGAGCGGGAGCGGCGTGGCTGGCCGGCGCTGGCGTTGACGACGGATACCTCGGCGCTCACGGCGATTGGCAATGATTACGGCTTCGACTTTGTCTTTTCGCGGCAGATGGAAGCGCTCGCCCGGCCGGGTGATCTGCTGATTGCGATCAGCACCTCGGGTAATTCACGCAACGTGCTGCAGGCGGTGGCGCACGCCAAGGCAAATCGTATCGCCACCGTCGGTCTGCTCGGCCGAGACGGTGGTCAACTGGCTCGCGAGGTGGATCTGGCGCTGGTTGTCCCCAGCCAGCGCACGGCGCGCATCCAGGAAATGCATATCCTGATTCTGCACATCTGGTGCGAGATTCTGGATGCGGCTGGCTGATGCAGGCCCGGTCCGCGACTCTGGCCCTGTTCCTGTGCAGGAAATCGCGATGACATTCAAGCCGCCCGACACGGTCCTGATCTTCCGCATCGGCAGCCTGGGCGATACCCTGGTGGCGCTGCCGGCCTACCACCTGATTCGCGAACGCTACCCAGACAGC
>PKDC01000063.1 GCA_002862435.1 Pseudomonadota bacterium | reverse complement strand
GATCAACGTCGGCGGCCACACCCGAATCCCGTAGGAGCGGCGCCCTCGCCGCGATCGACCCCGGATGTGGCACCGGCACCCAACCCATCGGCCCGAGGGCGGGCCTCCTACAACCACCGGCCCTGTGTAGGAGCGGCGCCCTCGCCGCGACCAACGCCGGCGGTCACACCCCAACCCCGTAGGAGCGGCGCCCCCGCCGCGATCGGCCCCGGATGTGGCACCCAACCCATCGGCCCGAGGGCGGGCCTCCTACAACCACCGGCCCTGTGTAGGAGCGGCGCCCTCGCCGCCATCAACGCCGGCGGTCACACCCCAACCCCGTAGGAGCGGCGCCCCCACCGCGATCGACCCCGGCGGTCACACCCCATCCCCGTAGGAGCGGCGCCCCCGCCGCGATCAACGGCCGGCGGCCACACCGCACCGCCCGAACAGGTAATCCGCCTGCACCGCGCAGTCGGCGCCGCCCTCAAGGAAACGGCCCATCGCAGCGGCAAGCAGCCCCACCAATGGATTAGCCCGCTGGCTCGCTGACCAGGCGTGAATGTCCAGCCATCTGTAGGGTGGCCAAAGGCCGGACCCACACATGGATACGGCGCCGCGAAACCACGCGTGGGCACGCTGCGGCTTCGGGCAAGGCACCTGCTGGCGCTAGTCAAAGCTTCCGGATCGCGTGGAGACGCTCGTGAATGCGCTGCTTTCCGGCATTCATGCGGTTTTTTCGCAGGGTCCAAATCCAAGCAAGGCGCCCACGGCACCAACTGGACCAGCAAGGGCTACTTCAGCCGCCACTCCTTCTCCACCACGTCCACTATCGCCTGCCGCTGGCCGCCGGCACGGGTTTCCGCCTCGTAGACCTTGGCATCGACCAGGAAGCGGTACCAGAAACCCTGCAGCACGTGCCAGATCAGGCCGGGAGTCCCGTCCAGGAAGCCCAGCCGCAGGAAATAGCGATAGACGAAATAAGCGGCCGGCCGCACGAACAACGGCAGTCGCGCGTAAATGCGTTCCTTGATCCAGCGCTTGATCTTGGATTGCTCGCGCCCATCCATCGACGCCACGTCGTCACAGGCTGCGAACCGGTACTTCATGTTCAGCAGATCGGCCGCCTCGCGCAACGCGTAGCGATTGTGCTTCTCGGTCCACCAGCTCAGGTCGTTCAGGTTCTCGTCGACCAGGTCGTGCGCGAAACGCACGCTCACTCCCTCGTTCAGGCGGATGTGCTCATCCATCCAGCGGTTCTCACAGCGGCCTTTCCCCACGCGCCACACGCGCAGCACCCACATCGGATACATCCCGCCGTGGCGAATCCAGCGCCCGAGGAAATGGATGCGGCGCTTCACATAAATGCCCGACACGTCGGCCGGCAGCCCCGACAGACGGCGCCTGATCTCCTCCGCCAGCTCGTGCAACACATATTCATCCGCATCCAGACGCATGACCCATTGGCCCGTGATCGGCGCCTGATCCAGCCCCCAATTGAACTGGCGCGCGTGATTGTTCTCCCAGCGGTTCTGCAGCACCGTCGCACCCAGCGCCTGCGCGATCTCCACCGTGCGGTCGGTGGAATAGGAGTCGACCACGATGACTTGCCGCGCAAAAGACTGTACGGACGCGATGGCACGGGCGAGGTGCAGCTCCTCGTTGTAGGTGAGGATGAGCACGGTCACTTGTCGGTCGTTGGCGCTGGCCAGATCAACATGGTGCATGTGCTGTGATTTTCCTTGAATGAGGCGCTGTCATTCGATGCTGATGTCCATTGAAATCTTCTATGAAATAGGTGTATCGGCTTTTCCGTGGGAATAAAATCCAGCCCGCCCGGAATGACGGTCATCAGCCCTTATTGACCCTGTACTTTCCGCGCCGGAAATAGGCTGCCCGAGCCAAGAAAGGTGGAACAAGAAAGCGTACAAGTTGTATTAGTATGGCCCGATGCTTGTGCTGAAAGCGACTGGCTAGCGCCCAGAAGGGATCATCAACGCGATAATCATAGGCCTTTGCGACCACGCAATCGACGATAAGTCGTTTCAAAGACACTTCTTTGCTTTGCCATTGTTCAAGCGCCCCGGAAGTGATTCCCGCCTCTTCCAGAGCGGTTAATAGCCTCGGCATGTTGACAAGCCAATAGCGCGGCCATTCTTTCTTCCATGACTGAATTCCACGACGTTGAATGAGGGACGGCATTCCGACGTACATGCAGGTTCGACCTTTTGACCCACCATAGATGCGTGCCAAGAATTTATAGCCCTGAAAATCGCTGGAGTAAAAACGCTCTCCTTCGGACCAGCAGTTGCGATCAAACACAAGCGATGTAATGAAGCCTGGGTTGTGGGTGAATTCTCTGATGAAGCTTTCGGTGTCAAATGAAACGTTTTCCATGCCATGATCAGGATGGGCAATCTCAGCGACACGATGCAGGGCTTCATCTCCGATGAGACGGTTGAAATAGATGAGAGCAGGATTCTGGCCAGCATCTAGAGCCTCAATGATGCGCCTGACGAACCCTGGCATAGGAAGGTCATCGTCTCCAAAAATGTTGATGTAGCGGCCAGTTGTGACGTCGACGCAGCGTCGAAAGCTAGAGTCAATATCTACACGCTCGTCGAAAGACACGACACGAGCCGTCGCGTGAGTTTTCAAGGTTGTTAGAAATGCCAGGGTATCGTCATCGGAAGCATTGTTGACAACAACAAACTCCACCTGTGATTCGAAACCCTCAATCTCGGTTGCAAGGTAATCAAGGGTCATCTCCAGCATTGCACGTCGATTCAATGTTGGTACGACGATCGAGAGAAGCTTGGGTGATTCCATGAGTTCCATTGTCATCTCTCTGAATTCGGAAGGTCGAAATCTGAATTTAATCGCCTGTGGGTATTTCAGGATTGCTGTAAAGCCGACGATCCTTGATGTATTTTGCCGGGTTTCCGGCGACTACTGTCCAGGGGGACACATCCCGTGTGACTACGGAATTGGCGCCAACTACCGCACCGTCGCCAATTGACACACCCGGAGCCACGAAGGCCCCAGCCGCAACCCAGGCTTGGTCGCCAATGGTAATTGGCTCCCAGAACAGTGGCATATCAGTGTACTGGTATCGATGCGATGCGGTGCAGAGGTAAGTGTATTGAGATATCACTGTCAGTTTGCCAATCCGAACCGGCGCAAAATTGTATATTTCAACATCGAAACCAATTGCGCTGAAATCGCCAATTGTGAGATTCCATGGGCACCAAACACGGACTCCTCCCAATATTAATACGCGCTCGCCAATATTTGCTCCGAAGAGCCGCAATGCGGCTATCCGAAGTGGGGAAAGAAATCTCGGTCCACGGCTAAAAAGGGCGATTTGGAAAGGCTTCCAGAGTGCGCGGGCAACTTTTGTTTTTATTGACCATTTGCTCTGCGACTTGAGTAAATCGACTTTCAGATCGTTCTTTTCCATAAAGCTCTTTATTTGGCATGGCCTTGTATATTTGCCCGGATCACCGCAAGCAGATTCTCCGTCTCTCGGCGCATCTCGAAGTGGGCTGTAAAGCACGCCCGTGCCCGTTCGCCCATCTGGTGCCGCGCAGCGGGCGACAGGGCCAGCCAGCGTTCCAACAGACTCACCGTGCCGTCCAGCGTATCCGGTGCCACCAAGCCGGCGTTGTCAGCCTCGATCTCGCGCCAGATATTGACCTTGTCCGAAATCAGCACCGGCGTGCCCACCGCCAGCGCCTCGGCGACGGCGATGCCGAAGTTTTCCTGGTGCGAGGGCAGGATGAAGGCTTCGGCGGCCAGTAGTGCGCCCCATTTCAGTTCGCCCTGCAGCATGCCGGTCCAGATGATGCTTTGCCGATCCCGCGGTCATCCGCAAGACGCATGAGCACAGGCCTGCCAGCCGTATGCCGCGCTCCGCGCGGCTCCAACAGCAGCGGCTGCAGTTTCGCCCATCGCACATCATTCAGATCGCTCGGATACATTCGTTAACTCCGCAGCTTGCGTCAGGATATTGGGGCGGGTCCATGAGGTTTTGGGCAGGTTCTTGGACGGTGCCCTTGGCTAGGATTGCTCGACTCTGCGCCCCGAATTCCAGTTGGGACGGTTGATCTTGGCGCCCCGGCGTTGACCATCGCCGCGGCCATTTTTGGCGGCGCCAACGCATCACGCTTGACGTTAATAACGCATGTCGTTACTGTGCAATTCATGGCGATCAAGTCCTTCAAGTGCAACGACACCCAGACCCTCTTCAAGCTGGGCCGGGTGGCGCGCTTCGCGAACGTCGAGCGCCCGGCCCTGCGCAAGCTCAAGCAACTGGATCTGGCGCGGTGCCTTGAGGACATGCGTGCGCCACCCGCCAACCGGCTGGAAGCCCTGAAAGGCAATCGGGCGGGTCAATGGAGTGTGCGGGTCAACGACCAGTTCCGCATCTGCTTTCGCTGGGACGGCGGCGCGGAAGACGTCGAGATTGTGGACTACCACTGACGGAGTTTTGAACATGAGCGAGAAACTGAAACCGGTCTCCCCCGGTGAGATGCTGGATGAGGAGTTTCTGAAGCCGCTGAACATGAGCAATTACCGGCTGGCGAAGGAAATCGGTGTGCCTGCCCAACGCATCGGCGAGATCATCGCCGGCCGTCGCAGTATTACGGCCGATACGGATTTGCGGCTGTGCCGGTTCTTCGGACTCTCGGACGGCTGGTGGCTGCGCTTGCAGGCCGACTATGACACCGAGATTGCGCGCGACGCGCTGAGTGAGACGCTGGCGAAGATCAAGCCGTGGACGCGCGTCCCAGGGCATGGAGCGCCGGTCTGAAAACCCGGTGCATCGCTTTCCACAAGGTCCGTGCCCGATGCTCAGTTGCTGCCACTGTCCAGGGTTTCATCTGTGCGCCCGGCCTTCATGAGGTGCTGCAGTTCGCCCGAATCAGCGCAATCAGATTCTTCGCCGCCTGCCGCATTTCGAAGCGGGCTTCAAAGCACGTTTTCGCCCGCTCGCCCATCTCCCACTGCTGCTCTGGCGACAGCGCCAGCCAGCGTTCCAGCAGACTCACCGTGCCGTCCAGCGTATCCGGCGCCACCAGGCCGGCGTTGTCCGCCTCGATCTCGCGCCAGATATTGACCTTGTCCGAGATCAGCACCGGCGTGCCCACCGCCAGCGCTTCGGCGACGGCGATGCCGAAGTTTTCCTGGTGCGAGGGCAGGATGAAGGCTTCGGCGGCCAGCAGTGCACCCCACTTTTGTTCGCCTTGCAGCAGGCCGGTCCAGGTGATGCGCTCGCTCACGCCCAGCTGCTGCGCGGCGGCGTGCAACCGCGCCTGCCAGCCGGTCTGGTCCGGGCCGGCCATGACGAGGTGCAGCGCTGGCTCGCGCGCGGCGATGCGGGCAAAGGCCTCGATCAAGAGATCACAACCCTTCTTTTCATGGATGCGGCCGAGAAACAACAACAGACGCCGATCCCGCAGCGCCGGGAACGCGCTGAGAAAAACGTCCCGATTCTCCTGCCGCAAGCTTGGCGGCAGCGAGGTGCCGTAGTTTACGACCGCTTCGCGCACCCGATAGGGTCGGAACGATTCGCGCGCCAGCCGCCGCTCCTCCTCGCAGGTGAACAGCACGGCCGCCGCGTCGCGCAGCACGGCATGCTGCATCAGCCACCAGTAGAGGCTCTTCTTGGCGTGCTTGAGCGGATATTCCTGTTTGAACCAAGGGTCCAGCATGCCGTGCGGAAACACGAAATAGGGCACGCCAGCCGCGCGCAGGCCCAGCCGCGCCGCCGGGCCGTGGAACTGCCACAGGCCATGCACCACGGCGGCATCGAACTCGGCGGCATGCTGGCGCAGCCAGGGGATGAGGCGGGGCGTGTAAGCAAAGGTGCCGCCCCGTCCCGGCCCAAGACCCACGCCTTGGGCATGGCCGATATCCAGCCAAGGCGCGTCGGGCCGATCCTGCGTGACGATGCGGGGGATCGCGCCCAGGCTTTGATAGCACGCCGTGATCTGGCGCAGCCCTTCCGCCGGCCCGCCGCCGGCGGGGTCGAGACTGCTGATCAGATGCAGGATGCGGAGCGGTTGAGGCACGATGGGCTTCCGTGAATTGACAGACGAGAACAGGCCGGATCATGGCGCTGGCCGGAAAAGGCTTGTGAGCCCCCATTTTCAATCAGGCGCTGCCGATTTTCATTCGTCGCCTGAGCCTGGGTAACCGGGGGACGTGAAGCCAGTCGTTGAAGGCGTCTCTGAGATGCGGATTGACTACGGTCCGGGCTACCGGGTGTATTACCAGCGGCGGGGCATGTTGATTGCGATCCTGCTTTGCGGGGGCGACAAGTCCACTCAAGATCAGGACATCGTGCAAGCCAAAGCCATCGCTGCGCAGTGGAAGGACTGAACCATGACCCAAGAGACTTTCAGCCGCTACGACACCGCTGACTACCTCAAGAACGAGGCAGATATCGCGGCTTATCTCGAAGCCTGCGTGGCGGATGGCGATCCCGCACTGATAGCCGCCGCGCTGGGAGACATCGCCCGGGCCCGCAACATGAGCCAGCTCGCGCGCGACACGGGCCTGACCCGCGAGGGACTTTACAAGGCGCTATCGGGCGAAGGCAATCCGAGCTTCGCCACCGTCATGAAGGTGGCGCGGGCGCTGGGTCTGCGCGTGACCTTCCGGCCAGCCTGACACAGCAGGCGCGTCAACCACGTCATCCGAATGGGTCCGGTCAATGAACAGGGCGCTCCATTCCATTAACTGTGGGGCCTGAACGCCCGAAAATTCCCGGACGTGATCCACGTGGGCACGGTCCGGTCCACGCACCAAGCCCCGGCCATCCGCCGCCGCTCCGATCCGCTTGGGCATGCTGCGCTTTGCCCGCCCTACCAAAGCCACAACGAAAGCGCCGCCCGGCCCACCGCCGCCCCGGAGTGTTCGCACCGGCCTGGTTCGCCAGTCCTGCCGCGGACCCAGGCGGGTTGCGGATGGCGTCGTCCGCTAAGCATCGAAACGCATGAGGGCAGCGCCCAGCACCGGCTTGGCCCAGTCCGGGATGCGATCGAGCGGGGCATGCTGCACCAGCCGGCCGCCGGACAGATGGAGCAGCAAGGTCGGCCTCGGGGTTTCCCCGGACTTCAGATCACATTCCGCGCTGTTGTCATAAACCCGCAGGCTCGCCAGATGGGGCAAGAGCCGGATGAGGTTTCCCCGGCTGGTGGTATAGCGCTCGCGGATCTTGGCTTCCGGAATGTCATGGCCGCCCGCCGCAACGCGGCTTTTGACGCGCGCAATATGCAGCTCGGGCGTGCTGAGGCCAACGAATGAGACATGGATTTCGGCGCCCTGTTCGGCGCCCGCAATCAACAGGGCCGGAATTGTGCGGGCCCCCAGCGTGGTTTCGAAGGCGAAGAACTCACTTCGGGCCAGCGCACGCTGCAATCCGTCCCGGCCCATCGCCCAGGCCTGGGCATTGGCCTGCTCCTGCGTGAGGTCAGCGCTGTGTTCGAGAAGCGCGCGCGCCGCCGCGTCTGGATTGTAGAACGCGCCGCCGCCCTGAAGGATGGCTGCCCCCGTCACGCTGCTCTTGCCGGCCCCGTTGACGCCGGCCAGCACGACGATGCGCGCGGGCATCAGGCGCCAGAGGCGTCCGCGGACCGCTTGGCGGCTTCCTTGTGGCCAGCGTCCAGATCAAGGGCATCGATGGTTTTTCCGGAAATGCCGGGCGACTGCATGTGAGCGTAGAGCTCGTCGAACTGACGCGTCCAGGCGTCGAGGTCGGGTGCGCTGGCCCGTTCGAGCTGCAGATAGCGCTCGACCGAAAGCAACACCATGACCGGCTCGGCGTGCTTGGTAATCACCGCCGCGCCCTTTTTCAAGACCTCGCGCGTGACGTTGCCCATGCCCGTGGCCAGCGCCGTCGCTGAAAACTCGGGCAAGCCGCTCAATGAGGGCCCTGCATCGGAATGCTCAATGCCATGGCGCATGATGAAAGTCTCCGAAAAGTCTTCAGAATTCCATACAAAATACGCAATTTATACATTTTAAGCCAGCCTACAGCGCTTGAGCGGGGGAGGTAGCCCCGTAGGGTGGCAAAGCGTAGCGTGCCCACGCGGACCCCCGTCCGAGCCAAGTCACGCACCCAAAACCCCGAACCATGTGGGCACAGCCTCCGGCCTTTGCCCATCCTCGGCTGCTACAGCCGTGCATAACCGGCCTCCCGTTGACTTCGCACGGCCAAGATGAAAACCGTATCAATCGCCGCGGCATAGCGATACAGCGCCACATACCCGCGCGCACCCCGACCGATCACCAACTCGCGATTGCCCGCGGTGTCCGGACGGCCGATCAGGGGATTGCGTTC
>PKDC01000055.1 GCA_002862435.1 Pseudomonadota bacterium | reverse complement strand
GTTCGAAGCCGAAGTGTATGTGCTGAGCAAGGAGGAGGGCGGGCGTCACACGCCGTTCTTCAATGGTTATCGGCCGCAGTTTTATTTCCGCACGACGGACGTGACGGGTGCGGTGGAGTTGCCGGAAGGCGTCGAGATGGTGATGCCGGGCGACAACATCAAGGTGGTGGTGCAGTTGATCAATCCGATCGCCATGGAAGAGGGCCTGCGCTTCGCCATTCGCGAAGGCGGCCGTACCGTCGGCGCCGGCGTCGTCTCCAAGGTGCTGAAGTAAGTCATGGCCAATCAGCAGCGCATTCGCATCCGTTTGAAGGGTTTTGACCACCGCTTGGTCGACAAGTCGGCGCGCGAGATCGTGGATACCGCCAAGCGCACAGGTGCTCAGGTGAAGGGGCCGATCCCTCTGCCCACCGACAAGGAACGCTTTACGGTTCTGGTGTCGCCGCACGTCAACAAGGACGCGCGCGATCAGTATGAGATTCGCACCCATAAGCGGGTGATGGAAATCATCGATCCAACCGAAAAAACGGTGGATGCCCTGATGAAGCTTGATCTGGCTGCCGGCGTTCATGTTCAACTGAAGTTGTATTGAGTCCGGTCTCAATCGGTGGGCTTGGCGGTAGGTTCAGGTCCGGAGCAGGTTGAGCAGGCGCAGTTCTTTTCAGATAAATGTTGTTTTAAGGTGAAAACATGGCGATCGGAGTGGTGGGGCGCAAGCTCGGCATGACGCGGATCTTTACCCCGGAAGGGGTGTCGATTCCGGTCAGCGTAATTGAGGTGGAGCCGAATCGCGTGACCCAGGTCCGCACCTTGGATGTGGATGGGTACTGCGCGGTGCAAGTCACTACGGGTGAACGCCGTCCGATTCGGGTCAAGAAACCCCAGGCCGGGCATTTCGCCAAGGCTGGCGTTGCAGCCGGACGCGGACTCTGGGAGTTCCGTCTGGACGGCCCCGATGCCGCATCCCGCCATGAAGTGGGAGGTGAGATCAAGGTCGATCAGTTTGCGATCGGGCAAATGGTCGATGTCACGGGAACCAGCATCGGAAAAGGGTTTCAGGGCCCCATCAAGCGCTATCACTTTTCCATGCAGGATGCGACCCACGGCAACTCTCGCTCCCACCGGGCGCCAGGTTCCATTGGTCAGCGCCAAACGCCGGGCCGTGTGTTCCCAGGTAAGAAGATGGCCGGTCACATGGGTAATGTGCGAACGACTGCGCGCAATTTGCGTGTGATTCAGGTTGATGTTGATCGCAATTTGCTGCTGGTCAAGGGCGCGATCCCTGGCTGCAAGGGCGGCGATGTGCTGGTCCATCTGGCCGCTGTTCAGCGCGGGAAGGAATAAGTGATGGAACTGAAATCAGTGGATGGCGGCACGCAAGCCGTGGTTTCGGACGTGGCCTTTGGGGCACCGTTCAACGAAACCCTCGTGCATCAGATCGTCACTGCGTATCTGGCCGGCGGCCGTGCCGGAACCCGGGCGCAGAAGAGCCGCTCCGACGTCAGTGGCGGTGGCGCCAAGCCCTGGAAGCAAAAGGGTAGTGGCCGTGCACGTGCAGGTACGATTCGCAGTCCGCTTTGGCGCCATGGTGGCGTAACGTTCGCCGCGCGACCGCAGGATTATGAGCAAAAGGTCAACCGCAAGATGTATCGCGGCGCATTGCGCGCCATTCTGAGCGAGCTGGTGCGTCAGGATCGTTTGCAGGTGGCTGAGCGCATTGCCGTGACCGAGCCGCGTACACGCGCTCTGGTTGAGCAGCTGGCCCAATGGAACATCGCCCCGACTGCACGTGTTTTGCTGGTGGTGGAATCTGTCTCTGACAGCCTCATCCTGGCGGCCCGCAATCTCTACCGTGTGCAGATTTGCGAGGCTGGGCGCGTAAATCCGGTGGCCCTGGTGGGCGCCGAACACGTTCTGATCGAGCGGGGCGCACTGGCGACCCTGGAAGGGTGGCTGCAATGAATCAAGAGCGCATTTTGCAGGTTCTGCTTGAGCCTGTGGTGACCGAGAAGTCCACCCGTTTGGCTGATCAGGGTAACCAGGCCGTATTCAAGGTCTGCCGTGATGCCACCAAGGGTGAGATCAAGGCGGCGGTTGAGTCTCTCTTCGGCGTGCAGGTGCTGGCGGTGAACGTGGTCAACCTAAAGGGGAAGATCAAGCGTCATGGCCGTTTCCACGGCAAGCGCAACGGCACCCGCAAGGCCTATGTACGACTGTCTGAAGACAGTCGTATTGAATTGGCCGTGAATCCTTAATAGCGCAACGAACGCGCAGTTAACAGCGAGATCGATCATGGCACTGGTTAAGTCCAAACCCACCTCGCCCGGTCGGCGATTTGTGGTCCGGGTACAGACCCCTGATCTGCACAAAGGCGGCCCCTATGAGCCGCTGGTGGAGCGGCAGTCAACCCGTGGCGGGCGCAATAATGTGGGGCGCATCACGGTTCGTCATCAAGGTGGTGGCCACAAGCAGCGCTACCGCTTGATTGATTTTCGCCGAGAAAAAGATGGCATTCCGGCTGTGGTCGAGCGCTTGGAATATGATCCGAACCGCACGGCCCATATCGCCTTGGTGTGTTATGCCGATGGCGAGCGACGCTATATTCTCGCGCCCAAGGGGGTGCAGGTCGGGGCGAATCTTCAGTCCGGCGTGTCGGCCCCGATCAAGCCGGGCAATACGCTGCCGTTGCGCAATATCCCGCTGGGAACGAGTGTGCACGCCATCGAAATAAAGCCTGGCAAGGGCGCTCAATTTGCCCGCAGCGCTGGCGCCTATGCGCAGATCGTTGCTCGGGAAGGCGGTTTTGCCACCTTGCGGCTGCGTTCCGGTGAGATGCGGCGGATTCATCTGGAATGTCGGGCGACCGTCGGAGAGGTCGGTAACGCGGAGCACAATCTGCGTTCCCTCGGTAAGGCCGGTGCCAAGCGCTGGCGTGGTATTCGTCCCACCGTTCGTGGCGTTGCAATGAATCCGGTTGACCATCCTCACGGCGGTGGTGAAGGCCGTACGTCTGGTGGTCGGCATCCGGTTACACCATGGGGTGTGCCCACCAAGGGCTACAAGACACGAAGCAACAAGCGCACCGACAAGATGATCGTTCGTCGACGCAGTGCCAAGTAAGAGAGTTCGATATGCCGCGTTCCATTCGTAAGGGCCCTTTCATAGACCACCACTTGGTGAAGAAAGTGCTGGAGACCCAGGGGTCTCGAACCAAGCGCCCCATCAAGACCTGGTCTCGGCGTTCAATGGTGATTCCGGAGATGGTGGGCCTGACCATCGCTGTGCATAACGGCCGGCAGCACGTTCCCATCCTGGTGTCAGAGAATATGGTGGGCCACAAGCTGGGCGAATTTTCGCCCACCCGCACCTATAAAGGTCACGTTGCTGACCGGAAGGCGCGGTAAGGATAGGGATTTGACCATGCAAGTCTCAGCAAAGTTGAAATACATCCATATCTCGGCCCAGAAGGCCCGTTTGGTGGCCGATCAAATCCGCGGACTGCCGGTTGACCGGGCCCTGCAGGTGTTGGCGTTCAGCCCCAAGCGTGGCGCGGACTTGCTGCGCAAGGTCCTGGAGTCGGCGATTGCCAATGCGGAGCATAACGAAGGCGCCGATGTCGATGAGTTGCGCGTTGCCGCGGTCTGGGTCGACGAAGGCCCGACCATGAAACGTTTCCATGCCCGTGCTCGCGGTCGGGGAACAAAGATTCACAAGCGGACCAGTCACATCACTGTGCTGGTTGGCGATCAGCAGTAAGCGGGAGCGCAGGCTATGGGTCAGAAGGTCAATCCCATCGGCATTCGCTTGGGCATCGTGCGCGACTGGTCGTCCACATGGTATGCCGAGAAGCGTGATTTTGCCGATTTTCTCAACCAGGATCTGCAGATCCGCGATTTTTTGCGCCGCCGCCTGGCCAACGCATCAATCAGCCAGATCCGCATTTCCCGTCCGGCACGATCGGTTCAGGTCACGGTCACCACGGCCCGGCCCGGAATCGTGATCGGGAAGCGGGGTGAAGACATCGAGCGTCTGCGTGCAGAACTCAGTCGCCTGGTCGGGGTGCCTGCCAGCATCAATGTCGAAGAGATCCGCAAGCCCGAGCTGGATGCGCAGTTGGTTGCGGAAAGTGTGGCGCAACAGCTAGAAAAGCGTATTATGTTCCGCCGCGCAATGAAACGTGCGGTGGGTAACGCAATGCGCCTGGGATCGCAGGGCATCAAGATCCAGGTTGCCGGTCGTTTGAACGGCGCCGAGATTGCCCGCACCGAGTGGTATCGGGAGGGTCGGGTTCCGTTGCACACGCTGCGTGCGGACATCGACTATGCCCTCGCCGAGGCACATACGACCTATGGCGTGATCGGCGTCAAGGTATGGATTTTCAAAGGTGAAGTTTTCCATGGCGATGGGCCGGTGACGGAACACGCCGGCGAAAAGACCAAGGCTTAAGGGGTTCAGTACCGTGCGTCAGCCAAAGCGAACCAAATATCGCAAACAGCAGAAAGGCCGCAACCAGGGGCTGGCCAAGGGTGGCGAGCGCGTCAGCTTTGGTGAGTTTGGTCTCAAGGCCATGGAGCGAGGCCGTTTGACGGCCCGCCAGATCGAATCCGCGCGTCGCGCGATGACCCGTCATGTCAAGCGGGGTGGCAAGGTCTGGATTCGGATTTTCCCGGATGTGCCCGTGACCAAGAAGCCCATTGAGGTTCGCATGGGCAAGGGCAAGGGGAATGTCGAATACTGGGTGGCGAAGATCCAGCCCGGCTTCGTGATGTATGAGATGGAAGGCGTGACCGAAGAGATTGCCCGCGAGGCCTTCAAGCTGGCATCGGCCAAGTTGCCTATCAAGACCGCCTTTGTGTCGCGGACGGTGATGTGATGAAAGCCAATGAACTCAAGGGGATGAGCCCCGAGCAGCTGCAGGAAGTCTTGCTCAAGCTACGGCGTGAACAATTTGATCTGCGCATGCAGCGCAGCACCGGGCAGCTTGCCCAGTTTCATCATTTCTCGCGAGTGCGCCGGGACATTGCCCGGATCAAAACGGCAATGAACGCGAAGCGTGAGCAGGAAACGATCAATGACTGAAGATGCAAAGCTGAATCGGACCCTTGTGGGTCGTGTGGTCAGCGACAAGATGGACAAAACCATTACCGTCGCAATTGAACGTCGAGTCAAGCATCCCCTCTACGGGAAGTATGTGACTCGCACGAGCAAGCTGCATGCTCATGACGAAGAAAATACCTGTCAGGAAGGTGATCTGGTGCGCGTGGTTGAATCACGTCCCATTTCCAAAAGCAAATCCTGGCAGCTGGTGGAAGTCGTGGAGCGTCGCCGGGACTGATTCGGCGTGCCATTCAGAATTTCAAGGCGGATTGAACGATGATCCAGATGCAGTCCGAGTTGGCGGTAGCCGACAATAGCGGCGCGAAGCGGGTAATGTGCATCAAGGTGCTGGGCGGATCCAAGCGCCGCTATGCGGGCATTGGCGATGTCATCAAGGTGTCCATCAAGGACGCGATTCCGCACGGCAAGGTCAAGAAAGGCGATGTATATAATGCCGTTGTTGTGCGCACCCGCAAGGGCGTACGTCGGCCGGATGGTTCGCTGATTCGTTTTGATGGCAATGCGGCTGTATTGCTGAACAATCAGTTGCAGCCCATCGGGACGCGTATTTTCGGGCCTGTAACCCGCGAGTTGCGCTCCGAGCGCTTCATGAAAATCATTTCGTTGGCGCCTGAAGTTCTCTGACGCACGGCCAAGGTAGATTGCGATGAAACGAATTAAGACCGGGGACGAAGTAATCGTCACGACAGGGAAGGACAAGGGGCGGCAAGGCCGTGTCCTGCGTGTGCTCGCCACGGATCGCGTCGTGGTTGAGAACGTTAATGTGGTGAAGCGTCATACCAAGGGAAATCCCGCAGCCGGTCAGGCAGGCGGCATCCTGGAACAAGAACGCTCCATTCATATTTCCAACGTGATGCTCCGCAATCCGCAGACGGGCAAGCCGGAGCGGATTGGATTCAAGTTGCTGGCGGACGGGCGCAAAGTGCGCTTTTTGAAGTCCAATGGCGAAGTTCTGGACGTTTAAGGCGAATTTGATCATGGCCAGATTGCAGCAGACTTATCAGGAAAAGGTGGTTCCCCAGCTCATGTCCCGGTTTGCATACCGGAACGTGATGGAGGTCCCGCGCATTGCCAAGATCTCCTTGAATATGGGGCTTGGTGAAGCGGTTGCCGACAAGAAGATCATTGATCATGCGATGCGCGACATGGCGCAGATTGCCGGTCAAAAGCCGGTGGTGACCAAGGCGCGCAATTCAATCGCCGGTTTCAAAATCCGTGATGGTTGGCCAATTGGCTGCAAGGTCACCTTGCGCCGCGACCGCATGTATGAGTTCCTGGATCGCTTGATTTCCGTTGCGTTGCCGCGCGTACGCGATTTTCGCGGCGTGAGTGGGCGTGGCTTCGATGGGCGTGGCAACTTCAGCATGGGCGTGTCGGAGCAAATCATTTTCCCGGAAATTGATTACGACAAGATCGACGTTTTGCGCGGCATGGACATCACCATCGCCACGACCGCTCGGACCAACGAGGAAGGGCGCGCCCTGCTCGAAGGTTTTGGTTTCCCGTTCCGTAATTAAGGGTTGATCAATGGCCAAACGTAGCATGATTGAACGGGAAAAGCGTCGCACCGAGGTGGTGGCTCGCTTCGCCGCCAAGCGCAAGACGCTTAAGGATGCCATTCGGGACCCAGCGCTCGATGACGAGGCGCGTTTTGCCGCCGTTGATGCGCTGGCCAAATTGCCGCGCGATTCCAGCCCGGTTCGTCAGCACAATCGTTGCAGACGTACCGGACGCACGCACGGTTACTACCGAAAGTTCGGTCTGGGCCGGAATAAGTTGCGTGAAGCCGCGATGTTCGGCGAAATCCCCGGGCTGGTCAAAGCCAGTTGGTAAGTATCACAGGACAAGAGCGACCGATTTCATGAGTATGACAGATCCCATTGCGGACATGCTGACGCGTATCCGCAATGCCCAGCGCGCAGGCAAGGCAAAAGTCAGCATGCCGCTCTCCCGAAGCAAACAGGCGATCGCCGCACTGCTGCTGGAAGAGGGCTATGTGGCCAATGTCCAGGTCATCGAGGAAGGCGTCAAAAGCACCTTGGTCCTGGAGTTGAAGTATTTTGACGGTCGCCCGGTGATTGAACATCTGGAGCGCATCAGTCGCCCAGGGCTGCGAATTTATCGCGGAACTGATGATTTGCCGTCGGTGCTCGGTGGCTTGGGGGTGGCGATTGTGTCCACGTCCAAGGGCCTGATGACTGATCGGACGGCACGTGCCCAGGGTATGGGCGGCGAAGTCGTCTGCACCGTTTACTGAGGATTTTTGCGATGTCTCGCGTAGCGAAAAATCCGGTGACTATCCCGAGTGGGGTCCATGTCACCTATGAAGGGCATCTTCTTTCGGCCAAGGGAAAGAACGGTGCGTTGAACCTGCAGATCCATCCAGATGTCGATGTCAGTCATCAGGACGGAGAGCTGCGTTTCGCGCCTGTTCGGCCTTCGGCCGACAAGATGGCGGGGACTATGCGCGCGCTGAGTCAGAATTTGATCAGTGGGGTCCACGAGGGCTTTGTTCGTCGACTGCAGTTGCTCGGCGTTGGCTATCGGGCACAGATGCAGGGATCGGATTTGAACCTGTCGCTTGGGTTTTCCCATCCGGTGGTTTATCCGGTTCCTGAAGGAATAACCATCGAGACCCCCAGCCAGACCGAAATCGTGATCAAGGGCGCCGATAAGCAGCGCGTCGGCCAGGTGGCCGCTGAAATTCGCGGTTATCGTCCTCCCGAGCCTTACAAGGGCAAGGGCGTGCGTTATTTTGGCGAACGTGTGGTTCTCAAAGAGACCAAGAAGAAGTAACAGGTGGCCGTAATGGATAAGAAAACCGCACGTCTGCGCCGAGCGCGCCGTGGTCGAGCCAAGATTCGTGAATTGGGCGTGGTTCGCTTGTGCGTCAATCGCACGCCGCGCCATATCTATGCCCAGTTGATCGGCCCCGATGGGGCAACGGTTCTTGCGGCTGCCTCTTCCCTGCTCAAGGACGTCCGTGAGCAGGTCAAGGCGACCGGTAATGCCGAGACGGCCGTGATTGTCGGGCGCCTCATTGCTGAGCGCGGTCGCGAGGCGGGCGTCACGCGCGTTGCTTTCGACCGTTCCGGTTTCCAGTACCACGGCCGCGTGAAAGCCTTGGCCGATGCCGCCCGCGCGGGCGGGCTTGAGTTCTAAAGGATTCCGAACATGTCGAATACTGGTTTGCAGACAAGTGGTGATGGCCTTCTCGAAAAGTTGGTTGCAGTAAACCGTGTTGCCAAGGTGGTCAAGGGCGGACGTCAGTTCGGCTTTACGGCCTTGACCGTGGTGGGCGATGGCAATGGCCGCGTCGGATTTGGTTACGGCAAGGCGCGCGAAGTGCCCCAGGCCATTCAGAAGGCCATGGAGCGGGCACGCAAGACCATGCGCCCGGTCCATGTGAACGAAGGGACATTGCAGCATCCCGCGATGGCATCGCATGGCGCGACCCGCGTGATCATGAAGCCGGCCGACCAGGGCACGGGCTTGATCGCCGGGGGCGCGATGCGTGCCGTGTTCGAAGTTGCCGGCGTGCACAATGTCCGCGCCAAATGCCTGGGTTCACGCAACCCGCTGAATGTGGTGCGCGCGACCATCAAGGGGCTCTACGGTCTGCATGATCCGCGGTCCGTGGCAGCCAAGCGCGGCAAGACCGTTGAAGACATCCTGGGATGAATGACGTGACGGAAGCGATCAAGCAATATCGTCTGACTCTGGTGCGCAGCGTGGCCGGCCGGCTGAAGAATCACCAGGCCTGCGTGCGTGGATTGGGTCTTCGCCGCATGCACCACTCCGTGGTGGTTGCAGGCACCCCTGAGAATTTTGGAATGATCAACAAGGTGTCCTACCTGTTGAGCATTGAGGAACTCTGAAATGCGTCTTAATACACTGCAGCCCGCGGAAGGCAGTCGCAAGGAAAAGCGCCGTCTTGGTCGTGGTATGGGCTCCGGCCTGGGCAAGACCAGCGGAAAAGGTCATAAAGGCCAGAAAGCACGGGCGGGCGGGTTTCACAAGGTCGGCTTTGAAGGCGGCCAGATGCCG
>PKDC01000027.1 GCA_002862435.1 Pseudomonadota bacterium | reverse complement strand
CAAGCCGCCTCGCCGATGGCCATGAGTCCGGGCACCACCGCGTCCGGATTGCCATCGCGCAGGGTCACCACTTCGCCGTGGTAGTTGGTGGGGATGCCGCCCATGTTGTAGTGCACCGTGGGTAGCACGGGAATGGGCTCGCGGGTCACATCCACGCCGGCGAAGATGTGCGCCGATTCGGCGATGCCGGGCAGGCGTTCGTTGATGACCTCCGGCCCCAGGTGCTCCAGGTGCAGATGAATGTGATCCTTCTGCGGTCCCACGCCACGGCCTTCGCGGATCTCCACCGTCATGGCCCGGCTCACCACATCGCGGGAAGCCAGGTCCTTGGCGTTGGGCGCATAGCGCTCCATGAAACGCTCGCCCTGGGCGTTGGTCAGATAACCGCCTTCGCCGCGCACGCCCTCGGTGATCAGGCAGCCCGCGCCGTAGATGCCGGTGGGATGGAATTGCACGAATTCCATGTCCTGCAAGGGCAGGCCGGCGCGCAGCACCATGCCGTTGCCGTCGCCGGTGCAGGTGTGCGCCGAGGTGCAGGAGAAATAGGAGCGGCCATAGCCGCCGGTGGCCAGCACCGTGGTGTGGGCACGAAAGCGGTGCAGCGTCCCGTCAGACAGGTTCAAGGCCGTCACGCCGCGGCAGGCGCCTTCCTCGTCCATGATCAGGTCGAGGGCGAAGTATTCGATGAAGAACTCCGCATGATGGCGCAGCGACTGCTGGTACAGGGTGTGCAGCATGGCATGGCCGGTGCGGTCCGCCGCCGCGCAGGTACGCTGGGCGGTGCCCTTGCCGTAATGGGTGGTCATGCCGCCGAAAGGACGCTGGTAGATCTTGCCTTCCTCGGTGCGCGAGAAGGGTACACCGTAGTGTTCCAGCTCCAGGATCGCCGGGATCGCCTCGCGACACATGTACTCGATGGCGTCCTGATCGCCGAGCCAGTCCGAGCCCTTGATGGTGTCGTAGAAGTGGAAGCGCCAGTCATCCTCGCCCATGTTGCCCAGCGCCGCGGAGATTCCGCCCTGTGCCGCCACGGTATGGGAACGGGTCGGGAAAACCTTGGTGATGCAGGCCGTCGTCAGCCCCTGGGTGGCCATTCCCAGTGTGGCCCGCAGACCGGCCCCGCCCGCCCCCACCACGATCACGTCGTACTGGTGGTCCACAAAACGATACGCCTGACTCATTCGATCAGCCCCCGAAGGCGATGCGCAAAACGGAAATCACACCCAGCAGACCCAGCAGCAGGCAGGCAAAGCGCACTGCCACGAGCGAGGCCAGCTTGAGCCCCTCGGCATGGACATAGTCTTCCAGGACCACCTGCAGCCCGAGCTGGGCGTGGTAGAACAGGGCAGTCAGCAGTGTTACCAGGGCCACAGTCACGGCAGGACGGGCGACCCAGGTGCGCATGGCGAGGTAGTCGGCGCCAATCAGGCAGACCAAGGATCCCACCAGCCAGAGCAGCAAGGGAACCAGAGCCAGCGCGGTGAGTCGCTGCCACCACCAGTGGTTGGCGCCCTCGCGGGCCGAGCCCAGGTGATTGGCGCGCGACAGGGGGGTTCGCATATCCATGATTACATTGCTCCGGAAAGGCCGATGCCCCAGGCCGCCAGGGTCAGAATTGCTGTCCCGCCCAGCGCGGCCCAACCGCTGCGGCGTGCCTGTGCTTTCTCGAAGCCCATGCCGATGTCCCAGAACAGATGCCGGATGCCGTTGCACAGGTGATAGAACAGCGCGACCGACCAGCCGAACAGCAGCAGCAAGCCAATCGGCGAGGCCACGACCCCTTGCGCCGTGGCATAGGCGTCGGGCCCCGCCGCCAGGGCCGCGAACCAGATCACGAGGAGGATGCTGCCCAGCGAGAGCGCAACGCCCGTTGCGCGGTGGACGATGGACATCAGCATGGTCAGCGACCAGCGATACACCTGCAGGTGTGGCGACAGGGGGCGTTGATCTGGCACGGGTCTCCCTCCCAGCGAATCGACAAGCGGGTGGCCGGCTGCATGGATGCGGATGGCCCGACCCATACTCAAAATCCGGCGCGAAAACCCGTCAGAAAATGCGGCAAGGCCCGCAGAGGAAACGCGGCGATGCGGTCAAACCCAGGCCGCGAATCAAAAATCGATGCAGCGCCCGCGGCGCTCCCAATCCCCGTAACGGGTTGGCTCCAGACCCTGGGGACCGCCGATCTCCTCGGGCGCGGGGGGCATCCGGATCGTCACCGGCGTGGCAGGCGCCAGTGAGGGCAAAATCGGCGCGGATTCCGGCGTGTTTTCCGGTTCCATCATGGCCTTCCCCCTTGCAGCGACAGCGGCTTTT
Source organism: Pseudomonadota bacterium (assembly GCA_002862435.1). Lineage (GTDB taxonomy): Bacteria > Pseudomonadota > Gammaproteobacteria > UBA5335 > UBA5335 > Macondimonas. Next base: position 8,806 of record PKDC01000027.1, on the reverse strand, counting down.
ATACTGAATCCGCGCCCTTCCCGCAAGGTGCGGTGCCCGCCCCACTGCCACCGGAACGGGATTTGCCCTACCATCCGAGCCATGCCCACCTGCCCCATCCCCTCGCCAGGAGTCCTTGCCATGAAGCCCGAATGGAAGTCGTTTCTGATCGATGCCGGCGCCGAATTCACGGACGCAACACTTGATCATTTCGGCAATCCGGAGCGGGAGCGGCGCATGGTCCTGTCCGGACCGGTGTTCGCCGATCTCAGCCATTTCGGCCTGCTGGAAGTGCATGGCCCGGACGCGCGCAGCTTCCTGCAAGCCCAGTTGGCCACGGACATGGCAGCGGTTTCAGCCGGGCAAGCCACGTTTGCCTGCCATCTCAGCGCCCAAGGCAAGGTGCTGTCCAGCTTCATCCTGTTGGCGCGCGGCGATGGCTTTTACCTCTTCCTGCCCCGGCAGCATTTGGAAGACACCTTGAACCGGTTGCGCCGTTTCGTCCTGCGCGCCCGGGTGACGCTGGCGGATGCCTCTGAGGCCCTGATTCGGCTGGGGCTCGCGGGCGACGCCCTGACCACGGATCTGCAGACCGTGTTTGGCAGCGACCTGCCCAGTCAGTCCTTTGCGGTTGTGAGCGCCGGCGAGATGTTGCTGGTGCGTCTGCCCGGCACGGCCCCGCGCTGGCTGGCCCTGGGGCCGCTGGAGGCGATGAAGGATCTTTGGGAGCGGCTCCAGGCCCGGGGCGCCCCAGTGGGGCCAGAGGCATGGGCCCTGCTCACGATCCAGGCCGGCGAACCCTTTGTCACTGCTGAAACCGCCGAGCATTTCATTCCCCAGATGCTGAACCTCGATGTCCTCGGCGCCGTGGGCTTCGGCAAGGGCTGTTATCCCGGACAGGAAATCGTCACCCGCGTGCGCCATCGCGGCGAAATCAAGCGCCGCCTGCGCATCGGCCTGGCGCGCGCCGACCTTGCTCCCCATCCCGGCATGGCCCTGGCTCGCTCCGGCAGGGAATCCAGCGAATCGGTCGGCACCGTCATTGCCGCAACCCGCCACCCCGATGGTGGCTTCCTGACCCTCGCCGTGCTGCATCAGGAAGCCACCACGGCCGGTGATGTCGTGATTCCTGACTGCGGCAACGCCCCGTTCCAACTGCGCGAACTGCCCTACCCGCTGCCGGAGCGCTGACCCATCATCGGCATCCCGTCCCGCATATCACGTTATTTTCTAAAAACCGAGTCGTCCACTGCTTTGTCTTTCACAATCCAGCCAGATCCCAAAGTCGCCCTTGGCTTCGGTCATTACCTACAGATTATTGACTCCAACAACCCGCATGCCGCCATTTTGATGTGAATGAATGAAAATAAAATTTCATAGAAACCTTGCCGGCGTCTTTGGCTACAGGCTAATCCGTCGAAGAAAAATGGCGCATCTACTCTTGCCGATGCACCTTCAAACACTATTTGAAAAACACCACATCAACTGCGTTATCGATGTTGGCGCACACACTGGGGAATATGCCGCGCAACTGCGGACGCATGGCTTTGGCGGTGAGATTTTCTCCTTTGAGCCGGTCGCCTCGAACTTCAGCACGCTCTCCCGCAAAGCTGAAAAAGACAGCAAGTGGCATTGTTTTGATTGCGCGCTTGGATCTGAAGACGCCATGCAAGACATCAATGTCGCCACCGACTCGGTTTTCACGTCCTTCCACACCCCTAATGCGTATGCAACACAACGCTTTGGGGTAAACAAGGTTACCACCAGCCATGTCCAGTCGGTGCAAGTAAGACGCCTTGACGGAATCTTGCGAAATCTGGTTCGCGCGATACCTGAACCGAGGGTTTTCCTGAAAATGGACACCCAAGGTTACGATCTCGAGGTCTTCAAAGGTGCGCAAGGGGTGCTGGATCTCATTTTCGGCCTTCAATCCGAAGCATCCGTCCAGCCGATTTATGAAAACATGCCAGGTCACATGGAAACCATTCAGAAATACCGAGAAAAAGGATATGAGATAACGGGCATGTATCCCATATCCCGCGATCACGGCACCCTCAAGCTGATCGAGTTTGATTGTGTGATGGTGCGATAACAACAAGGCAGGGGGACTGCCACAAGGCGCGGCAACCAGTTCGATAACCGTCGCAGCTTTTTTGCTGTGGGGCTTTGTTGACCCCTCAAACGATGACGCTTTCGCGCCTTATCTGCGCCCGACCCGCTCTCTCAATGCCAATCATGCCGATATCGTGGCCTATGCGCCGCGGGTGACGGCGGGCCTGATGACGGCGCGGGATAAGGGCGGTGGCACTGTATTACGCAGTCCGCGATGAGGTGCGTTACAACCCCTATGCGTTTGTTTTCGGCGGCGATGCCAAGCGCTTGGCGATGTCTTGTTGATCCCGACTAGCGCTCGCGCGCGTTTGAGTGCGGAGGGCAGGATCTGCCCGATGAGGGGCGGGAATGGCGCTCCAGTTTCCCTTCGCGGCATATGAAAAAGGCCGCTGGATCAAACCGGCGGCCTTTTTGGTGGCGGCAATCCCGCGATCAGGCAGTGGTTGCGGAGGTGAGCCGGGTCAGTTCGGCAACCCGGGCCACGCATTGGACGGCAAATCCACCCAGGGCATAGATGCCCCATGCCAGGGCCACGAAGCCCCAGTGGATGGGCGCTGCAAACAGTTCTTCGGCGTAGAAGAAGGTGTGTCCCCACTCATTGAATCCCAGGTTGGGCATGATCAGAATGGGTCCGGCCACCACCAGCGACAACGGGACGGAAATGCGCTTGGTGAACTCGGGCAGGCGGGTATGCACCCACATCCAGCCGAAGGTCAGTCCCACCAGGGCGGCGGGGATAGCGAAGTAGAACAAGGCAATGTGAGTCGGGGTGAAGTCTGTATCGCGAACCGTGGTCTGGTGCCAGGCCGCATCCGCCTCGACAAACAGGCCGAAAATAACGGCCGCCAGAATGCTCGCCACCGCCAGCAGGGTGAGCACGTAGTAGTAGCGCTTGAGCTCTTCCTGTGGCGTGATAGACATCACGTTGCGGTCACGTGTGAACCACAGCACGGCCAGCGCCACGGCGCCGACCAAGGGGATGACGGTCATCTGTACGTAGAACAGGCTCATCCAGTAGGTCTGGAATTCCGGTTCGAAGTAATCCATGCCGACCGTGAAGGAATAATTCTGTTGGTACCAGCGATAAACGCCGAACAGCAGGCCCGCCAGAATCCCGACGGCCGCAGCGAACATCCACGGTCCCCGGATGGATGGGGCCGCTTCGGTGGGGGCAGTGACAGCCCGGCTGGGTTGGATAACCGCACTCATGTCTATCTCCTCGTGCAAAGGGTTTTTTTGGAAAAAACCATGATCTGTGTCATGTATCGACGAACGCTACGGCATCTTGAACGTCCGGTCAAGCGATTTTTGAACGAACGGTCAGGCTTGAGATGGCGCTGTCAATCGGCTTGGCCGCAGTGGCGCGTTTCCTGTGAATCAAAGACGTGCCATGCCCCAGCTGAATGACCCGCTCTCGCTCATGCGCGCCCTGTCCAAGCTGGGGGTGTGCTCCCGCACCGAGGCCGAGGCCGCCGTGCGTGCCGGCCGGGTCGCCGTGAATGGCCGCATCGTGCGGGATCCCTTGCGGCGCCTGCTTCTTGGTCAGGATCGGTTGACCCTGGATGGCGAGCCCGTGCAGGCGGCCACGCCGCGCTATCTCATGCTCAACAAGCCCCGCGGTCTGGTGACCACCCGTTGGGACGAACGGGGTCGCGCCACCGTATTTTCTGCGCTGGGGGAGGCGGCCGGCTGGCCGGGACTGGCGCCGGTGGGGCGGCTGGATCAGGCCAGCGAGGGGCTGTTGCTGTTCAGTAATGATCACGCCTGGGCGGCCCGCGTGACGGCGCCGGGGAGCGGCCTGGAGAAGCGTTATCACGTGCAGGTGGATCGTTTGGTCGATGCGGCGCTGTTGACGGCGCTGCGGACGGGCGCGGATTGTCAGGGGGAATGGCTGCGGGTTGCTTCGGCTGCCATTCTGCGTCAGGGAGAGAAGAACACCTGGCTGGAACTAGGGTTGACGGAGGGGCGCAATCGCCATTTGCGGCGCCTGCTGGCGGGCTTCGATTGCGCCGTGTTGCGGCTGGTGCGCGTGAGCATCGGCCCGCTGCAACTGGGCGAACTGGCCAAAGGCGCCTGGCGATCCCTCAGCGCGGAGGAGGTTGCCATGCTGGGTGGCGCGGGAGCTGACGTGCAACCGGTCAAGGGGACGCGGCGATGACCCGAACCCGGCTTGCGGCTTCCCGCGCCCGCTCGCGGGCCTGCTCGATGGTGTCCCCCCGTGCCAGCGCCACCCCCATGCGCCGCTTGGGGGTGGCGTTGGGTTTGCCGAACAGGCGCAGATCGCTTTCCGGCACCGCCAGTGCCTGTTCCAAACCTTCGAAGGCCACACCGACCGCCGCCATGCCGCCATAGATCACCGCGCTCGCCGCCGGCCGCTGCATCCGCGTATCCACCGGCAGCCCCAGGATGGCCCGGGCATGCAGCTCGAACTCGCTCTGGACCTGGCTCGCGAGGGTCACCAGCCCGGTGTCATGAGGGCGTGGACTGACCTCGCTGAACCAGACCTCGTCGCCGCGCACAAACAATTCCACGCCGAAAATCCCCCGGCCGCCGAGCCGGTCGGTGACCTGCAAGGCAATCTGACGTGCGCGCTCCAGCGCCCGCAGGCTCATGGGCTGGGGCTGCCAGCTCTCGACATAATCGCCATCCACCTGGTGATGGCCGATGGGCTCACAGAACTGGGTCTGGATCTGTCCCGTCGCGTCGGGTGCGCGCACCGTGAGCAGGGTGATCTCGAAATCGAAGTGAATCCATTGCTCGACGATCACTCGCCCCCGGTCCACCCGGCCGCCCGTGCGGGCGGCGGCCCAGGCGGCCGGCACCTCGTCCAGCGTGCGGACGACCGATTGCCCCTTGCCTGAGGACGACATCACCGGCTTGATCACACAGGGCAGGCCGATGCCGCCGGTGATGACGGCAGCCAACTCGGCTTCGGAATCGGCAAAGGCATAGCGCGAGGTGGGCAGCCCCAGTTCCTCTGCTGCCAGGCGCCGGATGCCTTCCCGTTGCATGGTGAGCCAGGCGGCTTCGGCGGTGGGGATGACCTTTGTCAGTCCCTCGGCCTCCAGCGCGCGCAGGGTCTCGGTGGCAATGGCCTCGATTTCCGGCACCACCCAATGGGGGCGCTCAAGGACGATCAGTTCGCGCAGGAGCGCACCATCGGTCATGTCCAGGACATGGGCGCGATGGGCGACGGCGTGCCCCGGGGCATTGGGGTAGCGGTCCACGGCGATCACTTCCACGCCCAGTCGCTGCAAGGCGATGATCACTTCCTTGCCCAGCTCGCCGGCGCCCAGCAGCATGACCCGGGTGGCGGACGGGGACAGGGGGGTGCCGATGCGCATGGGGATCTCCAGTATCCAGTAGACCTTGGGACCGGTGGATTTTAGCGCGCAGCGGGCGGCTGCGCTGGTGTCATCGATCCGGTCGGGACGGGCCGGGTGGCCTGCGGTATCATGCTCCTCCCTGAAATCGGATCCGGTGGGGATCGCCCATGGCGGCTGTGGACACCCTCGATACCCTCATTCAAGTCGTTGGCGCGCTGGCAGCCCAGGGTCTGTCGCCTGCGACCGGCGGCAATTTCTCGCTGCGCGAGGATGCCGACCACTTTCGTATCACCGCCTCGGGTCGCGACAAGCGTGCCCTCACAACGGACGATTTCATCCGCGCCGCCGTGCACGCGCCCCTGTCCACCACGGCGCCGACGCCTTCCGCCGAGGCGGCCTTACACCAACGGCTCTATCGGCTCGATCCCACCATCGGCTGCGTGCTGCACACCCATTCGGTGGCGGCCACTGTGCTCTCGCGCCTTGCCCCGACTGAGGCGCTGCTGTTCGAGGGCTACGAAATGCAAAAAGCCATTCGCGGCCACACCACCCATGAACAGGGGGTTGCCTTGCCGATATTTGAGAATACCCAGGACATTCCGGCACTGGCCGATCGCCTCGCGGAGCGCTGGGAGTCAGCTGTGCTGCCTCATGGTTTTCTGGTGCGCGGGCATGGCCTGTATGCCTGGGGCGCATCGGTGGCGGAGGCGCGGCGCCATGTGGAAGGCTGGGAGTTCCTGATGCAGTGTCGGTTGACCGAACGGCTGCTGGAGGAACGCGCATGAGCATCCAGGCCATCGTCACCGACATCGAGGGGACCACCACAGACATCGGGTTTGTGCACCGCGTGCTGTTTCCCTATGCCGCCCGCCAGTTGCCGGCCTACATCGCCGCCCACCGCGACGAGCCCCGGGTGCAGGCGTTGCTGGCCGAGGTGGCGGCCCAGAGCGGCCGGCCGGGGGCAAGCGAAGCGCAGGTGGTGGATCAGTTGCTGGAGTGGATCAAGCTCGATCTCAAGCTCACGCCGCTCAAGACCTTGCAGGGCTGGATCTGGCGAGAGGGTTACGAGCGTGGCGACTTCACCGGCCATCTCTATCCTGATGCAGCGATCTGCCTGCGTCGCTGGCACGAAGCCGGCCTGCGGCTCTATGTCTACTCGTCCGGCTCCGAGGAGGCTCAGCGGTTGCTGTTCGGCCACAGCGACCACGGCGATCTGACGGGCCTGTTCAGCGGTTATTTTGATACCCGGGTGGGCGCCAAGCGCGAAGCGGACAGCTACCGGAACATCGCCCGGGCCATCGATCTGCCGCCCGAGCGGATTCTGTTCCTGTCGGACATCGAGTCCGAACTCGACGCGGCACGAACGGCGGGCCTGGAAACCTGTCTCTTGGCCCGCGCGGCGGGATTGACGAGCAGTCACCCCGTCGCCGCCGATTTTCACCATATTCCCCAATTGCAGGAGGTCGTCTCATGAGCCGGTTGACCGTTTATGCCGAACACGACGCCATACGCCCGCTGCTGGATACCGAGGACGGCGACACCATCCGCCACACCCTGGCCGAGGCCGGGGTGCTGTTTCGACGCTGGGCGGCCACCCGGGCGCTGGACGAACGGGCCGTCGTGGAGACCATCCTGGCCGCCTACCGGTCGGAAATCGATCGGCTCGTCCAAGAGGCGGGTTATCAGAGTGTGGATGTGGTCAACCTGTATCCCGACCACCCCGATCGCGTGGCGCTGCGCCAGAAGTTCCTGAACGAACATACCCATGGCGAGGACGAGGTGCGCTTTTTCGTCGAGGGTGCCGGCTTGTTCTGCCTGCACCTGAATCAGCGCGTCTATGCCGTACTGTGTGTCAAGAATGACCTCATCAGCGTTCCCGCCGGCACGCTGCACTGGTTCGACATGGGATCGCGCCCGCGCTTCACGGCCATCCGGTTGTTCAACAACCCCGATGGCTGGATCGCGCGCTTCACCGGCGATCCCATCGCGGAGCGCTTCCCGCGGCTGGATTGAGCGGGAATCGTTGAGGGCGTTGCTGTGTGCCTTCTGTGACTGGGCACCAATGCGACTCGATCGTGCGCGCCTTTGGGTGGCTACGGCGCTCGGCCGGGGGGCGTTGATCCGCTGCCCTGCGGCGACTGCCGCAGGTGTCGCCAATGCTAAACTGCCGCCATGGACAAAGAGGCTCACCCTCCTACGGTTCTGGTGTTCGCGGGACATGACCCCAGCGGCGGCGCCGGCCAGCAAGCCGACATCGAGGCCATCGCGGCGCAGGGCGCCCATGCAGCGGTGGCGATCACCTGCCTCACCGTGCAGGACACGGTCAATGTGAGCCGGGTAGAGGCGGTAGCGCCGGCGTTGGTGATCGCCCAGGCCGAGGCGGTGCTGGCCGATCAGCGCGTCGCGGCGATCAAATTGGGCTTGCTCGGCAATGGCGCCATTGTCACAGCGGTCGCGGCACTTCTGGCGCGTCATCCCTTGATCCCGGTGGTGACCGATCCGGTGCTGGTGGCCACGGGTGGCGGGCAGCTCGCCGAGGCTGATCTGATTCCCGCGCTTAAAACGGTATTGGTACCGCGTACCACCGTGCTCACGCCCAATGTCGTCGAGGCCCGTGCGCTGACCGGGCTGGCTGACCTTGCGGCCTGCGCCGAGACATTGCGGGCCTTGGGCGCTCGGTATGTGCTTGTCACCGGGGGAGACGAGCCCACTGCGGCGGTGGAAAACCGCCTCCATGGGCCCGAAGGCGTATGGATTTTTCGCTGGCCACGCCTGGCTGGCCCGTTCCATGGATCGGGTTGCACCCTGGCTGCCGCTCTGGCTGCCCGTCTGGCGTGGGGTGAATCGGTCGAGGTCGCCGTCGAGCAGGCTCAAGCCTATGTTGCCTCGACCCTTGCGGCAGCTTTCCGGCCCGGCTGCGGCTCGGCAATTCCCAGGCGCTTGCAGCCCGCATCCTCTTTGTCCTGAAAACCGATGGGTCCAACCGACGCGCCGTGGGTACATTCCGCAAGATTGCCCGCAAGCAGTCCGTGCTTGCGGGCTGTTCCTTGGCACTTACGTGGGCTTTGAGCCATGCCACGCATGCAGGGCGCGCCTTGCCGAACGCATGCATGAACGGGGGCTATTTGAATTCCAGTGTTACCACGGGAACATACTGCCACAGCGTGGTTCCGACAGGGTTGATGGGAGGCGGCGCGACGCTCAGCCCGGCAGCAATGGCATCGTAGACTGTGTTGTTGATGCCATTGAATGAGATGTTTTTGTCTTGCTAGTTCTTGTTGAGTGAGGTGTTGTTGAATCTGTTGTATGAGATGTTGTTGTTGAAACTGTTGTATGAGATGTTGTTGTTGAATCTGTTGTATGAGATGTTGTTGTTGAATCTGTTGTAT
>PKDC01000002.1 GCA_002862435.1 Pseudomonadota bacterium | reverse complement strand
GAAACGCCACCTCGCCGGCGTGGGTGGGCATGCCCTGGGCGCGGACGGTGAGAATCAGTTCCGGGTCGGGCTGGTCCACGAACGGCATCAGCACGGCCGCTTCCGGCAAATCCACCGGTAAATCATTGAAAGGGTAGGCCGACATGCGCTGCCGGAGTTTTTCTAGCACGGGGTACTCCCAGTTTTATTTCAAACACCAGTTTGAACAGGCCTCGCGCACCGGGCAAGGCCGGATGCCCTCTATTCACGGCGGAGCCCGTGAAAACGCCCTAATTGCCGATCCACCGCCAAGCCATTAGGCTGTCGTTTCCTCATCATGCCGGCCGGCGGCCAGGCGCCCGGATGAGGTTCCATAAGCAGGCGAGAGCATCAATGAAATATTGCAGCCATTGCGGCGAAGAGATCCTGTTCTCCATCCCCGAAGGGGATAACCGGCCCCGCTATTGGTGCAACCACTGCGGCGTGATCCACTACCAGAACCCGAAGATCGTGGTCGGCGCGATCCCGGTCTGGGAAGGCCGCTTCCTGCTCTGCAAACGCTCCATCGAGCCGCGGGTCGGCTACTGGACCCTGCCCGCCGGCTTCCTGGAAAACGGTGAAACCACCCGCCAGGGCGCCATGCGGGAAACCCTGGAAGAGGCCAATGCACGGGTGGAAATCGAATCGTTTTATCGACTCTTCGACCTGCCCCATATCAACCAGATCTATGTGTTCTTCCGCGCCCGGCTGCTGGATCTGGATTTTTCGCCCGGCGTCGAGTCTCTGGAGACCGCGCTGTTTACCGAAGCCGAGATCCCTTGGGACGATTTGGCGTTCCATACCGTGCGGCTCACCCTTGAAGACTATTTCAGGGACCGTCGCCATGGGGTCTATCCCACACTGGATCTGGATGTGCGGCGCGGGTCCCGCTGATTCCAGGCTGATTTCCATGCTCGCCAGCTTCGGGCCAAACCGCTAGAATTTCGCCTCCGACGACCTTGCGCGCGGCCGCATGACACTTTGAGAGAGAGCACATGACCTACGTCGTCACTGAAAACTGCATCAAGTGCAAATACACCGATTGCGTGGAGGTGTGCCCGGTGGACTGCTTCCACGAAGGCCCCAACATGCTGGTGATCGATCCCGAGGAGTGCATCGACTGCACCCTGTGCGAGCCGGAATGCCCCGCCCAGGCGATTTTTTCGGAAGACGACCTCAGCGCCGAGCAGGCGTCCTTCCTGGTCATCAATGCCGATCTGGCCAAAGACTGGCCCGTGATCACCGAAAAGAAGGACGCGCCCGCGGATGCGGAGGAATGGGACGGCAAGCCCGGCAAGCGCGCGCTGCTGGAACGCTAACGCGATCAACCGCGCGGATGATGGGCCGCATGCAGGGTCTTGAGGCGAGCCTGCGCCACATGGGTATAGATCTCGGTGGTGGACAGGTCGCTATGCCCCAGCAGCATCTGCACCATGCGCAGGTCGGCGCCATGATTGAGCAGATGCGTGGCGAAGGCATGACGCAGCGCGTGGGGTGAAAACGCCCCGCGAATGCCCGCGACCCGCCCGAGCGCCCGCAGCCGGTACCAGCAGGCCTGGCGGGTGAGCGGGGCGCCATCCCGGCCCGGAAACAGCGCATCGCAACGCCGGCCGGCGAGCAGCTCGGGACGGGCCTCGCGCAGATAGCGCGCCAGCCAATGCAGCGCTTCCTCCCCGATGGGGACCAACCGCTCCTTGCGTCCCTTGCCGTACACACGCACCCAACCCACCCGCAGATCCATCTGCCCCAGTTCCAGCCCCACCAGCTCGGACACCCGCATCCCGGTGGCATAGAACAGTTCCAGCATGGCCCGGTCCCGCAAGCCGAGCGGCGTGTCCAGGGCCGGTGCCTGCAGCAGGGCATCCACATCCAGCTCACTCAAGACCCGAGGCAGGGTGCGCGGCAGCCGAGGCGGCTGAAGATCCTCGGTGGGATTGATGCGCCCGCTTTCCCGGCACCAATCGGCATAGAACTGCCGCCAGGCCGAAATCTGCCGCGCCACGGAGCGGGCGCTGATACCAAGCCCCAGGCGTTCAGCCAAGCAGTCCTGCAATTCGGCCGGCCCCGCCGAGGCCAGGTCCAGTCCCCGCACTGCGAGCCAGGCTGACAGCGTCGTCAGATCGCGCCGATAGGCCTCCCGGGTATGGGGAGAAATTCCCCGCTCGCTCCACAGGCGGGCCAGGAAAGCATCCAGTCGCGCCCGATCTGCCGCGGAGACGGCCGTCATGTCGTCGGGCGCGGCGCGATCGGCCAGGATCCCGGCTGCGTGGCAGCGGTAACGCCCTCGCCATCCATGCGCTCCAGGGCGCAGGCCAGCAAGCTGCCGTAATCGCTGCCGTCGCCCGGTGCCTGCACCCGCACCGCGCGCACGCTCACCGCCTCACCGCCCACCTGACCCAGGCGCCGCTGCAGGGACAGTTGCAGGCGCTCGCCCACCGCCGCGCCGTGAACTGCATCGGTATCCGGCAGCAGCACGACGAAGCGGTCGCTATCCTGCCGTCCCGCCAGATCGTAACTGCGCAATCCATAACGCAGCACCTCCCCGCAGGTGCGCAGCAACCGCCGCGACAGCCCCGCTGCGCCCTCCACATCCGGTCCGGTTTGGAACAGCGGAACCTGGAACAGGATCAGGCTCAATGGACGTCCGCTACGGGCGTGCAGGTTGAACAGCACCTCGGCCTGCTCTGCCAGTGCGCGTCGGGTGAGCACGCCACTGGTTTCATCCCGGGGGCTGTGACGATCCAGACGCCGCCGCAGGCGCTCGCTGCGCCAGATCAGCATCGCGCCATACATGGCCAGCACGGCATAGAGAAACAGCGTCAGGAAAGTGGCGGTCTCCGGCATGATGCCGCTCAGCAGGGCACGCAGGGTCATGATGCCTGGCAACACCAGGAAACTGCCTGCCAGCACCGACTCCAGCGCCAGCGGCCCGAAGCGCAGGCCGTGGCCGAACAAGACCGTCAGCAAGATCGGCGCCGTGGGCAAGGCGGGATTTGGATCATGCGCCACGATCAATCCGAGGATCAGGTAATCCAGCCAGAGGCTCGCCGCCACCCGCCTTGGTGAAACCGGACGCCAGCGCGCCCAGATCATCAGCACCAGCATCACACCGGCATAGACGGCCGCGATAGAGAGCACCCCATCCAGTCCCCACAGGACGGGGGCGGCCGTCTCCAGGCTCAGGAAATACAACACCAGCAGGGCAATGAAGAAATAGCGCACCCAGAACTGGCGCCGCTGCACCGGCCAGGACAGTTCGCCAGCAGGTAGGAAAACCCGGGTCCCACGACCCTGGGCGCCGTTCACCCGCCATCCTCCTTGACGTCGACCCGATTCATGCGCATAAGAGGTTTCCCTTGGTCTTTCCCGGCTCATCCATGTCCGCGCGCCCCTCTGTTCCGTCCACGCTGGCCACCGTGATCTACACACTCTGGTGCCGACTGAGCTTCACCCTGGTCCTCGCCAGTTTCGGGGTGTTGGTGCTGATTCTACCGGGATTGCACCGGCGTCAGGGCATGGCACGGCAGGGCATGCGCCTGGCCTGGACACTGTGCGGCCTGCGTCCCACCGTAACCGGCCTGGACAATCTGCCCACGGAAGGCGCCATCGTGGTCGCCAACCATGCCAGCTATCTGGACGGTTTGCTGCTCATGGGTGTCTTGCCGGCCGGATACGTGTTCGTGGCCAAGCGCGAAATGACGCGGGTCCCGCTGGCCGGTTGGCTGTTGCGCCGGGTAGGGACCGCATTTGTGGAACGCCGGGATGCCAACCAGGCTGCCCGCGATGCCCGATCGATCCTGCGCCTTGCCCAAAACGGCACCTCTCTGGTTTTTTTCCCCGAAGGCACCATTCCGGCTGCGGGATTACTGGGGCCATTCCGGCTCGGCGCATTTCTGACCGCGGCCCAACTGGACTGGCCAGTGGTCCCGGTGAGTCTGACGGGAACCGCTACCACCCTGCCCGACGATGGTCGCTGGCGGATGTTCCGGGCGCCCTTGCGGGTGCGCATCCATCCCGCGATTCAGCCTCGTGGACGCCAACGCAGCGCGCTGGCCCAGCTGCGCGATCAGGCGCGGGCCTGCATCGAAGGGGATCTGATGCCACCCACCGCGATGCCTCACACCGCACGGGATCCAACCGATCGCCACAACGGATAGGCCAGCACGGCCAATGCGCTCAGCCCCCATATCCACGCCATCTCGCCACCGGGCGGCCGCATGAATAGACGCGTCCCGCCCAGCACCACCCACGCGGCCAGGGCAATTCCTGCCAAGGCTTCGCCGGTAATCCAGCCAGCGGCCCGCAACAGGCCGGGATCATGCTGAGTCGTTGATCCAGCGGTGCCGCGCCGCAGCAAACTGCCCAAAAAGATGGCTGCCGACAACTCCACCGGCAGATACACCCCCACCGCAACCGCCAGCACCGGCACCCGCCAGCTGCTGCCGCGCCACATCTGGGTGCGATCCAACAGGATCACTGCCGCCCCCAACGCAACGCCTATCGTGATCATGCCCCAGGGAAGATCACCGACGAATACACCCTGGGCCAAGGCCGCCATCAATCCGGCCTGGGGAGCGGGCAAGGCATGGGGATGCGCCGCATCGGGCGGGCCAAAGCCATAGGCCTGTTCCAGCAATATGAGCACCGGCGCCATCACCAGCGCGCCGGCGACCACGCCCACGATCTGCGCGATCTGTTGACGCCACGGCGAGGCTCCGAGCAATGCGCCTGCCTTGAGATCCTGCAAGTTGTCACCCGCCAGGGCCGCGGCGCAGCATACCGCCGCACCTACCAGCAGCACCGCTCCCGCGCCACCGGGCAAATCGGCGCCGAGCAGGAGTCGCAACAGCAAGGCAGTCAGCAAGATCGTGGCGATGGTCATGCCGGAAACGGGATTGTGGGAGGAGCCCACCAAACCGGCCATGTAACCCGCCACCGCGGAAAAGAGAAATCCCGTCAGCGCCAGGATGACCGTGAGCAATACGGCCAGTACAGGATCGTCCATGACCCACAGGCAGACGGCGCCCAGTCCACCCACCAGCAGCACCGCCATTCCGCGCAGCAGGGGCGCAGGCAAATCGGAACCCTGAGCGGATGTATCCCGCGCAGCCGATGCCCGTGGATCCAGCAACATCCACAACGGGCGCACCAGAATCAGCAAAGACCACAGGCCACCAACCAGCATGGCGCCCACGCCCACATAGCGGATGCGGGTCGACCACAAGCGCTGAGCCAGAACCCACGGCGCCTCCGACGTTGCCTCGGTGTTCCACGCCAACAGCGGAATCCCAATGCCCCAGGCCAGCGCGCCGCCCGCAAAAATGAGCACCGCAATGCGCATCCCAACCAGCGCCCCTACGCCGAGCAAGGCCGGCGACAGGGCCACACCGCCGGCGCCCAGCCAGGAACCCCACCAAGCGGCGCCATTCCAGGCGCCCGGCCATAATCCGGCGCCACCCTGCAGCAATTTGTAGGTCGCCGCTCCCAGCGCTCCCCCGACCAGATGACGCAGGCCCGGTGCTTCCGAATCGGTCAGACGCACCACCTCGGCAGTCGCGGTCCCCTCGGGAAAGGGCAGGGCCGGGTCGTTGACCAACAGGTGCCGCAACGGAATCGTGAAAATCACGCCCAGCAGACCGCCCCCCAAAGCAATCAAGGTCAGCGGCAGAGGACGGATTTCGGGCCAGAACTGAATCATCAACAAGGCGGGGAAGGTGAAAATCACCCCGGCCGCCAGGGCTTCTCCCGAAGAGGCCGCGGTCTGCACCAGATTGACTTCCCGCGCATCCCGACCACCCAGCAGGCGCAGCAAGCCCATACCCATCACCGCGGCAGGGATGGAGGCCGAGACGGTCAACCCGGCATACAAGCCCAGATAGGCATTGGCGGCACCCAGCACCACGGCCAGCAGCGCGCCCAATGCCAAGGATCGAACAGTCAACGCTTCTGGCTTCACGCCTTACCCTCCATTCATCCAGGCATTCCCGTTCGGTGCCATGACCGGCGGTTATAATGGTCGCCTTGGTCATCCCTTCGACTCCCGAAGCTTCCCCGGCGTCCCTTGACCCTAGCGAGTCGTGCTGTGCCCGATCCCGATCCAACCCAAACGACAGTTGAAACGCCGCTCTCCCGTTATCGTGCTGACCAGGCACAGGAAGGCTTCCTGCCTGATCCCGCCCAGGAGCGGATTGCCGAGCGCCTTGACGCCCTCCATCACCAACTGGTCGCCACCCATCCTCGCCACGGCCTGACGGCGCGCTACCTGCGGACCTTGCGCCGGCCGCGCTGGCCTGCCGTGAACGGACTCTACCTGTGGGGAGGGGTCGGGCGGGGCAAGACCTATCTGATGGATTGCTTTCACGACACCTTGCCGTTTCCCGAAACCCTGCGCGCCCACTTCCACCCCTTCATGGCCCAGCTTCACGCCGAACTGGCGGCGCTCGCCGGCGCTCAGGATCCCCTGCGTCTCATTGCCCGCCAACTTGCCCAGCGAGCCCGAGTCATTTGTTTCGATGAATTCTTTGTCTCTGACATCACCGACGCCATGCTGCTTGGCACCCTGTTTCAGCATCTGTTCGCCCAAGGGGTGACGCTGGTCGCCACCTCAAACGTGCCTCCCCGGGATCTCTACCCCGATGGCTTGCAACGTGAGCGCTTCCTGCCTGCAATTGCCCTGTTGGAACGCCATGCCGCAGTCGTTGAAATGGACGCCGGTGAGGATTTCCGCCTGCGCGCGCTCAGCGCAAGCGAAATCTATCATGCGCCCCTGGATACAGCCGCAGAGGCCATGCTGGCCCGTCAATTCTCCCGGCTCTGCCCCCACCCGCAGCAAGGCGAAACCGAGGTAACCGTGCTGGGCCGCTGCATTCCAGTGCGCGGCCTGGGCGGAAACGTGGCGTGGTTTGACTTCTCGGCACTGTGTGGCCTTGGGCGAAGCCCGCAAGACTATCTGCAACTTGCGGAGCGATTCGAAACCTTGCTGGTGAGTCGAATCCCCATCCTGGATCAACTGCAGGACGATGCCGCGCGCCGCTTGATTCATCTGGTGGATGTCGCCTATGACCACCGACTCAAGCTCATCATAACGGCGCAAGCCGAGCCAGGGTCGCTTTATCAGGGTGAGCGGCTGATCTTCGAATTTGGGCGCACCGTGAGTCGTCTCCAGGAAATGAGCAGCATGGCCTATCTCGCGCAAACCCATCGACCCTGATGGGGATCATGTCCTGACTCAGCACGGGAAGTCGATCCCCATGCCAACGAAAAAAGCCGGGAAGATCCCGGCTTTTTTCAATACGTCCTGCAGATTGCAGGCCCTTAATCGATGTCTTTTGCTTCAGCGGCGAGTTCAGGCCGATCCACCAATTCAACCACCGCCATGGGGGCATTGTCACCTGCACGGAAGCCATTCTTCAGAATCCGCAGATAACCGCCCGGGCGCGCCTTATAGCGGGGACCCAATTCATTGAACAACTTGGTGACCACATCGCGATCACGCAGGCGATCAAACGCCAGACGGCGACGGGAAACACCATCTTCCTTGCTCAGGGTAATCATGGGCTCGGCCAGACGGCGCAATTCCTTGGCCTTCGGCAAGGTGGTCTGGATCAGCTCGTGCTTGAGCAAGGAAACTGTGAGGTTACGCAGCATGGCCTTGCGATGGGAACTGTTCCGGCTGAGCTGTCGACCGCTGTTACGATGTCGCATAGTGAGATTCCGTTAAAGTCGCGCCCCCGGCATCGGGGGAGAAAAATGCATCAGACGCCGGCTTCAACACCCGCGGGCCGTTGCTGCAGATCAGCAGGCGGCCAATTATCCAGGCGCATGCCCAACGATAGATCGTGGGATGCGAGTGCTTGCTTGATCTCCGTCAGCGATTTCTTGCCAAGATTTGGGGCCTTGAGCAATTCCACTTCGCTGCGCTGAATCAGGTCGCCAATGTAAAAAATATTTTCAGCCTTAAGGCAGTTCGCCGAACGCACGGTGAGCTCGAGATCGTCAATAGGGCGCAGCAAAATCGGATTGAGATCCGTAACGCGCAGGTGGCGATCTTCGAATTGTTCCGATTGCAAGTCAACAAACGATGACAACTGATCACTCAAGATCGTCGCCGCACGGCGAATGGCCTCTTCAGGGTCCAGGACACCATTGGTCTCAAGTTCAATCACCAATTTGTCGAGGTTGGTGCGCTGCTCGACACGGGCATTTTCAACCGTATAAGAGACACGTCGGACGGGGCTATAGGAAGCGTCCAGATGCAGTACCCCGATCGGGCGTGCATCATCTTCCATCAGCAGACCCAAGCGAGTGAGCGCAGGCTCATACCCACGACCCTTGCGCACCTTGAGACGGGCATGCAGCCGTGCGCCTTCATTGAGGTGTGCGAGGACCAGATCCGGATTCACAATCTCGACATGATGACTGGTCTGGATATCCGCAGCAGTAACCGGGCCGGGCGTATCCTTGGTCAGCATCAGATTGACTTCGCTCACCGTGTCATCCGTGATGCGCAAGGCAATCCCTTTGAGATTCAGCAAAATGTCGATGACATCTTCCTGAATCCCTTCGATACTGCTGTACTCGTGCAGCACCCCGTCGATCTCCACCTCGACGACTGCAGCGCCCGTCATCGAAGACAGCAGCACACGCCGCAAGGCATTGCCCAGGGTATGGCCAAAACCACGCTCCAAAGGCTCGAGAACGATCCTGGAATGAGTTGACGACAACCGTTGGACGTCGACCAGTCGAGGTTTTAAGAAATCAGCACCGAAACCCTGCATCCGCCATTCCCTCTTACTTGGAGTACAACTCAACAACGAGGTTTTCGTTGATGTCCGGGGATAGGTCAGAACGGTCAGGAACCATCTTATAGGTTCCCTGAAGTTCCTTTTCATCCACTTCCACCCACGAGGGCAGACCGATTTCCATTGCCACTACCAAAGCGCCACGAATCCGGTCCTGGCTGCGCGCCCGATCCGCCACGCGAAGCACATCGCCAGCGCGGATCTGCATCGACGGGATGTTGGCTAACCGGCCATTGACCTGGAAAGCCTTATGCCCGACAAGTTGCCGCGCTTCGGCACGCGTTGAAGCGAAACCCATGCGATAGACCACATTGTCGAGTCGATTTTCAAGCAACTGCAACATCATCTCGCCGGTATTGCCCCGCACCCGGGCAGCATGCTCGTAGTAACGGTGGAACTGATGCTCCAGAACCCCGTACATACGGCGCAGCTTCTGCTTTTCGCGCAACTGAAGACCATAGTCCGACACCCGGCCGCGCCGCTGGCCATGCTGACCAGGAACGGATTCACTACGGCACTTTTTTTCATAGGAGCTTCCACGGGCCTTCAGGAACAGATCAGTTCCTTCCCGGCGGGAGAGCTTGCATTTGGGACCAATGTACTTCGCCATGCCTATCTCTCGTACGAGCGCATCAAAGTTGCGCGTCGATTAGACCCGGCGCCGCTTGGGCGGCCGGCAACCGTTATGGGGAATGGGCGTCACGTCAGTGATGCTCAGCACTTTGAAACCCACGTTATGGAGCGCGCGAACAGCCGCCTCACGGCCGGGGCCAGGACCTTTCACCAATACGTCCACGTTGCGGACGCCATGCTCCTGCGCCGCATTCCCGGCTTTTTCGGCAGCGACCTGCGCTGCGAAAGGCGTGCTCTTGCGGGATCCACGAAAACCAGAACCACCGGAAGTCGCCCAGCACAGGGCATTCCCCTGGCGGTCGGTGATGGTGATGATCGTGTTGTTGAAGGATGCGTGCACATGCGCCACCGCATCGGTGACATGCTTCTTCACGCGCTTACGTGGTGCTGTCTTTGCCATTGGGATATTGCCGGTTCCGTGAATGATACGCTAAGGAACAAAGACGCTGATTACTTGCGGATTGCGCGCCGCGGGCCCTTGCGGGTGCGAGCGTTGGTACGCGTCCGCTGGCCACGCACCGGAAGACCCCGGCGATGACGCAGACCACGATAGCAACCCAGATCCATCAGGCGCTTGATATTCATGGAGACTTCGCGCCGCAGATCACCCTCAACAGTGAAACGGGCAACTGCCTGACGAACGCTTTCCAATTCGCCTTCAGTAAGATCCTTGATAGGCGCCGCCGGATTGATACCCGTCGCCTCGCAAATCTGCTTTGCGCGACTCTGGCCGACACCATAAATTGCGGTCAAAGCAATCACGGCATGCTTCTGGTCGGGAATATTGACACCGGCAATACGGGCCATCTTCAACGATCTCCTACTGAGATTGACTACCCGCCGGCTGATATGGCGAGCCGGCGATTATAGCCTTATCTTTTGCTTATGACAATCCAGGCAGGACTTAGCCCTGCCGCTGTTTATGCCGGCCGTCCGTGCAAATGACACGAACATGGCCATGACGGCGAATAATCTTGCAATTGCGGCAAATACGTTTTACGGACGCACGCACTTTCATGATCCAGATACTCCTCGATGCCAAGACGGCTCAGCGGGACTAGCCGCCCCGTCCGACGGTTTTCAGGTTGCTTTTCTTCAACAGACCTTCGTACTGATGAGACATCACATGAGCTTGCACCTGCGCCATGAAGTCCATCACGACCACGACGATAATGAGCAGTGACGTCCCGCCAAAATGGAAAGGCACATTGAAGGACAAAATCAGGAACTCCGGCATCAAACACACGGCGGTTATATAGAGCGCTCCAACCATCGTCAGCCGCGTCAGAACGCCATCAATGTAGTTCGCAGTATTGAGGCCTGGGCGAATACCGGGAATAAAGGCGCCAGAGCGCTTCAGGTTATCCGCCGTTTCTCGCGCATTGAACACCAGCGCGGTATAGAAAAAACAGAAAAAGATGATCAGTGCAGCGTAGACCATGACGTAGATCGGCTGGCCAGGCGAGAGCGCAGCCGTGATCGTCTGCACCAGCGACGCCCCCCAGCCATCGCCCATCGCTCCACCCAGCCACCCGCCCAGAGTCACGGGGAACAAAATCAGGCTGGACGCAAAAATCGGGGGGATGACCCCGGCCATGTTGAGTTTCAAAGGCAAATGCGTCGTCTGCGCCGCAAAAAGCTTCCGCCCTTGCTGGCGCTTGGCATAATGCACAGGAATGCGGCGCTGTCCGCGCTCGACGAAAACCACCCCCGCGATCACCGCAAAAGTGAGCGCAAGAATCACCACCGCGAACAAGGCATTCATCTCGCCATTGCGCACCAGTTGCAAGGTCCCGCCAACTGCGGACGGCAGGCCGGCGACGATACCCGCAAAGATGATCATGGAAATGCCGTTTCCAATCCCTCGCTCTGTGACCTGCTCACCCAACCAGACCAGAAACATGGTGCCAGCAACCAAGCTGGTTGCGGCGATGACCACGAACAAAGGGCCTTGTACGGCATTGACACCCTGGTTCTGCAACGCAACCGCAGCGCCGATTGCCTGAAAAGTCGCCAGCCCAACCGTACCGTAGCGTGTGTACTGGGTCAGCTTGCGCCGCCCGCTCTCGCCCTCTTTCTTCAGCTCCTCCAGCGCAGGCACCACGGAAGTCATCAACTGAACGATGATGGACGCCGAGATGTACGGCATCACGCCCAGCGCAAACAGACTTAAACGTTCCAAAGCGCCACCCGAGAACATGTTGAACATGTCCAGAATGGTGCCGCTGGTGCGCTCGAACATCTGCGCCACGGCCACAGGATCGACGCCAGGGACCGGGATAAAAGTGCCAATCCGGAAAACCACCAAGGCGCCCAGCAGGAATAGAATGCGCTGGCGCAGCTCGGTGAGTTTTCCCATGTCGGGCAGCGGACGGTTAGCAGCCACGAGGCATCATTCCTGGATGGTTCCACCGGCCGCTTCGATCGCGGCGCGAGCGCCTGCCGTCACCGCGATGCCCTGGAGCGCAACAGGCTGCTTCAAGGCGCCAGAGAGTATGACTTTGGCCTTGATGGTGCCTTGAGGAACGATCCCTGCACCGATCAACGTGAGCAGGGTCACCGGATTCTCCAGTCGGTTCAGTTCAGACAGGCGCACTTCGGCGTTGGCGATGCGGAGCGGAGTCAGTTGGACCTTGACTGTGCGTTGAAGGCCCTCGAGTTGCTGGAGAAGGACCTCGCAGATGTGCGTGACAACTGCATGCGTATGGCCCGACACCTCGAGGGGAAGGTGGAGGACCGGACTGAGGAGCTCACGCGCACCTACGATCAGGAACCTCATCAACCCTTTGGTCGTACTTTGATTGCAGCACAAGGCCCGGTAGCCAAAGAAAGGAAGAGTTAGTGCCAAGTTGACCCAACCGCCAGGTTCTGATTGTACACTCCAATAAAAAGTTGGTCAGTACAACAATATCAACAACAACAACAACTACAACAGCAACAACAA
>PKDC01000048.1 GCA_002862435.1 Pseudomonadota bacterium | reverse complement strand
GACCGTCTATTTCTGGAGCTTGAGAAAAGCACCTGTTCTGCAAAGAACACTGCCTTGCACTGCAAATTTTATTTTTACCAAAAATAGTGTCTGATGCTGACCATCAACGGACGATTCCTGACCCAGCGCATGCCCGGCGTGGAGCGCCATGCACATAAAATGCAGCGCGCCCTCGACGGCATCCTGGCCACGCGCGAAGCGGCAAGCGGCCTCGCGGCGGCTCGATCTGAACCTGCCGTATCGTATGTAGCGCTCAGAGAGACCCTTACACTTTACAACGTGTTTCTGACCGGTTCAGGTTTGATTCAGGAGACGCTCGGTTTGTCTCGCCACAATGCCCCATCCCACCCATTTCAGTCTCCCCTTGTTTCCATCCACCTGTACATCCAGAGCAGACTGTCCGAATATACAGAGCAGACATTCCAGACGTTGTGGATATGCAAATATGATTCTCGATAACAACGTGCGAGTCATTATGGGGGGCGCCCCCACGATCCGACACGTTTTCTTGCCGGATTGTTTGTTGTGTCAGCGGCTGTCTTGACCCGACTGTACACAGGCAGGATCCGGGTCCACGATCTCTGGTCCATTTTTGGCTTTGAGGACCGGGTAATTGGCACCAATAGAGGCGACAGAACTTAATGAACAGGAGGCGCCCTTCTTGTCCCGATGATCAGACTGAGAGGGTCGTGCGTCGATTTGAACACCATTACCATATTCAGCGACTGGCGTTCTCCGCACTGGATCGGGTGCTCTCTCTGATTACAGGTTTGGGGAGACGTCATGTGCCCGTGTCCATCCCGCCCCGGCGCCTATTGCTGTCAAACGCCGGACATTTTGGCGATGTGATCATCACCACGGCTTTATTGCCTGTTCTCCACAGATGCTTTCCAGGGATAGAAATCGGTATCCTAATAGGAAGGCACGCGTTACCGGTGGTACACAACCACCCACTGATTGCACAAACGCATCTCTTGGAGCACTGGTACGTTCGACGTGACCCTGCTTCCCGATTGCAGAAACTTGGGCGTTACGGCTTTGTAGATCAGACCCGGGTTATCCGCGAAGTTGCGGCGTGCAAATATGATGTCGCTGTCGACGTTAGAGCCTGGTTCCCGAACTTCTCTTTAATACTGTGGCGGGCCAATATTCCAGTTAGAATCGGGTTTGACCGCGCGGGCTTCGGACCTCTTTTTACGCATCCATTCAAACACCACTATGACCGGCGCCACGAGTTGGAATACCAGTTTGAATTGTTGCAAGCTTTGGGCGTCGAGCCTTCATCTTTTGCTTTGGCTCGCCCATCGCTACCCCCGGTAACGCCAGCCGCAAACGCCGAGGCTGAGTCTTTGGTCGGCGCTTCGCGACGCTATCATGTTCTGCATATGGCATCCAGCACGCCAAGCCGCGACTGGCCAAGCGCGCACTGGCAGGATCTCGCACGCAGCCTAGTCGCACGGGGTATCACACCCGTCTTGACCGGACGCGGAGCGCGTGACGCCACGCTTACTGCCGTCGTCGTAAGTGCCGTGCCAGGCTGCATTGACGCCAGCAACCGCCTGAGCTGGGATGGACTGGTTGCGCTGATTGCCGGCGCCGAACTGGTTTACAGTGTTGAGACTTCAGTGGGCCATGTGGCGGCGGCAATGGGGAAATCAGTAGTTGCCATCTACGGGGGCATGGCCGATCCAATGCATTGGAAGCCCTTTGGCGAAACCGCCGTGGTGGCAACCAAGCTCCTCGATTGCCACCCCTGCTTTATAAAGCAAGGTTGCATCACGCGTGAATGCCTGACTCAGCTTGACACCGATTCTGTAATTACCATCGCCAATCGACTTGCAGGCAAATAGAACAGAAAATCATGCGCTATCACCTTTATTCCAGTTCCGGTTTGGGGCGGATCCAGCACAAGAATAACCGCGCTTCGTGAGCATCCCATGTTGGCAATTCAGTTGGGGCAGGATTCTGGAACAGACATGGAAACTTTTACATCGGGCGGCTCCGTCATGAAAGTGGCACTCATCCACGACTGGCTGTATGTGTATGGCGGAGCGGAAAGAGTCCTGGAGCAGATGCTGGGCTGTTACCCACAGGCCGATCTGTTCAGCCTGATCGACTTTCTGCCGCCCGACCAGCGGGACTTCATCCACCACAAGCCGGTGACGACCTCCTTCATCCAGAAGCTGCCCAAGGCACGCTCGCAGCACCGCAACTATCTCCCGCTGATGCCCCTGGCCATCGAACAACTGGATGTCTCCCGCCACGAGCTCGTGCTGTCCAGCAGCTATGCCGTGGCCCATGGCATCCTGACCGGACCGGACCAATTGCATCTGTGCATGTGTTATTCGCCCATCCGCTACGCCTGGGATCTTCAGCACCAATACCTGCGCGAAGCCAAGCTGGAACGTGGTCTGAAAAGCGTGATGGCACGCGCAATCCTCCACTACATCCGCCTCTGGGATAGCCGCACGCCGAATGGCGTGGATGCTTTCATGGCGATCTCGGAATTCATTGCCCGGCGCATCCGCAAGGTGTATGGCCGCGAATCCAGGGTGATCTATCCGCCGGTGGATGTGTCCGCGTTTGCCCTGCGGGAACCAAAGGACGATTTTTATCTGACCGTTGCGCGCATGGTGCCCTACAAGAAAATCCCGCTGATCATCGAAGCCTTTGCCGCCATGCCGGACAAGCGCCTGGTGGTGATCGGCGACGGGCCGGATTTCGAGCGCTGCAAGGCAGTTGCCACGGCCAATGTCGAGCTGCTGGGTTATCAATCCTTCGATGTCTTGCGGGACCACATGCAGCGCGCTCGGGCCTTCGTGTTTGCCGCCGAGGAGGATTTCGGCATCGCCCCGGTCGAGGCCCAGGCCTGTGGCACGCCGGTGATCGCGTTTGGCAAGGGCGGCGTGCGCGAAACCGTGGTGGGGCTGGATGAACCGGTCGCGCCGGGGAAGGCCCCGCAGGCGCCCACGGGGCTGTTCTTTGCCGAACAGACGGTTGCAGCGATCCGCGACGCGGTGAAGCGGTTCGAGCAGGTTCGCGATGATTTGACGCCAACAGCCTGCCGCAACAACGCGCTGCGCTTTGCGCCGGAGCGTTTTCGGGCGGAATTCACCGGCTTTGTCGAAGGCAGCTGGACGCGCTTCCAGGCGGGCGAGCGGGTCGACGGCTGGTGGTTGCGGGATTGACTCGCCTGATTTTTGCACGCTTTTCGGGCAAGACGACGCCCCTGCCTGGCCACCGGCCTATCGGCGAACCCCACAAAGCCGGTTTTGCCAAGAGCGTGCTCGCCAGCGCTGGGGAGGATTGCTGGAATGCCCTTTGAGATCGAGCCCGGCCAATCTACTGCGCCTTGTTTCCATCAGCGATTTCCTCCGCCATCAAGAAACGCCCGGTATTGGCACTGGGCGGCACGAACGAATTTGAGGCACTTCAAGATCGTGTTAACAGGCTCTAGGGCAAGTGGCTTGGATTATGCAAACTGCAGGATAAGGGAGAATTGGAATGACTGATTCTTTACAGCAGCGCTTTGGGGCATTGCATCCCCTTGCGGGGCGTGATGCAATGGGCGCCCATGCGTTCAACGCATGAACATGACCGGATTGAAGCTCGGCGGCGCCCGATAGACGCACCGCCATGGCGGTAGCGTGGCCGCAAGCGCCGCCCGCATTCGCGCATCGCGGGGCACCTGTAGGAGGCCCGCCCCCGGGCCGATTGGGTTCGATACGACATCCGACGCCGATCGCGGCGGGGGCGCCGCTCCCACAACGGGGCACCTGTAGGAGACCCGCCCCCGGGCCGATTGGGTCAATACGACATCCGGCGCCGATCGCGGCGGGGGCGCCGCTCCCACGGGACACCTGTAGGAGGCCCGCCCTCGGGCCGATTGGGTCGATACGACATCCGGCGCCGATCGCGGCGGGGGCGCCGCTCCTACAATGGGACACCTGTAGGAGACCCGCCCCCGGGCCGATTGGGTCAATACGACATCCGGCGCCGATCGCGGCGAGGGCGCCGCTCCCACAACGGGGCACCTGTAGGAGACCCGCCCCCGGGCCGATTGGGTCAATACGACATCCGGAGCCTCGCGCCGGACCACAACCGAAAGGGCGGATCCATCGCCGGCCCTCCGGCTTAATTGACGTGGCGCAATCCTCTCGCCCCAAAACTTGCGCCGCATCCCGAATCCCGCCGGCCCCACGGCTGCTCCGGGCTTTGAGAAAATTCCTTCTGCTCCAATCGCGGCCGTCAAGCGTCGCTCCGCTCCAGCGTGCATCGGCTGGGGATGTTTCGAAGGGCTACAGATGGCGCAACTGACGATTCAGCACGGACCGACCGAGCGCACCATCGCGGTGACGCCGGATCTCCCCCTGCTCGACCAGATCCTGGCGCAGGGCGTTGATCTGCCGTATTCCTGCCGGCGCGGCGACTGCGGCCTGTGCGCCGTCTCGTTGACCGCCGGGAATCTGGCACCGCACGAGCCGTCTCAAGCGTTCCGGCGCCATGATGATTACCTGCTGTGCAACTGCCGCCTGGCCGCGGACGCCCCGGCGAGCATCGCGCGGCCCTGGTTTCCCGAGCTGGCGGGCATTGCCGCGCGTCGCTCGCCCTGCAAGATCAACGCGCTGCGCCGGCTGGGCCCGGATGTGATGGAAGTCACCCTGCGGCTGCCTCCCACGACGCCCTTCCATTACCTGCCCGGCCAGCACATCCGCCTCACCAATGCCCAGCAGGTCACGCGCAGCTATTCCCTGGCCGCGCCGCCCGATGCGGATCGCCTGCTGCGCATCCACGTACGCGAGGTCGAGGGCGGCGCCTTCAGCGATTACCTGTTTCAACGTGCGCAGACCAATGACCTGCTGCAGTTGGAAGGCCCGTTTGGCCACTTTTTCCTGCGCCAGCGCTTTGCCGATCGGCGCCTGATTTTCCTGGCCACGGGCACCGGCATTGCGCCCGTGCTGGCCCTGCTGCTTGCCCTGAAAGAGAACAAAACGCCGCCGCCCAGCCCCATCCGCGTCTACTGGGGCAATCGCACAGCCGGGCAGGCGTATCTCCACGGAACACTGCACGCGCTGCAGGCCGAAATGGGTTTTGACTACCAAGCGCTGTTTTCGCGCGAGTCCGGCGGCGCACGTGACCCGGACGATCCGCGCCATGTCCAGCAGCTGCTCACCGAGCCGGCGGCCTTGGTGGATGCTGTGGTTTACGCGGCCGGATCGGCGGCCATGGTCGAGGACGCACGCACCCATTGCCTGCGCCTGGGGCTGGCCGCCGATGCCTTCATCGCCGACCCCTTCACGCCCTCCTGAATTCGACAACCCCCAAAGGGAGCGCCCATGAAAGCCGTGATCCTGGCCGGCGGCCTCGGCACACGCCTCAGTGAAGAAACCACGGTCCGCCCCAAGCCGATGATCGAGATCGGCGGCAAGCCGGTCCTGTGGCACATCATGAAGATCTACTCGGCCTACGGGATCCGCGAATTCGTCATCTGCCTGGGCTACAAGGGCTACGTCATCAAGGAATACTTCGCCAACTACTTCCTGCACATGTCCGACGTCACCTTCGACATGGCGCACAACCGCATGCACGTCCACCACAACAATGCCGAGCCCTGGCGCGTCACACTGGTGGACACCGGCGAGGCCACCCTGACCGGCGGGCGGCTCAAGCGCGTGAAAGATCACCTGGAAGGCGAAGAAGCGTTCTGTTTCACCTATGGCGATGGCGTGGGCGACATCGACATCGCCCAGACGCTCGCCTTCCACAAGGCCCACGGCAAGCTGGCGACCATGACCGCCACCCAGCCCCCCGGTCGCTTCGGCGCGCTGGGCATGGAGGGCGACGCCGTCCACGCCTTCCAGGAAAAGCCCAGCGGCGACGGCGGCTGGATCAACGGCGGCTTTTTCGTGCTCTCGCCCAAGGTCATCGACTACATCGCAGCCGACGACACCATCTGGGAACGCGAACCCCTGGAGCGCCTCGCCGCCGAAGGCCAACTCATGGCCCACAAGCACAACGGCTTCTGGCAGCCCATGGACACCCTGCGCGACAAGCTGCACCTGGAAGAACTCTGGCAATCCGGCGCAGCCCCGTGGAAATGCTGGTGAACGGCATCGACGCCGATTTCTGGCGCGGCCGGCGCGTCTTCCTCACCGGCCACACCGGCTTCAAAGGCGGCTGGCTGGCGCTGTGGCTGCAACGCCTCGGCGCCGATGTCACCGGCTATGCGCTCGATCCGCCCACCACGCCCAGCCTGTTTGCGGTGGCCCGGGTCGGCGCCGGCATGCGCTCGATCATCAAGGACATCCGCGACGCCGAAACGCTCGCCCAGGCAATGCACGAGGCCCAGCCCGAGATCGTCATTCACATGGCCGCCCAGCCGCTGGTGCGCTACTCCTACCAGGCGCCGGTCGAGACCTATGCCACCAATGTCATGGGCACCGTGCATCTGCTCGAAGCCGTGCGCGGGACCGACAGCGTGCGCGCCGTGGTCAACGTCACCAGCGACAAATGTTATGAGAACCGGGAGTGGGTCTGGGGCTATCGTGAAACCGAGCCCATGGGCGGCTACGACCCCTACAGCAACAGCAAGGGCTGCGCCGAGCTGGTCACCGCCGCCTATCGCAACTCCTATTTCAACCCCGCCCAGTACAGCCAGCATGGCGTCGCCCTGGCCAGCGCCCGCGCCGGCAACGTCATCGGCGGCGGTGACTGGGCCGAAGACCGGCTGATTCCCGATATCCTGCGCGCCATTGCCGCCGGCGAGGCAGTCAACATCCGCAGCCCGCACGCGATCCGCCCCTGGCAGCATGTGCTGGAACCGCTGTCCGGCTACCTGCTGCTGGCGCAGCGCCTGATCGAAGACGGCCCGGCCCATGCCGAGGGCTGGAACTTCGGCCCCAGCGAGGAAGACGCCCGGCCCGTGCAGTGGATCGTCGAATACCTCATCAACGCCTGGGGCGAGGGCGCGCGATGGCAGCTCGACCGCAATCCGCAGCCGCATGAAGCGCATTACCTCAAGCTCGACTGCGCCAAGGCGCGCGGCCGGCTCGGCTGGCAGCCGCGCTGGCACCTCGGCCGCACGCTGGAATCCATCGTCGCCTGGCACCGGGGGTATCATCGCGAGGACGACATGAACCTCCTGTGCCTGCAACAGATCGACGACTATGTCGGCACGGGAATCCCATGAAGCCCACCGTCCGGTCACACAGACATCGTTACCCACATCGGCTCGGACAGCGTTCCGGGCTCGATCTTTCCATGTGACTCACACACGCATGAACGAACCCATGAACGAAGCCATGACCACCGACAAAGACCTTCTGCGCCAGCGTATCCTTGCGCTCGTGGATCAGTACGCGGACCTGGCGTTCGCGACCCAGCCCTTCAAACCCGGCGAATCCGTGGTGCCGCCATCCGGCAAGGTCATCGGCGCGCCCGAACTGAAGAACATGGTCGAGGCCAGTCTCGATGGCTGGCTCACCACCGGCCGTTTCAACGACGCCTTCGAGAAGCGGCTGGCGGCGTTCATCGGCGTGAAACACCTCATCACCGTCAATTCCGGTTCGTCCGCCAATCTCGTCGCGTTCTCCACGCTCACCTCGCCCAGGCTCGGCGACCGCGCGATCAGAAAAGGGGACGAAGTCATCGGCGTGGCTGCCGGCTTCCCGACCACGGTGAACCCCATCCTGCAGTTCGGCGCCGTGCCGGTGTTCGTCGACGTCGATCTGGCCACGCACAACATCGACGCCAGCCTGGTCGAGGCGGCGATCACGCCCAAGACCCGCGCCATCATGCTCGCCCATACCCTGGGCAATCCGTTCAACCTGGAAGCCATCACCGCGCTGTGCAAAAAGCACGGCCTGTGGCTGGTGGAAGACTGCTGCGACGCCCTCGGCGCCACCTACCAGGGCCAAAACGTCGGCACCTTCGGCGACATTGGCACGGTGAGCTTCTACCCGGCGCACCACATCACCATGGGCGAGGGCGGCGCCGTCTTCACCAACAACCCGGAACTCAAGCTGATCGCCGAATCGTTCCGCGACTGGGGCCGCGACTGCTACTGCGCGCCGGGCAAGGACAACACCTGCAACAAGCGCTTCTGCTGGAAGCTGGGCGACCTGCCCGAAGGCTACGACCACAAGTACACCTACAGCCATCTCGGCTACAACCTCAAGATCAGCGACATGCAGGCCGCCTGCGCGCTGGCGCAGATGGACCGGCTGGAAGACTTCATCGCCACACGGCGACGCAACTTCGACTACCTGAAGAATCGTCTCAAGAGCTGCGAGGAATTCCTGCTGCTGCCGGAAGCCACGCCGAACTCAGACCCCTCGTGGTTCGGCTTCCCCATCACCATCCGGCCGGAATCCGGCGTCAGCCGCCTGCAGTTGACCCAGTACCTGGACCAGAACAAGGTCGGCACCCGCCTGCTGTTCGCCGGCAACCTCACGCGCCAGCCCTACATGATCGGCCGCGAATACCGCGTGGTCGGCGACCTGACCAACACGGATATCACCATGAACCACACCTTCTGGGTCGGCGTGTATCCGGCGCTCGGCGAAGAACGACTGGACTACATCGCCACGCAGATCGAGCAGTTTCTGGGGATAGGATTTTGATGATCCGCGTACAGGCAGGAACAGGGCGCCCCGCCTCATCGCCAGACAGGTGGCCCCGCGATGCTTGATGCATGGCAATGGACCAGGATAATGAGTGATCACTTGCGTTGTCATTCCTGCGAAGGCGGGAATCCAGTTTTCATACTTGTGCGCCCACGTCACGACTGGATTCCCGCCTTCGCGGGAATGACAAGTTCACGTTTCCGTTCTATCACTTATTTGCGAAAGCCTGAAAATTTGCAGCGCACGGATGATCGACTTTTTGCGCTGCCACTCAGCCTCGATGCGATCAGCCGATTGCCGCAGGGTGAGGGGCTTTTTGACCGCCGCCAAATCACCGTGTTGCAGTAGCAGGAAGGGGCGAGCCATGAGACTCCGACCCGAAGACCAGCAAGCGATTACGCAAGCCGCCCGGGAGGTATTCGCTCCCGGCACGGCCGTACTCGTCTTCGGCTCACGCACCGATGACAGGCGCCGCGGCGGCGATGTCGATCTGTTGATCGAAACGCCGGCTCCGATGCCGCCCGCCGAGCTGGTTGCGCACCGCACACGGTTCATCGCCAAGCTGTATCGAAGCCTGGACGAACAGCGGATAGACGCCGTCATCACAACCCGGGGCGAGCCCGATGCCCGTCCGGTGGTGGCGGCCGCGCGCAAGACCGGCATCCTGCTGGCGCAGCTATGAGCACCTCCGACAGACTGGCCGTTGCACTGTGGGAGGCCGACCGGCATGCGCGCACCCTGGCCGAAGCCCTGGGCGATTGGGACAGTGATCCGGCGCCGGACTGGCCTGCCATCGATGCCGACCGCGAAAAGGTGCGCTTGATCGACCAGTTGCTGTTTCGCTTCATCAAGCTGCAAGACGCGCTCGGCGAGCGCCTGGTGCCGGCGACCCTGGCCGCGCTCAGTGAACCCTATGAAGACTGGCCGATGCGGGATCGTCTCAACCGGCTCGAGAAGCTCGGCTACCTGCAAGTGGACTCATGGCTGGCATGGCGGGAGGTGCGGAATCGCCTTGCACACGAATACCCCGATCATCCCGAGCTGCGCTTTGCGGCTCTACTCGCAGCCATAGAGGCCGCGCGCGAATTTCATGCCACTTGGAAGCACTGGAGCGGTCTGTTAGCAGATGAAGCTTTGCCGGCAAGCGCCGCCCAGTCTCACCAACCGCCGCCATAGCGCCTCCACCGTGGCCCCGCGATGCTTGATGCATGGCAATGGACCAGGGGATAGACTGACCAAAACGCTGACTGACAAGAACGATGCGAGAGACCCCATGCGCCTGACTGATGAGCAACGCCGCATCATCGTCGAGGAAACCGCCCACATTTTCGGCGCTGGCGCCCGCGTGCGCCTGTTCGGTTCGCGCGTGGACGACAGTATCCGCGGCGGCGATATCGACCTCCTGGTCGAAACCCCGGACCCGGTCGCTCAGCCCGCACTCGCCGCCGCCCGTCTGGCGGTAAAAATCGAGCGGCGCCTGGACGGACGGCATGTCGACGTTGTGCTGGTCACGCCCGAAACCCCTGCCCTGCCCATCCATGACATCGCCCGCCGTCACGGAATGGCTCTGTGAACCTGCCCGCTCCGGACAGCGCCCAACGGACTCGGACGCTCATCGAAACGGGTCTTCAGGAAGCACACTATTTGCGGATGAGTCAGCAAAGGGGAGCCGCCGCGTGCGGCTGGCATCCGAACAGGCCAATATCATCCGCCAAAAGGCAGAGACCCCCTTGCACCCCGCACTCCGGCCCGCGCGGGCACAGCCCATGACCTTTGCCCACCTTACGGTCCGGTGACGAGCACCCCCATGCGCCTGACTGATGCACAACGCCGCGCCATGGTCGAAGAGACCGCTCGCCTCCTCGGGCCGGGCGCCCGCGTGCGCCTGTTCGGCTCGCGGGTGGATGACAGCGCTCGCGGCGGGGACATCGACCTTTACGTGGAAGTCGATCAGGCGCTCACCAATCGGGCGGCGACTGCGAGCCGTCTGGCCGCCAGATTGCAGCTCATCCTGGGGGAGCAGCGCATCGACATCGTTCTTGTGGACCCCAACACCACGCCCCAAACCGTCCACGCCATCGCGCGCCACGAGGGGATCGCGCTGTGAGCGTGTCCGAGCGAAGCAATGATCGGCTCTTGTTTCTGCTCGAAACCGTGGAGAAGGAAGGCCGCCATCTCATCGGCACCACCATTTTCTCTTCAGCAGCCCACAAGCAAAATGCCGTCTGTGGCTACACCACCGATCGCCTCGCGCATCGCTTGATGACTTGCGTATTCGTACCCCGTGTTCAACGACTACGATCAGATTCGGCAGCAATGCCAAAGCGTCCATCTCATCAACACCGTCCCGGCGGGCCACTTCTCTACGGTCTGCGCCCACCCTACGACTTCGCTGTTGTTTGACGGCGCACTGAACTGAAATGCCTGCTCCACAAACCATTCTGATTACCGGCGCGACGGGCTTTCTTGGCAGCCATCTGACACGCGCTTGGGTGCGTGCCGGCCACCGCGTGGCGATCCTCAAGCGCCGGACGTCCAAACTTGAGCGGCTGGTCAGTGTGCTCGACCAGCTCCACTGCTTCGACATCGAGGACGGCGTCGAAGCGCCGTTCAAGGCCTGCGGCCACATCGATGCCGTGGTGCACGCCGCCACCTGTTACGGCCGCGGTGGGGAAACGCCGCTGCAGGTCTTCGAAGCCAACACCGCATTCCCGTTGCGGATGCTGGAAGCCGCCACGTTCTTCAACACCGACACGTTCTTCAACACCGACACGATTCTCTACAAGTACCTGAACGCCTATGCGCTTTCCAAAAATCACTTCGCGGAATGGGGCCAGAGCTACGGCGACGCCAGCCGCATCCGCTTTTTGAACATCCGGCTCGAACACATGTACGGCGCCGGCGACGACGCCAGCAAGTTCACCACTCATGTCATCAAAAGCTGCCTCGCCCACGTGCCGGAACTCAAACTCACGGCCGGCGAACAAAAGCGCGATTTCATCTACATCGACGACGTCCTGTCGGCCTACTCGATGCTGCTTGAAGCACACGGCCGCCTGAGCAAGAACTTCATCGCCTTCGGCCTCGGCTCCGGTCAGGCCGTGCGCATCCGCGACTTCGTCGAACTGGCCCATCGCCTGAGCCAGAGTCGCACGGAGTTGAAATTCGGTGCGCTGCCGTACCGGGAAGGGGAAATCATGGAATCCGCGGCGGACATCGGCGCACTGGAGCGCCTGGGCTGGCGGCCGAGCTTTTCGCTGGAACAGGGGCTGGCTCACGCCATCGAAGCCGAGAACGATCAAATGAGCGACGCGAGAACGACCGCATGACGCTCATACTCGGCGCCGGCCTCGCCGGCCTGTCCTGCTCCTACCATTTGGGCCACGAAAGTTGCCTGCTGCTGGAAAAGAACGCCAATGCGTTCGGCCATATCGCGGCGGACCGGCGCGACGGCTTTACCTGGGACCCAGGCCCTCATGTGTCCTTTACCAAGCACGAATACGTTCGCAATCTCTTTGCCGACAGTGTGTCCGGCGAATACGACGAATACGAAGTCCAAACCGGCAATTACTACAGGGGCCACTGGATCGACCACCCAGCACAATCCGCGCTGCATCAGGTGCCCGAGCCGCTACGCAGCCAGTGCCTGGAATCCTTCCTGCAAACGCGCGAGGCCGGACAGGAAGCATCCGATGCCCCGCAGAATTACCAGCAATGGCTGGATCGCGCCTTCGGCCCGGTGTTCGCTGGCCACTTTCCGGCAGCCTACACGCGCAAGTACTGGACCCGCGAACCGGCGGACATGACCACCGCCTGGGTCGGTCAACGGGTTTTCTACCCGGCTGTCGATGACGTGATCAATGGCAGCAAAGGCCCGCTGGAACGCAAGACCCACTACATCACCAAGGTCCGCTATCCGCGCCAGGGCGGCTATCAGTCCTTCGCTGACAAAATCGCGGCCGGCGCCAACATCCGCTATGGCGCCGACGTTATCGCAGTCGATCTCGACGCGCGGCATATCAGCACTGCTGATGGCCAGCGCTACCCGTTTGATCGGCTCATCAACACCTTGCCGCTGCCGGTATTTGTGAACCTGTGCCGGGGCGCGCCCGACCGTGTACGCGCGGCGGCCGCGGCACTGAGCTGCTCGCAGTTGCTGCTGGTCAACGTGCGGGCACCGCATGCCACGCTTCGCCCCGAGAACTGGATCTACGTCTACGACGAAGACAAGTTCAGCACCCGCATCCACTGCGTGGAAAAGCTCACGCCCGGCAACGCGCCTCCGGGCTGGACCGGCGTGCAGGTGGAGGTCTACTTCAGCCGACACCGACCTTTGGACCTCACCCCCGAACAGGTTGGCGACAAGGTCGTGACCGAACTGATTGAAATGGGATTGATCGACCCCGCCGCCTGCGCGGATCCCAAGCAGATCCGCCACCACATCCGCTACTGCCCTTGGGCCAACGTGATCTTCGACCACGATACCCGCCCGGCACTGGAGACCATCTGGAGCTGGCTGGAGACCCACGGACTCGCGCGCGAGCCCGGCGATCTCGATCCGCTCACGGACTGGAATACCTTACCGGCCCAGCAGCCGACCCCGACACGGCTCGCCATGGCGGGACGCTTTGGGCAGTGGAAGTATTACTGGACGGACGATTGCGTTTTGCGAGGGCGGCAGTTTCATGGTGACTAGCGTCTCCCGCATCCTTTCAGCCAGTGCGGCGTCCTGGGTGCGCATCGGCGTCACAGTCATCACGCAGATCGCGCTGGTGCCGCTGTATCTCGGCTCCTGGGACGCCCATACCTATGGCGCCTGGCTCTTGCTCCAGGCGGTCTGGACCGCCGTCAGCATCATTGATCTCGCGCATCACGACTACGTGGGCTACGAATGTCTTCGCCTCGGACCGGCACAGCGTACAGCGATCACGCGGATCATTTTCTCGGCGGCGCCGATCGTTGTCTTGATCGCCCTGTGGGACCTGCTGCTGGTCTGGCAGCTCGGCAAAGCGGGATTTGTCGCCGGCTGGGTCGGGGACGATGCGCCACTGCTCGCACAATGGCGGGCCGCGCTTCTGCTGCAGGCCGTGACCTGGCTGTTCACCGGCAGCCTGGGCGGTCTGATCGTTCGCTGGCTCACGCCGTTCGGCTACTGGCCGCAATTCGCCTGGTGGGGCGTCGTCCAGGCCGTCGTGACCGCCGTGATTCCCGCTCTGGCGGTGGTCGGCGGTGCCGATCTTCTGCGGGCGATGATCGCCCTGTGTCTTACCAATCTCGTTTTTCACCTGGTTTTCTTTCTTGCGATGGCGCGCATCGTGCGCCATCAGGGTTTGGGGACAGCCCGTCCCAGCATCGGCCTGGGGTTTGTACAAGGCTTCCACGCGCTCTGGCTGATGGCCAACTCACTGGCAGAAATGGTCCGCCAGCAAGGCAGCCGCATCATCCTCGCCCCCTTGGCGGGCGTTGCCGATATGGCGGCCTTTGCCACCATGCGGACCGGCGCGAACTTCGCCCTACAAGGGCTCAACACCGTCACAAGCCCGGTCATGCCGGAGCTGATGCGCTTTCTGGCAGCGCGCGATCAGGCGCGGACAGAGAGCGCCTTTGCCATCGTCTGGCTGATGCTGTGCGCCGTGCTGTCGCCGGCCATCGTCATCGTGCAATGGCTGGCGCCGGCGCTATTCCCTCTATGGACGCATGGCAAGATTACTTTCGACCCCTGGCTGTTCGGCATGCTGTCGCTGGGCGTGTCGGTGCTGGCGCTGGCGCAGCCGGCAGCGGCGGTGCTGCGGGGCAACAACATCCTGCGCGCGCAGCTTGGCAATTCGATTGTCGCCGCGATGGTCGCGGTGGGCGGCATGGCCTTGCTGGTGCCGCCGATGGGCGTGCGTGGCGCGGCCTTGGCGTTGCTGGCGGCCGAGTTGACCAGCCTCTCCGCTTGTGTGTGGGTGGCCCAGCAATGGTTGCAGGAACAGGGCATGCGCTGGCCATGGAAGGCGTTCAGCGCGGCGGCGGCGGCGGTTCCCGTCACGGCGCTGGGCATGGTGGCGCTGGAGCTACTGCCCGCCGGCCTGACACTGGCCGGCCTGGCGGTAATCCTCGCGCTGCAGGGCCTCGTCGCCATTCTTTACTGGCGGCGCCTGCCCGCCCTGGCGCGCGCGCGCGCGGCCAGCCTGCTGGCCCGCTTCATGCCGGTATCCCTGCGCACCACGG
>PKDC01000069.1 GCA_002862435.1 Pseudomonadota bacterium | reverse complement strand
CACCAAACTTCTCCGCCAACACCTTCGTCAGCGCCGCCGTCAACGTCGTCTTCCCATGGTCCACATGACCAATCGTCCCCACATTCACATGCGGCTTCGTACGCTCAAACTTGCTCTTGGCCACGGCTCATTAACCTCGCGAAAACAATAATTGGCTTAATTTGTTCAAGACGCTTTCTTGATGACCGCTTCGGCGACACTGTTGGGCGCCTCGGCGTAACGGGAGAATTCCATGCTGTAGCCGGCGCGCCCCTGGGTCTGGGAACGCAGGTCAGTGGCATAGCCGAACATCTCGGCCAAAGGCACTTCGGCGCGTACGATCTTGCCGGACGGACCATCTTCCATGCCCTGCACCAAGCCGCGACGGCGATTGAGGTCACCAATCACATCGCCCATGTAATCTTCCGGGGTCACGACTTCAACTTTCATCATTGGCTCGAGCAACACCGGATCGGCCTTGCGCGCACCTTCCTTGACGCCCATCGAGGCGGCAATCTTGAAGGCCATCTCATTGGAGTCAACGTCGTGATAGGACCCATCGAATGCGGTAATGCGCACGTCCACCATCGGGAAACCGGCGATGACACCGTTTTCAAGCTGCTCCTTGGCGCCCTTGTCAACCGCCGGGATATATTCGCGCGGCACGACACCGCCCACGATGCCGTTCACGAATTCATAACCGGCCCCACGCTCGCGGGGCTCGATCCGCAGCCATACATGGCCATATTGGCCACGACCGCCGGACTGACGTACAAACTTGCCTTCCTGCTCAACCGTCCTGCGAATGGTTTCGCGATAAGCCACTTGCGGCTTGCCGACATTCGCTTCCACCTTGAACTCGCGGCGCATGCGATCCACCAGGATCTCAAGATGCAGCTCGCCCATCCCGGAGATAATGGTCTGCCCCGATTCTTCGTCCGAGCGGACACGAAAGGAGGGATCTTCTTGCGCCAGCTTCTGCAGCGCGATGCCCATCTTTTCCTGGTCGGCCTTGGTCTTGGGCTCGACTGCAACCGCAATGACGGGCTCGGGGAATTCCATCTTCTCCAGAATGACTGGCTTGTCGAGCGCGGACAGGGTCGTACCCGTGATGACGTCCTTGAGACCCACGCAGGCGCCGATGTCGCCAGCGCGCAACTCCTTAATTTCTTCGCGCTGATTGGCGTGCATCTGCAAAATGCGGCCAATGCGCTCTTTGCCGTCATTCTGGGAGTTGTACACGGTGTCGCCGGAAGACAGCACACCTGAATACACGCGCACGAAGGTCAGCGTACCCACATAGGGATCCGTCATGATCTTGAAAGCGAGTGCCGAAAAGGGCTCCTCATCAACCGGATGACGCTCGACCGGCTCTTCGCTGTTCGCATCGATGCCCCGAATGGCAGGCACGTCACCGGGCGCCGGCAAATACTCGATCACGGCGTCCAGCATCGCCTGGACACCCTTGTTCTTGAAGGCAGAACCACAGAGCATGGGAAAGATTTCAAGGTTGATGGTGCGCTTGCGCAGCCCCTGCTTGATTTCTTCCTCGGTCAGCTTTTCGCCTTCGAGGTATTTCTCCATCAGGACGTCAGAGGATTCAGCAGCAGCTTCGACCATCTTTTCATGCCACTCGTCGGCCTGCTCCTGCAATTCTGCAGGAATATCGACGTAGCGGAACGTAGTGCCCTTGTTTTCCTCATCCCACAGGATGGCCTTCATCTTGACCAGATCAACGACACCCTTGAAGTTCTCTTCGGCGCCAATCGGGATCTGGATCGGCACCGCAGTCGCACGCAGCCGATCGCGCATCTGCTCGCAGACCTTGAAAAAGTCGGCGCCGGCACGATCCATCTTGTTGACAAAAGCGATCCGGGGCACGCCATATTTGGTGGCCTGACGCCATACCGTCTCGGACTGGGGCTGAACCCCACCCACCGCGCAATACACCATGCAAGCGCCATCGAGCACTCGCATGGAGCGTTCAACTTCGATTGTGAAATCCACATGGCCCGGGGTGTCGATAATGTTGATGCGGTGCTCAGGGAAATTCGCCCCCATGCCGCTCCAGAAACAGGTGGTGGCAGCGGAAGTGATGGTGATCCCGCGCTCCTGCTCCTGCTCCATCCAATCCATGGTGGCAGCGCCATCGTGGACTTCGCCAATCTTGTGACTGACGCCGGTATAGAACAGCACGCGCTCCGTGGTCGTGGTCTTCCCTGCATCAATGTGCGCGGAAATACCAATATTACGGTAGCGATCAATGGGGGTTTTGCGAGCCACCTGAAAATTCCTTAGATCCGGGACGGATACTTACCAGCGAAAATGGGAGAACGCTTTGTTGGCTTCTGCCATGCGATGGGTTTCTTCCCGCTTTTTGACTGCGGTGCCGCGGTTATCCGCCGCATCCAGCAGCTCGCCAGCCAGCCGGCGCACCATGGACTTTTCGCCACGCGCCCGGGCCGCATCAATAATCCAGCGCATGGCAAGGGCAGTTCGCCGCGTCGGGCGCACTTCTGTCGGGACCTGATAAGTAGCCCCACCAACCCGCCGTGACTTCACTTCAACCGCCGGACGCACCGCTTCCAGCGCCGCATCCAGGACCGAAAGGGGGTCGCCGCCACGCTTCTGGCTTACTTCGTCCAGCGCCTTGTAGACGATGCCTTCGGCAATCGATTTCTTGCCGTCGCACATCACCATGTTGACAAACTTTGCCAGCTGCTCACTTCCGTACTTGGGGTCCGGAAGGATGGCCCGCTTGGCTGCAATCTTTCTTCTTGCCATGATTCAACTCCGTCGCGAAAGCGACCAAAACCCGAACAATCAGCTCTTGGGACGCTTCGCGCCATACTTGGAACGCGCCTGGCGACGCTTGGCGACCCCTGCGGTATCCAAGCTGCCGCGAACAATGTGATAACGCACGCCGGGCAAGTCCTTGACACGACCGCCACGAATCAGGACCACCGAATGCTCCTGAAGATTGTGCCCCTCGCCGCCGATGTAGCCGGTGACTTCAAAGCCATTCGTCAGACGAACGCGAGCCACCTTGCGAAGCGCGGAGTTTGGCTTCTTGGGCGTTGTGGTATACACACGCGTGCAGACACCGCGCCGTTGCGGGCACTGCTCCAGCGCGGGGACATCACTCTTCGCTGCCTTGCTGCGACGCGGCTTGCGAACCAACTGATTGATCGTTGCCATGAACCACTCGTCGTATCGGAAAAAGAAGATGGGCGCTCGGGCCGCCGGACATGAAAGAGGCGCAATTTTAGAGATGCGGGGGTGGACTGTCAACCTAAATTGACGGACCGCCAAAAAGAAAGAGGGGGCCAGCGCCCCCTCCAAGTGGAATTGGATCGGGATTTCACCGATCCTCGAACACATCCTCCGGGCGTGGGGCTACGGAGGCGGTGGCAGCGGCATGTTCAGCCTCCAGCTGACTCATGCCAAAGCCACGCAGCTCACGCCGGTGGGTGTGGTAAGCCAGCCCGGTTCCGGCGGGAATGAGCCGTCCCACAATGACATTTTCCTTGAGTCCGCGCAGCGGGTCCATGACGCCGCGGACGGCAGCGTCGGTCAATACGCGGGTTGTCTCCTGGAAGGAGGCTGCCGAAATGAAGGACTCCGTGGCCAGAGACGCCTTGGTGATACCAAGCAGCAATGGATCCCAGCGTGCCGCCAGCTTGTTTTCAGCCAGCGCCGCATCGTTCTCCTCGATCAACCGCGCACGATCGACCTGCTCTCCCTGCAGGAAGTGGGTATCGCCCGGATCAACAACTTCCACCTTGCGCAGCATCTGCCGAATGATGGTCTCGATGTGCTTGTCGTTGATCTTGACGCCCTGCAGGCGGTAGACGTCCTGAATCTCCTTGACCAGATATTCCGCCAGGGCTTCCACGCCCAGCAGACGCAGGATGTCCTGGGGATTGGGCTCGCCATCAGCCACCACATCGCCGCGTTCAACGGATTCACCCTCGAACACGGTGACGTTGCGCCACTTGGGCACCAGGATCTCGTGTTGAACCCCCTCGCTATCGGTCAGGACCAAGCGCTGCTTGCCCTTGGTGTCCTTGCCAAAGGACACGGTTCCCGCCACTTCAGCCAGAATTGCCGGCTCCTTGGGCTTGCGCGCCTCGAACAAGTCCGCTACCCGCGGCAGACCACCGGTAATGTCACGGGTCTTGCTTGTCTCCTGAGGAATACGGGCGATGACATCGCCGATGCGAACCTCGGCGCCATCTTGCATCAACACCAGCGCACCCGCCGGGAGGAAGTAGGCGGCGGGGATGGTCGTTCCCGGGAAATGCAGATCGTCCCCGGCTTCATTCACCAGCTTGATCATGGGACGCATATCGCGTCCGGCGCCGATACGCTGTTTGGGATCCAGAATCACCACCTGGGTCTGTCCGCTCATCTGGTCGACCTGGCTCTGGATCGACAGCCCCTCGGCCATCTGCACAAAACGCAGTCGGCCGGCAATTTCGGTCACCACCGGATGGGTGTGGGGATCCCACTCGGCCACGATCTGACCGGCCTCCACGGGATCGCCATCATTGACCAGCAAGGTAGCGCCGTAGGGGATCTTGTAACGCTCCCGTTCACGCCCGAACTCATCGGTGACTCCGATTTCTCCGGAGCGCGATACGGTAACCAGGGAGCCCTTGTGGTTACGCACCGACTTGGCATTGTGCAGGCGCAGCGCACCCTTGCGCTTGACCTGGACGTTATTGACGGATGCAGCCCGGGACGCCGCGCCCCCGATATGGAAGGTACGCATCGTCAGCTGGGTTCCCGGCTCGCCGATGGACTGGGCCGCGATGACCCCCACGGCTTCACCGCCGTTCACCATATGGCCACGCGCCAGATCACGGCCGTAGCACATGGCGCAGATCCCGTAGCGGGACTCGCAAGTGATGGGTGATCGCACCAGGACCCGATCGACTCCCAGGCGCTCCATTTCCTCAACCAGCTTTTCATCCAGCAGCGTGTTGGCTTCAATGACCACCTCGCCCGTGGCGGGGTCGGTAATGGATTCTGCCAGCACGCGGCCCAACACCCGCTCCCGCAGCGGCTCGAGAACATCCCCGCCTTCCACGATGGGGGACAAGGGCAAGCCACGGGAGGTCCCGCAGTCGGGCTCCAGAATGACCACATCCTGCGACACGTCGACCAGACGCCGGGTCAGGTAACCTGAGTTGGCGGTCTTGAGCGCCGTATCGGCCAAACCCTTGCGGGCGCCGTGGGTGGAAATGAAGAACTGCAGCACGTTCAACCCCTCACGGAAATTCGCCGTGATCGGGGTTTCGATGATGGAGCCATCCGGCTTGGCCATCAGCCCGCGCATGCCGGCCAGCTGCCGGATCTGCGCTGCGGAGCCACGGGCACCGGAGTCGGCCATCATGAAGATGGAGTTGAAGGAAGCCTGGCGCACCTGATTGCCATCCTTATCAGTGGCGACTTCAGTACCCAGCTTGTCCATCATGGCGCGCGCTACCTGATCGTTGGTACGCGACCAGATGTCCACCACTTTGTTGTAACGCTCGCCGTTGGTCACCAGACCCGAGGCATACTGCTCCTCGATTTCCTTCACCTCGCCCTCGGCCTGGCGCAGGATTTCGGTCTTCTCCTCGGGCACCACCATGTCATCGACGCCAATCGAAATCCCCGCCACCGTGGCGTAGTGGAACCCCGTGTACATCAACTGGTCGGCAAAGATCACCGTTTCCTTCAGCCCCACCCGGCGATAGCAGGCATTCAGCACCGCTCCCACCGATTTTTTGGTGAGATCGCGGTTGATCATTTCGAAAGGCAAGCCTTCCGGCAAGATCTGCGACAACAGCGCCCGGCCGACGGTGGTCTCCATCAAGCGGGTCCGTGCCTGCTTGCCGCCGGCATCATCGATCACCCGGTCACTCAGGCGCACCTTGACGCGCGCCTGAAGATCGGCCATGCCGTTGCGATAGGCCCGATCGGCCTCCGCCACGTCGGCGAAGACCATGCCTTCACCCAGGCCACCGACGCGCTCACGGGTCATCCAGTACAGCCCCAGCACCACGTCCTGGGTCGGCACCACAATGGGCTCCCCGGAGGCAGGCGAGAGAATGTTGTTGGTCGACATCATCAATGCGCGGGCTTCGAGCTGCGCTTCCAGCGACAACGGCACGTGCACCGCCATCTGGTCGCCGTCGAAGTCGGCGTTGAATGCCGTGCACACCAGCGGATGCAACTGGATTGCCTTGCCCTCGATCAGGACGGGCTCAAACGCCTGAATGCCCAGACGATGCAAGGTCGGCGCACGGTTGAGCAGCACGGGATGTTCGCGGATCACCTCCTCCAGCATGTCCCAAACCTGCGGCTCCTCCCGTTCCACCATGCGCTTGGCAGCCTTGATGGTGGTCGCAATCCCCAAGCGTTGCAGACGCGAGAACACGAATGGCTTGAACAGCTCCAGGGCCATGCGCTTGGGCAAACCACACTGGTGCAAGCGGAGGGTCGGCCCCACCACAATCACCGAGCGGCCGGAATAGTCGACGCGCTTGCCCAGCAGGTTCTGCCGGAACCGGCCTTGCTTGCCCTTGATCATGTCGGCGAGCGACTTGAGCGGACGCTTGTTGGAACCCGTGATGGCCCGACCGCGCCGGCCGTTGTCCAGCAAGGCGTCCACCGACTCCTGCAACATGCGCTTTTCATTGCGCACGATGATGTCGGGGGCGGCCAGTTCCAGCAGGCGCTTGAGGCGATTGTTGCGGTTGATGACACGCCGATACAGATCGTTCAAGTCGGAGGTGGCAAAACGTCCGCCATCCAGCGGCACCAGGGGACGCAATTCCGGCGGCAGCACCGGCAAAACTTTCAGGATCATCCACTCGGGCCGATTGCCCGACTCGACGAAGGATTCGATCAGCTTCAGTCGCTTGGACAAACGCTTGATCTTGGTTTCCGAGTTGGTGCCGGCCATTTCTTCCCGCAAACGCACGGCGTCTTTGGGCAGATCGATGCTTTTCAGCATCTGGTCGATGGCTTCGGCCCCCATGCGGGCGTCGAATTCATCCCCATGCTCTTCAATGGCGTCGAGATAGGCCTCCTCGGAGAGGATCTGTCCCCGTTCCAGCGGCGTCATGCCGGGATCGATCACCAGATAGGACTCGAAGTACAGCACCCGCTCGATGTCGCGCAGGGTCATGTCCAGCATGAGCCCGATACGCGACGGCAGGGATTTCAGGAACCAGATGTGGGCCGTGGGACTGGCGAGTTCGATATGCCCCATGCGCTCGCGGCGCACCTTGGCCTGCGTCACCTCGACGCCGCACTTCTCACACACCACCCCGCGGTGCTTGAGGCGCTTGTACTTGCCGCACAGGCACTCGTAGTCCTTCACCGGACCAAAGATCTTGGCGCAGAACAGGCCATCCCGCTCCGGTTTGAAGGTGCGGTAATTGATCGTCTCGGGCTTTTTGACCTCTCCGAAAGACCACGAACGGATTCTCTCCGGGGAAGCCAGCCCAATGCGGATATTGTCGAAATCCGCAATCTGATCTTGTTGTTTGATGAAGCTCAGCAGATCTTTCATCGTCACTCCTGCGACTTGGCGCGCGGGTCACCGGATGGGCGGCGGCTGCCGCTCATTCCTGTTCCAACTCAATATTGATGCCCAACGACCGGATTTCCTTCACCAGCACATTGAAGGATTCCGGCATGCCGGCATCCATGCGGTGATCGCCATCCACGATGCTCTTGTACATCCGGGTCCGCCCCTGCACATCATCCGATTTGACCGTCAGCATTTCCTGCAGGGTATAGGACGCGCCATAGGCCTCGAGCGCCCAGACTTCCATCTCCCCGAAACGCTGGCCGCCAAACTGGGCCTTGCCCCCCAGCGGCTGCTGGGTCACCAGGCTGTAGGGTCCGGTGGAGCGGGCATGGACCTTGTCATCCACCAAATGGTTGAGCTTGAGCATGTACATATAGCCAACCGTCACCGGGCGGGCAAAGGATTCGCCGGTGCGGCCGTCGAATAGCTGCAACTGACCGGATTCGGGCAGATCGGCGAGACGCAGCATCGCCTTGATTTCCGTTTCGTCGGCACCGTCGAAGACTGGCGTGGCCATCGGCACACCGCCGCGCAGATTACGGGACAGTTCGAAGATGTCCTCATCGGACAAATCATCGAGCATCACTTTCTGCAGGCCATTCCCGATCTGGTTGTAGATCTGGTCCAGGAATTCCCGCATTTCGCCGGCGTTACGGTGGGCATCGATCATGCGGCCGATCTTGATTCCCAATCCCTTGGCGGCAAACCCCAGATGGGTCTCCAGTACCTGGCCGATGTTCATGCGTGAGGGCACGCCCAGCGGATTGAGCACGATGTCGACCGGTGTGCCATCCGCCATGTAAGGCATGTCTTCCACCGGGACGATCTGCGAAATCACGCCCTTGTT
Organism: Pseudomonadota bacterium; assembly: GCA_002862435.1. GTDB lineage: Bacteria > Pseudomonadota > Gammaproteobacteria > UBA5335 > UBA5335 > Macondimonas. The sequence goes on along the minus strand of PKDC01000069.1, from coordinate 7,206 downwards.
GCCGTGACGGCCCGCCATCTTGTCGCCCGGCTGAATGCGCCGTTTCACGGCCAGGAAGACCTTGACCATCTTCAATACGCCTGGGGCGAGATCATCACCTGCCGTAATCTTGCGGCGCTTCTCTTCAAAACGCTGATCGAAGGCCTCGCGTTGCAGTCGCAGCTGCTCTGCCATACGCTCCAGGCTGCGATTGGCATCCTCGTCCTGTAGCCGGATCTCGAACCACTTCTCGCGTGACAGTGCATCCAGATAGTCCTGGCCAACCGTCGCGCCCGTACGAAGCCCCTTCGGTCCGCCATCGGCGGACTTGCCGACCAACAGCCGAGCCATGCGCTGGTAAGTGTCCTCTTCCAGAATACGCAACTGATCATTGAGATCCTTGCGTACCGCGGCGAGCTCCGATCTTTCGGTCGCCAGCGCCCGATCGTCCTTGTCCACGCCGTCGCGGGTAAAGACATGAACGTCAATGACATGCCCATCCATGCCCGGTGGCACACGGAGTGAGGTGTCCTTCACATCGGACGCTTTCTCACCGAAAATGGCCCGCAGCAGTTTTTCCTCCGGGGTGAGCTGGGTTTCACCCTTCGGCGTGACCTTGCCCACCAGGATGTCGCCGGCCTTGACCTCGGCGCCGATGAACGCGATGCCCGATTCATCCAGCTTGCCCAAGGCCGTTTCGCTGACGTTGGGAATGTCCGCGCTGATTTCCTCGGACCCGAGCTTGGTGTCCCGGGCCACACAGGTTAGTTCTTCAATATGGATGGTCGTGAACCGATCTTCCTGAACCAGGCGCTGGGAGATGAGGATGGAGTCCTCGAAGTTGTAACCGTTCCAAGGCATGAAGGCGACCAGGCAATTCTGCCCCAGCGCCAGTTCCCCAAGATCCGTGGATGGGCCGTCCGCCAACACGTCACCCCGGCTGATGATATCGCCGGACTTTACCAGCGGCCGCTGGTTCATGCAGGTGTTCTGGTTCGAACGCACGTACTTGATCAGGGTGTAGATGTCCACGCCGGGCTCGCCCGCTTCTGTCTCCTCGTCGTTCACCCGCACCACGATACGGGCTGCGTCCACCTTGTCGACCACGCCACCCCGGCGCGCCACCACGGACACGCCGGAGTCGATGGCCACGGTGCGCTCCATGCCCGTTCCCACCAAAGGCTTGTCGGCACGCAAGGTCGGCACCGCCTGGCGCTGCATGTTGGAACCCATCAGGGCGCGGTTGGCGTCGTCATGTTCCAAGAACGGGATCAAGGAGGCCGCCACCGAAACAATCTGCCTCGGCGAGACATCCATGAAGTTCACCCGCGCCTTGGGCATGAGGGTGAATTCATTCTGAAACCGGCATGACACCAGATCATCGACCAGGCGGTTATTCTCATCCAGCCGTGCATTGGCCTGGGCGATGGCATAACGCCCTTCCTCGATCGCCGACAGATACTCAACTTCCGTGGTCACCTGGCCATCCACCACCTTGCGGCATGGCGTTTCCAGAAAACCATAGGGATTCGTGCGCGCATAGACGGACAAGGAGTTGATGAGCCCGATATTGGGGCCTTCCGGCGTCTCGATAGGACAGACCCGACCATAGTGGGTGGGATGCACGTCCCGCACCTCGAAGCCCGCCCGCTCGCGGGTCAATCCACCTGGCCCCAGGGCAGACACGCGGCGCTTGTGGGTCACCTCGGACAAGGGGTTGTTCTGGTCCATGAACTGGGAGAGCTGGGAGGAACCGAAGAATTCCTTGATCGCGGCCGCCACCGGCTTGGCGTTGATCAGTTCCTGCGGCATCAGTCCTTCGCTCTCGGCCATGGACAGGCGTTCCTTGACCGCACGCTCCACACGCACCAAACCAATGCGGAAGACGTTCTCGGTCATTTCCCCGACCGATCGCACACGACGGTTGCCCAGATGATCGATGTCATCCACCTGGCCGTTACCATTGCGGATGTCAATCAGTGCCCGCACCACCTCGACAATGTCGTCTTTGCTCAAAATCCCGGGACCGGTGATTTCATCCCGACCCAAACGGCGGTTGAACTTCATCCGGCCGACAGCGGAAAGATCATAACGATCAAACGAGAAGAACAGGTTCTGGAACAGCGCCTCGGCGGCTTCCTTGGTGGGCGGCTCACCCGGCCGCATCATGCGGTAGATTTCAACCAATGCCTCCAGCGGCGTACTCGTTGAATCGACGCGCAAGGTACTGGAGACATAAGCCCCACGGTCCAGATCATTGACGTAAAGGGTGCGCAAATCACCCACCCCGGCGGCGCGCAAAGCCGAAACCTGGGCTGGCGTCAGCTCGTCGTTCGCCCGCACCAGCAATTCGCCGGTGCTCTCATCAATGACGTCATGGGCCGCGATCTTCCCGATCAGGTACTCAGGCGGAACCGTCAATTGGGTGACGCCCGCTTTTTCCAGCTCGCGGATATGACGCGCCGTCACGCGCCGACCTTCCTCAACCAGTACCTGGTCGCCGATCCGGATCTCGAAGCTCGCCAGTTCCCCGCGCAAGCGTTCGGGCACCAGTTCCAAGGTGACCTCATCCCGGGACAGATGAAAGATGTTGTGCTCGAAAAACAGCTCCAACATTTCCTGGGGCTGGATACCCAAGGCCCGCAACAACACTGTGACGGGCAATTTGCGCCGACGGTCGATGCGGGCATACAGCAGATCCTTGGCGTCGAATTCAAAATCCAGCCAAGAGCCGCGATAGGGAATGATACGGGCGGAATAAAGGACCTTTCCCGAGGAATGGGTCTTGCCACGGTCATGATCAAAGAAGACACCGGGAGACCGATGCATCTGCGAGACAATCACCCGCTCAGTGCCATTGATCACGAACGTGCCATTCTCGGTCATGAGCGGCAATTCGCCCATGTACACTTCCTGTTCCTTGATTTCCTTTGTAATCTTTTTCGACGCTGGGCTGTCCTTGTCGAACAGGACCAGACGCACCTTGACCCTCAGCGGGGCGGAGTAGGTGATCCCGCGCTGTTGGCATTCCTTGATATCGAACGCTGGATCGCCAAGCCGGTAATCGACATACTCCAAACGCGCATTACCCGAATAACTCTCGATGGGAAAAACGGTTTTAAGCGCTGCGTGAATTCCCCGCTCCTGTCGCTGTGTCGCGGGAACGTCGAGTTGCAGGAATTCGCGATAGGAGTCGAGCTGAATCGCCAGCAGGTACGGAACTTCCAGTACCGTCGGCAACTTGGCGAAATCCTTGCGAAAACGCTTTTTTTCGGTAAACGAGTAAGGCATGGAGTTATCCCTCGGCGTTTCTGCCGGCCTGTTGGGGAAGCCGACGGGTTCCGTAAGGCGCGGAAGCCAATCCCTTATACGGAGGACCGGTAAGCAAAAGGAGGCCGGCGGCGCATGCCACCAGCCCCCTCATCATCTAAAATTGCCGCTTTTAAACGACAAGGCGATTACTTGACCTCGGCGGTAGCGCCGGCTTCTTCCAGTTGCTTCTTGACGTCATCGGCTTCGGCCTTGGGCACGGCTTCCTTGATGGTGGCGGGAACCGCTTCCACCAAGTCTTTCGCTTCCTTCAAACCCAAGCCGGTGAGGCCACGAACGACCTTGATGACGTTGACCTTGTTCGCGCCGAAGCTGGTCATGATGACGTTGAACTCGGTCTGCTCTTCGACAGCCTCGGCCACAGCCATCGCGACCGGCGCTGCCGCAACGGCAGCCGCCGCGGATACGCCGAACTTCTCTTCCATGGCAGAGATAAGATCCACAATCTCGACGACCGTCATGTTGCTGATGGCGTCAAGGATTTCCTCTTTGGAAACAGCCATTGAATTAAACTCCTACAAAATAAATAACAATGAATCCCGATATCGGATCGCTGCCCTTGGTTTCGCGGGCGGATCAGGCTGCCTGTTTTTGATCGCGGACTGCCGCGAGCGTACGGACCATCTTGGCCACGGGCTCGTTGACCGTGCGAACAAACTTCTCGATCGGCGCTTTCATGACCCCCATGAGCATGGCAATGGCCTGGTCACGGGTGGGCAGGCTGGCAAGGCGATCCAGGTCGGTGGCTTCGAGAACCTGGCCGGAAATGGCCAGCGCCTTGACCTGAAACTTGTCGTGGGACTTGGCAAAGTCCTTGAACAATCGCGCCACTGCTCCGGGGTCCTGCATTGAAAACCCAAGAACCAGCGGCCCCACCAATCGTTCGCCCAGGGGTTCGAAACTCGTCCCCTCCAGCGCCCGACGGGCAAGGGTGTTCTTGACCACCCGCAGATACACCTGATCGTTGCGCGCCTTTTTGCGCAGCTCGTCCATTTCCGCGACCTTCAGCCCCCGATACTCGGCGGCGATCACGGAATGCGCCTGGGCAGCCACCTCATTGACCTCGGAAACCAAGGCCACTTTGCCTTCCAGCTTGAGCGGCATGCTTACCTCCTGGCTCGGGCGATAGTCCGCCCGGAATGACACCAACGAAACAGCGTCCCTGCCGTTTCGCCTCCTTTACGATGCGCCTCGCCAGGGGAAACCTGATCGGGACCATCGTCTACGCAGGCCGGTTGCCCATTAAGAGCCGCGCCTCCTGGCAACGGCTCACCTGCGGTCTTTGACGTCCGCCTTGCAGCGGTTGACAAAACCTTTCTTGCGTCCAATCTCAAACAGCCAAGCTACCCTGGTCTACGGGAATCCCGGGGCCCATGGTTGAAGACACTGTGATGCGCTTCACATAAATGCCCTTGGCAGTGGCCGGCTTGGCCTTCTGCAAATCAGCCAGCAACGACTGAAGGTTCTCCCGCAGGGCCTGAACTTCGAAGTTCGACTTGCCGATGCTGCAGTGGATGATGCCGGTCTTGTCGGTGCGGTAACGCACCTGCCCCCCCTTGGCATTGCGCACGGCGCCCGCCACATCGGGCGTCACCGTACCCACTTTGGGATTGGGCATCAGGCCACGCGGACCGAGGATGGGACCGAGCTGGCCGACCACGCGCATGGCATCAGGGCTGGCGATCACGACATCGAAGTTCATCTGACCCGCCTTGACCTGTTCCGCCAGATCCTCGAACCCAACGATATCGGCGCCGGCTTCCTTGGCCGCCTCGGCATTGGCGCCCTGGGCGAACACCGCGACCCGAACCGTCTTGCCGGTGCCATTGGGAAGAACCGTCGCGCCGCGCACCACCTGATCGGATTTGCGCGGGTCAACGCCCAGATTCACGGCCACATCGACGGACTCCAGAAACTTAGCGCTGGCGCAGTCCTTGATCAAGCTCAGTGCATCATCGATCGGATAGGACTTTCCAGGCTGGATCTTGTCCTGGATCGCTCGCATCCGCTTGCCTACGTTCGCCATCTTAGACTCCCTCCACTTCAAGGCCCATGCTGCGAGCGCTGCCCGCAATGGTCCGTACCGCCGCTTCCAGATCCGCCGCTGTCAAATCCGGGGTCTTGGTGCGCGCGATTTCCTCCAGCTGCTCCCGGTTCACCTTGCCAACCTTGTTGGTATGGGGAATCGGGCTGCCTTTGGCAATGCCAGCCGCCTTCTTCAGCAGCACACTGGCGGGAGGGGTCTTGGTGATGAAAGTGAAGCTGCGATCCGAGTACACCGTGATGACCACGGGCAACGGCAAGCCAGGCTCGACATTCTGGGTATGGGCGTTGAATGCCTTGCAGAATTCCATGATGTTGACGCCACGCTGACCCAGGGCCGGGCCGATGGGCGGGCTCGGATTGGCCTTTCCGGCCGGAACCTGCAACTTGATATACGCATCAATCTTCTTGGCCATGATCACCTCTCGGGTTCAAACGCCTCGCGGCTCCCCGGTTGCTCGCTGAGCGGATGCTCAGACTTTTTCGACTTGAGAGAACTCCAGGTCGACCGGCGTGGAGCGACCAAAAATCGTCACGCTGACCCGCAAGCGGTTCTTCTCGTAATTCACGTCTTCGACCGTGCCATTGAAATCATTGAAAGGCCCATCGGTCACGCGCACCTGTTCGCCCGGCGCGAACAAGACCTTGGGACGCGGCTTTTCAACGCCTTCGCGGATGCGATCCAGAATAGTCTGCGCTTCCCGATCGCTGATCGGCGCGGGCCGGTCCTTGGTGCCGCCAATAAACCCGAGCACCTTGGGAACTTCCTTAACCAAGTGCCAGGTTTCGTCCGCCATTTCCATCTGGACCAGGACATAACCGGGGAAGAACTTGCGCTCGCTGCGCCGCTTCTGTCCCTCACGCATCTCAATCACTTCTTCGGTCGGAACCAAAATCTCACCGAACCGTTCTTCCAAACCGGCGCGGCGAATATATTCCTCGAGTGAACGCTTGACCTGATGTTCAAAGCCCGAATAAGCCTGCACCACAAACCAACGCATGGTCATGTTCAAGCCCCCATGCCGGTGAGGCGACGCAGAATAAAGCCGAGAAACCAGTCCACCATCCACAACATGACGCCCATGAGCATCACCATGCCCAGCACGACCAGGGTGGTTTGCATGGTTTCGGCGCGCGTGGGCCAGACCACCTTGCGGGCTTCACGGATGGAATCCTTGACCCAGACAACCGCCAAGATCCCAATGTGCGTGCGACTAGCGACCAGAAACGAGACGCTGAGGAGAGACAGAAACAGCAGAATCCGAAAAATCAACAACCACTGCGGAAAGTAATAGAACGCCGCAACGCCAACCCCAACAAACGCCAGGGAAAGCAACCACTTGGCAGCTTCCAACGCACGATTAGGCGATTCATCTTCGACATTCATCGAATGACTCGACATATTTCGATTACCGCCATCTCTTGACAATCAACACAAAAATGGCAGGCCAGGAGGGACTCGAACCCCCAACCCCCGGTTTTGGAGACCGGTGCTCTACCAATTGAACTACTGGCCTAAATCAACTCAAGGGCGATTCAAAACCTCAAATCGGCTTCGAATCGCTTGTTTACGCAACTTACTACTTCAGCACCTTGGAGACGACGCCGGCGCCGACGGTACGGCCGCCTTCGCGAATCGCGAAGCGCAGGCCCTCTTCCATGGCGATCGGATTGATCAACTGCACCACCACCTTGATGTTGTCGCCCGGCATCACCATCTCGACGCCTTCAGGCAACTCCACCGCACCCGTCACGTCCGTCGTGCGGAAATAAAACTGCGGCCGATAACCATTGAAGAACGGCGTGTGACGCCCGCCCTCCTCCTTGCTCAGCACATACACTTCGGCTTCGAAC
>PKDC01000030.1 GCA_002862435.1 Pseudomonadota bacterium | reverse complement strand
CTTGGTCTACGTGAACGTGGAGAGCTACCTGATCGCGGCGGCCTACACGACGCTGGTCTTCCTCGTGCGGCTGCTGGTGCTGTGCCTGACCCTGCCGCTGTTCCTGATGGCCGCCTTCGTCGGGCTGGTGGACGGCCTGGTGCGCCGGGACATCCGCCGCTTCGGCGCGGGCCGCGAGTCGGGGTTCATCTATCACCGCGCCAGGGCCAGCTTGATCCCGCTGGCCGTACTGCCGTGGGTGACTTACCTGGCACTGCCGGTGAGCGTGAACCCGCTGCTGATCCTTCTGCCCAGCGCGGCATTACTCGGCGTGGCGGTGTGCATTGCGGCGGCGACGTTCAAGAAGTATCTGTGAAGTCCTTCTACTGGTGTCCAGCTGACATCAGACCATCCGCGTCTGGTGAGCCATGCCCGGCGACAGAAGGTGAGCGATGTCCTCAAGAAGAGGGCGCAGTTTCGCGTGATCGGATTGAGCGATCGCCACCTTCGCTATCGCCGAGATGCTAGCGTTGGCACGGGCGCAAATGGCGGCGCGTCCAGACGATTCTGACCCAGCACGATGACCGTGCAATGGCTCTGTGCCCGTGTGATGGCGTTGTAGAGCAGCCTTCGCAAATGCTCGGCGCTGCCTGTGGCCGTGTGCGGCCAAAGCACAATTACGTTCGGAAACTCGCGGTTCTTGGCGCGCTGGATCGTCATGGCAAGATGGCCACGGTGCTGCCGGAAGCCCAGACGCGAACGGTTGCGCACGGCCTCCTGCACAAACTCGGTGACTTGCGCGGCGGTGAAGGCCGCTTGCCCGTGAGCCCGCCGCAAGCGGTCGATGCGGCTAAGGGCCTGCACGAAGGGCGCGTGTCCTGCCAAGGGCGTGAGAAGCGCGCGAAGATCGGCGCATGATGCGGCTTCCGGTAACGCGATATCGGCCAGCAAGGCGCTGGCTTCTTCATTGTCGTGACGATCCCATGTGTGCGGATACGGCCCGAAGGTCGCGCCGCTGTTTTTGCGAGTGTACTGCTTGGTCTGAACGGTATTGAGTGCGGCACGGATAATCGTGTTGCGCCCATCCGGGGTGAGTATGACGACAGAGCCTTGGCGCTGCGCAATCTCGTTGGCAATCGCCCATGCCAGTAGCCCAGAATTGTTATTCTTTACAGGCACTTCGGAAAGCCGGAATCCTGCGCCGTTCCATGTTGTCCTGTTGTTGTAGGTGTTTGCAGTCAGAGCGGCCTTGATGTCCTGGCCATCACGCACCGCCAGTGCAGCGGCCAGCAATCCCTGCTGATTGGTGCGTTGGACCTGTGTGAGACGGTGGGTTTGGCCCGCGCCCTCAAGCCAGCCAATCAGCGGCGCGGTGTCGCGACCGTCATGAAGACACTGAAATGCGTCCGCTGCCGCCACAATCCGGCAGGATTGCGAAAGTCCTTGAAGAATACGCAGTCGGTGTTCGTCGAGGTCTTGCGCTTCATCCACCAAGATTAGGGGGAAACTCCTTGCCACCCATTTGCGGACGGCTTCTTCTTCAAGGAGCGATGCGGCAAGCGCGCACGGCCCGTCAAATTCGCTCAGAGCATCGGCCTGCTGCTGCATCGCGGGCGTAATCAGGCTTCGGCGCCGCGCGGCCAATGTCCGAGCGAACACATCGAAGGTCTGACAATCAAAGCGCCTGCGGAAAGCCGCATTCTCTCCAAGGCGCGCATCCAGGCGGCGGCGCGCGCCGTTCATGAAGGTGAGCGCCAGGAGCTTGTGTCCTTCACCCAGCGCTCCATCCTGCACGAGTTCTCCTGCTCGGCCCACGAGGTTATGGGTCTTGCCGGTGCCCGCCGCGCCCTCGAAGAAATCGAACGTCATGGCGGCGGCACAAACTGGAAAACGTGCGTGGCAGCGGTCGAATCCGCCGGGATGCGCGCAAAAAGCGGTGTATTGGCGTTGGCGGGATCGCGCAGCACGTCGCACAGGGCATCGAGCAACTGCGCGGCGCGCACCCGGCAGGCCGCATTCACCATGAGCGTGACGACGGCGCTTTCATGGGTCGGCGCGTAGGATTTCCGGGTAAGCAAATGTGCGGTGAGCGCCCCAAGGTCGGCGAAAGGAGCACCCAGCGCGGTTCCGAGCGCGGCCAGCATCGCGGCTTCATCCGCGCCCGCAATCCACGAAACCACATGCTCCATCGCCCAGCCCTGCGGCCAGAACACGACGCAGCGCGGCGGCGGATTGCTGCCCTTCACCGCATCGAAGTAGCCGCGCCCGTCATTGTCCCCGTCCACAAGGATGCAGGGCCGCGCGTGAACGGCGCTGACCAGCGCGAAGGTGTCGGCAATCTTGGCGTCGATGGTCGGCACGATGCCAACGAAAGTGGAGAGAAGCGGCGTATTCGCTTGCGCGTTATCCCAACCCTGATGCTGCTCAGGAGCGGTTTGCAGCGCCTCAAGCCATGCCACGTCCGAAACCCCTTCGGGGATCAGGACGCATTCGTGCATGAGCGCGGCCACCAGCTTCTGCCGCCATGCGTAGAGCAAGTGCTGCTGGTGGTTAGTCGGCTGCGCGGGCACAGCGTCCATCAGTGGCTTGGCGCTCAACGCGCCCTCGCGCGTTTCGATAAAGAGCGTATCGGGAGCCGGAAACATTGCGGCCACGATGGGCGAATGCGTCGTGACTATCGTCTGGTTGCACAGCGCATTGAGGCGGTTGACCAACCGCTTTTGCTGCGAGGGCTGGATGTGCAATTCCGGCTCCTCGACGGCCAGCATGAAGGACTGGCCCGTTTCCGCGCGCGCCTTGCCGAACTGCATGAGCAATAGAAGGCTTTGAAGGGAAACAAGGCCCGTGCCCTGCCGCTGCGAGGGAAGGGTTGGCCCCGTGCCTTGCACGAAGTGCGGCACCACGCTTTCCAAGACTGAGTCGCTGTCAGTCGCGGTCAGGCGCAACTGGAGTTTTGGGGCGCTGGCCATGAGCGCTCGCAACTCATCATTGGCCGCGCCGACGATCTCGGAAAGCCCCGGCTGGTCTTCGAGCCGCGCACCGTCCGGCGGGCTCCAGAGTCTCCGGCGCTCGGCGCGCACTGCCTGCGCGGGCATGTCCCCACGCGTCGCCACGACGCGGCGAAACAACTCCGAGGAAAAGGAAATCCAGCGGTCCCATGTGCGCGAGGCCGGGACCAGAAAGAAGCCCAACTCCTGGAGCACCTTGGTGTGGATCGTGCGCAGGTGCGCGTCTTCCGCGAACGGATCGCCCAGTGTGGCCTCGTCATCCACGAAGAAACGGAGCGTTTCGGCTTCCAGTTCGTCCAGGTCGAAGCGTGCAGCAAAACCGATCTGCACTGCCAGATCGGTATGCTGCGCGTCCGGCGCGGCGCTCAGTGTCTTGGCTTTCGGGTCGAACCATTTCTCGACGCCGCGTTCGGGGCTGAACCAAGACGAATGGTGGTGCGGGTCGTTGGGCGTAAAGCCCGTGACCGTGGCGATGCACAGTATGCGGGCGGTTTCGTCGGGCTCGCTGCAATGAAAGTCATGCTCGGTCAGGCGGCGCACCAGACGATCGCGCCCGAACAGCAACGCCAGCGCCTCGATCACGGTGGTCTTGCCGCTATTATTTGGCCCCACCAGTACGGCATGGCGGCCCAATACGATGTCCGCCGAACGCACGCCTCGGAAGCCGGAGATTTTCAGGCGGGCAACATGCACTTCGGCGCTCCTTCATTTCCTAGCTCGACCATGTTGCCCCCGAATTCGCCAGTAACAGGATTTTCTCCATCTGCCCCAAGGCCATCGCGCATCTCCGTTTGCCGTCAACCGGTCAAGTCCGCCAAGAACTCCGAAGCCGGAGCCACGCCGGAAACGTGCAGAAACTCCCGCGCGCGGCACGCAGCGTCGCCAACTCGTCGGCGTCGATAATTGGAGATCGGCATCGTTCATCTTTGGCCCGTTACGCTCATGCCGCCAAGCGTTCCCTGAAATCCTCGCGCTTGCTCCACGCAATCGGCGTGATGTCATAGCTGCGCAAGGCATCCTGCACGGCATCACCGATCTGGCGGTCACGGTCATTCAAGATGGCAAACGCTTGAGAATCAGAAGGTCGCACTTCTTTGGTGTCCAGCCACGCGAAAGCAGTGTTTTGAGCAGTGTCCTTGTTGGGATTGTTGATCACGCGAAGAATACGCTCCGGTGCACGCTTGGACTTCGGCACCACGAAATCGAACTGATGGTTGTAGTGGCTGCGCCCAACGAAGTTCACGCGCGAGGTGTAGCGCACGTCGGCATCGTCGAGCCACAAGGCCACGTCCTCGAAGAAGAAGCTCTCGACATTGGCGCGTGCGACGTAGAACAGATCATTGACCGCGAGGATGGCCTGCAACAAGCTGTGCTTGCGCAGCGGAAAGTTTTCCTCCGTGGCCTTGACCTCCAAGGCATCGAAAGTCTGCTGAACGCCGAAGCCGTTGAGCGTGGTAGCCAGCAGCGCCTTGCGGCGCGGCGTGTCGATTTCGCACCCGGACTGCGCCAGATCGGCCAGCGTGTAGCCATCGTCGGTTAGCACCCATTCGCTGTCCTGCCGCTTGAGGTAAATCTGGATGCAATCGTTGTGGCGATCCAGATACGGCGTGGTGATTTCCACCCAGTCATTGATCTCGCGCCAGTTGGTTTTGGCCTTGAGCCAGTCGTAGTAGCGGTTGATCAGGTCATCGGTCGTGCTCATGAGAATAGTCCCCGCACGATATTGGGTTGCTCGACCACGCCGCAGTAGCGCATGAAATCGTGCAGTACCTGCCACGCATCGGCCGGGTTGCTCAAGATGCCGTCGGGAACCTCGACCGCCCACTTGTCGCCGTAGCCTTCGCGGTACAGATGCAAATGCGGCACGCCAACCTCACTGCCATCCGGATTGCGATGCGGCGCAGCGAAATCGAGGCGCGCAAGAACGACAACCTTCCGACCACGGGCTTGATAGCCCGTGGTCAGGGAGATGCGCTTGCGATTGATGTCCAGCGAGAACTGCTCGCGCTCGTCACGCGACACCAGTGGCAACTCGATCCGCCCGCCCAAGTCGGGGAAGTGAAAGGTGTCCGCCGACGCAGGAACCTTCTCCATGCGCAGCAAGGCATCTGCATCGGTCTGTGCGAGTGCATCGTCAGCCATAGCTTCACCCCAATCCGAAATACCGCTCGAAGAACGCCGCGAGCTTGTCCAGCACCGTCTGCTTCTTCGCCGAATGGTTGTTGTTCTTCGAGAACCGCGAGACTGGCGGCAGAATCTTCGTGATGGCCGTGCCTGTGGTCGGAATCGCGCCGTCGCGGAAGGCGTTGTCCACGAACGCTTTCGTCTCGTCTGCCTTCAAGCCCTCATCGGCAATGATCTGGTCAAGTTCTTCGGCCTTTTTCCTGGCAACGAACGCCTGCCATTCCGCATCAACCCGGGCCTTCGGCGAAACGGAATCCACGAACTGCTCGATGAGGTCTTTCTTGTTGCGCAGCGACGGGCTGGAATTGATCGCGCGCTCGATGGTCGCGAGGATTTCCTTGTCCTTGCCGGTGCCCTTGGCCTTGATGTAGCGCTCGACCAGCATCAGGATGTAATCGACGTTGATCTCGACCTGCTTGATCAGCTCGATCTCGAACACCACGTCGTCGTTGATCGTTTCCTTCTCGGCGTCGGAGGCACTGCGGAACTCGGCGTACAGGTTCAGGTACAGGCTCTGGTAGTCCTGAAAATCGCGATCGCTGAGGATTTCATTGCCCGCGAAATCATCGAAGGCCGTGAGGATGTTCTTCAGCCGCAGGATCGAGCCGAACAGCTTGATGAACGCCTTCTGCGCAGCCTCGCCGGTGATGGCCTTGCCCAGTGGAAACAGCGCCACCAGTTCGGCGACCTTCTTCTGGTACTCGGCGTAGTAGTCCGCGTAGGGCTTGAGCAGCACGATGCCTTTGGCGTCCTTGTTTCCGAACAGCGCCAACGCGTCGTTGGTGGCCTGTTCCAGATCGCGGAAGGAAACGATGTTGCCGTAGGTCTTGACCGAATTGAGGATACGGTTGGTGCGCGAATACGCCTGGATCAGCCCGTGCGCGCGCAGGTTCTTGTCCACCCACAGCGTGTTCAGCGTGGTGGCGTCGAAGCCGGTCAGGAACATGTTGACCACGATCACGAGGTCAAGCTCGCGGTTCTTCAGCCGCTGCGACAAATCCTTGTAGTAGTTCTGGAACTTGTCGGCGGAGGTGTCGAAGTTGGTGGCGAACAGGCCGTTGTAGTCCTTGATGGCCGCATCGAGGAAGTCGCGCGAGCCTTGGTCCAGCCCTTCGGTCTCGAATTCCTCCTCTTCCAGCAGGCCATCGACGTCCTCGTTGGCGGCGAAGCTGTAGATCAGGCCGATCTTCAGCCGCTGTGCGGGCGGGATGTCCTTTTGCTGGCTGGTGAACTCCGTGTAGTAGCGTTTGGCCGCGTCGATGGAGGCCGTGGCGAACAGCGAGTTGAAGCCGTTGAGCCGCTTGCCGCCGTGCCGATAGCTGGCGCTGCGCTTGGTCTTCTGGTCGAAGTGCTCGCGGATGTAGCCCGCGATCTGCGTGATGCGTTCCGGCGCGAGCAGCGCCCGCTCCGTGTCGATGGCCGACACCTGCTTGTCGCGCACGTTCGGCGCGGTCTTGATGGTGTTGATGTAGTCGATGCGGAACGGCAGCACGTTCTTGTCGTTGATCGCATCGACGATGGTGTAGGTGTGCAGCTTGTCGCCGAAGGCCTGCTCGGTGGTGCGCAAGCGCGGGTTGCCGCCCGAGCCTGCGTTGTCGGCGAAGATCGGCGTGCCGGTGAAGCCGAACAGGTGGTAGCGGTTGAAGACGCGGGTGATCTCCGCGTGCATGTCGCCGAACTGGCTGCGGTGGCATTCGTCGAAGATCACCACGACGTGCGCGTCGTACACCGGGTGCTTCTTGTTCTTGGCAACGAAGCGGCTGAGCTTCTGGATGGTAGTGATGATGATGCGTGCGTTCGCATCCTCCAGTTGCTTTTGCAGCACCGCCGTCGAGGTGTTGGAGTTGGCCGCACCTTTCTCGAAGCGTTCGTACTCGCGCATGGTCTGGTAGTCCAGATCCTTGCGGTCCACCACGAACAGCACCTTGTCGATTTCCGGCAGCCCACGCGCCAGTTGAGCGGCCTTGAAGCTGGTCAGCGTCTTGCCGCTGCCCGTGGTGTGCCAGATGTAGCCGCCCGCCGCCACCGTTCCCAGTTGCCGATGGTTGGTGGCAGTGGCGATGCGTTGCAGGATGCGTTCCGCCGCGACGATCTGATAGGGGCGCATCACCAGCAGCTTGCGATCCACGTCGAACACGCAATACCGGGTGAGGATGTTCAGCAGCGCGTGCTTGGCGAAGAAGGTCTTGGTGAAATCGGCCAGTTCGGTGATCGGCTGGTTCTTCGCGTCGGCCCACCAACTGGTGAAGGAAAAGCTGTTCGAGGTTTTCTTGCGGTCGCGCTTGTTGCGCTGCTCGGCGAGGTGGCCGTCGCGCACGGTGTTGCTGTAGTACTTGGTCAGCGTGCCGTTGCTGATGACGAACAACTGCACGTACTCGAACAGGCCGGAACCGGCCCAGAAGCTGTCGCGCTTGTAGCGGTCGATCTGGTTGAACGCCTCGCGGATGTCCACGCCCCGCCGCTTCAGCTCGATGTGCACCATCGGCAGGCCGTTGACCAGCACCGTCACGTCATAGCGGTTGGCGCGCTTGCCTTCGATCTCGTACTGGTTGATGACCTGCAGGCGGTTGTTGTGGATGCTCTGCTTGTCGATCAGGTAGATGTTCTTGGTGCTGCCGTCGTCGCGCTTCAAGACCTGAACGTGGTCTTCCTGGATGCGGGCGGTCTTCTCGACGATGCCGTCGTTGGCCCCGGCGATCTTCTCGCCGAAGAACTGCTGCCATTCCTTGTCACTGAGCGTGATCTTGTTCAGCGCCTCCAACTGGCGGCGCAGGTTGGCGATCAGGTCGGCCTCGCTGCCGATGCGCAGGTATTCGTAGGCCTGTACCTGCAAGCGCTCGATGAGGTCGTGCTCAAGCTCCGCCTCGGACTGGTAGCGTTCCTCGCGTACCTCGTCCGGGCGCACGAATTCCGCGACGACGGTGCTTTCGTTGGAAAGCGCAATCGGTTCGTAGCGGGAGGGCTTGAGGTCTTCGCTCACGCGGCCTCCCGGAAGGTGAGCAGGCGGTCGCGGTAGTGCTCGTATTGCTGGCGGCGCGCCTTGATCTCGGCGGGCAGGCCGGAGGAGAGGTCGTTCACCAGTGCGTCGAACTTGTCGAGGATGGAGACAACGCGCTCCTGTTCTTCAAGCGGTGGCACAGGAATACGAATCTTCGCAAGGCTCTCGCCGGACAGGCGCTTCACCTTGGCGCGGGCGACATATTTGTTCTTCTGTGCGTGAAAGGCCTCGGTCTGAAGACAGTAAGACACGAACTTCGGGTTCATCGAGTGCCTGAAAAGAAAGCAGTCATCGTGAATCGCAACGTCTTCGTCGCCAAGCCACGCCACGGCCTTGGCGACATCCTCGACCGTCTCGCCTACTGCGGCGATCACCACGTCGTTCGGTTGCGCATACCGCAGTTGCTGCGCCATGTCCGCACGGACATGCGAGACGGTCGACGCCGTGGCCACACCGTAATGCGTGTAGATCTCGCCGTAATGGATGCTCGGAATGCCGTGCTCGACGATGTCGTCCTTGGTGAAGCGACGGCCGCGAATGAATTTGCCGATTTCACCCATTGCCATTAGCCTTGCTTGCTTGCTTGCTTGCTTGCTTGCTTGCTTGCTTGCGTCAGCGTCCGTGCGTTCGCCGAACGTCAAGAGCGCGTCGCGGTAGTACTTGTACTGCCGCCGACGCGCCTCCAGCTCCGCCTCCAGCTCCGCCTCCAGCTCCGCCTCCAGCTTGGTGAAAGTGTCAAGCACTTTCACGATTTCGCGCTGGACTTCGAGCGCCGGAACGGGAACTCGAAACTTCTTCACCACGTTGTCTGGGATGGCGGGATAGCTCGCGCCGCGCTCATTGGCTTCGACGTAGGTGTAGAAATCATCGGTTCCGAGCAGATGGAACAGGAAATTGGTGAGTACGATGTTGTTGTCAGGCCGGAGGACACAAAATCCTGTGCTGCAAATCTGGCCGTCGTATTCGCGTGGGATGACGGCATACCGTTTCAGCATCGGGCGCGTGGTTCCGAAGATCACATCGCCTTCGCGGACAATTTGCTGCGCACGGCTCGGTGCGTTTTCGCTGGTAATGGCGGACGTTTCAATGATCGCGTGCGTCGCCCGGTCAACCGAGGTCAGGTCAATGTATTGATATTCGGTCTCGCCTTGGTCCGTCCATCGAATATTCGTGGGCCGCAAGACGAAGCTTTCAATGGCCTTGAACTCAACGCCATCAGCGCATTTATCGGAAATGAGGGAGTCAATGCGGCTCACGTATCTTCTCCTTCCAGTTCGGCAACGATGGCATCGATCTGCGTCCGCAGTTCGGCTTGCTTCGCCACGATGCGAGCGATCTTTGCGTTGAGCGCCTTGATGTCCACGGCTTCATCGTTGTTGGGCTGTTCGATGTACGACGAAACCGAGATGTTGTAGTCATTCGCTACGATGTCGGCGTTCTCGACCAGCTTGGCGAAGTACGTCACATCCTTCCGACCCGTGAAGGCGTCGAGCACCTTCTGCTGGTTCGCCTCGGTCAGCTTGTTCTTGTTGCCGTTGCGCACGAATTCGGCAGACGCATCGATGAACAAGGTCGCGTTGTCGCGTTTGGATTTTTTCAGCACGATGATGCAGGTGGCGATCGTGGTGCCGAAGAACAGGTCGGGCGGCAACTGGATGACGGTATCGACGTAGTTGTTGTCGATCAGGTACTGGCGGATCTTTTGCTCCGCGCCGCCGCGATACAGCACGCCGGGAAATTCGACGATGGCCGCCGTGCCGCTGGTCGCCAGCCAGCTCAGGATGTGCATCGTGAAGGCGAGGTCGGCCTTGCTCTTGGGCGCCAGCACGCCCGCAGGCGCGAAGCGCGGGTCGTTGATCAGCAGCGGGTTGCTATCGCCCGCCCATTTGATGGAATACGGCGGATTGGAAACGATGGCCTCGAACGGCTCGTCGTCCCAGTGCGCCGGGTCGGTGAGCGTGTCGCCGTGCGCGATGTCGAACTTCTCGTAGTTCACGTCGTGCAGGAACATGTTGATGCGGCACAGGTTGTAGGTGGTCAGGTTGATTTCCTGCCCGTAGAAGCCCTGTCGCACCTTGTCGTGGCCCAGCACCTTGGCGAACTTGAGCAGCAGCGAGCCGGAGCCGCAGGCCGGGTCGTACACCTTGTTGACTTCAGTCTTGCCGCTGACCGCGATGCGTGCCAGCAGTTCGGAGACTTCTTGCGGGGTGTAGAACTCGCCGCCGGACTTGCCAGCGGTCGAGGCATACATCTGCATCAGGTATTCGTAGGCGTCGCCGAACAGGTCGATGGTGTTGCCGTTGTGGCTCAGCGGCAGGTCGCCGATAGCGTCGAGCAGCTTGACCAGTTTTTCATTGCGCTTGGCGACGGTGGGGCCGAGCTTGCCGCTGTTGACATCGAGGTCGTCGAACAGACCCTTGAAGTCGTCCTCGCTATCCGCGCCGATGGCCGAGCCTTCGATGTCCTTGAACACGCGGGACAGGGTCTCGTTGAGGTTGGCGTCGTGCCGCGCCCGCTCGCGCACGTTGACGAACAGGTGCGAGGGCAGGATGTAGAAGCCCTTTTCCTTGACCGTTTCGGCGCGGCCCTGTTCGGCATCGGCATCGGAAAGCGCGGCGTAGTCGAAAGCCTTTTCGCCGGCGCGATGGGCTTCGTCGTTCAGGTAGGCGGTGAGGTTCTCCGAGACGAAGCGGTAGAACAGCATGCCGAGCACGTAGCTCTTGAAGTCCCAGCCGTCCACGCTGCCGCGCAGGTCGTTGGCGATGCGCCAGATGGTTTTGTGCAGTTCCGCCCGTTCGGCTTCTTTGTTGTTGTTCACGTCCGAACCTTCAGTCGATCAAAATCTTGAAACTGGTCGCCAGCGCCACCGGCTCCACCCCATGCCCGTCGCGCTTGAGCCTGACCATGACCGTGGTCTTGCCCTCGCCCGTGGCAAGCTTCAGGGCAAGACGGCTGACGGCGCGATTCCTTGATGATCTGCGTAGGCTGGCCGCTGCCGTCCAACTCCCAATGACGCGTAGGACGCGCGTAGGGCGAGTTCAGGATTGGCTGATCGAAGAACGGGTTGGACATGCCCCTGTCATCCTTTACGTTTTCTTTTTGCGGGTTGCCCCTGCTTTGAAGGGGCGGAAGTAGTGCTGGTCACTTTTCCCCTCCACGTTCACCATCGAATGCAGCCTTGCCCGTCCGACTGGCGATCCACCGTTCCAGATCGGCCTTGCGAAAGCGCCATATCCCGCCCACCTTAAAGGCCGGAATCTCCTTGGCTGCTGCCAAGCGATAGACCGTGCGCTTGCCCACTTTGAGGTAGGCAGCCACTTCATCGAGGGTCAATATCTGTCCGGGCTCGTCTTTCATTGCTTCCTCACCCAGTGAGGGTGGCACAGGCGTTGGTGACAATCCTGGCAAGTGTAGAGCAAACCAGTGCAATGCTGAACAGCTAAATGCGCAGCTCGCCAGCGCGAGGTCATCCAGTTCGTGAGGGGATAGCCCCACCACGGGGGCGAGCGTCACGTCGCGTCAAGCCGCCACCGCAGTGACGACGTCGGCCAGCGGAGAGAAGTAGGCGCACCGCGCCAGCAGGGTTTCCACATCAGTGACCGGCCCGTCTTGCTCTAGCAGCCAGGTCCTGGACTCCCGGCCCTTGTCCGGAAACGGCGCTACGCCAATCATGGAGGCAAATCCGGTGCACCGCCCGTTCCGATTCTTTGCGGCACACCCAAGCTTCACGCCGCAGCATCCCGCCATCCAGACGACTGTGGAACGGCGTGATGACACCCCTTGGCAACCCGACGCCCCCCTGCCGCCGTGTGCCGGCCCTGGCCTTGGCGCTGACCATCGCGCTGGCCGGCGCATCGCCCGCATCGGCCGGCGATGCCACCGCTGAACACGAGCAACTGGCGGCCCTCACCCGCCAACTCGACCTGATCGACCGCCTCACCGAGCACGCCGCCAATACCGCTCCGCAGGAACGCGCCCGCTATCACTTCGACTACGCCCGACTGCGTGCCGACCTGAAGCGCGTTCGCGCCGGCCTGCAGGACTACCTCGTGCCCCAGCGCGCCCAGCCGCGCGATCCCGTCCCGCTGGCCGGCGATTACGTCCGCCGCAACCGCGCCGACGACGAGGAGCCGTCGCCATGACGCCCTCCGCCGATCAGGTCGCCGCCTTCCAGGCCAACGGCGGCTTTGCACCTTCGGCCGTCTCTGCCGTGGTGCTGGGCTTCGTGTTCGCCGTGTTGCTGCTGTGGGGCGTGTGGGCCATGCGCACCGCCTACGTCGGCTGGGCCGAGCACCGCATCACTGAACGTCAGTTCCTCGCCGTCGTCGTGCGCTTCGTGGCGATGTACCTGGTGCTGACCTTCTTCCTCCTCTCCTGACCGTCACGAAAGGCCATACGCCATGAACATGCCACCGACACCCCATCGCATTTCGTCCCGCATCGCCGCACCGCTGCTGCCGCTGGCGCTCGCAGGCCTGCCGCTGTCGGCCTTCGCGCAGGGCCTGCCGACCATGGAAGACCCATCGCGCGGCCAGGGCAGCGGCATCCTGCAGACCTTGCAGAACTACGGCTACGACATCGTGCTGCTGATCGCGCTGCTCGTGGTCGCCTCGATGTTCGTCGGTGTCTGCTATCACGCCTACACGCGCTATTCGGAGATCCACACCGGCCGCGCCACCTGGGGCCAGTTCGGCCTGACGGTCGCCGTGGGCGCGATCCTGCTGGTGGTCGGCATCTGGCTGCTCACCAAGGCCACCGGCGTGCTGTGAGGGCGGCAAGCGATGGCCGTACCTCCGGAGACCCCGCGCGACATGCTGGTGACCTTCCTGCCGCACCGGCTTAACCGCCAGCCGGTGGTCGTGCGCGGGCTGACCGCCGACGAGTTGTGGATCTGCGCCGGCCTGTCGGCCGCCGCCGGGTTCGCGCTCGGCCTGCCGCTGGCCTGGCTCACGCACAGCATCGCCATGGTGCCCACGCTGATCGTCGCCGGCATCGCGCTGGGCGTCTTCGTCGGCGGTGGCTTCCTGCGCGCACAGAAGCGTGGCCGGCCCGACACCTGGCTGTACCGGCAGCTCCAGTGGCGGCTGGCCCTGCGGCACCCGGCGCTGGCAGCGCTCCTGGGCGGGCAGCGCCTCATCACCCGCGCGGGCTACTGGGCGACCCGGCGCAACGCCGATCGAGGGACGCCATGAGCCGTTTCAGGAACGAGGTTGCGCACCTGCAGGCGCACGTGAAGACGTTGCGTCTGGGGGCCGGCGCGTTGTTCGTGGTGGCGCTGCTGCTCGGCTTCGGTTGGTGGAGTGCGCCGAAGAGTCTGACCATCCATGTGCCGCCGGACCTGCGCTCGGGCAGCACGCGCAAGTGGTGGGACGTGCCGCCCGAGAGCGTGTATGCCTTCTCCTTCTACATCTGGCAGCAGGTACAGCGCTGGCCCACGAACGGCGAAGAAGACTACCCGCGCAACCTGCGCGCGCTGTCGGCCTACTTCACGCCGAGCTGCCGGGCCTTCCTGCAACAGGACTACGAGTACCGGCGCGCCAGTGGCGAGCTGCGTCAGCGCGTGCGCGGCATCTACGAGATTCCCGGCCGCGGCTACGGCGACGATCCGGCCACGCGCGTCAAGGGGGTCTCCGACCGCGATTGGATCGTCACGCTCGACGTGAGCGCGGACGAGTACTACGGCTCCGAGCAGGTCAAGCGCGCCCTGGTGCGCTACCCCATCAAGGTCGTCCGGCTGGACATCGACCCCGAGCGCAACCCCTTTGGCCTGGCGCTGGACTGCTACGCCAGCGCGCCCCAGCGCATCGAAACGCCGCCGACGCCGACCCAGGCCGGCGCGCCCGCCAACGCCTCCGGCCATCTGCAGGGAGACTCCCCATGAAGCCCGTTGCCTTGTCGGCCCTGGCCGGCGTCCTGCTGATCCTCGGTTTCGTGCCGGCCAGCCAGGCCGTGGAAATCCTGCGCTGGGAGCGCCTGCCCCTGCCGGTGCCGCTGGTGGTCGGCCAGGAGCGCCTGGTCTTCATCGACCGCAATGTGCGCGTCGGCGTGCCGGCCAGCGTCGGCGACCACCTGCGCGTGCAGAGTGCGGGCGGCGCGATCTACCTGCGGGCGAGCGAGCCGATTCCGCCCACGCGGCTGCAACTGCAGGACGTGGAATCCGGCGCGCTGATCCTGCTCGACATCGCCGCCGAGCCGGCGAAGGACGGTCAGGCGCCGCTGGAGCCGGTGCGCATCGTGGAGGCGGAAGCCCCCGCGAAGCGCTACGGCGGCGGTACAGCAAGCGGCGCGGACGAGCAGGCCGATGCGCCCGCAGACAAATCCGTTCCCCGGCGCGAAACGCCGGTACCGGTCGTGCTGACGCGCTATGCCGCGCAGAACCTGTACGCGCCGCTGCGCACCGTCGAGCCGGTCGCCGGCATCGGGCGCGTAAACCTGCGCCGCGACCTCGCGCTGGACACCTTGCTGCCGACGCTGCCGGTGCATGCGCGGGCACTGGCCGCGTGGCGCCTGGAAGACCAGTGGGTGACGGCCGTGCGACTCACCAATACCTCGGCACGCTGGCTCGACCTCGACCCGCGCGCCCTGCAGGGGAACTTCGTGGCGGCGACCTTCCAGCATCCGAACCTGGGCCCGGCCGGCACCCCGTCCGACACCACGGTGCTCTACCTGGTCACGCGCGGCCACGGCCTGGCCGAGTCGCTGCTACCGGCGCTGAGCCCGATCGACGCCAACGTGAACTTGCCGCCGGCCGCCGCGGCCGGCTCGACCGGAGGAGCGCGCGATGAAGAGTAATCCGCTGCTCAAGTGGCTGCTGATCCCGATGGCGCTGCTGCTGGTGTTCGTCGGCATCAAGCTGTTCTCCGGCGCTCCCGGCGGCCAGCCCGCCTCCAAGGGCGCGGCCAGTACGCTCACGCCCGAGGAGATGAAGGCTCTGGGCATCGCCGGCGACACGCCGCGCGATACCGTCGCCACGCTGGTGGCTCAGGTGAAGCAGTTGCGCACCGAGCTGCAGAGCGCGCTCGGCGACAACAAGCAGCACAAGGCCGAGAACGAGCGCCTGCGTGCACGGGAAAGCGCGATCGACCAACGCATCCAGAGCGCGCTGGAAGGCGAACGGAACCGCCTGGAGCAGGAGCGCACCCAGGTGGCCAGCGACAGGCAGCAGACCCAGGGGCTGCTGCAGGATCTGCAGCGGCAACTGGACGGCCTTGCCGGCAAGGGTGGCCCGTCCGACCTGCCCGTCGGGCTGGGGCTGGAAGAGGGTGACGGCAAGCGCTTCAACCGCGGCACCAGTGGCACGCAGTGGGTCGAGCCCGACGATGCCAAGGTCGACACCAAGAACGGCAGCAAGGAGCCGAGCTTTCCCCTGAGCTTCGGGCCGGCCCAGAAGAGCCTGTCGGCCGCAGTGGAATCCGTCGCCGACGTCGGTAGCCGCGCGGTGGGCGCATCCACGAAGGCTGTCTACACCGTGCCGTCGAACTCGACGCTCATGGGGTCGGTCGCCATGACGGCGCTGATCGGGCGCGTGCCGATCGATGGAACCGTCAACGACCCGTACCCGTTCAAGGTGCTGATCGGCCCGGACAACCTCACGGCCAACGGCATCGACATCCCCGACGTGGCCGGCGCCGTGGTCAGCGGCACGGCCTCGGGCGACTGGACG
>PKDC01000022.1 GCA_002862435.1 Pseudomonadota bacterium | reverse complement strand
TGAGACTCATGCTGCGCCGCCTGCGTTTTCGGCTTGTTGTCCTTTTGCTCACCTGCCATACCCAAGGCAGGCAGGGACAGCATGAGTGCGCTGAGGGCCGCGAGTGTCATCGAGCGTTTCATCGGCAGTTCTCCTAAAAAAGATCATACGAACGAGGTGGTAAACAGCGATCTGAACCTCACGTCCCGACCGTGTGAGCTCATGCTGACCTTGCGAACGTCGAATGGCCGTGAAGCTTGGTGGCGTGATTCGTTGCCGGTTTCGTAACGATTTCCGACATAGCCTGTGTGCAGGTTTTCAGAAGGAACCGCTATGTCACCCATCAAGTCCTCGACTCGAGCACGCAAAGGGGCCAAAGCCACGGTTGAACGGCAGCGCGCCATCCAAGCCGAGGCGTTAGCCAAAGCCGCCAAAGCCCCCAAGGCGAAAAAGAAGGCGGTTCAGGCTGGCACCCGTAAGCAGCCCAAGCCGCCAATGACCCGGCAGCATCTGGACAAGCCGGGCATGGAGTCTGACCTGCAGCTGCAGCCTAAATTCCTGGCCCCTGACTACATTGGCAGTGGCAAGCTCCAAGGATTGTCGGCATTGATCACGGGAGGTGACTCAGGCATCGGGCGGGCTGTGGCGATCTTGTTCGCGCGCGAGGGAGCCGACGTAGCGATTGTCTACCTGAGCGAACACGAAGATGCCGAAGTCACGGCCGAGCACGTGCAAGCCCAGGGGCAGCGCTGCGTGCTTGTTCCCGGCGATGTAAGAGATCCGAAATTCTGCGAGGAGGCCGTCGCAGCGATGGTCAAATCCTTTGGCAGGCTCGACATACTGGTGAACAACTCGGCATTCCAGCAGCACGCGTTACGGCTGGAGGATATTTCGCCGGGACAACTTGCCGAAACACTGGAGACCAACATCGGCGGGTACTTCAACATGGCACGCGCTGCATTGCCGCACATGAAGCAGGGCGGCAGCATCATCAACTCGGGATCCGAAACCGGACTGTTGGGCAGTAAGCACCTGTTGGACTATTCGGCTACCAAAGGCGCTATCCACGCCTTCACCAAGTCCCTGGCTAGCAATCTTCTGCCGCGCGGTATCCGCGTCAACGCGGTGGCGCCTGGTCCAGTATGGACGCCGCTCAATCCTGCCGATAAAACGGCAAAAGATGTCGCCACCTTTGGGCAGGACAGTGACATGGGTCGCCCCGCCCAGCCGGAAGAAGTGTCCCCGGCTTACGTGTTCCTGGCATCACCCATCACCGCCTCCTACATCAATGGCATCATCTTGCCCGTGATGGGCGGCCCCGGCGGATAGTCGGGTAACCGGCAGCAAGTCTGGGTTATCTGTCTTTGCGCGTAAGTGAATCCAGGCATCAACGCTGCGACGATGATAGAACCTGCACGCGCCTTAAAGAGCGGGAGAACCTTGCGGTATGTGGTCTAAGCCTCACGGCCAATCACGTCGGCATTTGGCTTGAGCTAAGACGCCCTCGAAGCGTTCCAACTCCCGCTCATCCGAACTTGCGCGCGAATACCGCTCTGGGTCATCCAGGACATCCAGCACCACCGCCTGCGCGCTGCCGTCCTCGGACACGCTCAGGACAGACTCATAGACGCAAGCGCCCGAGTCCGTGCGCCAGCAACGCAGCACGCTGCCCTCCAGCCAAACGGCCCAACGCTCATTCATCTCCGAGGGCCAGATGGCGCCGTCTCTCAAACGAGAGAGCTCAACCGGGTCAAACACATGCCCGCAGCGAATAGGCCACCGGGCGCCCGTCAATGGTGCCAAGTCCTTCCTCCATCCCATAGTCTCTTCCTCTTCCCCACATCGAAGTGCGTCCATCGCCGTCCCACTGCCGACGATTCCCCTAACCCGCAGACGATAGTCGGCGTATCTGCAACCACACCCATAGTCGCGTAAAGGCGCTTTGCACCCATTCACTAGAGCGTACCGCGCTAGGCGCGTAGGTGCCATCATGCAAAGCGGTGACCTCGCATAATCAACACGTTGTATCGCGCCGTCTCTCACGCCGATGGTGCGAGAGATTGCGTTGGCGCGGTCTCTCACATTACATTTTGACGCGGTCTTGACCGCCCAGCGTTTCCACTGATCGCAGTCGACGAGGATGCCAGGAATGGGACGCTTCGATACCGAGCGCTATACCGAGTTTCTCTCGGTGCTCTTGCCCAAGTCAGGCGTCGCCCAGTGCATGCATTACCCGGGCATGACGCCGATCCCGGAGGGCTATGACAATTTTGCCCACGCGCATGCAGGGCAACTCGAGCTCCTATGGCAAGATGTTTGTCCTGCATATGCGTTGGCGTTAGTGGCACTCGGTAGCTACACGCTTCCACGCGATGATGCGGAGATGGAAGTCCTGTGGGATGAGTTGGGCGGAGATTCGACCTTGCTTTGGCCGCAGGTGCGTCCCATCATCGAGCGTGCGTGGATCTGGCTACAAGCCCATGCAATGCAGGCAAGAAGTCATCAGCTCTCCTGAGGTCGCGTTCCAGCCTGCAGTGAGGTAGGCTCGGAGATCGGGCAGCGGTTGAAGGTACTGCGAAATTCACGCGAACTGGCCATCACCTCGCGCCTTGCCCGGTTCACGCCACCGAGCGGTCGATGCTCCGTTACCGCATTCCAGGGACTGAAGGCCAAACGACGTTCCTGTTCCTCCGCCTCGGGCGACCAGGCAGGCTGCGGCGGAACGATCAGGCTGGCCACCGTCTGCCAAGGACTGTCTTGCTCAGACCAAACCGCGGCCGCATCCTCAATCGGCATGCGGTCCACATCCCGGCATAGCTGTACCCGGAAATCCCACAGCAGATCGTATATCCCGGCGCTGACCACCTCGTCGATCGCGGTGCGCTGTGCATCGTTGGTGCCCTCAATGGGTGAATCGCGCAGCTGCTGCAAGGCTGCCGCTCGCGGAGCCAGCGAGAACTTCGCGATGTATCGGCCATAGAGGAAAGGAACCTGTGAGAAATAGGTCTCCCCCAATGGATGATGCTGGGGCTCACCCCCCAGTCCTTTGAGCTTGCCGCTTTCCACGCCCAGCCATTCCAGGGCTGCTTCTGTTCCGCGAAGGGTCGTAGAGATGACTTCTTTGGTACGCGGCATCTTCTCGGTGGTGGACGCCAACAGCTTCACCGCCCCGAGAAATTTGGCCGGGCTAGGGGCGGAAAAAGTCGGTCCATTGACCATCAGAAAATCCTGGGAACTCCCTGGCAGGCTTTCTGGCAGGCGCTGGCCCGCCACGTCAAGCACCTTGATAGCCAACGCGCGCGGCGTGGACACCGTATCGGGCAGCTGTTCGGCCGGGGGCGAGGAAAACCGTACGATGGCCTGGTACAGACCGGGATGAGCAAAGATGCCTTGCGCCAGTTCCTCAGGCAGATCTGCGTGGACTCGAAAGGCAGCCCTGAGCAACGCTTGGCCTTTGGCATGCACAGCACGGTGCGCGGTGCCTTCCTGTTGGGCGACCGTCTGGGCCATGCCCAAGAACGTCTCCTTCAACGCGGCAATGGCCTGCGCCTCATCTTCTGGGCGCTGTTCCATGGCGGGTTGATAGGCGATCGGCGGTCCAAGAGCGGCCATGTGCGTACCTGATCAGTTTGTGGCAGGGGTAATGCGATCTTGGTTGGCAACGTGCATGCGGGCGATGATGCGCGCTATCAGCGCCAAGCGTTGACGCACCCAGCTATCGGCCCAGCGTTTTGCTTCATCGAGGGAGGAGTAGATGGTGTGCTGCGGAACGACATACGCGGCTGGAAGCGCAATGCGCGCCTCCCATTGCGTGCCCGAGGCCTCGATCTGGACAATGGGCACCGACGCGAAGAGCAGTGTGCTCTTACCGGGGTTATCCACCCACCAGAAGTCGGCCGGAAGTCCAGACGGGGCAGAAGGTCGGCTTGCAGTAGACGAGGAGGGCATGGCAGTCGGACAGTGCCTTGATTTCCCCACCTTAATCCTTGCTTGTGTAAACGCAGTGAACCGGCGCACGTGTGGGTGCTGACGCTACCTTCACAGCCACACTTCTTAGATGCACCGGACTCCCAAATTTTGCGGTGCGCTCATGGCACGTCCCATCTGGACAGGCTCCCTCTCCTTTGGCCTGCTCAACGTTCCGGTATCGCTGATGTCCGGCGAGCGACGCACCGACCTGAGCTTTCGCATGCTCGACTCGCGGGACAAGAAGCCGATTCGCTTTGAGCGGGTCAATGCCGACACCGGTGAGGAAGTGCCGTGGAAGGACATCATCAAGGCCTTCGAATACGACAAGGGTAGCTATGTGGTCATCGACAAGGAAGATATTGCCGCGGCCGCACCGGAGACCCACGAATCGGTGGACGTTGAAGCCTTCGTCGATGCCTCAAGCATCAACCTGCGGTTCTTTGAGAAGCCTTACATTCTGGTGCCGGGCAAGAAGGCGGAGAAAGGGTATGTACTCTTGCGGGAAACGCTGAAGAACACCGGCAAGGTGGGTATCGCTCGCGTGGTCATTCGGACCCGGGAGTACATCTGCGCGGTGATGCCCGATGCCGAAGCACTGGTGCTGATCCTGCTGCGTTACCCACAGGAACTTGTCGATTTTGATGAGTACAAGCTACCTACCGGCTCGCCTGCCGATTTTCGTGTGGCGCCAAAAGAACTGGAAATGGCCGAACAGTTGATCAACTCCATGACCGCTCAGTGGACCCCGGGTGACTATCACGACGAGTTCCGGGAGCGCCTATCGGCCATCATCAAAAAGCGGATCAAATCGGCAGGGGCGACAACGAAGTTTGAAGAGCCCGAGCATCGCGAGGATGCGGCGACCAATGTGGTGGACTTCATGTCCTTGCTGCAGCAGAGCCTGGATACCAAAAAGCGTACGCCTGCGAAGGCGGTGGGCAAGACGCCGGCGGCCAAGGAAAAGAAGACTCGCAAACCCACCAAGGCGGCAAAGAAAGCGCCTGCGCGCAAGAAGTCCAGCGGCTAATGCACCGGTGCGAATGATCCGCTTTCATGCTGGTGCCCATTGGCGATCCGATCCACAATTCCGGCCCCTCCTTCATACCGGCCACGACAAGACCGATATGCGTATCGGAGGCACTTGCCTGGAGGACGTGACAGGATCAGCGCCGCTAATCAGCGGCGTTCTGCTGTAAAAAAAAGGGTATCCGGAATCTGGTGTGGGTTTCAGGGTTTATGGCTGTTGTAGCTCTCATTTCAAAAGACGGATTCTAGTGTTGGAACCGAGAACGAGCATGCTAAGCTAGAAACCGGATTTCAGTGTGGGCTCGCCCAGGTGTTGAGTGACCGATTTTCTGCAGTTGCGTAGCCTCAATACACTTGAAGTCGTAGGCGATGACGAGCGCTATGTCGTCAAGGCTGAAGGCGTTGCGCCAGTGGCAACCTGCCCGCTGTGCAAGGTCGGACGTTTGCACGGTCACGGCTCACAAGAGCAGTCGTTTCAGGATACGCCGACGCACGGCAAGCCGGTCGTGGTGTTCATCCAGCGCAGGCGATATCGCTGCATCTCGTGCAATAAGACGCTCTTCGAGCCTGTCGCCGATCTCGACAGCAAGCGTCAAGCCACGGCCCGCCTGGTGCGTTATATCCGTAAAGAGAGCTTCACCAAGACCTTCGCGGCGCTGGCGCGCGAAGTGGACTTGGACGAGAAGACGGTCCGCCACGTCTTTGACGACTTCATCGAGGAGTTCGAGGCCAAGGTCCGGTTCCGGACGCCCCGCATCCTGGGGATCGACGAGCTCAAGATCATCGGCCAGTACCGGGCGATGATCACCAACATCGAACGCAAGACGGTATTCGACCTCCGGCCGAGCCGGGCCAAGGCCGACCTGTTGCCCTATTTCCGCAACCTGCGGGACAAGGACACCATCGAGTGGGTGGCGATGGACATGTACCACGTTTACAAGCAGGTGGTGCGTGCCACGCTGCCGCAGGCGCGGATTGTGGTCGATCGTTTCCATATCCAGCGGATGGCCAATGACGCGCTGGAGAAGCTGCGCAAGCGCATTCGCAAGGATCTGCCGGCTCGGCAGCGCCTCAAGCTCAAGGATGAGCGCTTCCTGTTGCTCAAGCGGCAGCACGATCTGAAGGGCGCAGACATGACACGGGCCCTGGAATGGTTCCGCCAGTTTCCCCAGCTCGGGGAGGCGCACGCCCTCAAGGAAGGCTTCTTGTCGATCTGGGATCACAAGAGCCGTCCGGAGGCTGAAGCGGCATGCGCGACGTGGTTAGGCAACATTCCACCGGAGCTGGCGGCCACGTTCAAGGATCTGACCACCGCCGTGCACAACTGGCACGACGAAATCTTCTCTTACTTCGAACAACCCATTACCAATGCCTATACTGAATCCGTCAACCGACTGGCCAAAGACATGAACCGCATGGGCAGGGGCTACAGCTTCGAGGTGATTCGGGCGCGGATGCTCTACAACGAGAAGGCGCGCAAGGACGGGGCCGTAGTCGAGACCGTAGATGTCGATGATGACCAGGTATCAACGAACTTCGAGTTCCAGCGAATGACGATGGCATCGATCCGCAAGAAGCAGGTCAGACGCGTGGTCGAATATGGACCTTACATTCCGACGTTGGTGCGGCTGCTCGAAGAGGGGTATTTCGAGTAAACCTTGACCCATCGCACAAGCCCCGAAGCTTCAACCTGGGTGTTTGGCTCAACGGATGAAGCTGAGCATTTGGGCCTGAACGCTCAGCACAGCACTACCCCGCGCAGCAGGACAGTTGCTTCACATCCTTGGTGAAAGTCTGCGCTGCGAGCTTCAGTCCCTCGACCATGGTCAGGTAAGGGAACAACTGGTCGGCCAGCTCCTGCACCGTCATCCGTGCCCGGATGGCGAGCGCGGCCGTCTGAATCAGTTCGCCCGCCTCGGGGGTCACCGCCTGCACACCGAGCAACCGGCCAGTGCCGGCTTCCGCGACCAGCTTGATGAAGCCACGTGTGTCGAAGTTGACGAGCGCCCGGGGCACGTTGTCGAGTGTCAGCGTGCGGCTGTCGGTCTCGATGCCGGCATGGTGTG
Organism: Pseudomonadota bacterium; assembly: GCA_002862435.1. Lineage (GTDB taxonomy): Bacteria > Pseudomonadota > Gammaproteobacteria > UBA5335 > UBA5335 > Macondimonas. The sequence goes on along the minus strand of PKDC01000022.1, from coordinate 9,386 downwards.
CTTCGGCTTCGCTATAGCCCACGGTGGCGACCTGGGGATCGGTGAACACGACCGCCGGCATCGCCGTCAGGTCCAGCGCCGTGTCGCCGCCGGTCATGTTGACCGCGGCGCGGGTACCGGCCGCCGCTGCGACGTAGACGAACTGCGGCTGGTCGGTGCAGTCGCCCGCGGCGTAGATGTGCGGTGTGCCGGTGCGCATCCCATTGTCGATGATGATGGCGCCCTGCGCGTTGACCGCGACACCTGCCGCGTCGAGATCCAAGGCGCGGGTGTTCGGTGTGCGGCCGGTGGCGACCAGCAGTCGGTCAGCGCGCAGTTCGCCGCGCCCGGTCGTGAGCACGAATGCTCCGCTTGCAAAGGCCACCTCACTGGCCTGCGTGTGCTCCAGCACTTCGATGCCTTCGTTGCGGAACGCGGCCGTGACGGCTTCACCTATAGTGGGATCTTCGCGGAAGAACAGCGTGTTGCGCGCCAGGAGAGTCACCTTGCTGCCGAGTCGGGCAAAGGCCTGCGCGAGTTCGACCGCCACCACCGACGAACCGATCACCGCCAGCCGCTCGGGAATACGGTCGCTGACCAGCGCCTCGGTGGAGGTCCAGTAGGGGGTGCCCTGCAAGCCGGGGATCGGCGGAATCGCCGGGCTGGCGCCGGTGGCGATCAGGCAGCGGTCGAAGGCGACTGCGCATTCGCCGCCTTCTGCCAGTTGCACGTTCAGATGGCGGTCGTCCAGGAAGCGGGCGTCGCCGCGTAGCACGGTGATGGCGGGAGTGCTGGCCAGAATACCTTCGTACTTGGCGTGACGCAGTTCGTCGACGCGCTCCTGCTGCTGCGCCAGCAAACGCTCGCGCAGGATCGCCGGCGAAGCGGCCGCAATGCCGTCGTCGAACGGACTCTCGCGCCGTACATGGGCGATATGCGCGGCACGGATCATGATCTTGGACGGTACGCAGCCGACATTGACGCAGGTACCGCCGAGGGTGCCTCGCTCGATCAAGGTGACGCGCGCTCCTTGCTCGACGGCTTTCAGCGCCGCCGCCATCGCCGCGCCGCCACTGCCAATCACAGCGACGTGCAATGCCGGCTCTGCATCTCCGCGCTTCGGCTCGCCGTTTAACCCGCCCAGCGTCTTGTTCAACAGGTCCGCAGGCTTGCTCGGCATGTCGGCAGCCTGCGCCCGGTAACCGAGTGCAGACACGGCGGCGACCAGCGGTGCCATCTCCAAATCGGCGCCCGCATCAGCCGTGATTTCAGCCCGCCGTTGCGGATAGGACACCGCTGCCGAACGCACACCGGGCACCTTCTCCAAAGCTTGCCGGACGTGCTCGGAGCACGCCCCGCAGGTCATGCCATCGACGTGCAGTGTGATCGCCTCGGTCATGGGACGATCACTTCTTGACCGTGGAAGGGTAGCCTGCGTTCTCGGTGGCTTTGGTCAAGGCGGCTGGCGTCGTCTTGGTGTCGTCGTAAGTCACCACCGCTTCCTTGGGCTCCCAGGTCACCTTGGCTTCAACGACGCCTTCGACCTTGGACAACGCCTTCTTGACCGTGATCGGACAGGTGGCGCAGGTCATGCCCGGTACCGACAGCGTGACGGTTTTGGTGGCGGCCCAAGCTGGAGCGCTCAGGGCTACAGTCAAAGCGAACAGTGCGACAAATTTCTTCATGACAGTCTCCTTCAGTAGAACAGGGGCATGACGTAGGGGAACGCGAGGGCGATCAGTACCAGGGCGGACACGATCCAGAAAATCACCTTGTAGGCTGTTCGCACCTGGGGCACGGCACACACGTCGTCCGGTGCACAGGCGCGGGCGGGCCGGAAGATGCGGCGCCAGGCGAAGAACAGCGCGACGAGCGCGGCGCCGATGAAGATCGGCCGATACGGTTCGAGCGCGGTTAGGTTGCCGATCCAGGCGCCAGAGAAGCCTAGCGTGATCAGCACCAGCGGGCCGAGGCAGCAGGTCGAGGCAAGGATGGCGGCCAAGCCGCCGGCAGCCAGTGCACCGCGGCCGTTGCTAGGTTTTGCCATGAGGGTCTCCTTCCGGGACTTTGCGTGATGCGCTAACGTTACTTCCGTAGCCAAGTACGGAGTCAAGCGCCATGATGAACATCCCGGAAACCCTGACCATCGGGGCCTTCGCCAAAGCAGCCGGGGTCAACGTGGAGACCATCCGGTTCTATCAGCGCAAGGGCTTGCTGCTGGAGCCGGATCGGCCCATCGGCGGCATCCGCCGCTATGGGCCGACGGACGTGGACCGGGTGAAGTTCGTGAAGTCCGCTCAGCGCTTGGGCTTCAATCTGGACGAGGTTGCGCAATTGCTCAAGCTGGAGGACGGCACCCATTGCCACGAGTCCGCCGACCTCGCGGCAGCGCGGCTGGCGGATGTGCGCCTGCGGCTGGCCGATCTCCAGCGCATGGAGTTGGCGCTATCCCAATTGGTCAAGGCATGCAGGTCGAGCCAAGGCAAGGTGACCTGCCCACTGATTGCTTCCTTGCACCGACATGCGCCAGCAGGAAAAACCCACACTGAAGGCTTGAAACGGACGAGCCTGCGAAACTAGAAACCTACAAGCAAGAACAGTCAGACAAGCAAGTGCTTTAGCTGTCGTCCCACACTAAAATCCGGATACCCAAAAAAAAAGGGAGCCCCTGTCTGGTGTCATCGGGGCACGAGGCGCTGGCGTCGCTTCTGCGATGCAAGATTTGTTCCGCGAGCCCAGGCCCGAATATCGGGGGGTCAACTTAAGGGGCGACCGGCGTACTGAGGCCGCCTGGCGGAAGCGAGTGGGAGAATGGAGCCCGACTATGCGCTGGTGGCAGTCCTGGCTTCAGATACCTCGTCATTGTCTTGATCAGGACCGTCCAGATCCGCCAGTCGGTAGCCAGCCTGCTTGACCGTTTGCAACAGCGCCGGACTGAAGTCCCGGTCGATGGCACGGCGCAGGTTGTAGAGATGGCTGCGAAGCACATCCGAATCGGGCAGCTCATCCCCCCAGATCTCGCGTTCGATTTCTCGCCGGCTGACCACACGCGGTGATTCGCGCATCAGGATCTGCAACAGCTTCATGCCTACAGACGCGATGGCGATCGGTTTGCCCGCGCGGCGCACCTGTTGACTCATCGGATCCAGGGTCAGGTCCGCCACCTGCAGCACCTGGCCGCACAGTTCCTTGCGGTTGCGCCGGATCACGGCCTTTAATCGCGCCTCCAACTCCTGGGCGGAGAATGGCTTGGTCAGGTAGTCGTCGACCCCTTGTTCCAGCCCTGCAATCTTGTCTTCCAACGTGTCCCGAGCGGTCACCATGATGATGGGGGTGCCCATGCGATCGATTTCTCGCAGGCGTTTGACCACTTCCAGGCCATCCATCCGCGGCAAGTTACCGTCCAGCACGATGGCGTCGTACCGGTTCTCACTGGCCAGGCGGTAACCCTCCAATCCGTCCATGGCGTAATCCACGTCAAAGGACCGCGACTCGAGGTAGCCGCCCACGGTTTGGACCAGTGCGCGATTGTCTTCCACCAACAAAACGACCCCGGAACTTGGCATAGCTCACCTTCACTATTCAGTTTGGTGAAAATGCCGAAGGGGCTGTCAACACATCGTGAAGACAGCGGGCTCAATGAGCGTCGGCACCTGCGACTTCGTCCAACAGCTTGGGAACCCATGCGGCCAATTCACGCGCCAGGAACCCCACGCTACCGATTTCAGAACTCAGGAGCTCACCAGCTCGTCCATGAAGCCACACGCCCCAGGCACTGGCTTGTTCGACCGAGGCACCTCGAGCAATCAATCCAACGATCAGGCCGGCCAGTACATCCCCCGAGCCCGAGGTTCCCAGCCCCGTGCAACCTCCCCGGTGCACCCACAAGCGACCGTCAGCGGCCGCAATCCACGTGACGGGCCCCTTGAGCACTACCAGCACATTGAGGTTTGCAGCGACTTGGAGTGCGATCTCGGCGCCGCGAGTATGGACCTGCTCAATGTCGACATCGAGCAAGGAAGCCATCTCCCCGGCATGCGGGGTCAGGATAGGACAGTGGCGCAGGGCATGCGGCTGATGGAAGCCGGCGATTGCGCCGGCATCAGCGACCAACGGGCAGTCCAGGATCGGGCTCAGTCGCTTCACCATCGAGCGCAGTGACTGCGTGTCCTCCATGCCGGGACCCAGCAGGACCCCATCGGCTCGCGCCGCCGTGTGCTCCAGCGCGCTGCTGCTGGTGCTGGAGCCAGCCGCCGTTTTAGGAAGCGGCAGTACTTTTGCTTCTGGCAGCGCCAGCCCTACCGGCAATGCGATGTCTTGGGGCACGCCAACGGCCAACTTGCCGGCGCCGGCACGCAAGGCGGCCTCACCCGACAGCAACGCAGCGCCGGGCACGTGCAGGGATCCGGCAATAACCAGCACGCGACCGCGGTCCTCTTTGCTTTGACTGCCTTCAGGAGAGGGTAGGGGCCACGTCTGGAGCAACGCCTGATCGGTCTCAGTGGCGATGCCTGCGCTCATTTGGGTCCTGCCGGTGTGTCGGCAGCCACGGTGACCTCAGCGGTGGCCGCCAACTGATCCGGAACGTAGTTGGCCCGAATCAGCCCGAAACGTTGCTCATCGTCAGAGCCAAACCCGTACTCGGTGACAGAGCAGTTCGGTACGTCCGCCAGTTTGTCGATGTCCAGAATGGCTTTCTCATCCAGGCACTCAAGCAGATAGCGAAAGCAATTCACGATCACTTGGTGAGCGACGATCACCACCCGCTCGCCCACGTGATCCCGGCGCAACACCTCCACCACGCTACGCAGGCGCAGGATGACATCGCACCAACTTTCGCCACCCGGGGGCCGAAAATAGAACTTGCCCACCAAGGCACGTTGTTCAGCCAAGGCTGGGAACTGCTGCCGGATGCCTTGGACCGTATATCGATCCAAGATCCCGAACTCTTTTTCCCGCAGTCGCTCATCGACATGGATATCGTCCACGTCTGCCTTCAGCGCTTGAGCTACCGCCTCGCACGTCTGACGCGCCCGAACGAAGGGCGAGCTCATGAAGTGGGTGGGGCGTTGGCTAAGATTGAGCGTGTTAAACCAATCGGCAAGCGCTTGTGCCTGGCGTTCACCCAGCGCAGATAACGGCGTGTCGGCATCACGATGCTCAAGATCGATGAGGCTGGCACCGCTGAGCTCGGCCGCATCGCGTGCCACGTTGCCCGCGCTTTGTCCATGACGGACGATCCATAGCCGCTCAGGCCAATCGGTATGTTGAAGTCGCGGCATCCGGCTCCTCCTGCAGTAGCCAGAACCTTAGCGAGCGGCTTGTTAACGAGCTGCGCATGGGGCGCCGAGATAGGCTGTGGCAGTCGATATGTTCTGGAAATCGCGACGGTGAATCATCCAGCCCCATCCCATCCACTTCACACCCCTGACGGGCGATACATCATCATTGGCCAGCGACTCTGGCGCGCAACGAAACCGGTGCTGGCAATGCCAGTGCGACAGCGACTGACCGATGCATTGATGCAGGCGCGCCGCGCTGTCAAGGCCGCTCAGCGCAGCGGTGATTCCTCCGCATTGGCGAGCGCTCGGGCCGGCGTGCAAGCGGCCAAGGTGGCGCTGGGGGAGCGGGGGCCCGTCTGGTGGACCGACGTGGCCAAGGACTACAACCGCTATCTCGTCAAGAATACGCCTTACGCTTTTTGGTTTGAGCAGTTGCCTTGATGCAGCAGCTGTGACGGACTCACCTGGGGGTGCTACGCGGCGCCCATACAACGCATTCACGTCTGCGGGCATAGCGTGCGCAGCCATGATGAGTGCCCAGCAAATCGAAGACCGCTTGGCAGATGCGGAAAATCTGGTTCGCGGAGGCGCCGATATCGGCGATCCGACTGCGTTCGTTTCCGCGTTATGGCAATCGGTCTATGCCAAGGCGCCCATGGGAGCACGATCGGGCATCGTCAGGCGGTTAGCCGCACTGGCGCGAAGATTGGATGTGGACTTCACTTACGGTGCGTCCACGCGCCCTGCTGCGGTGGGGGCAAAAACGGCCTACCTGAGTACGGCGGGCACTGCTGGCCGTTCAGGTCTGTCGCACACGTCAGTGAAGAAATAGGTGACCTTTCCTGAGGGCGCTATGGCGGGGATCCCTGCTTCTACGTGCTACTGCGTTGCCGGCTCACTGCGATCGGAACGATACGCATGATCTTGGATGCCCGGACGGGGACGGTGCCCACGAACATCGAGGCCGACGTGTGCATCGTAGGGGCCGGACCTGCTGGGATCAGCATGGCGCGTCGATGGCTCGGTACTCATGTTCGTGTATGCCTGGTCGAAGCCGGTGGGTCTCGTCCTGAGTTCACCGGCCAGGCCGAGCGCGAGGACATATCGATAGGCCAAGCCGGTGTGGACCTGCTGCGAAGCCGCGTGAGCGCCTTGGGGGGCACCAGCCATGTGTGGGGCGGGGGTTGTATACCGATGGGCGGAGCAGATTTCGCAACCCGGGACTGGGTGCCGCATAGCGGCTGGCCATTAAGTTTTGATCAGCTACGTCCGCATTATTTGCAAGCGTGCGAAGTCTTTGGCATCGATCCCCACCACTTGCGCGAGGGCTCCTTCGCCTCGGGCGAGGATTTGGCCTGCGCCAGCTTGGGTAATGGAGATCTGCAGCACCTTCATTTTGTACGCAGTCCGACGTACTTCGGTGAAGTGTTTGGTGGCCAACTAGCGCGGGCCTCCAATCTCCAGGTGCTGCTGCATACCCACGCGCTGTGTTTGGATGCCAGCTCCGCCGCGGATCACGTAGATACGCTCACGGTGCGCGTGCCCTCGGGCCAGACGTGCACAGTGGCCGCCAAGTATTTCGTGTTGGCTGGGGGAGGAGTTGAAAACGCGCGCTTGCTGCTGTTGTCCAACACGGTGGCACCCCACGGCTTAGGTAATGAGAGGGATCTGGTCGGCCGCTACTTCATGGAGCATCCCTCGTGCCGGTGGGGCGTTTTGCACACACCAAGTCCCGAGTCGATAACGCGGCCCTATGATCGAACGGGCGGCAAGGGTGCAAGGCCGTGCTTTCCCGAACTCTGCTTGTCAGAACGCGCCTTGAGGTCGTATCGCCTACTCAATGCGCGCGTACGGCCGTTTGCCGTGGAAGGGCCGGTGCCTGCGGGTTTGCAGGCGTTGCGCAACTTCCGGCGTGCCTTGCGCGCACCCTCCCACGATGAATCGATGGCCATCCACGGACCATTAGCATCGGCGCAGCCAACCGTGTCTGACACACGTCCCTCCCTGTCGCTGCGTGCGCAAGTCAACGCGCTTGCCACTGTGGCACGGCATCCCACCCATGTGATGCGCGCGTGGCAACGCAAGCGTCATGGCCGCTATCCGGTGGCGACCGAGCGCGTGGATGTCGTCGGATACTTCGAGCAAGCGCCCAACCCGGATAGCCGCGTGCGCTTAAGCCAGGAGCTGGATGCGATGGGGCAGCGGCGCGTGGAGCTGGACTGGCGCCTGACGCCGCTGGATTGGCACACGTATCGCTGCGCAGCCACCCTCTTTGGCGATGCACTCGCTAAGGCCAGTGAAGGCCAGTTCCAGATCGCGCCGTGGCTGTCGGAAGCAAGGAGCGAACCGGCCGCCCTTTACGGGACCGCGCATCATATGGGGACCACCCGCATGGCCCGCTCCCCCAACGAAGGGGTAGTCGACGTGCAGGCACGCGTCTACGGATTAGACAACGTGCATATCGCCGGCAGCTCGGTGTTTCCCACAGGTGGCTGGGCCTTTCCTACCTTCACGCTGGTGGCCATGGCATTGCGGTTGTCTGACCATCTTCATGCTTTGCTCTAGGCTCCGTGGACCACTCTCAGGATGCTAGGCCCGGGCGCCGCCTGTGGCCGATCGTCTGCGGTCGTCCTCGGATAGACTAGGTCCGTCAACGCGATATCGGTCTCCAGGCTTACAGCCTCGGAAGAACGCGTGTGAACGTAACTTTCGTGGATCAAACTTAGATGATGACCTCAGCCTCTGCGATGGATGCGGCCGCAGACCGCATGGAAAACGAGCGCGGCAAAATGGCCTTGGCGGCTGGCGCGGTGTTAGGGACGTGGCAATGGGACGTCAAGACCGATCAAGTGACAGTCGATGCGGCCTTGGCACTAGCTTTCGGTCTACCCCACGAACCGCCGCAGGGGACAGTGAACTTAAGCGATCTGATTGCGGCGGTACATCCGGATGACCAGGACGCGTTGAAATCGGCCATTGCACTGGCAATGCAAGTCGGTGGTCGCTACAGCCACCAGTACCGCATCAAAACCGCCAATGGCCATTGGCGTTGGGTGGAAGCGGTGGGTTGGATCAATCTTGATAGCCAAGGCAAAGCCAGCAGCTTTCCCGGGATCTTGATCGATATCGATGAAAAGCGGCGGTTTCAGCAGGAGCGCGATCACGCCGAGAGTCTACTGAACACCTTCGTCGAAGCGGTACCCGGCGTGGTGTATGCCAAGGATCGACAAGGGCGCTTGCTTATAGGTAATCGCGGCACCACCGAACTGATTGGCAAACCACCTGGCGAGTACATCGGAAAAACCGATGCCGAGTTATTGGAAGATCCCGAGCAAGCCGCTACCGTCATGGGAGCCGATGAGCGGATCATGTCCACCGGCCTGGCCGAGCAATTGGAGGAAGAAGTTAGCTTCCCCGATGGTCGTCGTGCGTTCTGGCTTTCGACCAAAGCACCGCTGCTGGATGCTCAAGGTCAGGTCGTTGGTCTGATCGGGGCTTCGCTGGATATCACGGATCGGAAAACTGCCGAGGCTCAGCACCGGGAAACTCAAGAGCGTTATCGACTGGCAGCTCGTGCGACCAACGATGCCATCTGGGATTGGCAGATGGCTGATGGCCATGTGATCTGGAACGAGGCCATTACCACGCTCTTTGGCCACCCGATCAACGAGAGTTCGGCTCAATGGTGGCTAGAGCACATCCATCCCCAGGATCGCCAGCGCATCGATGACAGCATCCATGCGGTGATCGAGCAGGGGGGCGAAGCGTGGTCGGCTGAATATCGCTTCGCCCGCGCCGACGGTACCTACGCTGACATCTTGGATCGGGGCACCGTATTACGCGGTCCCGGCGGCGCGGCCTTGCGCATGATCGGCGCCATGCTCGATCTAAGCGAGCGCCGCGCGACAAAGAGTGCTTTGGCCGAAAGTGAAGAGCGTCTGCGCTTGGCGACCGAAGCCTCTGGAATCGGCTTCTGGGACGTGGATCTGGTCCATGATGTGCTCATCTGGCCGGCACGTACCAAGGCGATGTTCGGCATCTCCGCCGACGCTCCGGTTTCTCTGGCTGACTTTTATGCCGGCCTGCACCCTGAAGACAGCGAAAAGATCGAGGAAGCATTTGCCA
>PKDC01000068.1 GCA_002862435.1 Pseudomonadota bacterium | reverse complement strand
CGACGTCGAGGCCACCGGTTACCTTGGTGAAGACGGGCGGCTGTCGGCGCGGTTCAAGGCATCCTATGACCTGCGCTTCACCAACCGCCTGATCCTGGCGCCCAACATCGAAGCCAACGTCTACAGCAGGTCCGAAGACCAGCGCGGGCTGGACGCCGGTCTCGGCAACCTGGAAGGCGGCCTGCGCCTGCGCTACGAAGTACACCGCAAGTTCGCGCCCTACGTCGGTTACGTCTGGGAGCGGTCCTTCGCGGGCACGGCTGACCTCAGGCGTGCCGAGGACGAGCCCGTCAGCGAGCGCCGCTTCGTTGCCGGCCTGAGGCTGTGGTGGTAGCGGACAAACACAGACCCTGCTGCGAACCCAACAGTTTCCAGGGTTCATGCTCTTGTTGTATGGAAAGAGATTAACGGTGATGCTGCTGGTGTGGGCGGTTGTATCTGACAAGGAGGCGCGGTCAAGTGAGTGAGCTTGCCGGCCACGAGATCGATGATCGTCTGCAGAGGGTCCATCGTGCGAAAGCTCCGGACCCGAACCGCGAAACGCGCTGCCTGCCCCGAGTGCGCGCCCAGCGCTGATGACCAAGTATTTTTCAACTGAAGAGCCATTAACCATGAAACAACACAAGCATCTGATGTGGCTAAGTGTCCCCCCACTGCTGCTGGCATTTTCAGCCTGTGCCCACGATCCGGCAGAGCACATGAAGGAAGGGCAGAAGCCGGACTGTGCCGCCATGAAGAACATGGACCATTCAAAAATGGACATGAAGGATCCGGTCATGCAGGCGATGATGCAGAAGTGCATGAAGGGAATGCATGGGGATCAGGCGCCCGAAGGCGACGATCACTCGGCGCACCAGCAGCACGATGACCAAGACGGGAAAAAGAAATAACGCAAACACCAACACAAAGCGTAACCACGGCGCCTCCATCCTTTACCCGACGGGTGCGTTGCTCATGAATGGAGGGAACCATGAAAACAATCAAAATCCTGGGTGTGGCTGGGTTAGTGGCGCTGGCGGGAGCGGTGGCGTTTATATACTCTGGGCTTTATCCCATGGGTGCGGATGTACCACACAACCGCATGACTTCTTGGGTGTTGGAAACCCTGCGCGAGCGTTCGATCGCTCGGGCGGCCAAGGATATTGAAGTGCCTTCCCTGAACGAGCCTGCGCGCCTGCTCGCCGGCGGTGCCGACTACAACGATATGTGCGCGGCTTGCCACCTGAAACCCGGCAAACGCGAAAGCGATATGAGCATTGGCCTGTATCCCAAACCGCCCAATCTGACCGAGGCCCGTCCTGGCGATTCCGAAGCTGAAGCCCGGCACCGTTTCTGGATCATCAAACACGGCATCAAGGCATCGGGCATGCCGGCCTGGGGGCCGACCCATGACGATGAGCGCATCTGGAATATGGTGGCCTTTTTGCGACGTTTGCCGGAATTAACACCCGAGCAATACCAAATCCTGACCGCACGTGATGAGAGCGACGCCAACCATCATTGAGGAGTGAGCTGCCATGCCAAACTATCGCTATGACACACTCGTGAAGGCCGGATCGGTATTGACCGATCCAGTTTGCGGTATAGGCGCCACACTGGATTGATTCCATCGGATGGACTTTCAGGATCAGATCAGAAGGGCATGTATTTGAGCCTTTTTTGTCTCACGTCTGTATAGAAATGAAGAGTCGACTTTCTGATCCACAGCTACCGTCTCACCCACCTGCGATGCAGAAATTTGTGAGTGGGCCCGTAGACAGGCCCCATATAAGCGCCGTAAAGGAAACTCTGTAACCCCTGTTGTGCAGCCTCATCATACCAGAGCACCTCAAAGTGGGTGTGCTGCAGTTCTGCTGCTATTCTTTCATCCATACGATTTCGTTCCTGGACCTTGTCGACGGGAGTCAGCCGCAGCAGCCGCCTTTGCCTTGAGGTTTCTGAGCAGTGCCTTGGGCATCCACACTATAGCCCGCGCCCTTCACGGCTGCTTTCAGTTGCTCAAGCGAGGTCAGCCGTTCATCGAATTGCACGGTGGCTTCGCCGGCGGCGAGCGACACTTCTACGTCGCCGACTCCGTTGATTGCCTTCAGCACCTTTGTTACATTGCTGGTGCAGCCGCCGCAAGTCATTCCCGTTACTTTCAAAAGTTCAGTTTGCATGGTGATGCTCCTTTCCAGAGAATTGAACAAGAACTGCACGGTAATACGCCCTGAATTTGTTGCCTCCTCGTCGACGATAAGCTTGATGTTCTTCGGCTCAAACATGGCTTCCCTCACCCATTGTCTGGCAGGTTCTTTAACGCAAGAGTGTCATCAACGATTGCTTGCGCCTCGTCCAGGATGCGTCGTAGATGCTCTGCTCCGCGAAAGCTCTCCGCGTAAATCTTGTAAATGTCCTCGGTGCCGGATGGTCGTGCGGCGAACCAGGCGCTGGCGGTAATCACCTTGATGCCGCCGATCGGCGCGTCATTACCCGGCGCGTGGTCGAGCACGCGCTCGATTTGCTCGCCGCCCAGTTCCATGACCTGCACCTGCTGCGGCGAGACTTTTGACAGCATCTCTTTTTGCGTCGGAGTGGCGGGTGCCTCGACCCGGTCGTAGACAGGCTCGCCAAACTCGCGCGTTAGCTCGCGGTAGAGTTCGCCGGGATCGCGGCCCATCCGAGCGGTGATTTCTGCAGCGAGCAGAGCCGGGACGATGCCGTCCTTGTCCGTCGTCCAAACGCTGCCGTCAAGACGCAGGAAGGCTGCGCCAGCGCTCTCTTCACCGCCAAAGCCAAGCGAACCGTCGAGCAGGCCGTCGACGAACCACTTGAAGCCGACCGGCGCCTCGTACAATTTTCGGCCCAGCTTCGCCGCCACGCGGTCGATCATCTGGCTGCTGACGACCGTCTTGCCCACCGCCGCGTCCTTGCTCCAATTCGGTCGATGCTGGAACAGGTACTGGACGGCGACGGAAAGATAGTGATTAGGTGGAAGCAAGCCCGTGCCCCGGGTGACGATCCCATGCCGGTCATGGTCGGTGTCGCAGGCGAAGGCAATGTCGAAGCGATCCCGCAGGCCGATCAAATTCTGCATGGCATAGGTCGAGGACGGGTCCATGCGAATACGGCCATCCCAATCGACAGGCATGAAACGGAAGGTCGGATCGACGACGTCGTTCACCACCGTGAGATTCAAACCGTAGCGCTCGGCAATCGCGGCCCAGTAGTGGACGCCGGCGCCGCCGAGCGGATCGACGCCCATGCCGATATTGGCGCCGCGAATCGCCTCCATGTCGATCACCTTGCCGAGATCGCTCACGTAAGCGTTGAGGTAGTCGTGCCGATGCGTCGTGGCGGCGCGCAGCGCCTTTTCGAAAGGCATCCTTTTCACGCCCTGAAGGCCGTCTTTCAGAAAGGCGTTGGCCCTGGCTTCGATCCAGCCGGTGACGCCGGTATCTGCCGGCCCGCCGTTGGGCGGGTTGTACTTGAATCCACCGCTCTCGGGCGGATTGTGCGACGGCGTGACGACAATGCCGTCCGCCAGCCCGGTATCGCGATCGTGGTTGTAAGCGAGTATGGCGTGAGAAATCACCGGGGTGGGCGTATATTCGTCCTTGTCCGCAATCATGACGTCCACGCCGTTGGCCGCCAGCACTTCGAGCGTACTGGCAAAGGCAGGCACAGACAGCGCGTGCGTGTCGATGCCCAGAAACAGTGGGCCATCAGTACCCTGCTGCTTGCGGTACTGGCAGATGGCCTGGGCGATGGCGAGCACATGCCCTTCGTTGAAGGTCTTTTCGAACGAGGAGCCGCGATGTCCCGAAGTGCCGAACGCGACCCGCTGTGTGGGCATCGAGAAGTCAGGCATGTCGGTATAGTAAGCCGTCACCAGTTTAGGGATATTGGCCAACATTGCCGGCGGGGCAGGTTTCCCTCCCAAAGGATTTACTTTCATTGCGATCAACGCCCTTCCTTGTCGCGGACCAGCACGACGACCGCTCTGCCCGGCACGCGATAATGTAATGACTGTAAGGGGCTTTCGTTGCCGGGTTCGAGAAAGTCGAGCGGGCTTTCGAGGCTGGTATCGACCACTCGCCGCCACGCGTTCGCTGCGCCCTCCTGTATCTGAAACGTCAGGTCCTCCCAATAGGCATTGATCATCACGTAGATGTCGAGGTCCTGGTGCGATCCACCGTGCAGAGCATAGGCGAGGCTGTGGGAATCATAGGCAAGATCGGTATCGTGGCCCACCCCGTGCCAACGGACATCCTCACGCCAGAATCGGTTCCTCGCCAGTGACGGGTGCGCCTTGCGAAATGCGATCATCAACTTGAAGAAACGGAAGATATCCGGATTAGCCTGCAGTCGGCTCCAATCAATCCAACCCACTTCGTTGTCCTGATTGTAAGGATTATTGTTCCCGGCCTGGGTGTGCATGAACTCGTCGCCGGCACGGAACATGGGCGTGCCGTTCGACAGGAATAGCAGGCAACAGAAATTCTTGATCTGTTGCTTGCGCAGTTTCATGACCTCTGGCGGTGTGCCCTCGTCCCCTTCCCAGCCGCAGTTCCAACTGTGATTTTCCGCCATGCCGTCCGTGTTGTCGTGGCCGTTCGCCCAGTTCCGTTTCTGGTTATAGGCCATCAGATCGTAGAGGGTGAAGCCGTCGTGGGAGGCGATGTAATTGATGCTCTGATGTGGATGATAGGCATTCATCCGATCGTCGGGGAACAGATCGTCGCTGCCGTACAGGCGGCGCATCAGGGCCGGCACCATGCCCGGATCTCCCTTTATGAAGCGTCGGAGATCGTCCCGGTATCTGCCATTCCACTGGCACGCCATGATCCCCGGAAACGCCCAGCCCAGTTGATATACCCCAGCGGCGTCCCAGGGCTCGGCAATCAGACGTAGGTGCGCCAGATCCGGGTCGGAGGCCATGTCGCTGAGCAGCGGCACGTCGTTCGTGTTGACCGAGCCGTCTGCTTTTCGGGTAAAGAGAGAGGCGAGGTCGAAGCGAAATCCGTCCACGTGCATTTCGCACGCCCAATGGCGGACGCTGTCCATGATCATCTTGCGGACGGAGCGGTCCGCACAATTGAGCGTATTGCCGGTGCCGGAGAAATTTTCGTAGGGCGCGCCCGGCCGGTTCGCCATCAAATAGTAGGTGCTGTTATCAATTCCCTTGTAGCTATAGACCGGGCCCATGTGATCGCCTTCGCCCGTGTGATTGTAGACAACGTCGAGGACCACCTCGATATCCGCGTGGTGCAGCGCCTTGATCATTTCGCGCACCTCGTTGTGTTGCGCCTTGACCGTGTGGTCGCTGAGATAGCCATGGTGGGGGGAAAAGAAGTTCAGCGGCATGTAGCCCCAGTAGTTGCCGTCGGCAGGATCGTATTGGAACACCGGCATCAACTCCACCACGGTGACGCCAAGGTCCTTCAAATACGGGATTTTCTCGACCAAGCCCGCAAAGGTTCCACGCGCTTCGTCCTTGACTCCGGAGTTGGGGTTTTTGGTAAATCCCCCTACGTGCAGCTCGTAGATGATCGCATCGGCCTCGTGCCGCAGAGGGCGATGATCACCCTGCCAGTCGAAGTGCTCACCGTCGCCCGCAAGCACACCCAGGGGCGCCTTGCCCGCGTTCGAACCGGGCCGGGTGGCGGCGAGCCGATCGAACGCCGGGGGAAAGAACACGGACTTTGCATAGGGGTCGAGCAGGATTTTTTCGCGATCGAACCCGTGCCATTCAAAGCGGCCATTGGGCTCGGGTCCATCGACGCTATACGCGTAGTAGGATGCGCCCCGCATTGACGCAAACGGGATGCGACAGTGCCAAACCCTGCCCGTTTTGTTCTTGAGGTAATCGAATCGATATTCGAATACGGGATTGATGCTGTCGCTCTCGGTGTAAAGCAACAACGTAATGCTCTCTGCATGTTTCGAGTAAAGCGCGAAATTGTAGGCACCCTCTTCTTCGATCCTGGTCGGGCCGAGGGGGAACGGTAGCCCTTCCGTAGCCGCCCACCGGGATGTTGCTGTCTCGGGTAATGTCATGTTTGCTCCGATGTCATTGGCAAGTTGGCTGATTAATCCGCATGACAACCATCCTCTCACCCGACTGACGTGGATAGCCGGGGAACGAAGCCAGGCACCGCCGCCGCATAGGTTCGCCAGGCAGCGCCGAATTCGGCTTCCGCCTCGCGCTCCTCCTGTCTCGCCAGGCGCACATACATGTACGTCAGCACCGGGAACATGGCCAGGGTAAGCAGAGTTGGCCACTGCAGCAGGAATCCGAACATGACCAGGATGAAGCCCAGATACTGAGGGTGGCGCAAGCGGGCATAGGGTCCAGTCGTGGCCAACTCACCAGCATGCTGGGCCGCGTAGAGCACCCGCCAGGCCGCTGAGATCAGCATGAAGCCACCGATAATGAAGGCGAAGCTCAGCAGATGGAACGGCCCGAAATGCGGATTCGCCCGCCAGCCGAACATCATCTCGAGGAGATGACCGGCATCGTGCGAGAACCAGTCGACGTTCGGGTAATGGCTCTGCAGCCAGCCGGACAGCAGGTAGATGGTCAGCGGGAAGCCGTACATCTCGGTGAACAGCGCCACCAGGAAGGCAGAAAAGGCGCCGAAGCTGCGCCAGTCGCGCTTGGTCCGCGGCTTGGAAAAAGTGAAGGCAAAGAAAATGAAGACCAAGGAGTTGATCAGTACCAACCCCCACAGGCCATAGGCTACGCCCGTCTCGTGCATGCTAGTCGTCCTTATCTTGATTACGATGGGTGCTATGCCCGCCATGCATGAAGACGTGCATGAGCGGGCATAGCACCAGGATCAACACCCACGGCAAGGCACCGATCAAGTGCGCCTGGTGCTCTTTCCAAAGCAGCACGACCACAAGGATTAGAAAGACCACCAGCACGAGCCAATAGCGTGCTGGATGCGGCCCTGCCTTATCCTGCCCGTGGGAAGCGCGCATGAACCGCCCCGGGTTTTCCGGAGGCGCTGGCTCTGGAGAGGTCGTCTTCCGCTTCCTGGGCGGCGGCTGTTCAGTAACCGGCCTCTTTCTGGTGCCGGACGGCCAGGATTACTGTGGTTTGTCCACTGTAGCGATACAGCGCGATGTAGCCACTATTGCCAAAATCGATTACCCACTCCCGATACTCTGGTTCCATTTCCTCTGCCGGTCTGCCAACGCCGGGCTGCTTGGCAATAATTTTCACGCTCTCGCGGATGGTCTGGACCGCTCGCCTGGCGGCATTGATGTTTTGCTCTGCGAGGAAGCGATAGAGGCGCTGCATATCCAGCAGCGCGGACGCCGACCAGATCAGACGTGGCATTCAGGTGGTTCCACGTCCTGGCCTGCTGCCAGCTTGGCAAGCCAGTCGTCGGCTTCTTCCATCGTGACATGCAGCCCGGTGGCCTGATATTCATTCCATGCCCGGATGCCGTCCTGCCGGAATGCTTCGCGCTTTTCCTCGCGATCAATGTATTGCCTGATGGCTTCAAGGATCAGCCAGTGCGGGCTGCGGTGACGGGTTTCGGCAAGGCGCCTCACGCGCTCTTTGGTATCCAGATCGATCTTGATGGTTGTGGAGCGGGTCGTTGAAGTCGTCATGGCACACCTCGGTCAGTGCTATCAGGTGTTACCTTATCACGCTTTGGCGCTCCTGCCCGCCCCGCTGTGTCGCATAACTCCTAAGTTTTGCGACAGGCCCCGTCCTTCTCCCGAGCCTTGTTTTCCATGGTGTCGATCTGTCGCAGAAGGCGCTCGCGCTATTCCGGTAAGGCGCGCCGAGATTTGCAACGCGGCACGTTCGGTTATTCCCCAGCATCACTACAGAGACATTCAACGTACCCTCGTCGCTGGCGTGCCCGCAGGCCTGCGCGCCATTCCTGGAGCGCTTCGGAGTAGCTGTCGCAGGGCACCGATCGCACCTGTCCCAGCCGGGATTCTTTCCGGCCCCAGGCCTTCACCACTACCCAGCCGAACAGATCCTGCTGCAGGCGCAGCTCGTAGTAGCGGGTCTCCCGCTCGAAGCGAACGAATCGCCAGGGGGTGTACGTTTCCATCAGGGTCGCTCGGTGGCTGCGATGACATCCCTCAGGAAGCCGTTGCATTTCCATCGCCATCCTCCTGCTTCAGGTATTCATAGACCGTTTGCCGGCTGATCTTGAATTGCCGTGCCAGGCTGGCCTTGCCAGCTCCCAGGTCGGCCAGTCGTTTCAGCTCCTGCATCTGATCCTTTGAGAGGGACGGCTTGCGGCCCCGGTAGGCGCCCCGCTGCCGGGCCAGGGCGATGCCTTCGCGCTGGCGTTCCCGGATCAAGGCCCGCTCGAACTCGGCGAATGCGCCCATCACCGAGAGCATCAGGTTCGCCATGGGGGAATCCTCCCCCGTAAAGCGTAGATGTTCCTTGACGAACTCGATGGCCACCCCTTTGCGAGTCAGGGTCTGGACGATCTGGCGCAGGTCATCCAGGTTGCGGGCCAGGCGGTCCATGCTGTGCACCACCAGGGTGTCGCCCTCGCGGGCATAGCCCATCAGATCCTCCAGCGCCGGCCGTCGCACATCCTTGCCCGAGGCCTTGTCAGTGAACACCCGATCCACCGGGATGCCTTCGAGTTGCCGATCGGTGTTCTGGTCAGTCGTGCTGACGCGCACGTAGCCGATGCGTTGTCCTTTCATGTCAGGTAGAAGTCTATAACCCGAACAGGTGAACGTCAAACAAACCAAAAACAGACCCTAAGCAGACACTATTGGGGCGCTTTATGGATGTAAGTCTGGGGTGTAGCTTAGACCGACGCTGATGCACCAAACTTAGTGACATAGCAAGGAATATTCCTTACTCTATGGTTGTCGCTATAAAGGGAGCACAGCCATGCCTGAAATCCACGAAGTCGCCACCCTCACCTCCAAGGGCCAGATCACCTTGCCCAAGTCGATTCGGCAGGCGCTGGGTGTGACGACCGGAGGCAAAGTGGCGTTTGACCTGCGGCACGGGGAAGTCGTTGTGACCCGCGCCGAAACTGAACACGAAGATCCAGCCATCAGCGCCTTCCTGGGCCTGCTGGAGGCTGGCATCCGCCTGGGCCGACACACCCAGCCCCTGCCGGAGGATCTTGCCCGAGCCCTGTTGGCAAACGCTGGCCATCCGGTAAACCTGGATGAGGAGATCGATGGGGAAGTAGCGCTTTGATGCAGCGTCATGGCTGGACCCTGCTGTTCCACGATGGCGTGGTCGAGCAACTGCGCAAACTGCACGCGGCGGCGCAGCGGGCGGAACAGAGCGATCCAGCAGGGTTCGAGAGCAACGCCCATGTGAAGCTCTTCCGCGCATTGAGCCAGTTGATCACGGAAACGGTACCGAGCGATCCGGCACGCGATGAATTTCGGCAGGGCAACACGCTGGGGCCTGCGTATCGCCACTGGCGCCGGGCGAAGATCGGACGGCGGTTTCGTCTATTCTTTCGTTATGACTCCAAAGCCAAGGTCATTGTCTTCGCCTGGGTGAACGACGAACAGAGCTTGCGGTCGGCTGGCAGCAAATCCGATCCCTATACGGTGTTCGAGAAGATGCTGGGGCAAGGCAACCCACCTGATGATTGGGTGGCACTGATGGCGGCAAGCCGTCCAGACTGGACCGCATCGGAGGAATAGCCATGGATGCCATGACGTATGCCCTGGCCCTAATCTCGTCTGAGCAATGGCGCTGGGCAGCCAAAGCATCCGCCCACAGCCACCACCCAGTTTTCCCCTCGCTCGGCCCCTGTGAGCGCGTTCCTCTGCACCGCCTCAAGCTTCGATCCTCCGCCTTCACTATCACACTGCCTCAGCCTGGCAACTCCCAAAGGGCCTCAAAAGGCTGCGTCAAAGGGCCGAACGGAAGGGTAGGGGCGGTAACGGAATGGAAGCCTATCCTCAAAGGGTTGTGGCGGGCTCCGCCCGCCTAATGGGTAAAGGAAAGGGCTGCCTCAAAAAGGGCGCTCGCAGTGCTCCAAAATCCCTAACCCACTGATTGACTACTGCGCTATTTTTCGATCATCATGGTTCCGTTCATCGCCCCCACGAGCGCATCGTGGTCCCTTGGCCTGCTGGAGCCTATATTTCCAGCGCCCCCAAGCCCTGCCGGATCCGGTAGCAGGGCGCAGCCGCAAGGCTGGGATCCGTTTCATCAACACCCGCTTGGGAGTAGTCCCCGGCGCTGCCGTGGTCTCTCCTTGCTTTCTCGAAAGCAACAGAGGCCTTAATCCGCCTTCTGGCAAGACCAAAACCCCACGGGGGGAAACCCCCCTGTAAGGCGTGGCGTTTCCCCTTTTTTATTCAAGGAGAAACACTATGTCCGATAAATACTTCGATCTTCACATCCAAGGCATCGGCTACCTGAGCCGCGCTCGGGAAGTGAAGCCAAAACGCTCTGCCCCGTTCCTTGCGGTGGACATCACCGCCATTCACGGGCCCGCTGACGATGTTCAGCGCGTTCGGTTTGACGCCAAAATTGTCGGCGCCGAAGCCCAGAAGGTCATCCGTGACCTGATGACCGAGATTAACGATCGGAACCGCAAGGTTCTGGCGTCATTCAAGGTCGGGGATTTGTACGTCGATAATTTCGTCTACGAAACCGGCGAGAAGGCGGGCCAAACTGGCACAAGCCTCAAAACTCGCCTGCTCCGTCTCGAATGGGTCAAGGTAGATGGTGAAACCGTGTACCGGGCCCCTCTGGATCCTGCATCAGCACTTCCAGATCAAGCCGAAGCCGCATAAAAAAAGCCCCCGGAAACGGGGGCTTCTTGTTGGGTGCGCCAGGCATGGCGCGCATCGCCGTGACTGGCGCTATCGGTTCGCTGTGGTGGCGAGCCGATGACTTTGGGGTGAAAGTCCCCTACACACCCGGCAAGGGGAAGTGTTAGCTGAACGGCAAGGGTGTCTGTCGCGAGACGGAATCTGAAGGAAGCCGCAGGCAAAGTGCTGGCCTGACGAACAGGAAGCGGATATGAGGCGGCGTAGCGGGGTAAGCAGGCCCAGAGCTGCAAAGCCCAATACTTGCATGGAACGCTACGACGTAGATCCGACAGGCATAAGCACGACGGTCGCGCGAATTGCCCTGGGAGATCTGCCATCCTGCCTTGTGCTACCGGCATCGAGAGGTGCCGGGATGGGATGGCAGAAGTCAGCAGACGCCGAAGTAGCCGCTGATACCGCAGCGGCGAAGGGCTGAACTTGTCACGAGTGGAAAGTCACGCGTGGTCTCTGAGCGGACAGGACAGAAGCCTTGGGGCAACCCAAGGGCCTGTGCCCAAGACTGGAGGGGCCGGAAGTCCCAACGGTGGGCACAGGTGTCTATTGAACGACAGGCGACACGAGGCACGAAACAAGCTCACGGTCAACGGCCATTGGCGCCAGGCCCGACAGGAAACGCCGGATACGTGATCCGTACGTCCGGTGTTGTGGGAGGACGGCGGGGGCAACCCCGCCTCCTACCCGATCAATGATCTGAATCAGTTATCTGGACAGGGTCAGCGCGGGAGCAACTCCAGTGCGCTCCGGATGGAGTTGCTGTCCATCATCCATTCGCCATCCAGGTTGGCGATGACGACCCACTTGAAGTCCTGGTACAGGTTCAGGGCGCTTTCCTCGTCCACCTCCTCGAGGAGGATGGCCAAGGCCAGTTGGGCCGGCCCCGAACCCCAATAACCCCACTCGAAGCCGCCAGGATGGCTCCTGACCTGCTGGGATCGCGCCGGGTCGAAAGGCCGGCCGTTTAGCTTCACCATGGCTTCACCCTTCGGGTCTCTCATGCCGAGGTAGTAGTTCATGGCGCCGCCCTTCCTCGAATGCCCCAGGTCTTGGCGAGCTGCGCGAATCGGTCGCTTGAAACCCCCAGTCGTACATGGATTTCCTGCTCGGGGTGGTAGTCCAGAGCCAGAACCGCCAGGCAGTCGATGAAGATTTCTTGGTCGAGCGCCCGGAAGTCCGTGAGGTCGAACGGCTATTCCTCGCCGTTGTAGAGGCCCAGCAGGAACCCGGCCACGACAAGGCACTGGCCGCTATGCCCATTGGCAATTTCCCAGAGGCGCCGAAGCGCCTCCATTTGGGCCATCCGGCCGTGGTTGTCCTGTTCAGGCATAGCGCTTCCCCTCCAGTGCAGCTTCCAGATACGCGCTCAAGGGCTTGTTCGCCCGGAAACACAAGTCGCGTTCGACGGGCAATCCCAGACGTCCGCGAGCTTCTGCAAGCTCGGTGAGGCTCACATAGCCCAGCTCAGGATAACCCATGCCCAGGTCACAGAGGCCGAAGGCGAGATCCGGATCGTCGGGGTCGACTTCGGTCAAGAGCCAGGTTGCCACCCCGTCCGGGGTAAACAGCTTGACTACCGGACGGGAATCGAAAGGCCCACTTTCTTGTTTCCTGGTCATGGCGTTGGCGAGTAGCGCCGCAAGCAGTTCATCGGTCAGTAATTTCATGACTTTCTCCTTGACATAAAAAAGCCAGGGAGAAGCCACGGCAGTGCCGGGGGATTCTCCCCGGCGGGGTTGATGAAACGGATCCAGGTCTTGCGACCTTGCCCCTCTTCCGGATCCGAAGGGGCTATGGGGCGCGGTGATTGACCCTCACCGCGGGGTTTGGACACCTGTCGGCCCATTGGCCTTTCCGCAGGACCCGAAAACCGGATCCTGGGGAAAGGCCCCCGCCATCGAGGCGGGGCGCCCTTGCATTAGTCAGGGCAAAGACTTCACTCGGCTTGCCCGCCCAATTTTTGGAAGGGGCAAGAGTATTCCAGGACAACCCCGGGGCAGGAAACTGTGGCAGTGCGAGCCCGTAGTCACACTCTCCACAATTCTGGCTACCGAATCCGCAATGCGGGGCGTCGGACTCCAACAAATGCAAATGGCACGCGACGGCGTACAAACGGACCTGGCATTTCCCGACGCCAGGTAGGCCGGTGCGGTCGAAGTCGGGCCCGAGGGCCTCCCTGAGACCCCTCTGCGGAGTCTCAGGGAGGCCCTCGAATCGCATCGAGCGCATCCGGGAGGGCGAGGGCGCCCTCCCGGATGATTGTCACGCCGCCTTGAGCCAGCTTTGTTGCAAGGGTTCGAAGCGATACCCCAGTTCTTTCAAACGATCCCGTTGCCGGCGGAACCGGGCCCTGTCCACGGTCGGATCGAGCGCCACGGTTCCACCCAGCGGATAGAGGTGACCGAACAAGATCTTGTCCGGGTCATCTTCGTCGATCGTTTCGACCGCATCGGCCTGGGCTGCGATGTTCTCCGGCGGCTCAGGGTTTGGGTTCTGTTGCACTTCCTCGATCGGATCAGGCTCGACCGTCTCGGTGGGCAACTGCCCCACCTGGTCATTCAGCAACCTGACCCCAAGGACGTGCGCCCGGGTTTCGATGGTGATGCGGCCGCCGTTGGTGTAGGAGGCGGCGAAGATGCGGCCGATCTGGAAAGCGCCGTCATAGGCGCCTTCCTCGAACTGGTCAAGGAACGCATCCTTGACCTTGAATTCACCAATTTCTGTGCCTAGATCGGCCACGTTGAAGCGGCCGTTCCGGCCGTTTATCGAGCGGACCCGCAGGGTCCCGTTGAGGGTAATCATGGGATGCTCCTTGAGTGGGTAGAACCCAGGGAAACACCCGGCCCAGCCGGGGGTTTCACCCGGTGGGGTTGAATTCGTTGAGTTAATGGCGCTGGTTTCACGGCCAGCGCCGCATTGAATAGGGTGGGTCTTTGGCCATTCCAGGGACCAATGGAGGACCCACCTTTATGGATCCCAGCCTTGCGGCTGTGCCCCTCTTCCGGATCCGAAGGGGTTACAGGGATGAGCTGGACTGGTGGCTAGTCAGGTCCAGCTTGGGATCCGGCGATGCGCTCGCCGGCAGCGGTGAAACCTAACCTGTTAAATAGTATCACCACTTCCCGCCGCTTTCCGGATAGGCCCGCCTAGAGGGGCGGGCCTGCATCGAATTCCCGGCTGGCCGGGACGCTACTTGACGGTTATTACCTGTCCGAAGGTCGGACTCCCCGGGGTGACATCGAGAGCGCGGATCACCGACACGAAACAATCGGTGGCAATGCGCCGTTCGGTGATGCCCCCATTGGGCTGCTCATCGAACTCCTCACGCCATCGCTTTTCCTTGTAGGTCATGCCGCGCACCACGAAGCGGCGACCATCCCGGCCCGTGACCAAGCCCGAAACCGCCCCTGCAGCCAAGGCCAGGGCAAGATGCCACGGAGATGGCTGCCTCAGCGGCGACCGTACCGGGTTTTGCCCACCGTTGAATTGCCGCTCGAATCCGTCCCACAGGCACGGTCGTGACTGGATTTCCTGTTCCAGTTGATCCGGATCCAGCTTGAAGGAAAAGAATGTCAGGTCGGCGGACTGGCTGGCCGGAACCCGATAGGGCGGCTCCTGCCAATGCTCCGGTATTTCCTCTAGGCCCTGTTCAGCCGCCTGCCTCAATGCCACTGCGGTCTCACTGGCGCCTTTCAGGGATTCGCGCGGCCCCCGTTTGGTCCCCAGAATCAACGCCTGCTTGAAGCGCTGCTCGGGAGCGGCGTAGATCCGCACTTCCTTGAATTGCCGGCTGATCCAGTCGGCGAACTCCTCGTCGACCGTATAGCTCGGGATGATCAGCACCAGGACTCCGCCGGGCGCCAAGGCACCGACGAAGCGCTGGAAAAAGATCTTCTCCAGCCGCCTGGGGCCGCGATCGGCCCTGCTCATGGCCTTGTCCGACACCACGTCGCCGTAGGGCGGGTTCAACCAGAGCAGTCCGAATCCCCCCTTGCCGACCATGCAGTCCTGCGCATCGGCATGCAACGCCTTGGTGAGGATCTTCTTGGCGTGCCAGGCACGCTCCTTGTCGTATTCGATCCCGTAGGACTCGACGGGATCGGTTCGATCTCTGCCTTGGCTGAGGTGATGATCCACCTCGGCCAGGGCCACGCCTTCCCCGCAGCACGGGTCGAGGATTCTGAGCCGTCCCCGCTCGGGTCCTTCCAGGGCGCCCAGGACCCTTGCGGTGGTCTGGGCGTCGGTCGGGAAATACCCTTGCTTGATGAAATTGCGCGCCAGGCGCTGGAACATGAGGGCCATGACTTTACTCCTTGACATAAAAAAGCCAGGGAGAAGCCACGGCAGCGCCGGGGGGATTCTCCCCGGCGGGGTTGAGTTGTATCGGATCCCAGCCTTGCGGCTGAGCCCCTCTTCCGGATCCGAAGGGGCTAGGGGGCGCGGTGATTGACCCTCACCGCGGGGGTTGGACACCTGTCGGCCCATTGGCCTTTCCGCAGGACCCGAAAACCGGATCCTGGGGAAAGGCCCCCGCGAAGGCGGGGGCAGTATTCACGCCACCAGCCGCTTCCATTCAAGCATGGAGCGGGTCAGCGCGGCAATTTCAGCTTCATCAGGGAGGCTCACCTTGAGCCCCTCCAGTCTGATGCCTTTGATCGATCTGAGCCAGCCCAGGCTGCCTATTTCATCCAGCACCTGGTCCCGCCATTGCGGGAGAAAGGGGATGGGGCAGATGGTCTGCACCAGCGCCCATAGCCGCTCCCGGTTCTGGGAATAGCTTTCATGCCCGGAACGATAAGGCAGATAGCCCAACCGGCTGGCCCGATCCGGCGTTGCCAGAATCGGATCGTACAGCCACAACTGGGCGATGTTGCCGAACAGCCCGCCTTTGGGCATGCGGGCGGTTTGTTTTTCCATCCGCTGGGTGCTGACCCAGACCTGGAAGGTTGATTGGCCCTGGATCCAGAACTTGTCAGCGCCGCCTTCGGATTCCCCGAGCGAAAGCGTTGCCAGGAAAGACTGGATCGCCGTATCCCGGCCCCAGGCCGAGAGGAATAACAGGTTGCCCTCATCCATCAGCAGGGCGTCCCCGAAAAGCCCGTATTCAGGCATCTCGAACATTGCAAGCCTCCAATTAAGCCGGAGGCGCCCCTGCAGGGTGCGTCCCCGGCAGGGTGGGTGATAACATGGCTCCATGAATGAACTGACTTCGATCAGCGGGAACCGGCGTGAACTGGAACAGGGCTTTCTGGAAGCCCTGTTCCGGGGTGAACGTGATGCCGCCTTGGCAGATCGCCTGAAGCGGGGTCTTTCACGTTCATCCCTGACTGTCATTTCAGGTTCTGGACTGCCCCCGGATACATCCGGGACAGCAATTCCTCATCGATCAGGCGAAGCGCCAGCCTAGCATCGGCCTTTCCTTCTGCCGTCCGTATGTCGTCCAGACTGGCCAGGATGAATGCCTGGTGAGTGCGGATCTCGTCTGCTTGCGCACCTTCAAGCCAGGCGATGAAGCCCTTGATCGCTTCCTTGTTCATTGACTCTGCTCCTCACGGGATGGGAGAAGGCAGTTTTCCCCTTGGGGGAGCAGCCCCCCAGGGGGTTGATGGGTTTCAGATCAAGCCTCTTTCCGCGAAAGAGACGGTCTTGTTGCCCCCGATCACGATGTGATCGAGGACCCTGATGTCGACGGTTGCCAGCGCGGTTTTCAGCCGTTCCGTGAGGGAGCGGTCCGCGCTACTCGGTTCGGGATCACCGGAGGGATGGTTGTGATAGAAGATCACGCCCGCGGCATTGACCTGGAGCGCTTCCTTGACCACCTCCCGCGGATAGACGGCTGCGGCATCGATCGTCCCCCTGAACAGGGGGTTGACCTTGAGAACGCTATTCCGGTTGTTCAGCCACAAACAGCCGAACACTTCATGTTCGAGGCCCATGACCTCGAGTTTGAGATAGGACCGGACGGTCTCGGGGTTGCTCATGACGGGGCCGTACTCAAGCCGCTGGTCCAGGATGTTGAGTGCGGCACGCACGACATCATCTTCGGTTTTGAGCTGGTACATGACTTTCTCCTTGACATAAAAAAGCCAGGGAGAAGCCACGGCAGCGCCGGGGGATTCTCCCCGGCGGGGTTGAGTTGTATCGGATCCCAGCCTTGCGGCTGCGCCCCTCTTCCGGATCCG
>PKDC01000041.1 GCA_002862435.1 Pseudomonadota bacterium | reverse complement strand
ACTGGATGTAGCGCTCGGTTTGCTCATCGGTGCGCGCATAACAGACATCGTAGATATTGAAACTCAACGACTTGGTCAGGTTGTTGAAGCCGTGCAGCTTGATCTTGTTGGACGATAGCAGCAATGCCCGATCCTCCCGATCCGATATAAGGGACCATTGACTCCATCCCGCATGCCCTGGCCCGAGCAGGCTGCTCAAACCATGCGACCCAGCGGGAAGAAAAAACCCCGAAGCGACCGGCCTACCGAACACTTCAGGGGGCGCAGATTATACGGCAACCCTAGCCTGTTGTCTCGCCTGACAAGCTATAGGGCAGCTGTCTCCCGAATTTCGAAATCGTGGGTGATTTCAGCCGTCTTGCCCAGCATGATCGAGGCCGAGCAATATTTTTCTGCCGACAGCTCGACCGCCCGGCGCACCTGCGGCTCGCCCAGATCATGCCCGGTCACGATGAAAGAAATATGAATGCGAGTGAATACCTTGGGATCCGTCTCAGCCCGTTCGGCGCTGAGCTCGGCAACGCAATCCGTGATGCGCTGGCGGCTCTTGCGCAGGATCTGCACCACATCGAAGCTGGCACAGCCCCCCATGCCCAGCAGCAGCATCTCCATGGGCCGCACGCCGAGGTTGCGCCCACCAGTCTCCGGCGGCCCGTCCATCACCACCGCATGACCGCTGCCCGACTCACCCAGGAAGGTCACATCTTCCACCCATTTGATTCGCGCCTTCATGTCACCCTCTCCTCAATCCGTTGTCGTACCGAACAATTCCTGCAGGCGTGCGCCCGGATCAGGGGCGCGCATGAATGCCTCGCCCACCAGAAACGCGCCGATGTCGTGCGCGCGCATGGCCGCCACATCCGCCGTGGTATGGATGCCGCTCTCGGTCACCACCAGCCGGCCAGCGGGAATCAGTTCCAGCAGGTCCCAGGTGGTTTCAAGGCGGGTTGCGAAGGTGCGCAGATTGCGGTTGTTGATCCCGATCAGCACCGAATCCGGCAGTCGCAGCGCACGCTCGAGTTCCAAGGCATCATGCACCTCGACCAGCACCGCCAAACCAAGGGCGCGCGCCAGTGCCTCCAGTTCGGCCAGCAGCTCATCCGCCAATGCGGCCACGATGAGCAACACGCAGTCGGCTCCCATCTGGCGGGATTCCCAGATCTGGTAGGGGTCGATCATGAAATCCTTGCGCAGAACCGGCAGGTCACAGGCTGCCCGAGCCGCCAGGAGGAAGGCAGTGGCGCCCTGAAAAAAATCCCGATCGGTCAGTACCGACAGGCAGGCTGCTCCACCGGCGGCATAAGAGCGAGCGATGGCAGCCGGATCGAAATCCGCCCGCAGCAGCCCCTTGCTCGGGGAGGCGCGCTTGATCTCGGCAATCACCGCCGATTCCCCTCGCGCCATCCGATCCCGCAGGGCGCCGGCAAAATCCCGCAGGGGTGCCGCCTCCCGGGTGCGCTGTTGCAACGCCGGCAAGGGCAGGCGGGCGCTGCACTCGGCCACCTCCTCCCGCTTGCGCGCCAGAATGCGCGTCAACACATCATCGGCTGGGGTCATGGTCGTCATTCAGCAAGTTCTCTTGATCGCTGCGCCAAGCGGTCCAGTCGCCGGCCGGCTTCGCCGCTGTCCACTGCCGCAGTCGCCAGCGCCATGCCTTCGGCCAAATCGGCCGCACGCCCTGCCACATGCAGCGCTGCGGCGGCATTGATCAGCACGATGTCCCGCGCCGCCCCCATCGCACCCGCAAAGACGCCCCGCATCAAGGCCAGACTTTCACCCGGCGACTCGATCTGCAGGGACGCCAGCGATTGCCGCGGCAGCCCGAAATCCTCCGGCGTGAGCAGGCGGTTGATCACCTCTCCGTCGCGCAATTCCGCCACGCGAGTTGGCGCCTGGATGCTGATTTCATCCAGCCCATCCTCGGCGTGCACCACCATCACATGGCGGCTCCCCAGAGCGCCCAGCACCTGGGCCAGGGGCTCCACCCAGATGGCATCGAACACCCCCAGCAACTGGTTGGGCGCCCGCGCCGGGTTGGTCAGGGGACCCAGCAAATTGAACAGCGTGCGCACGCCCATCTCCCGACGCGGACCGATGGCATGACGCATGGCCCCGTGGTGTGCTGGCGCGAACAGAAAGCCGACGCCCAGCTCGTCGATGCAGCGGGCCACCGCATCAGGCGCAAGGTCCAGCCTCACGCCGGCCGCCTCGAGCACATCCGCGCTGCCGCTGCGGCTGGATACGGAGCGATTGCCATGCTTGGCCACCCGCCCTCCGGCGGCCGCCACCACAAAGGCCACGGCGGTGGACACATTGAACAAGCCGCGCCCGTCGCCTCCCGTTCCACAGGTGTCAACGAGGTAGCGCGTGTCGGCCACCGGGACCGGGGTGGCGAGTTCGCGCATGACCCGGGCGGCGGCCGCGATTTCAGTGACCGTCTCGCCCTTCATCCGCAAGCCCACCAGCAAGCCGCCAATCTGGGCGGGGGTCGCGTGGCCGGACATGATGGTGTGCATGACCGACGTCATCTCGGCATCGGCGAGATCCTCGCGGGTGATCAACCGGGCGATGGCCTGCGGCAAATCCATGTCGCCCACTGTCAGGCCGCCCGCGCCGGTCGGCCGGACTCGAGGAAGTTCCGCAGCAAGGCATGACCGTGCTCCGTCAGGATGGACTCGGGATGAAATTGCACGCCTTCCACCGCCAGATGCCGATGCCGCATGCCCATGATTTCCTCCCGCATGCCATCGGCTTCCACAGTCCAGGCCGTCACCTCCAGACAGTCGGGCAAGCTGTCGGGGGCAACCACCAGAGAATGGTAGCGGGTGGCGGTGAACGGGCTGGGCAAGCCGCGGAACACGCCCTGACCGGTGTGATAAACGGCAGAGGTCTTGCCGTGCATGAGTCGCCGGGCATGCACGATGCGCGCGCCGAAGGCCTGGCCAATGCTCTGGTGGCCCAGGCACACGCCGAGAATGGGGATTTCACCGGCGAACCGCGTAATGGACGGCACCGAAATCCCCGCTTCATTAGGGGTACACGGGCCGGGGGAAATCACGATGTGGCTCGGAGCGAGCGCTTCAATCTGATCCAGCGTGATCTGGTCGTTGCGATGCACCACCACCTCGCAACCCAACTCGCCCAGATACTGCACCAGGTTGTAGGTGAAGGAGTCGTAGTTGTCGATCATCAGCACCATAGCGTCCACATCCTAATTCTTCAGGCCGGATGACATCCCAGCCCAAGGCTTGCGCCAACTGCTCGGAATCTGTATCGCCCCACACACCAACACCCAGGCGGATCGCCCAGAACAGCGGAACCGAAAGCACAACAGAGCTATTTTCACCCAGAAACGCCGTTCCATGAACCCCGCCAGCCAGCCGGAAAGCACATCAAGCGCCCAAAGCCTGATCCTGCTCGTGTGGAATGCGCTTCGGGCTTCGTCAAATGAAGGCAGCGCATGATGGGCGACGTGGCAGCGAGGGGGGTGGAGCATAGACTTTGCCCGTTCATTTTCAATGTCGCCATGACGCTCACCCGCTGGTACATGGCTGGCGACTTGCAACTCGGCAATGCCCCACCGGCAGATGAGAACCCCATCAGGCCGGCGCGATGTGCTCCAGACCGCCCAAATAGGGCCTCAGTGCCAGGGGGATCGCGATGCCGCCATCGGCCTGCTGATGGTTCTCCAGCAGCGCGACCAAGGTACGGCCGACCGCCAGCCCCGAGCCATTGAGGGTATGGAGCCACTCCGGTTTGCCGGTCTCGGGATCCCGGTAACGCGCTTGCAGGCGCCGCGCCTGGAAGCTCTGGAACAGGCTGCAGGAGGAAATCTCGCGATACTGCCCCTGGCTGGGCAGCCAGACTTCCAGATCGTAGGTGCGAGCGGCAGCAAAGCCCATATCACCAGCGCACAAGGCCATGACGCGATAGGGCAGTTCCAGGGCCTGCAATACCGCCTCGGCGTGGCTGGTGAGCTCTTCCAGTTGGGCCTCGGATTGGTCCGGTCGGGCGAACTGCACCAGCTCCACCTTCTCGAACTGGTGCTGGCGGATCATGCCCCGCACGTCGCGCCCATAGGCCCCGGCCTCCGAGCGAAAACAGGGCGTATGGGCCACCAGACGCAACGGAAGCCGATCGGCCTCGAAGATCGCATCCCGGGCCAGATTGGTGACCGGGACCTCGGCCGTCGGGATGAGGTACCACGGGGCATCGCCCGCGAGCCGGAACAGATCCTGCTCGAACTTGGGTAACTGGCCCGTGCCGAGCAGGCTCTGGGCGTTCACCAGATAGGGAACATAGACTTCCTCATAGCCATGGCGGCTGGTGTGCAGGTCGAGCATGAACTGTGCCAGCGCCCGCTGCAGCCGGGCGTAGGCCCCGCGCAAGACGACAAAACGCGCGCCAGTGATCGTGCTGGCGGCGGCGAAATCCAAGCGCTCACCGGGCGCGCCCAGTTCCACATGATCCCTGGGGGTGAATGCAAACGTCGGGGGATTTCCCCAGCGGCGGATTTCCAGATTATCGGCCTCGGAGCGCCCGTCAGGCACCTCGGGATGCGGTAGATTGGGAATCTCCAGCAGCAGGGCATCGAGCTCCGCCTGCAAGACCCGCAGGCTCGCATCCCCTGCCTCCAGGCGACTCCCCAGATCGGCCACCTGGGCCAGGATGGGCTCCACCGCCTCGCCGCGGGCCTTGGCCTGCCCGACCTGCTTGGAAATGGCGTTGCGGGTGTTGCGCAAGCCTTCCACTTCGACCTGTAGCGCCTTGCGGCGGGATTCCAGTTCGGTCAGCCGGGCACGGTCCAGGGTGTAGCCGCGGCGGGCCAGAGCCGCCTCGGTGGCTTCCAGGTCCTGACGGTAGCAACGGGGATCAAGCATGGAACATCCTTCAATGGGTAAACATCAGGCCAGCAGACGACGGGCACAGGCCATCCCGGCCGCCACCGCGCTCAGGCTCAGCGCCACATTGGCCAGCACATTGACCACGGCCTTGCCCTGCGCACCCTGGCTCCAGAGCTGCAGCGTTTCCAGGGAAAAGGCCGAAAAGGTGGTAAAGCCGCCGAGAAAACCCGTGATGGCCCAGACCCGAATCGCGAGCGCCCACTCCGGCCGGCGCTGACCATACAAGAACAGCGCGCCGATGCCAAAGCCGCCCAGCACATTGACGGCCAGGGTTCCCGAGGGAAAAGCCCAGGGCAGACGGGTGGACAGCGTCACCAGCCCGTAGCGGGCCATCGCGCCCAGTCCGCCCCCCAACCCTACCGCCAAGGGGAGCATCCAGTCTTTCATGGTGTTTTATTCGCATGGTCTTCGTTCAGGCCAGCCCGCGCTTGCCGATCGCGCTCACGCAACTGGGCCAGCCGTTCGCCGATGCGCAATTCCAGGCCCCGAGGCACGGGATGGTAATAGCGCGTCTCGCCCAGCTCCTCAGGCAGATAACGCTCCCCGGCGGCATAGGCGTCGGGTTCGTCATGTGCGTAGCGATAGCGCTGGCCGTATCCCAGTTTTTTCATCAGCGCGGTGGGCGCGTTGCGCAGGTGCAGCGGAACCGGCAGCGAGCCATGCTGGGTCACCTCGGCCCGGGCCCGATCGAAGGCCACATAAACCGCATTGCTCTTGGGCGCGCAGGCCAGGTATACGGCCACCTGCGCCAATGCCAGATGACCTTCGGGCGAACCCAGGCGCTCCTGGGTTTCCCACGCATTCAGCGACAATTGCAGAGCACGGGGATCAGCATTGCCGATGTCCTCGCTGGCCATGCGCACCAGCCGGCGGGCGAGATAAAGGGGGTCGGTCCCGCCATCAAGCATGCGCGCCAGCCAGTACAGCGCCCCATCCGGGGAGGATCCGCGCACCGCCTTGTGCAGCGCGGAGATCTGGTCGTAGAAGGT
This sequence comes from Pseudomonadota bacterium, assembly GCA_002862435.1. Lineage (GTDB taxonomy): Bacteria > Pseudomonadota > Gammaproteobacteria > UBA5335 > UBA5335 > Macondimonas. The sequence continues at coordinate 11,369 of PKDC01000041.1, read as the reverse complement.
GTCACCCTGTTTGTCGAACTGGCGCGCCCCGCTGCCCGCGAGCAGCCGCTCGACCTGGGCCGCATCCAGGGTCCCGTCCTGGCCCACCAGTTGCGCCCCCAGTTCCAGCAAGCTCAGCAGGCGGCGGGCATCGCCATCCGCGGCAGCGACAAGCAAGTCGCGGGCCGCGGCGGGCACCGCCAGTCGCCACGTTCCCAGCCCCCGTTCAGCGTCTGTCAGCGCCCGCTCCAGCACCTGCATGAGCTCGGCCGGCGCCAGCGCCTGCAGCACGTACACCCGGGCGCGCGACAACAAAGCCTTGTTGAGCTCGAAGGACGGATTTTCCGTCGTGGCCCCGATGAAGACCAGGGTACCGTCCTCCAGATGAGGCAGGAAGGCGTCCTGCTGGGCCTTGTTGAAGCGATGCACCTCGTCGAGGAAAAGGACGGTACCCCGGCCGTGGGCCGCCCGCTCGCGGCGCGCCGCCTCCACCGCCTCGCGCACTTCCCGCACTCCCGCCAGCACGGCGGACAGGTTGAGAAAGGCCAGATCCGCCTGCTGAGCCATCAATCGCGCCAGGGTGGTCTTGCCGGTCCCCGGCGGTCCCCACAGGATCATGGAGTGGAGATTGCCTCCCTCCAGGATCCGCCGCAACGGCTGACCCGGCCCCAGCAAGGTGGACTGGCCAACCACATCCTCCAACCGCTGGGGACGCAGCCGGTCCGCCAGCGGCGCCTCGGGGCCAGCGGGTGCGAACAGCGCGGACTGGTCTCCGCTGCTGACCATCAGGACAACCGCCTCAAGCGCCGGTCATCCAAAAACCAATACCGGATTGGGCCAGCCAACAAAGCCAATCCCAAGGCGGCGCCCGCCCCATTGGTCAAGACATCCCAGCGATCGAAACTGCGATATCCGGTTGTTTGTTGCGCAAACTCGATCCCCAGGCCGAACACCCCCAAAGCCGCCCACAGCGGCAACCAGCGTCGCAGTGGGATAAAAAGCCCGAACCAGGCCCCCATCGTGCCATAGGCCATCAGATGCGCCAGCTTGTCATGCCGGCTCGGCAGCGCGCCGGGATCCAGTGGAATCAGGCTGGCCCAGGCCAGCACCAAGAGGCCCACACCACCCAACGCCAGGCCAATCCACCGCCACGCCGCAGGATTCATTCCTCGATCACCTCGACCCCCGGGGGCAGCTTGAGACGAAACACAGCGCTGTCGATCGGCCCGTTGACCTGCACCTGGGTGAAGTCCACACTGGTGCGCTGGTCGAAGTGATCTTCCAGTTCCATGCGCCGGACTACCCCCTCACTCAGCCCCAGTCGGATGGTGCGAAAATCCGTATCGGCATTGCGCGGCGTCAGGCTCACCCAGTTGAGACCGTCTCGCACCGTGCCTTCTGCAATCTCGAATTGTGCCGACAAATCCCCCTGGCCACTCAGCAACAAGGCCGGCGTGGATGCCAGTGCCTGGTCCACGGGGCGGCGGGTCACCTGCGCCAGCGGCTGGTCGTACAACTGCAAGGTTTTGCCATCGCTCAGGATGACCTGATTGGAGCCTCCCTCATATTCCCAGCGAAACCGGCCGGGACGGGCAATCCAGATCCGGCCGCTTTCGGTTCGGGCAGCCTGACCCTGAGCTGCGGGCACGGTCTGCACGAAACGGGCTTCGAAAGTCCGCACCTTGACGTTGAAAGATTCCAGATCCTGCAGGCCACCCGCCCAGGCAACCGCCATTCCGGCCAGCCACAACGCACACGCGCCCCACAGTCGCAAACCAATACCCATTTCTATCCTCTGTGTTCGATTCATGGCGTTCAGTCCTGCCCCGCCGGAGGGGGCGCCAGCACTTCGCGCGAGCCATTGGGTTGCAGGGCGCCCACCACGCCCGCCCGTTCCATGGCTTCCACCAGGCGCGCCGCCCGGTTGTAGCCAATGCGCAGCCGGCGCTGCACGCCGGAGACCGAAGCCTTGCGCGACTCGGTCACCAGTCGCAAGGCATCATCGTAGAGGGGGTCCTGCTCAGGATCCCCGCCCCCTTCGCCGCCGGCAAAGCTTGCGCTGTCCTCATCGGGTCCCTGCAGGACCTCATCCAGATACGTCGGTGGACCCAGGGTCTTGAGATAACCCACCACGCGATGGACCTCCGCGTCGGAAGCGAATGCACCATGGACGCGCTGGGGATAACCGGTGCCGGGCGGCAAGTAAAGCATGTCGCCATGACCCAGCAGGGCCTCGGCGCCCATCTGGTCGAGAATGGTGCGCGAATCGATTTTGCTGGACACCTGAAACGCGACACGGGTGGGAATGTTGGCCTTGATGAGACCGGTGATCACGTCCACCGACGGCCGCTGCGTCGCCAGGATCAGATGAATGCCGGAAGCCCGGGCCTTCTGGGCGAGGCGGGCAATCAATTCCTCTACCTTCTTGCCGGCCACCATCATCAGGTCGGCCAGCTCATCGATGACCACCACCAGATACGGCAGCGACGCCAGCACCGTCGGATTGCCTTCACCATCCAACGGCCGCAGTGGATCACTCAAAGGCGTCCCGGCCTGTGCCGATTCCGTCACGCGCCGATTGAGACCGGCGATGTTGCGCACGCCCAAGGCGGCCATCAGCCGATAGCGCCGATCCATCTCCGCCACACACCAGCGCAGCGCGTTCGCGGTATCCCGCATGTCGGTGACGACCGGCGCCAACAAATGGGGAATGCCCTCGTAGACCGACAGCTCCAGCATCTTGGGGTCCACCAGGATCATCCGCACCTGCTCGGCGCTGGCCTTGTAGAGCAGGCTCAGCAGCATGGCATTGATGGCCACCGATTTGCCCGAGCCGGTGGTGCCGGCGACCAGCAAGTGGGGCATGCGCCCCAAATCCGCCACCACCGGCTGGCCGCCGATGTCCTTGCCCAGCGCCAGGGTCAGCGGCGAGGCCGACTGGTCATAGGCTTGTGAGCGCAGGATCTCGCTCAGACACACCAGCTCCCGCCGGGGATTGGGAATCTCCAGTCCCACCACGGACTTGCCCGGAATGACTTCCACCACCCGCACGCTCACCGCCGACAGCGCACGGGCCAGATCCTTGGCGAGCCCCGAGATCTGGCTCACCTTGACCCCCGGCGCCGGCTGCAGCTCGAAACGGGTGATGACCGGGCCCGGATGGACCGCCACCACCTTCACCGTCACGCCGAAGTCGGCGAGCTTGATCTCCACCAGCCGGGACAACCCCTCCAATGCCTCGGGCGTATAGGCAGTTTCCATCGGCTGTGGCGGATCCAGCAAAGCCAGGGGCGGCAATGGGGAGTCGGGCTGGTCCTTGAAGATGGGCACCTGGCGTTCGCGCTCGACACGATCACTGATCTCCACCGGGCGCGGCTGCGGCTCGATCCGCACACCACCGTCCACCCCACTCCGTGGTCGCGGCGCCCGGGGAGGCCGCTCCTCGGGACGAATCGCAACGGGAACAGGGCGGGCGGCGCGGCTTGTCCGCCATGCCCCAGGCACGGCGCGCAGGCGCCGCAAGCCCTGCAACGCCAGGCGGCCGGTGCGATCCAGCAGCAGCACCCACGACCAATGGGTCGCCAAGGTAATGCCCACCAACATGAGCGGCATCAGAATCAGGGTGGACCCCAGGGGATTGAAAGCCGCCAGGGCGCCCTCCGCGACCTTGTCCCCGATCCAGCCGCCGGCGCCCCGTGGCAAGGCCAGCAGATCCTCACGCAGATGCAGGGCCGCCAGCCCGCTCGCCGGCAGGATGGCCAGCACGCCGCCGAAAATGCGCCAACCCAGCTCGCTCCGGTGGGCTGGAAGCGATTCATGGGGGCGAAACTGGCGCCATCCGGCATAGGCCAGCAAAGGGGACAGGCCGTACGCCAGGTAACCGAATGCCGTCAACAGGGCATCGGCCAGCCAAGCGCCCAGCACGCCCCCCCGATTGCGCACCGGGCCCGCATCACCGACCTGACTCCAGCTTGGATCCCCGGCATCGAAGCTGAACAGCGCGACGAGCAGGTACCCCGCCAGCGCAGCGCTCAGCAACAAAATCGCCTCCCGCATGCCGCGCACCGCTGGCCCGGCGCGGGAGGAGGGAGATGGGCCGGAAGTTGGCGCTGGTGACAAAGGAATCCTCTCGACGGTTAGGCCGGCGCTGGGTCGGCTCGCACCCGGTCATCCACGAGCCTGCCGCCACGGATGCTCAAGGCGGACGCCAGGCTCGCTGGTTCTTCCCCCGACGGTGTCCGGGCCAGTGCGGCCACATGAGGCAATAGGGCCGCGGACAGGGCCTGGGATGCCGTCCGGGGCACGGCCCCGGGCAGGTTGGTGACCCCCAGATGCCAGACGCCATGGCGCAAATAGGCGGGATCATCATACCCACGGGGCGCCATGGTTTCCACGCACCCCCCCTGGTCGATGGAAATATCCACAATCACCGTGCCCGGCTGCATGCGCCGCACCATGGCTTCGGTCACCACCGCCGGGGCACGGCGACCGGGCAACAACACTGCCCCCACCACCAGATCGGCGGCCGCAACCGCCTCGGCCAGGGCTTCTCCATAGGGGTAGAGGGTCGCCACGTTGGCCCCCAACGCCCCTGCGGCGTCCAGTGCCGCCTGTTTCAGGTCGAAGGCCGTCACCTCCGCATCCAACGCCGCCGCGGCGCCAATGGCAGCCAGTCCCGCCTGCCCACAGCCCACCACCACCACCCGGGCGCGAGGGACGCCGGGCATCTTCCCCAGCAGCACGCCCCGACCGCCATTCACGCCCTGCAACCAGCGCGCACCCTGGTGGATCGCCAGCACCCCGGCGATGCGGCTCATGGGCGCGAGCAGCGGAAAATGATTCCCTTCGCTCACTGTCTCAAATGCCCAGGCGTCAAGACCGATACGGCACAGCGCGTCCAGCAATTCCGGCGCCGCGGCCAGATGAAGAAAGGAAAACAGGCGATGATCCGCGCGCAGCAACGGCCACTCGGGCGGTATCGGTTCCTTCACCTTGACGATCAATTCACCGGCCGCATAAGTCGCTGCCGCATCGGCGGCGATCTCCACGCCGGCCAGGCGGTAAGCCGCATCGGTATAGCCCGTGGCCGCACCGGCGCCGGCCTGCAGGGTGACGGTGTGGCCTGCCCGCACCAGGGCGGCGCAGGCATCGGGGATGAGCGCCACGCGGCCCTCATGGGATTTGATTTCCTTCGGGATGGCAATGTGCATTTTTGGAACTCCTGGCAAAACCCGTCCGATAAGACGGAGCGTACAATTCAAGTCCCCTGTCTCAATGCAGTAGGCCTTCCATGCTTCAGGACATCCGTGTCCATGCTCGGCTCGATGACATCAATCCGGCTCAATGGGATGCCCTCGATCCGAGCGGCTATCCCTTCTTGCGCCATGCCTTCCTGAGCGCCCTGGAGCATACCGGCTGCGTCGGACCCGGCTCAGGCTGGCAAGCCTGCCATCTGGCGGCTTATGCGGACGGCCGTCTGTGCGCCGCCCTGCCGCTCTATCGGAAAGCCCATTCCCTGGGCGAATTTGTCTTCGATTTTGCCTGGGCGGATGCCTACGACCGCCTCGGTTTGAGTTATTACCCCAAATTGGTCAACGCCATCCCTTTCACGCCGGCCAGCGGCCCCCGCGCCCTGCCGACGACCGCTGAAGCCGCGGAACTGCATCTTGGCCTGCTGCGCGCCGCAATGAGGCTGATGGACCGCGACGGCCTGTCCTCGTTTCACTGCCTCTTCCCCGAGGAAGTGCAGGCGCGGCGCTGGTCCCGGGAAAGCGGCATGCTGCTGCGCCGCGCCTGCCAGTTCCGTTGGCATAATGCGGGCTTTGCCCATTTCGACGACCACCTGGCAAGCTTCAGCGCCGAAAAACGCAAGAAAATCCGTCGCGAACGGCGCCGGGTAGCCGAGACGGGCCTGAGCCTGGAAACCTGGGCCGGCCGGGAGATGACGCCAAGGCGTTGGCAGGCGATCTATCCCCTGCTCGCCGACACGTTTCATCGCCACGGCCATCGCCCCTATCTCAATCAGGCCTTCTTTGAGGAAGTTGGACGCACCCTGGGCGATCAAATGCACCTCTTCGTCGCCCTGGATGGCGCCACTCCGGTCGGCGCCGCGCTCACCTTCAGTGATACCCAAACGCTCTATGGCCGCTATTGGGGCGTCAACGGGCAGTGGGATTGCCTCCATTTCGAGTTGTGTTACCACTTGGGGATCGAACACTGCATTGCCCATGGCCTCGCCGCCTACGATCCCGGCACCCAGGGGGAACACAAGCTGCCCCGGGGGTTTCTCCCCACTTTAAGCTGGTCGTTGCACTGGATCGCCGATCCTCGCCTGCGGGCGGCCATCGGTGATTTCGTGGGACAGGAAGCCCTGTGGGTCGACCGTTATGCTGCGCAGATGGCGAGCCACAGTCCACTCAAGTCATCCGCGCCGTGATCACTGTACTGCGTCTCCAGGACCCGCCGGACCACTTCCCGGATCCGGCCCGCGCCTTGCGAGAACCCAACGGTCTGCTGGCGATTGGGGGAGACCTGTCGCCGCCTCGGCTGGTGGCCGCTTACCGGCGGGGGATCTTCCCCTGGTACAACCCCGGCGAACCCATCCTGTGGTGGTCGCCCGATCCGCGGGCCATCATGCTCCCGGCCGCGGTCCATGTGTCGCACCGCCTGCGCCGCCGCATGCGCAAGTCACCCTATCGCGTCAGCCTGAACGAAGCATTCCAGCAAGTCGTAACAACATGCGCCGCACCGCGCAAAAGCGGCCCCGGGACATGGCTGGTTCCCGAGATGCAGCAGGCCTATGGCCATCTGCATCGCGCCGGTTTCGCCCATTCAATCGAGCTGTGGCAGGGCGCCGATCTGGTGGGCGGCCTGTACGGCATTGCCCTGGGGCGGGCCTTCTTCGGGGAGTCCATGTTCAGCCGGGTGCCGGACGCATCCAAGATGCTGCTGGCAATCCTCGGGCAACAACTGGCGCGGCGGGGCTATCGTCTGATCGACGGGCAGGTGGCTTCGGACCACCTGTTGCGCATGGGCGCCCAATTGTGGACCCGTGAGCGCTTCCTGCACGAACTCGCGCTGGCGATTGCGCAAAGTCCGTCCAGCCCGCTGACGCCGCTGGATGCCGACCTGCTCACGCCCGCTGGCGCAGTGTCCGACAACCACGCGCCCGTTGAACAAGAACCCGCCTTGTAGCACAATCCCAGCCCTTCGCAGGGCATTCCGCCCTTCTCATGATCGGGTTGCCATGTCCAAAGAAGATATGATCGAAATGCAGGGCAAGGTCATTGAAACCTTGCCGAACACCACCTTCCGGGTCCAATTGGAAAACGGGCATGTCGTCACTGCCCACATCTCGGGCAAGATGCGCAAGCATTACATCCGCATCCTGACCGGCGACATGGTGACCGTCCAGCTCACCCCTTACGACCTCAGCAAGGGCCGCATCGTTTTCCGGGGTCGCTAAACGGCCACAGCCCGCGACTCGACCTCCAGCGACAACTGATCGTCCGTCACGTCGACTCGGACGTTCCCCCCTTCGGACAAGCGCCCGAACAGGATTTCATCGGCCAATGGCCGCTTGATGTGCTCCTGGATCACCCGCGCCATGGGTCGGGCGCCCATATGGGGATCATAGCCGCGCTCCGCCAGCCAGGCGCGCGCCGCGTCGCTCACCGTCAAGTGCACGCGCTTGCCCTCCAGCTGGACCTCCAGCTGCGTCAGGAACTTGTCGACCACATGCAGAATGGTCCCTGCATCCAGCGGCTTGAACTGGACAATGGCATCCAGGCGATTGCGGAATTCCGGTGAAAATGCCCGCTTGAGGGTTTCCATCACATCCGTCTGGTGGTCCTGGATGGCAAATCCCATCGAGGCGCGCTGCATCGCCTCCGCCCCGGCATTGGTGGTCATCACCAGGATGACATTGCGGAAATCCACCTTGCGGCCGTTGTTGTCCGTCAGGGTGCCGTGGTCCATGACCTGCAGCAGGAGGTTGAAGACATCCGGATGGGCCTTCTCGATCTCATCCAGCAGCACCACCGCATGCGGCGTCTTGAGAATCGCGTCGGTCAACAGCCCGCCCTGATCGAAACCCACGTAGCCGGGAGGCGCGCCAATCAGTCGCGAGACGGTGTGCCGTTCCATGTATTCGGACATGTCGAAACGGATCAGCTCGATGCCCAACACCTGGGCCAACTGACGGGTGACCTCGGTTTTGCCCACCCCCGTGGGGCCAGCGAACAGGAAGCTGCCGATGGGCCGATCCGGGTGCCCCAGGCCTGAACGGTTCATCTTGATGGCGTTGGCCAGATTGGCAATGGCCTCATCCTGACCATAGATCACCAGCTTCAGGTCCCGATCCAGGTTGCGCATGGTATCGCGGTCGGAGCGGGAAACCTGTTTGGGTGGAATACGCGCCACCTTCGCGATGATCGCTTCCATATCGCCGGCGGTTACGGTTTTTCGCCGGCGGCTCTCCGGCAGCAACTGGAGACTGGCGCCCGCTTCGTCCACCACATCGATGGCCTTGTCCGGCAGGTGACGATCCGTGATGTAGCGCGCCGACAACTCCGCTGCGGCGCGCAGGGCGGGCTGGGTATAGCGAACCTTGTGAAACTCCTCAAAATGGCGCTGCAGGCCTTTGAGGATCTGATAGGTTTCATCCACCGTGGGTTCGGGGACATCGATCTTCTGGAAGCGCCGGGCCAAGGCGCGATCTTTCTCGAAAATACCGCGATATTCCTGGTAGGTCGTCGATCCGATGCATTTCAGATCGCCCGAGGCCAACATGGGCTTGAGCAGGTTGGAGGCATCCATCACCCCGCCCGAGGCAGAACCAGCCCCGATCAAGGTGTGGATTTCATCAATGAACAGCACTGCCCCCTTCTGCTTGCGCAATTGGGACAGCACTCCCTTCAGACGCTTTTCGAAATCGCCGCGGTATTTGGTGCCCGCCACCAGTGCCCCCAGATCGAGGGAATAGATGGTCGATTCCTTGAGCACATCAGGCACACGACCCTGAGTGATGAGCCACGCCAAGCCCTCGGCAATTGCCGTCTTGCCCACCCCGGCCTCGCCTACCAGCAAGGGGTTGTTCTTGCGGCGGCGACAAAGAATCTGCACCACCCGCTCCACTTCGGCCTCGCGCCCGATCAAGGGATCGATGCGCCCGCGGCGCGCCCGCGTGTTGAGATTGGCGGCATACAGATCAAGTGGGCTGGCGCTTTCCTCGCGTTCGCCCGCGCTATCAGCACTCTCGCCAGGAGCACTGCCGTCCTCGGGCTCCTCGTGATCGTGGACCTTGCGGATGCCGTGGGAAATGAAGTTGACCACATCCAGGCGCGAGACCGATTGCTTGTTGAGCAGAAAGACCGCCTGGGCCTCCTGCTCACTGAAAATGGCCACCAGCACATTGAGCGCGGTGACCTCTTTCTTGCCGGCCGATTGCACATGGAAGAAGGCCCGTTGCAGCACCCGCTGAAACCCCAGCGTGGGCTGGACGTCGTGGTGATCGCGCCCACCCACCACCGGTGTATGGCTGTCGATGTATTCGCGCAACTCCCGCCCCAGTTGGCTCAGATCCGCACCGCACAGGCGCAGCGCTTCGGCCACCATGGCGTTGTCGAGCAAGGACAGGAGCAAGTGTTCCACGGTAATGAACTCGTGCCGCTTGGCACGGGCCTCGTTGAACGCGGCGTTGATGGCGAATTCCAGCTCTTTGCTCAACATGGCGAACGCTCCGTGGCGGGCGCAGGCCGTCTGTCAACATCTGGACAGACCGGCGGGCTGATGATCAACAAATCCTACTGCTCGAAAAAACTCAGGCCTCCTCCATGGAGGACATCAAAGGGTGCTGGTGCTTACGCGCATACTCGTTCACTTGGGACACCTTGGTCTCGGCGATCTGGGCCGGGTAGACACCGCACACTGCCCTGCCTTGGGTATGCACCTGAAGCATCACATGGGTCGCCTGGGTCCGATCCATGCTGAAGAACCGCTCCAGAATATGCACCACGAACTCCATGGGGGTGAAGTCATCGTTCAGCAGCACCACTTTGTAGAGCGGCGGTGGTTTGAGCTTGGGCTTGGCGTTTTCAACGACCGCGTCGCCGTCGCCCTCACCCGGCCGGTTGGATTCCATCATACGCGCAAAGCAGCCATTGGAAACACAGCCAATACCTCATCCGATTCGTTGCCATTCCGGATCAATCCGGATTTTGGAGTCGGATCCTAATGCCTATTGTGGCGAGGAGGGGCGCGATTGAAAAGGGCGCGAAGCGTCCATGGCCACGCGTATGGACAGGCAAGAAAAGCGCCAAATCAGAAGCGGACCAGGGCGGATCCCCAGGTAAAGCCGCCACCAAAGGCTTCCAGCAACAAAAGCTGTCCGCGGCGAATGCGGCCATCCCGCACCGCGACATCCAGCGCCAGCGGAATGGAAGCAGAGGAGGTATTGCCATGGCGGTCGACCGTGACCACCACCTGGTCCATCGGCAAGCCGAGGCGGCGTGCAGTGGCCTGGATGATGCGGACATTGGCCTGATGGGGAATCAGCCAGTCCAGTTCCGATTTATCGTGGCCAAAACGGTGCAGGCACTCCTCCACGCTCTGGCCCAAGGTGGCGACCGCAACCTTGAATACCTCACTCCCCCGCATGGTAAGGTAGGTGCCGTCCAGCTTATCGAAGTCACGCCCGACGCCACCGGGAAATTCCAACAGCTCTCGATGACGCCCATCGGCATGAATGAGGCTGCCGATGATGCCAGGCTCCGCCGCCGCCTCCAGGATCACGGCCCCCGCGCCATCACCGAACAACACACAGGTCCCCCGGTCATTCCAATCCACCAGCTTGGACATCATCTCGGCGCCCACCACGAGCACCCGCCGCGCGTCTCCTGTGCGGATGAACTTGTCGGCGACATTCAGGGCGTAGATAAAGCCGCTACAAGCCGCTTCCAGGGTGAACGCCCCAATGCCGGCAATGCCCAAGCGTTCCTGCAGCATGGTGGCGCTATTGGGAAAGATCTGGTCCGGGGTGGTGGTGCCCATCACGATCAGGTCGAGGTCTTCCGGCGCCAGTCCCGCCATGGCCAGCGCTTGCCGCGCGGCCTGTTCGGCCATCATGCTGACCGTTTCGTCCGGCGCGCTGATATGGCGCTCCACGATCCCCGTGCGCTCGCGAATCCAGGCATCGCTTGTGTCCAGACGGGCTTCCAGGTCGGCATTGGTGAGCAGTTGTCGCGGCAGATAGCTTCCTGTCGAAACGATCCGTGAATAAATCGGTGTCACTGTCCTTCTCCATGGGCCCGCGCTTGCAGGGCCGAACCCACCAGATGCGCAATGCGATCGGGCACTGACATCTGGGCGGCGCGCAGCCCCAGGCGTATGGC
>PKDC01000042.1 GCA_002862435.1 Pseudomonadota bacterium | reverse complement strand
GCTTCGGCCTGAGCAATCTCCGCTGCGGGCAGTTCAAACACCAGGGCGATGGGCAGGTCCGGACCGATTTCCTCGGCAGATTCCACCAGATAGGCTTCCGCATCCGGATCCAGGTCTTTCTCCCGGAACGGCGCCGGATCCAAGTTGTGGAACAACTGGGCCAGCCGGCTGAGGCGGACTTCGATCAACACATGGCCTTGGGCCTGGGTGAAGCCGGCGGGTGCCGTGCGGCGTTGGCGACCTTTCATCGCATTTTCCTGTGGAGCGGACGATACAATGCCCTTCCTCTCGTGTGCCGGAGAACGAAAACATGTCTCTTCCCTTCGACGCGGATCCCCGCTCCTATGCCCATCGATTTCCTCTGGCGGTGCGCTGGGGCGACATGGATGCCTATGGGCATGTGAATAACGTCAGTTTCCTGCGCTACCTGGAAAGCGGCCGGGTGGCCTATGCCCATGGAGTTTATGACCGGCCGATCAAGGCCGACGGCGAGAACATCATCCTGGCGGACACCCAGTGCAGCTTCAAGCACCAACTGCACTATCCCGCCGAAATCACGATCCTGAGCCGAACCTCGCGGGTGGGTCGCACCAGCATGACCATGGAGCAGATGATCCTGCTGGCGCCGCACGATGCCTTGGTGGCGACTTCGCGCAGCGTGATGGTGTGGTTCGATTTTGTCCATCAGCGGCCGGCACCGGTGCCGGAGTGGCTGAAAATCCGGCTGCAAGCCCATGAGGCGGTGATGCCCGAGGGGCTTTAGGCCCCATTCACCTGCGCGCACCGACCATTCGTCAGTCCGCCATTGCGCCTGGATCAAGACAGGCGCAAGGCGGACGATACCCATGGAGAGGCTGGACTTGAGCACCCTGCGGATGGGGTGGGGTTACGCCGGAGACAAGGGTATGCGACAGACTGATCAAGCCGATTCCGCACACGACAGGACGCGTCTATTGGCGGAGCCGGTCTCTCGGGCCGCGCGGGTTTGTTCGGACGCCAAGACCGGGAGCTACCCCGTCCATCATGCCGATCCGGATCATGCCCTTGGCAGCTGCCTTATGCCACTGCGCTTCGCCATCGTGGACGAGGCGCTGAGCGCGGCGCCCGAAGTGGTCTCCACCCAGCGTGATTTGTTGTTTCTGGCGGCCGAGTTCAACCTGATCCGGCGCGAATTCGACGCCTGGCGTGATCGGGCCGAGCAGGAAGCCCCAGCGACCTGTGCCTATATCCAGGCATTGGACCGGCATCTTGCCCGTTTACTGGAAGCCTTGATGCTGCGCGAGTTGGGCGATGGGGAAAATCTATGGCGCGCAGTGGATCTCAGGCCGGATGGCTTGAGCTTTCGGAATGATCGCATGTTGCCGCGTGGCAGTCTGCTGGATTTGCGCTTTCTGCTGCCGGGTGCGGGGATCGGAATCCGCAGCCTGGGGCGGGTGATACGCTGCGATCAGCCGACGCGTGATGGCCGTCACCTGATTGGTGTGCGTTTTCTGGATCTGGGGGAGGCGGATCGGGAACTGCTCTGCCATTACCTGGGCTTGCCGGAGGTCTGATCACCCGAGCGCCTCAGACGCCTGGTCAAGTTGCGCTTCCTGCCGGGGATGGTGTTTCGCGCCCTTATGACCCCTTCGATCATCTTGATCTTTCGAGTTTTGAACGCCCTGATCCTGCCGGCTCAGGGCTTTTTTTTCAGGGCAATCCCCTGCGCTGCCCCGGGGCGCCCGCCAGCCGCCGAATGTGCGTGGGCGGTGCACGTGGGATACAAATTGCGCTAGAATTCAGCCCCGTTTGACGGAACCAAAACCGCCCGCGCGCAGCCTCTCTTCCATATAGTCTGCGCAGCCATCCCCAGGATGGCTATCGGGTGGTTCATGAGGGATTCCCATGCCGCGCCTCTTGCCGGACCCCGATGGTTTAGCGCAATCCCGGGCAACCGCCTTGGGCTTGCCGCGTGCCTGGCGAACAGCGCCGCGGATCCCCGATGGGGTGGAGCAGCCGCCTTTCCCGATGGCTCCTCCCTCGCATTCGCCGATCTGGTTTTCCTCGCTTCCGTCTCAAGCCTCCTCCTTGATCGATCTTTGGCTGCATATCCATGGCAGCCTCGCCACGCCGATTCAATCCTTTTCATTCTCCCCACGCCAGGGTGATGCACCATGAGCCAGGACTTGCGGGACAAATACCGCAGCACGCCGCTGTACGGCGGCAATGCTGCGTTCATTGAGAGTTACTATGAGGAATTCCTCAAGAACCCCGACAGCATCACGGATCCGCGCTGGCGCGCCTACTTTCAGGGCCTGACCGAGGCGACGGGTCAGGCCCGGGATGTCCCCCACGGGCCCATCCAGCGTTCGTTTGCCCACTATGTCCGGCGCAAGGAAACCGTCCGCGCGCCCGGTGCCGGAACGGATGGCGGATTGGGCGCCGCAGCGGCCCAGCGCCAGGCGGCCGTTCTGCGACTCATCAATGCCTATCGGGTGCGGGGGCATGAGGTGGCTCGGCTCGACCCGCTGGGGCTGTGGCAACGCCCGCCCGTGCCCGATCTCGATCCGGGCTTCCATGGTCTGGGCGAGAGCGACATGGACACGGTGTTCAATACCGGTTCGCTGTTTGCGGAAGAACGCCTTCCGCTGCGGCAGATTCTGGATCTGGTGCGTACGGTTTACACCGGCACCATCGGCTCCGAATACATGCATATCGTGGATACGCGCCGCAAACGCTGGATCCAGCAGCGCCTGGAGGGCAGTTGGGGCCGTCTGCAGCTGTCGACCGAGGAGCGGCGCCATGTGCTGCTGCAACTCACCGCCGCCGAGGGCATCGAAAAATACCTGCATACCCGCTATGTGGGTCAGAAGCGTTTCTCGCTGGAAGGCGGCGATGCCCTCATTCCCCAGCTTGATGACCTGATCCGCCACGCCGGGCGCCGCGGTGTGGACGAGGTGGTGATCGGCATGGCGCATCGCGGGCGCCTCAATGTGCTGGTCAATATCCTGGGCAAGTCGCCGCGCGAGCTGTTCGAGGAATTCGAGGGCAAGCACGACCTGTCCGATCCGCTGTATTCAGGGGATGTGAAGTACCACATGGGCTTTTCCTCCGATGTGGGGGTGGACGATCGCCTGGTGCATCTGGTGCTGGCGTTCAATCCGTCCCACCTCGAGATTGTCAACCCGGTGGTGCTGGGCTCCGTGCGTTCGCGCCAGGATCGCCGAGGGGACGGTACGGGGGATCGGGTGCTGCCCGTGCTGATCCACGGCGATGCATCCTTCGCCGGCCAGGGCGTGGTGATGGAGGTGTTCAACATGTCCCAGACGCGGGGTTACCGCGTGGGGGGCTCGGTGCACATCGTGATCAACAACCAGGTGGGATTCACCACCAGCGATCCCCGTGATGCGCGGTCGACGATGTACTGTACTGACGTGGCCAAGATGGTGCAGCCGCCCATTTTCCATGTGAATGCGGATGACCCCGAGGCGGTGCTGTTCGTCACCCGGCTGGCGCTGGAATATCGCATGGAGTTCCACGAGGACGTGGTGATCGACCTGGTGTGCTATCGACGCCAGGGCCACAACGAGGCCGACGAGCCGGCGGTCACCCAGCCCCTGATGTATCAGCATGTCAAGCAGTTGCCCACCTGTCGCGCCCTGTATGCCGAGCATCTGGGCAAGACGGGTGTTCTGGCGGCCCAGGATGCCGGTGCCATGGTCGAGTCCTATCGCCAGGGCCTGGATGAGGGGCGCAACGTTATCCGCGAATGGGCCGGCATGGTCGGCAACCAGTTCACCGTGAAGTGGGACAACTTCCGCCAGGGGGACTGGGATCAACCGGTCGAGACCGCGCTCCCGGCGGAACGTGTGCGCGAGCTGGCCCAGGTGATGAACCGGTTTCCGGAGAATTTTCGTCTCCATCCGCGCGTGGAACGTATCGTCGACGACCGGCGCAAGATGGCGGCCGGCGCCTTGCCCGTGGATTGGGGATTCGCGGAACTGTTGGCCTATGCCGCGCTGGTCGAGGACGGTCACCGGGTGCGCCTGAGCGGTCAGGACAGCGGGCGCGGCACCTTCTTCCACCGCCACGCGGTGTTCCACAACCAACAGGACGGCGCGTCCTGTGTGCCCCTGCGGGAGCTGGGCGATCCCGGGGCCTTCAAGGTCATCGACTCCCTGCTCTCCGAGGAGGCGGTACTGGGCTTCGAGTACGGGTACGCCACTGCCGATCCCCGCACCCTGGTGATCTGGGAAGCTCAATTCGGCGACTTTGCCAACGGCGCCCAGGTGGTGATCGACCAGTTCATCAGTTCGGGGGAGGCCAAGTGGCGCCGTTTGTGTGGTCTGACGATGTTCCTGCCCCATGGTTATGAGGGCCAGGGACCGGAGCATTCCTCGGCCCGACTGGAGCGCTATCTGCAGCTGTGCGCCGAGCACAACATGCAGGTGTGCGTGCCATCGAACCCCGCCCAGATGTTTCACATGCTGCGCCGGCAAATGATGCGACCCTACCGCAAGCCGCTCATTGTCATGACCCCCAAGAGCCTGTTGCGCCGGCGCATCGCCATGTCGTCCCTGGATGAACTGACCCTGGGCAGCTTCCGGCCGGTACTTCCCGAAGTCGATGCCCTGGTGAAGAACCGGGTGCGGCGGCTGGTCCTGTGCAGCGGACGGGTCTATTACGATCTGCTGGAAGCACGCCGGGAGCACGGCGGCGACGATACCGCCATTGTGCGCATCGAGCAGCTCTATCCCTTTCCCCATGCGGAATTCGAGGCTGTCCTGGGCGCTTATCCCAAGCTGCGCGAGGTTGTCTGGTGCCAGGATGAACCCAAGAACCAGGGCGCCTGGTATTACATCGAGCATCGCATTCGCCGGGTACTCAAGCCCAGTCAGACCCTGTGCTACGCCGGTCGGGCCGGTTCGGCGTCCACGGCGGCGGGTTATCACGACCTGCATGTCCAACAGCAGAAACAACTGCTGGATGCCGCGCTGGGCATGACCGAAGCCGAACCCCAATCCAACGCCCCCCGCTAACCGTCCGGAGAGAGCCAATCATCATGAGCATCGAGGTCAAGGTCCCCCAACTGCCGGAATCCGTCGAAGACGCCACGGTCATGGCGTGGCACAAAGAGGCCGGTGAGGCCGTGAATCGGGAAGACAATCTGCTGGATCTGGAAACCGACAAGGTCGTGCTGGAAGTGCCGGCACCGAGTTCTGGCGTGCTGACCGAGATTCGGGTCAAGGCTGGCGATGTGGTGCGTGCGGGTGATGTGGTGGCCATCCTGACCGAGGGTCAGGCTGCAGCGCCCGCCGCGCCGACGGTAACGAGCGAATCGGATGAGCCCGCGCCCGTCGCAAAGGCCGCTCCCCCTGAGGCGCCTGCCGCTGTGCCGGCTGCTGCTTCCGAAGTAGCGCCCCTGGCGCCCGCCGTGCGTCGATTGGTCGTCGAGCATGGCCTGGATCCCCAGGCCATTCACGCCTCGGGGCGGGATGGCCGGCTGACCAAGGAAGATGTCCTGAATCATGTGGCGCAGGGCAAGGCTGCAACCCCAGCGGCTGCCACCACCGTGGCGCCGGTCGCAGCACCGCCATCGGAAGCGCCGGTCGCCAAGGGGCCCGCTGTCGAGCCGGGTGATCGGGGGCGGTTGGAGCAGCGTGTGCCCATGACGCGCTTGCGGGCCAAGGTGGCCGAACGCCTGGTGCAGGCGCAGCAGACGGCGGCCATCCTGACCACCTTCAACGAGGTGGATATGTCGGCGGTCAACAGCCTGCGGCGCCAGTATCGGGACAGTTTCGAGAAAGCCCATGGCGTGCGCCTGGGGTATATGTCCTTCTTCATCAAGGCCTGTGTGGAGGCGCTCAAGCGCTTCCCAGCGGTGAATGCCTCGGTGGACGGCACGGACATCATCTACCACGGCTATTTCGACATCGGCATCGCGGTGGCCTCGCCACGCGGGCTGGTGGTGCCCATCGTGCGTGATACCGAGCAACTGGGCTTCGCGGACCTGGAAAAACAGGTGCAATCCTTCGGGGAGAAGGCCCGCGATGGCGGATTGACGATCGACGACCTCACCGGTGGAACCTTCAGCATCACCAACGGCGGCGTCTTCGGCTCCCTGCTGTCGACTCCCATCCTCAACCCGCCGCAGAGCGCCATCTTGGGGATGCACAAGATCCAGGAACGGCCGGTGGTGGTGGAGGGCCAGATCGTGGTGCGCCCCATGATGTATCTGGCGCTGTCCTATGACCATCGCTTGATCGATGGCCGCGAAGCGGTGCAGTTTCTGGTGGCGGTCAAGGACTTGCTGGAAGATCCCGCGCGGCTGTTGCTGCAGGTTTGAGCGGACACGGGCCCGGCGCCGGGGCGCGTTGCCCGGTGCCGCCTGCGGCACACCAATGAAAAAGGGAACGGGATTCTGATGGCGAAATCATTTGATGTAGTGGTGATCGGCGCTGGCCCCGCCGGCTATGTGGCGGCGATCCGTTGCGCCCAGTTGGGGCTGAAGACCGCCTGTATCGACAACTGGGTTGACGGGGAGGGCAAGCCGTCTCTGGGAGGCACCTGCCTGAATGTGGGCTGCATTCCCTCCAAGGCGTTGCTGGAATCCTCCGAACGCTATCACCAGATCAAGTCGGGCCTCGCCGAACACGGCATCCTGACCACCGGTGTCAAACTGGATCTTGCCGCCATGCAGGCCCGCAAGACCCGGATCGTCGGTGCGCTGACCCAAGGCATCGCCGGGCTCTTCAAGACCAACCGGATCACGGCGCTGACCGGCAAGGGGCAACTGTTGGAAACGGGTCGAGTGGGTTTCACGCCGCGGGGCACCGAGCAGCAGGAAGTGATCACCGCGCAACACATCATCCTGGCGCCCGGTTCGCGCCCGGTCAGCTTGGGCGCCGCGCCGCTGGACGGAGATCTGGTGGTCGATTCCACTGGCGCCCTGGCGTTCGCCGATGTGCCCAAGCGCTTGGGCATCATCGGTGCCGGCGTGATCGGTCTGGAGCTGGGCAGTGTCTGGCGTCGATTGGGGTCCGAAGTGGTGCTGCTGGAGGCGCAGAAGGAATTCCTGTCCATGGCCGATGGCGATCTGGCGGCCCAGGCGCTGAAGATCTTCGCCCAGCAGGGTCTGGATATCCGCCTCGGCTGTCGGGTGACCGGCGTCAAGACGGCCCGCCGCCAGGTCCAGGTGGCCTATCAGGATGCCGAGAACCAGACGCAGGAATTGAAGGTGGACCGGCTGGTGGTGGCGGTTGGCCGGCGCCCCAATACCGATGGCCTGGCAGTGGCTGGTGCGCGCCTGCAGCTCGATGAAAAGGGCTATGTGGACATTGACGAGCATTGCCGGACCAATCTGCCCAATGTCTACGCCATTGGCGATGTGGTGCGCGGCCCCATGCTGGCTCACAAGGGTTCGGAGGAAGGGGTCGCGGTGGCCGAGCGCATTGCGGGCCAGCCGGGGCATGTCGATTATGACCTGATCCCCTCGGTGCTCTACACCCATCCCGAAATGGCCTGGGTGGGCCGCAGCGAATCCGCGCTCAAGGCCGCCGGGGTGGATTATCGGGTGGGCAGTTTCCCCTTCGCCGCCAGCGGGCGGGCGCTGGCCGTTGGAGAAAGCCAGGGTCTGGTGAAAATTCTCGCCGATACCCGCAGCGACCGGATTCTGGGGGTTCACATCCTGGGCCCTGGCGCCTCGGAGCTGATTGCCGAGGCGGTGGTGGCCATGAGCTTTGGCGCCAGCAGCGAAGATCTGGCCCGCACGGTCCATGCCCATCCAACCCTCGCCGAGGCGGTGCATGAAGCGGCCCTGGCGGTCGACAAGCGCGCCATCCACATGCGCAACCGCTGAGTTTCGCGCGCTGGCGCCGGTCAGTTGTGGCGGCGGGCGCTGGTGATGTTGGGAAAGCGGCTGATCCGTCCCAGAACGTCGCTGAGCTGGGCGATGCCGGTGATTTCCAGAATCAGATCCATCACCGCGTGCCCCGATTCCTTGTCGGTGTGGGTGTTGGCCCCCAGGACGTTGATACGCTGGCTGGCCAGCAGCACGGTGATATCCCGCAACAGGCCGGGGCGGTCATAGGCTTCCACACGGATGGTGATGGGATAGGTCTGGGCTGCGGTATCGCCCCAGCTCACCTCCACCATGCGGCCAGCGGCGGCGGCTTCCAGCCGTAGCGCGTTGCGGCAATCCTGCCGGTGCACCGTGATTCCGCGCCCCTTGGTGATGTAGCCGGTGATGGGTTCAGGAGGAACCGGACTGCAGCAGCGTGCCAGCGTGGTGAGCATGCGCCCTACCCCGTGGACATGAATTCCACTGCGTTCCGTGGGCGGCAGTTCCCGACCGGTGGCGGCGGGGAGCGCAATTTCGCGAGGCACGACCGGCTGCAGGCGACCGGCAATCTGCGCCGTGCTGAGGTCGCCGGCGCCAATGGCGGCCAGGAAATCGCTGACCTTGGCATAGTTGAAGCGCGCGGCCAGGGCCTCGAATGGCTCATCGCCAAGTCCCAGCCGGTGCAGCTCCCGCTCCAGCAGGTCGCGTCCCGTGGCCAGATTCTGGTTGTAATCCTCGTGCTTGAACCACTGCCGCACCTTGGCGCGGGCCCGGCTGGTGGTGAGATAGCCGAGCTGGGAAATCAGCCAGTCCCGGCTGGGTTTGAGTTCCTTGGCGGTGAGAATCTCCACCCGGTCGCCGTTCTGCAGCGCGCGGGTGAGCGGGGCAATGGCGCCGTTGATGCGCGCGCCGCGGCAGCGATGGCCCACATCGGTGTGCACCGCATAGGCAAAATCCAGCGGCGTGGCCCCGGCGGGCAGGTCATGGATGTCGCCCCGAGGGGTGATGACATAGACCCGTTCCTCGCCGATTTCGGCGCGAAAGCGATCCAGGAAATCCTCGGCATTGCCATCCTCGCCGCTGCTTTCCAGCAGCTTGCGCAGCCAGGCGATGCGCCGCTCCAGCCCCGCGTCGCCCGCCGCGCCGCCTTCCTTGTAACGCCAGTGGGCGGCCACCCCCAGTTCGGCCTGTTCGTGCATGCGGTGGGTGCGGATCTGCACTTCCAAGGTCTTGCCGGCGGGTCCGATCACGGCGGTGTGCAGGGACTGGTAGTTGTTTTCCTTGGGGGATGCGATGTAGTCGTCGAATTGCCCGGGAATCGGCTGCCAGCGGCCATGGATCAGCCCCAGCACCGCATAGCAGGCGGGGATGTCATTCACCAGCACGCGGATGGCGCGTGCATCGAACAGACCGCTGAAGCTCATGCCCTTGCGTTCCAGCTTGCGCCAGATGCTGTAGAGGTGCTTGGGTCGGCCGGTGACCGCGGCATGGATATGGTGCTTGTCCAGATCCTCTTGCATGGCCCGGATGGTTTCCTGGATATAGCGTTCGCGGTCGGTGCGTCGCTCATCCAGCCAGCTGGCGATCTTGTGGTAGGCATCGGGGTGGAGATAACGCAGCGACCAGTCTTCCAGCTGCCACTTGATCTGCCAGATCCCCAGCCGGTTGGCCAGTGGCGCGAACAGATCGAGTGTCTGTTGGGCGAGCTGGCGCTGTTCTTCCGCCGGCAGGTTCTTGGCCGATTCCAGGGTATGGAGTCGATAGCAGAGCTTGATCACCACCACCCGGGCATCTTCCACCATGGCCAGCAGCATCTTGCGCAGGCGTTCAAGCTGGGCATCCGGATCCGCCGTGGCCCGGCTGGGCGCCAGTTCATCCATGATGCGCAGCCGGTTCAAGCCCTTGAGCAGGCCCCAGGGCAGGGCGGGATGGGGCGGGGTGCTCCAGCTTGGCGGCAGCACATCGGCCTCCATCAAGGGATAGATCATCGCAGCCAGGACGGCATCCTCGCCCAGGCCCAGTTCCTCGGTCATGCGTCCGGCTTGGAGTGCCCGCGGGGCCAGTTTGGGGAAGCTGGCCAAGCACGCCTTCATGGCATCGGCCGTCGCGGGGGGTGCGGGCGGCAGGACCGTGGAATCGGGGGAATGGGCGGTCATGGTGTCTTCGGGTGTGGCCCGATGGGCAATCCGGGTATGATAAACGCCATTTCCTTCACCTACACGACCTTTTCGTTATCGGCCTCAAGGCCGCAGGAGATTGCTGCATGCGTTCCATGTCCCTTGCCGCGGTGTTTGCATTGTGCGTGCCTTTTGTCGCCTTGTCCCATACCGTCGATCTGTCCGTGGGTGACGATGCCTTCCGCCTTGCCTATGAGGGGGATGTGGCGCCGGCGGCGGGCGGGATGCTGCGGGCGGATGCGGGCGCCCTGCACAATGGCGATGAAGGCGACCTGATTCATCTGGGGCTTAAAGTGCGTGGCGATGCGGGCGGCAACACCGTCGGCGTGGAAGGGGCCTTGGGCGCCACCTTGTACGGGGCTTCGCTCGATAAACCGGACGAGGACGTGAGCGCGCTGGCATTTACCGGCGAATTGTATATCACGCCCCAGGAACTGGATCGGGCTCGTCTGGCGCTGACAGCGAGCTATGCGCCCGAAGTGCTCACTTTTGGCGAGGGCAAGTCCCTGCTGGATACGGCGGCGCGACTGGAATACGAGGTGCTCAACGAGACGCGGGTCTATGTGGGCTACCGCCTGAGCCGAGTGGAGTTGGACCAGGCCGGTGACCAGGATCTCGCGCAGGGCGCCCAGGTCGGGCTGAACGTCACGTTCTGATTCATGCGCCGGGGCGGTGGGCGCCCGGCGTTTTTCCAGACACAACGGTTGTTTTTATGGCAGGACATAGCAAGTGGGCCAACATCCAGCATCGAAAGAATGCCCAGGATGCGCGGCGCGGCAAACTTTTCACCAAGCTGATCCGGGAAATCACCATCGCCGCGCGTACCGGTGGCGGTGATGCGGCCAGCAATCCCCGATTGCGCCTGGCGATGGACAAGGCACTCACGGCCAACATGACCCGCGACACCGTGGAGCGCGCCATCAAGCGCGGCAGCGGGGGGCTGGATGGTGCGGCGCTGGAAGAAGTGCGCTATGAGGGCTACGGGCCGGGCGGCGTGGCCATTCTGGTGGAATGCATGACCGACAACCGCAACCGCACGGTGGCCGAAGTGCGTCATGCCTTCACCAAGCATGGCGGGAATATGGGCGCCGATGGTTCGGTGGCTTATCTGTTCACGCGCACCGGCATCCTCAGCTACGCGCCCGGTACCGACTATGATCAACTCATGGAGGCGGCCCTGGAGGCCGGCGCCGAGGACATCGTGCGCAATGAAGATGATTCTCTGGATGTGCTGGTCGCGCCAGAGGGTTTTGAAGCCGCCCTCTCCGACATGCGGGCGGCGGGCTTCGAGCCGGCAGCGGCGGAGGTGACCGAGCGCGCTGCCCTCAACGTGCGCGTGGAGGGCGAGGCGGCCGAGAGCCTGCTCAAGCTGCTGGATCGGCTGGAAGATCTCGATGATGTGCAGAACGTCTATTCCAATGCCGATCTGCCGGAGGAATTGTTGGCCTGAACGCCGGTCCATCCGCCATTCCGTTGCGCATCCTGGGCATTGATCCGGGCTCCCGGGTGACCGGCTTCGGGGTGATCGATGTCCTCGCCGGCGGCAAGCTGTGCTATCGGGACAGCGGATGCATCCGGCTGGCGGCGCCCGATATGGCCGCCCGCCTGTGTGAGCTGGATGGCGCGCTGCGGCAGTTGATGGACCAGTGGACCCCCCATGAGGTGGGTATTGAACGGGTGTTCGTGATGCGCAATGTGGACAGTGCCCTGAAGCTGGGACAGGCCCGGGGCGTGGCCTTGTGCGCCGTAGGCCGATCCGCGCTTCCCATGGCCGAATATGCCCCGCGACTGGTGAAACAAACCGTGACCGGCACCGGCGCGGCCACCAAGGAACAGGTTCAACACATGGTGCGACAGTTGCTGAGCCTGGAAGGACGCCTGGCGGCCGACGCGGCCGACGCCTTGGCCATCGCCGTGTGCCATGCCCACCACCGTGCCCATCCCGTCGCGCTGCGCGGGCCGGGAGGCTGGGGATGATCGGGCGCTTGCGCGGTGATCTGGTGGAAGTGATACCTCCTTGCCTGCTGCTGGATGTGGGTGGGGTGGGCTATGAGGTCGAGGTGCCGACGCCCTTGCTCGATGTCGCCGCCGAGATCGGCCAGGGCGTGGTGCTGTGGACCCACTTGATACCCCGTGAGGACGCCCTGCAGCTCTACGGCTTTGCCAGCCGCGCCGAACGCGCCCTGTTCCGCGAATTGCTGCGGGTCAATGGCGTGGGCGCCAAGCTGGCCCTTGGCCTGTTGTCGGCGCTGCCGGCGGCCCATTTGCAGGATTGTCTGATGCGCGGGGATGCCGTGGCGCTGACCCGGGTGCCGGGGGTGGGACGCAAGACCGCTGATCGACTGGTGATGGAACTGCGCGACCGCATGGGCGCCCTGCCCTTGGCGCCGATCAGCGCTGAGGCGCCGGGGACCATCGCCGCGCGGGGCGCATTCGAGGAGGCCTACGCGGCCCTGCTCGCGCTGGGCTATCGACCAAATGAGGCGCGCGACTTGCTGCAACAGATCGATCCGGCCGTCCAGGACAGTGAAACCCTGCTGCGCCTGGCGCTGCGTTCTGCCTTCCAGTAACCGCCATGCCCATTGAACGGGATCGTCTCGTTACCCCCGCGCCGCAAGGAAGCGATGAGGCGGTGGACCGTGCCTTGCGGCCGCGTCAGTTGGCCGACTATGTGGGCCAGGCGCCGGTGCGTGCCCAGATGGAAATCTTCATCCAAGCGGCGCGCGGGCGCGGGGAGGCGCTGGATCACGTCCTGCTGTTCGGGCCGCCGGGTCTGGGCAAGACCACGCTGGCCCACATCATCGCCAACGAGATGGGCGCCCGCCTGCGCCAGACCGCGGGTCCCGTGCTGGAACGGCCGGGGGATCTCGCCGCCCTGCTCACCCATCTGGAGGCGGGAGATGTCCTGTTTGTGGACGAAATCCACCGCTTGCCGTCGATCGTGGAGGAAATCCTCTATCCGGCGCTGGAGGATTACCAGCTCGACATCGTCATTGGCGAGGGGCCCGCCGCTCGTTCCATCAAGCTCGACCTGCCGCCCTTCACGCTGGTGGGGGCCACCACGCGCGCGGGCCTGCTGACGTCTCCGCTACGCGATCGCTTCGGCATTGTGCAGCGCCTGGAATATTACGAGGCCGCGGACCTGACCCGGATTGTGCTGCGTTCGGCTCGCCTTTCAGGGGTGCCGGTGACCGACGAGGGCGCAGCGGAAATCGCCCGCCGTGCCCGCGGCACCCCCCGCATCGCCAACCGCCTGCTGCGCCGGGTACGTGACTTCGCTCAGGTGCGCGGCGATGGCACGGTGGACCTCATCATCGCCCGCGCCGCGCTGGACATGCTGGAGGTGGATGCCCATGGGCTGGATGTGCTGGACCGCAAGCTGTTGGGCTGCCTGATCGAGCGCTATGACGGCGGCCCAGTGGGCCTGGAAAGCCTGGCGGCGGCATTGGGGGAGGATAAGGGCACGTTGGAGGAAGTGATCGAACCCTACCTGATCCAGGAGGGCTTCCTGCAGCGTACCGCCCGCGGGCGGGTGGCGACCCCCCGCGCCTTGCGTCACTGGGGGCGCGAGGATGTCTCCGGCTTGGCATCTGACCTGCTTGATCCATCCTGATCCGCAATGTTCGGGATCCGCGCCATCCGTTACCGTCCCCGCTCCATTCTCCGCCTGATCCTGATCAGTTATCTGGTGGTGCTCACCCCGCCGGTATTGGCCATTGTGTTCGCGGTCGGCTATCTGGAGGTCTTGTTCTCACAGGGACGTACGGCTGTCTATGACTCGGTGCGGGCGGCCCAGAATGGCCGTGCCCTGGTGGAACAGGTGACGGCGATGGAGCGTAGCGCCCTGCAGTCCGTGGCCCTGGGCGACAGCGTGTTCCTGACGTCCTACCTGCGCAGCCGGGAGGGTCTGCTGGGCAGCCTGGATGCGCTGCATCCCTTGCTCCGCTACCCGGAGTTTGCACACCGGGTGGAGAGTTTCCGGGATCATGAGACATCGATCACCCGCCGCCTTCAGGATCTTGTCCTGCTGCCGACGGCGGAGGATGTGGCCGCTGAATTCGATGGCTTGCGGGGCCAGGCCCGGGAGATTCTGGATCAGAGTTCGCTCGTGATCGACCAGGAAGTGCGGTCGATCCAGCATCAAAGTGATCAGGCGCGTCGTACCATCATCGGGATCGCCGCGATTCAGTTGCCCCTGGCACTCTTGTCCGCCGTTCTGTTCACGCTGCTGATCGGCCGTCCTTTGCGTCAGTTGCGCCGAGCCATCGAGGCGCTCGGGGATGGCCTGTTCACCCGTCCAATTCGCATTCAGGGCCCCCAGGATGTGGCGGGGGTGGGTCAGCGACTGGACTGGCTGCGGCAGCGTCTGGTCGATCTGGAAGAGCAGAAGGCGCAGTTCCTGCGGCAAGTGTCCCACGAGCTGAAGACACCGCTCACCGCCATTCGGGAAGGCGCGCAACTGCTGTCCGATGACATTGCCGGGCCCCTGAATGCCTCGCAACGGGAGATCATGGAGATTCTTTCCCGCAATGCGCTGCAATTGCAGCAATTGATCGAGGACATGTTGAATTTCAACATGGCTCGCAGTCATCGGCCGGCGCTCAACCCAAGGCCCTTGGACCTGGCTGCCCTGATAGCCGGCTTGTTGCAGGATCACAAACCTGCGCTCCTCAGCAAAAATGTGCAATTGGAAGCCGACTTACGCCCGTTGCACTTGGTGGCAGACGAAGGTAAATTGAGAACCGTTCTTGATAACATGGTTTCCAATGCGGTGAAATTCTCCCCGCGCGGAGGCGTGGTGCACGTGGACTGCGCCCAGCAGGGTGCCGAGATCTGGATTGATGTGCGTGATGAAGGCCCCGGCATTCCCGAGGAAGAGCGGGAGCGCATCTTTGAAGCATTTTTCCAGGGCAAGTCCGCGCTTTCCGGAGGCAGTGTGATCAAGGGGTCGGGAATCGGATTGGCCATCGCACGCGAATACGCCCGTGCCCATGGCGGGGAAATCGAAGTGCGACCATCCGCCACCGGCGGCGCTTGGATGCGCTTGCGCATACCCGGGGGGAGCAAGGGATGACGTTCCGCCGGATTCTGGCGCTCGGGTGGTTTGCCATCTGGCTAGGCGGTTGCGCCGCCATTTCCCGGGACAATTACACACAGCCCGTGGTGATTCCGGTAGCGGTGGGCGGTGCCCAGCCTGCGATGCGCGAGTGGGTCGAGCGCTATGCCGAACTCGTTGCCTTGCCGACCCCCAAGGCGCGCCAGCATTACCGGCAACGGCGCAAGGAATTGGCAACCTACGAATGCGGGGAGGGGGCGGTCGAAATCCTGATGTTGCTGACGCGTCCTGATCTTGCGGCTGATCTGAACTTTGCGGATAACCGTGGGCTCTTGGCGGGTTGCCAGGACAAACCGGGGTGGGCGGGTTCGGATACCAGCATTTTGGCCCCTTTATTGCTTAACCAGGCGGCCCTGATGGCACAGCAGGCGGCGCGGGAGCGGGCCTCGGCTCAGGAGTTGACGGAGCTGCGCCGTCAATTAAATGCCTTGAAAGAAATCGAGCGCTCCCTGCAGCGCTGATTTCAGGCTTGCGTCCGCGTCATCTGTATTACGTCAAATACCCTGAGGATTTGCTGATTTCCATGTCCCATCCTGCCCGTATCCTGCTTGTTGACGACGACCTGAGTCTGCTGCGCCTGCTTTCCCTGCGTCTTGAAGCGGGGGGGTTTGAGGTGCTTCCTGTTGATAGTGGGGATATTGCACTTGCGCGTTTGCCGGGCTTTCGTCCCGATCTGTTGATTACCGACTTGCGGATGGATGGCATGGACGGGCTGGCGCTGTTTGAACAGGTCCACCGTCGTCACCCTTTTTTGCCCGTCATCATCCTGACCGCGCATGGCACCATTCCTGATGCGGTGCAGGCAACCAAACGCGGTGTTTTCAGCTTTCTGACCAAGCCTTTCGAGAGCCGGGAATTGCTGGATCAGATTCGTCAAGCCTTGGATCAATCCCAGATGAACGCGGCCGTGTCGGGTTCCGGCGACGATCAGCAATGGCGCGCTGGAATCATTACCCGCAACGCGGCCATGGAAGATTTGCTGGCTCGGGCCTATCGCGTTGCCAGCGGGGATGCCAGTGTCTTCATCGAAGGCGAAAGCGGCACCGGCAAGGAATTGCTGGCCAAGGCCATTCATCGGGCCAGTCCACGCGCAGCGGGACCGTTCATCGCGGTGAATTGCGGCGCCATCCCGGAAAACCTGCTGGAATCAGAACTGTTCGGTCACCGCCGGGGTGCTTTCACCGGGGCGGTGCAGGATCACCAGGGGCTGTTCGTCTCCGCGAACGAGGGGACGCTGTTCCTGGATGAAATTGGGGATATGCCGCTGCCGCTGCAGGTCAAGCTGTTGCGTGTCCTGCAGGAACGCGAGGTGCGGCCGGTCGGGGCGCCGCGGGTAATCCCGGTCAACGTTCGCATCGTGTCGGCGACCCATCGCACGCTGGAAGCAGAGATGAAGGCGGGCCGTTTTCGCGAGGATCTCTATTACCGCCTCAATGTGGTCACGCTGTCCCTGCCGCCCTTGAACCAGCGCCGCGACGACATTCCGCTGCTGGCCGAATACTTCCGGGACCTGCTCGCACAGCGCTACCAGAAACCGATCAACGGGTTTTCCCGTGAGGCGATCGAGGCCTTGATGTCAGCGGACTGGACCGGCAATGTGCGTCAGCTCTACAACGTGGTGGAGCAGGCCGTGGCGCTGAGTCCAGGACCGCAGATCCAGGCCGCCCTGCTGCAGGACGCCATCAAGGATCGGATCGATGACATCGTTCCCTTTGCCGACGCCCGCCGCCAGTTCGAGTTGGAATATCTGGTCGGTTTACTGCAAATGACGCGCGGCAATGTGACCCAGGCGGCGCGCCTGGCCGGTCGCAATCGGACCGAATTCTACAAATTGATGCACCGGCATGCATTGGATCCGGCGCAATTCAAGGATTGACGGCTTGTCTTCATTGTGAGACGGCTCATTTTCCATATAAATCAGCGAGTTCCGTCATTTATCGCCTCATTCTTGTCGTCTTTTGGCGACACATACACCATGGCCGTCTCGCTGTTTTCGCAAAATGTGAATCTTGTTTCTCCCTAACTTGTTGAACAGAAAAGATAGTGAGAAGGTGGCTTGAAAATTGATGCATCAAGGCAGATGACGGACTGGTTCCAAATCGGTCCGTCGTCGTGGTTCACCGCTTGGGGTGCCGAAAAGTGCCTGAAGCGGATGTTCAGACTCCCCCCTTTTTAGCCCCCGCACGCGGGGGTTTTTTTTGTCGCGCATCCGCAGCGTTTTGGCCAAGCTTTAATCAGACGATGGTCGCCATGACATTGACTGCGATTCTGTTTATATTGAGCGCGTTTGTCGGCACGGTTCGATCCGGGTATCGGGCGGAGCGAGAAATTGAAATCGCCTGAGTTTTCCTGGCCCGTTCGGGTGTATTACGAAGATACCGATTCAGGTGGTGTGGTTTATCATGCCCGCTACCTGAACCTTCTGGAGCGTGCGCGCACGGAATGGCTGCGCAGCCTGGGGGTGGAACAGGATCATCTGCTGGCTGAATCGGGCCTGCTGTTCCTGGTCAGCCGCATTGCAGTGGATTACCTGCGCCCGGCCCGTTTCAACCAGCAGTTGCAAGTGACGGTGCGGGCGATGTCCTCCAGCGGCGTGCGCATGCCCTTGCTGCAGGAAGTGCGTGACCTTGCGGGCGGGGTCCATTGCCGCGCCGAGGTCATCGTGGTCTGTGCCCGCGCCTGTGACCTGAAGCCCGTCCGTCTGCCCCGTTTTCTGACTGAGGAATTGTCCGATGGACTCCGCTAGCCCTGAGATGTCGATTGTTTCCCTGATCCTGCATGCCAGCGTGCTGGTGCAGATGATCATGGCTGTGTTGCTGATCGCTTCCATTTATTCCTGGTATGTGATCTTCCAGAAGCGGGCGCAGCTGGCCAACGCCCGGCAGCTCAGCCGCAGTTTCGAGGATCGTTTC
>PKDC01000026.1 GCA_002862435.1 Pseudomonadota bacterium | reverse complement strand
GAGTGCCTTCAGTACCGGAAGCGATATCAGTCCGGCCAGCTTGGTCAAGGAGTTACGTCCATATTCCTGGCGAATGAACTCACTCAGCATATGGGCCAATCCTTCGCTGGTCTTGAGGGCCACATTGCCCACGAAACCGTCGCACACCACCACATCCACCGTGCCGCCGTAGATGTCATTGCCCTCGACAAAACCGTAGTAGTTGACCGCGCCGTCCTGCAACAGCCGAGCCGCCTGCTTGACCCGCTCCACCCCCTTGATTTCCTCCACGCCCATATTGAGCAGCCCCACCTTGGGGCGTGCGATATGGTCGACGGCCTGGCACATCACCGAGCCCATGACGGCGAACTGATAGAGCTGTTCGGGCGTACAGTCGGCATTGGCGCCCAAATCAAGCACGTAAGTATGGCCGCGCTGGCTGGGAAGTGCCGAGATAATGGCGGGACGGTCGACTCCAGGCAGGGTCTTGAGAACGAAGCGGGCGGTCGCCATGAGCGCGCCCGTGTTGCCCGCGCTGACCATGACGTCGCATTGACCGGTCTTCACCAGATCGATGGCCACGCGCATGGAGGAGTCTTTCTTGCCGCGCAGCGCTTTGGCCGGGGATTCGTCCATCGCCACCACTTCCGTGGCGGGCTGGATCACCAGCCGCTCGGAAACTCGGGCGCGGCGGCGGGACAGTTCGTTTTCCAGGGCCTCGGCACGACCCACCAGCGTCAGATGCAGGTCATTGTATTCCGCCAAGGCCGACAGGGCTGCCGGAACGACCACGGATGGCCCGAAATCCCCGCCCATGGCATCCAGGGACATATGAACTGTTTTATCCATTCCGCTACGCCAACCCCGGTTTCGCCCGTCCGCCTGAAAGCTGAAAATGCGCGTTTCCAATTCAGGCGGGAACTCAAAAAAACCGGTTTGCCGGCATCAACCCCCACTGACCAGGCAAGCCGGAGGCCAATTATTCGTCGCTGGCACCGCCGAGGATCTTGCGCCCGCGATAGTAGCCGTTAGGGGTCAGGTGATGGCGACGATGGGTCTCGCCCGTCACCGGATCCACGGACAGGAAAGGGTTGGTCAGGGCGTCGTGGGCACGGCGCATGCCGCGCTTGGAACGGGTCTTGCGATTTTGTTGTACGGCCATGTTCTTGAACTCCAGTTATTTCAGGACGCGGCCCCAAGGGGCATCCACGTCAAAATGCTCATTCTTTCCGTTTGAGGACAGCGAACGGATTTCCGTCTTCATTCCCCGACTTGTCATGGGATGGCAGCAAACACTGCGGATGCAAGGCCACAATCGGCAAGGCCAACAGGGCTTCATCCTCCACAAGATCCGCCAGCCGCACCGGCTGCCCCTCGGTGAGCAGAGGCTCTACATCGCCAGGCAAGTCAGACAAGGCCGACTCATCCGCCAGCGCCATGAGCTCAATGCTGCCCGCCAACTCATGCCGAACCGGTTGCAGGCAGCGCTGACAGGTCAGCATCACGCTGCCCTGGATGGCCCCTGTAACCCGCGATCGCCCCTGGTCGTCGCGGAAAAACGCCAGCGCAAAACTCACTTCCCCATCCGGGGTCGCCGCCATCTGCATCAAGCGATCCAGAGCGGTTACCGTGAAGACACCCTCGATCCGCTCGCGCTTCGCCGCGAACCGCTCGACGTCGATTAATTTGGGCAGGGCGCCGGACATAAGCGCGCGATAATAGCGGCTTTCACCCCATCCTGTAAACCAGAAAAAGCGTGTCCGGCGTTCAATCGGCCACCCATAACGACTCCATGTGAGGTTGAGGCAACGCAAATTCAGCGGGGTAACCCACTGCCGTGAGATAGAGTCCGTCTGGCGGCGCGGTTACCCCGCCCAGCACCCGATCGCGGTGGGCCAACACCTCCGCGACCCAGGACACCGGGCGATCCCCTTTGCCAACCGCCATGAGCACGCCCGCGATATTGCGCACCATGTGCTGCAGAAACGCGTTGGCCTGGATGTCCAGCACCACCAGGGAACCACGGCGCTGCACCGACAACTGCTGCACGGTACGAATCGGCGACTTGGCCTGGCATGCCTGCGCGCGAAACGAGGAAAAATCATGTTCGCCAATCAGCATCAGGGCTGCTTCGGCCATACGCGCGACATCAAGTGGATAGTGGAACCAACTGACCCGGCCGGCTCCCAGCGCACTGCGGGCCCGGTCATCACGAATCAGGTAACGGTAGCGCCGCCATGTTGCGCTGAAGCGGGCATGAAAGGATTCCGGGACAGGTTGCGCCCATTGCACCGCCACGCTGGGCGGCAAATAGCGATTGACCCCCAGCACCCAGGCTTCCGCATCACGCGTCACCGGACTGTCGAAATGCACCACCTGACCCCGCGCGTGAACCCCGGCATCGGTCCGACCCGCTGCCGTGATCGATACGGGCATGGCCGCAACCCGGCCCAAGGCCCCCTCCAGGACGGTCTGCACAGTATGCGGCGTATGCCGTTGCGCCTGCCAACCATGAAACGGGGTGCCGAGATATTCAACGCCGAGGGCAATACGCATGGCTGAGGATCTATGCGATTCCTGAAGAAAACGGAACCATCATGCCAAAAAACAGCGCGGGGGCACCGGTGGCGCCCCCGCTTGGTTGAACCAAGAATGATGAGGTCAAGACATCAGAATCGCGGCGGCAACTGGGCCCGCAGGGTTTCCGCTTCACGGCGCTGATCAGGCGAGCCTTCCTTGATCACTTCCTCGATCAATGTGCGCGCCCCATCCACATCATCCAGTTCCATATACTGCCGCGCCAGATCCAGGCGCGTGCCATGATCATCCCGGGTACCAAAGTCTTCGATATCCAGCGTTCCGGTTCCCGGCACATCCACCATCAGTGCCTGGGCGGTCTCGTTGTCCACCATCCCCGCACGACCTTCCACCTGACCCATCAATTCATGGGCCTCGGCCTGCTGCTCGGCGGTACCTTCCAGCAGCGCCTGTTCCAACTCCCGACGCGCTGCGGTGAACTCTTCCATGCCCAGATAGACCCGCGCCATGTCGAGATGCTTCTCGATGGTGTTCTCCGATTGGGTTTCTGCCTCCGGCTCAAGGTTGCCAACAGAGAACTCAAACGGCAGATCGCCTGGATCCGTTGCGGCAGCAAGCTCAACGCCAGTCTCCGGACTCAGCGCCAAATCCGGACGCCGACCGAGAACCTCCGTCGCCGCCTCTCCATCCGCATGGGGTGCCTGCTTGTTCGGAGCAGGATCCGATGCCGCCCACACAGAGTCGCTGGCGCCGGATGGCCCCAGATCCAAATCCAGGAAATCCCCCCCAGCCATCGAGAGTGGTGGCGCGTTCTTGAACAAGGGCTCATCGGGAAGCATCTGTTGGCCCATCATCATGCAGCGCTCCCAAGCCGAATCCGCCTGTCCCTGAGGCTCGGCCGCAAGCGCCTGGGCATGCTTGAGAAATCCGGCCTTGTCCGACGCGGCAAACAGGACCTCCAGACGCTTGAGCTTGAGATCACGCCGTTCGGGCTGACGGGTCAATGCCTGCTCCACCACCGCCAAGGCCTCATCGAATAACCCATAGGTCAGGTTGAAGTCTGCTTCGGCGAGGGGATCTTCCTGATCCACGCCCAAGGGGGTTTCAGGTGAAAATGAGCTCAGTCCGGGCTGGGTATCCGGCTCAGGCTCATGCCCGCCTTCCGCAAAGCCCTTGTCCTCAGCCCAGACGGGTTCCTGGCGATTTCCGCCCGTCATATGAGGCGCCGTCGCTGTCAGCTTGTCCTCCCCATCGCTGTTAAGAACGAAATCAATTTCTTCTTCTTGCGGGTCCGCAGTCTGTCGCCGACGCCAGAACAACCAGCCCAACAGCCCGGCGGCAGCGGCCACGAGCACCAACCACCAAGATCCCAACAATCCCGATCCACCCTCCGCTGCATCCACCGCCGGAGTCGGGGATTGCACTGGGTCAACCGGCACTTCCGTGGATGTCGCAGGTTGCGGCGGCAGCGCCTGCAGCGTGTCGGGCTCCGCCAGGCCGGCGCTGGAGTTCGCCTCCGGAGTGGCATCGAGTGGCGTTTGCAAGGCCAAGGCCGTGGCGCTGTCCATCTGGACCAAGCCCGCGCTTTCCCCGCCCGGACCGGCGCTCCCGGTTTCTGCCTGCCCCGTTGAAGTCACGCCTTGGGTGTCGGCCGTCCCGTCACCCATACCCGTCCCAGCGGGGGGTGCGGCTGCAAGCTCGGCCTCATCCGGCGCCACCAGTTCCAGTCGGGGACGCGCGGGCGCAGGCAGCGCCTTGGGAGCAACTTCAGCTTGGGCTGTGGAAGGCGCGGATGGCGTCTTGGCCAACTGGGTCGTGCGGCCCGCCCGCCAGGCTTCATTCTGCCGACGCACTTCCGCCAAGGCCGCCGCGCGGGAAATGGCGCGAATCTCATCGGCGCTGGGCATGCGCAGGATGGCGCCCGCCTTCAGGCGATTGATGTTGCCGTTGAAAGCCTGGGGATTGCGTTCATAGATGGCCAACATCATCTGGTTGATGTTCACCGCCTCGTCCGTCTTGTTGCCACTGGCGATCACCCACAAGGTATCGCCGCGCCGGACACGCAAGCCTTCCGATGTATCAGGTTCGGCTGTCTTTATTCGTGTCGGCCCCACCCGTGAAGGCTTCGGCTCCGGCAAGGGGGTAATCTCCGGGGCTTGGGCAACTTCCGGCACATCAGGCGGCGCTTCAGGCTGGACCACCGGCTGGCGGGTTTCAGGAGGCCTTGCCGGTGCCATCAGCGTGGGCGGATCGATCAGCAGGGTATATTCCCGCACCAGACGGCCTTCGGCCCAACTGATCTCCACCAGGAAAGTCAGAAAAGGATCCCGGATACTGTCCCGGCTGGTGACGCGGACATAGGGCGCGCCCTCACCGGTCACGAGCTGGAACTGCAAGCCGGCCTGCTCAGGTCCCAGGTCAATTCCTGCGCGTAGATAGACCTCGCTCGGCGCCAGATTGACCCGGAGCGACTTGAGTTCGGTAGCGGTCACCGCAGTCAGCGGAATCCTCGCTTCAAGCGGTTGATTGAGATACGATTTCCCCTCAATGCTTCCAACCGCCAAAGCATGCGCCAGTGCAGGCGCCAGAAGGATCAGCGCCGCCGAAACAGCTCGAGTTTTTTTTCCAATCTGCACGCGGATCTCCCCAAGGTTATCGGTCGCATACCGGCAGGTCGAGGCAGTCGACCGTTGATTTTCAGTGATCCACTATAGCCCGACAAATGACAGGGCATGAATCATCCGCGGGTATACGCTTCGAACGGAAATATCGGCGGCCGGGGAAAAACTTGAACCGAAGCCTCGCCTCGGATTGGAAACCCGGTTATCCGCTCGGATCAGGCATGGTGGGCTCGCAGAATGCAGAGCATCCGCCGCAACGGTTCAGCCGCCCCCCACAGCAGCTGGTCCCCCACCGTAAACGCCGCCAAATACTCCGGCCCCAGATTGAGCTTGCGCAGCCGCCCCACCGGCACCTGCAGCTGACCAGTCACCGCGGCTGGCGTCAACTCGCGCATCGTCCGCTCGCGGTCATTGGGAATCACGCGCACCCAGTCGTTGGCGGCAGCAATCAGCGCCTCGATTTCGCTCAAGGGCAGGTCCTGGCGCAACTTGATGGTCAGGGCCTGGCTGTGGCAACGCATGGCACCGACACGGACACACAGGCCGTCGATGGGCACCGGCCGATCCATGCGGCCGAGGATCTTGTTGGTCTCGGTCTGGCCTTTCCACTCCTCCCGGCTTTGCCCGTTGTCCAGCGCCACATCGATCCAGGGAATCAGGCTACCGGCCAGCGGCACCCCGAACTGGCTGGTGGGGAAGGCGGGATCCCGCAAGGATTCGGTGACGCGCCGGTCGATGCCCAG
Source organism: Pseudomonadota bacterium (assembly GCA_002862435.1). GTDB lineage: Bacteria > Pseudomonadota > Gammaproteobacteria > UBA5335 > UBA5335 > Macondimonas. The sequence goes on along the minus strand of PKDC01000026.1, from coordinate 14,450 downwards.
GATGCCGCTCGCCGGATCGGCCAGATGCTCGCCCACCGCCCCGTGCAGCGCGCCCATCTGGGCCAGCAGTTCACGCATGTTCTGAGCCCCGGCCCCGGACGCGGCTTGGTAGGTCATGGCACTGACCCACTCCACCGCATCAGCGGCAAACAGGCCGCCCAAGGCCATCAGCATCAGGCTCACGGTGCAGTTGCCGCCGATGAAGTCTTTCACGCCGCGCGCAAGCGCCGCGTCGATCACCGCTCGGTTGACCGGGTCCAACACAATCACCGCATTCTCGGTCATGCGCAGGGTGGAGGCTGCATCGATCCAGTAGCCTTGCCAGCCCGCCGCGCGCAGGGCCGGATGAATGGCCTTGGTGTAATCACCCCCCTGGCAGCTGAGGATCACGTCCATTTCCCCCAGGGCCGCCAGGTCATGGGCATCCCGCAGCGGCGCAACCGGACCCCCAACGTCTGGCGCCGCGCCACCCACCTGGGAAGTCGAGAAGAACACCGTCTGATGGAGGCGACCGAAATCCCCCTCGGTTCGCATCCGCTCCATGAGCACCGAACCCACCATGCCGCGCCAACCGACCAGCCCCACTCGCATCGCCATCAACCTCCCATCCGCTTTTTGCTCGACAACTTTCCGTTCGCTCGGCCCGTTCGCTTGGCGCCGCCCGAATCTAGCCCAGCGCCGCTACCACGGCATCGCCCATGGCGACCGTACCCACCGTGGCCTCACCCGGCCGGGCGATGTCCGCGGTGCGCAGCCCTTGATCCAGAACGCGGCTCACGGCAGCTTCGACCCGCTCGGCCAGATCGGTTCGGCCCAGGCTGTAGCGCAACATCATCCCCAAGGACAAAATCGTCGCCAAGGGATTGGCCACGCCCCGGCCGACGATATCGGGGGCCGAGCCATGGATCGGCTCGTAGAGCCCCTTGCCGTCGGCGTCCAGGGAAGCGGACGGCAGCATGCCGATCGAACCGGTGAGCATGGACGCCTCATCGGAAAGAATGTCGCCGAACAGATTGCCCGTCACCATCACGTCGAACTGCTTGGGATTGCGCACCAACTGCATGGCCGCATTGTCCACCAGCATATGACTCAAGGCGACGTCCGGGTACTCGGCCGCCACCTCGCACACCACATCGCGCCATAGCTGCGTGGTCTCCAACACATTCATCTTGTCCACCGAACACAGCCGGCCCTGACGTTTTTGCGCGGCCTGGAAGGCGACATGGGCGATGCGGCGGATTTCCGACTCGCTGTAGATCATGGTGTTGATGCCCACGCGCTCGCCGTCACGGGTCTCGATGCCGCGTGGTTCGCCGAAGTACACATCGCCGGTCAGCTCGCGCACGATCAAGATGTCCAGACCCGCCACCACTTCGGGCTTCAGGCTCGATGCGGCGGCAAGCTGGGGAAACACCACCGCCGGGCGCAGGTTGGCAAACAGCTTGAGATCCTTGCGGATGGCGAGCAGGCCCCGCTCGGGGCGCTGCGGCCGTGGCAGGCTGTCGTAGCGCGGACCGCCGACGGCGCCCAGCAATATCGCATCGGCCGCCCGCGCCTGCGCCTGCGTCCGTGCGGGATAGGGTTCGCCGGTGGCGTCCACCGCGCAGCCGCCCAGCAATCCTTCTTCCAGCGTCACATCCAATCCATGATCGCGCTGCAGGGCGTGCAGGATCTTCACCGCCTCGGCGACGATTTCCGGGCCGATCCCATCGCCAGGCAAAACCAGTATGCGTTGTGTCATCTCAATCCATCCTTCGCAAGGGTCAGTCGGCGAACAACCACGGGGCTTCCTGGTGGCGGCGGGCCTCGTAGGCGCGGATGCGCTCGGCACGCTGCAAGGTCAGGCCGATGTCATCCAGGCCATTGAGCAGGCAATGGCGACGGAAGGCATCCACCTCGAAGGAGATCGTTTCCCCCGACGGCGTGGTGATCGTTTGTGCTTCCAGATCCACCGTCAACCGATAGCCCGGCGTGGCCAGGGTTGCGGCAAACAGACGATCCATCACCGCCGCCGGCAGGACGATGGGCAGGACGCCGTTCTTGAAGCAGTTGTTGAAGAAGATGTCCGCGAAGCTGGGGGCCAGCACCACCCGGAAGCCGGCATCGCTCAATGCCCAGACGGCGTGCTCGCGGGAGGAGCCACAGCCGAAGTTTTCACGAGCCAGCAAGATCTCCGCTCCCGCATAGCGCGGCTGATTGAGCAGGAAATCCGGATTGATCCGACGCGTGGCGTTGTCCACATCGAGGCCGCCGGCATCCAGATAGCGCCAATCGTCAAACAGATTGGGGCCAAAGCCGGTGCGGTGGATGGATTTCAGGAACTGCTTGGGGATGATCGCATCGGTATCCACATTGGCGCGATCCAAGGGTGCCACCAAGCCGTTGAACGTTGTAAATGCCTGCATTGCATGCGCTCCCTTAGCCGAACTGGCGGATATCGACGAAATGACCGGCAATCGCAGCGGCTGCCGCCATCGCCGGACTCACCAGATGGGTGCGTCCGCCCTGGCCCTGGCGGCCCTCGAAATTGCGGTTGCTGGTGGAGGCGCAGCGCTCGCCCGGTTCCAGACGGTCGGCGTTCATGGCCAGGCACATGGAGCACCCCGGCTCACGCCACTCGAATCCAGCCTCGATGAAAACGCGGTCCAGCCCTTCGAACTCGGCCTGGGTTTTGACCAACCCTGAGCCGGGCACCACCATCGCCAGCTTGAGGCGGGGCGAAACCTTGTGGCCCTTCACCACCACTGCCGCCGCGCGCAGGTCTTCGATGCGCGAATTGGTGCACGACCCGATGAACACCTTGTCGAGCGCGATGTCCGTGATCGGCGTTCCCGCCCTCAGACCCATATAGGCCAGGGCGCGGCGCATCCCCTCGGCCTTGCCGGGATTGGCCTCACGATCCGGATCGGGCACCCGGTCGCCGACCGCGACCACCATTTCCGGGGAAGTGCCCCAGGTCACCTGTGGCTGGATGGCCGCTGCGTCCAGCCGGATCACCGTGTCGAACGCCGCATCGGGATCGGAATGCAGATCCTGCCACGCCACCACCGCCTGTTCCCACAGCGCGCCCTTGGGCGACTGGGGGCGATCCTTGACATAGGCAATGGTTTTCTCATCGGCCGCGATCAATCCGGCGCGGGCACCGGCCTCGATGGCCATGTTGCAGACCGTCATGCGGCCTTCCATGGACAGGGCGCGGATGGCCTCACCGCCGAACTCGACGGTGTAACCGGTGCCACCGGCGGTGCCGATGTGGCCGATGATGGCCAGCACAATGTCCTTGGCCGTGATACCCGGCGCCACCGTTCCATCCACCGAGATCAGCATGGTGCGGGATTTCTTCTGCAACAGCGTCTGGGTGGCCAGGACATGCTCCACCTCACTGGTGCCGATGCCGAAGGCCAGCGCTCCAAACGCGCCGTGGGTAGCGGTATGGGAATCGCCGCAGACGATGGTGGTGCCGGGCAGCGTGAATCCCTGCTCGGGCCCGATCACATGGACGATGCCTTGGCGATGATCCAGCATGGTCAGCTCGGGGATGCCGAACTCCTGGCAGTTGCGATCCAGCGCCTCCACCTGGGCGCGGGAGATGGGATCGACAATACCCTGCGCACGTCCCAGTGTCGGTACGTTGTGGTCGGGCACCGCCAGGTTGGCCTTGAGCCGCCAGGGCTTGCGGCCGGCCAGACGCAGTCCGTCGAAGGCCTGCGGCGAGGTCACTTCATGCACCAGTTGGCGGTCGATGTAGAGCAGCGCGGTGCCGCCTTCATCCACATCGACCACGTGGGCATCCCAGATTTTGTCGAAGAGCGTCTTGCCTGCCATGCACATGGCCTCCCAGTGATTCTGTCCCTGACGATTCTACGGGCCGGAACCGCTATAATTCCAATTCATCTTTCTTATTCAAGGCATTCCATATTTTCATATGATGGACCTGAACGCCCTCGTCGCCTTCGTGGCCGTCGCCAGCGAAGGCTCTTTTTCCCGGGCCGCCGCGAACCTGTACCTGACCCAGCCGGCGATCAGCAAACGCATCGCCGCCCTGGAACAGGATCTGGGCGCTCCGGTCTTCGATCGGATCGGCCGCGGCATTGCCCTGACCGAAGCGGGCCGAGCACTGTTGCCCCGGGCGCGGGACATCCTGCAAGGCGTGGACGCGTGCCGACGCGTAGTGGCGGACCTGTCCGGCACCGTCTCGGGCCCGCTCAAGATCGGCACCAGTCACCACATCGGCCTGCGCCGCCTGCCGCCCTTTCTGCGCCGCTTCGCGCGCGCCTATCCGGCAGTGGACCTGGACATCCGCTTCATGGACTCGGAACAGGTGTGCGCCGCCGTCGCCGATGGCATGCTGGAATTGGGCGTGGTCACGCTGCCCTTGGCCCCTGCGCCGCAACTGCGCGCCGAATCGCTGTGGGACGATCCGCTGATGGTCATGTTTGCCCCCGACCACCCCCTGGCCGGCATCAACCCACTCAGCCCGGAAGCGCTAGCCGCCCACCCGGCCATCCTCCCCGAGGCCGATACCTATACCCGCACGCTGATCGAACAGGCGTTTGCCCGACAGGGGCTCAAGCTGAAGGTGCGGCTACAGACCAACTACATGGAAACCATCCGCATGATGGTTGCCGTCGGACTGGGCTGGAGCCTGCTGCCCCGCACCCTCGCCGGAGCCGATCTGATTGCCGTCGAGCTTCCACCGATTGCCGTGCGTCGCCGACTGGGCCTGGTGATCCATCAGGACCGCACGCCATCCCACGCCGTCTCCGCTTTCCGTACGCTGCTGCAAGACCCCCTCCTGCCGCAGACCGATACGCTCTGAATTCACCTTGGCGCCGGCGATCGCTGACCAGAGGCAGCAACATCACCGCCAGAATTTGGCCTTTTTTGTTTTAATCCAGCTTGCACAACATATAATTCCCGCTTACGCCCGCCCACTTGAGCAATTTCTCCTCTCCGGACACACAAAAAAGGCCAGCCATTGCCACACCCCACACAACTACAAGGTTTCCGAAAAGACATCAATGGATTAAGAGCCTGGGCCGTTGCAGTTGTCATCCTCTATCACTTCGAAATTCCTGGCTTCCGGGGTGGATTTGTGGGGGTTGATCTTTTTTTTGCAATCTCCGGATTTCTCATGACCAGCATTGTCATCCAGGGCCTGTATCGTTCAAAAACGGCCGCCGGATTTTCTGTTTCCCGCTTTTATCTGGCGCGCGCACGCCGAATCATCCCAGCCCTCGCCGCCCTGTGCGCGAGCTTGCTGATCCTGGGATGGTTTTTCCTCATCCCGATTGAATATGAGAAGCTCGGCGGCCATATCGTCAGTGCGCTTGGATTTTTTTCAAATTACAAATTCCGCAGCCGAGCGGGCTATTTCAATCCCGCATCCCAGGAGAACTGGCTGCTGCATACCTGGTCGCTCTCCGTGGAATGGCAATTTTATCTGGTATTTCCGTTGATGCTGATGACGGTATGGAAGCTTCGTCCCGGCATCGTGCCCCTGAAGTACACGCTCGCGACAGGATTTATCCTCTCGCTCGCACTTTCGGTCGTTCTGTCGCCCTTGCGACCAAGTGATGCCTTCTATCTGCTTCCAACCAGAGCATGGGAAATGTTGGCAGGCGGACTGGCCTATTTGGCCACATATCGCCATGAATTCTCCAAGCCGAATTCCAAGCGATTGGAAGCGCTCGGTTTGGCGCTGATCATCGTTGCTGTTTTGGTGCTGGATGAAAATCGGAGCTGGCCAGGGATCTGGGCCGTGGTGCCGGTCTCCGGAGCCGTCGCAATTCTGCTCGCAAACCGCGCCGAATCCGCCTGGACTGGAAATGCCCTGTCCCAGTGGCTGGGAACCCACTCTTACTCGCTCTATCTGTGGCATTGGCCCATGGCCGTTGCACTCGGCCATCTCGATCTCAGAAACAGCGCTGTCGCCGTACTGTGCGGCCTGATACTAACCGGCTTGCTAGGCACGCTATCCTCCCGACTGATTGAAAATCCGGCCAGAAAATATCTCGCTCAAGAAAAGCCCTTCGTGCAGTCCATCGTGTTGATATTCGGAATTCTTTTTATTGCTGCAAACGCCCAGTACATCAAGGAAACCCACGGCGTAAATTCACGCCTCCCCGAATCACTGCGTGATATTTCCAGTTTTAAATTTGACTATGAATTCTACCGGGAAGGCCGTTGCCTGCTTCGCCCGGAACAGACGGCAACGGCGCTTTCCTTGTGCATTGATGCCGGGCATGCACAGCCATCAGAAATTGTTCTCTTATGGGGAGACTCTTATGCCGCGCATCTCTATCCGGGCTTGAGTAAAATGGCCACTGGAAAATGGCGGCTCGCCCAAATGACCTCGATCGGCTGCCCACCCATCCTTGGACTGGAAATGCCGGCAAAGCCACATTGCAAGGCCACCAATGACATCATCCTCGACTGGATAAGAAACGAGATGCCGAATCGCGTCATCCTGGCGGGAAACTGGATCATCTATGACTGGCAACAAGTGTCACGGACCGTGGACACGCTGAAATCAATGGGCGTAAAAAGAATCGACCTCGTGGGGCCAGCACCGATGTGGAAAAAGAACCTCTCAAGCATTCTCATCGAGACAGCTTGGAAGAATGAAGCGCATGGCCATGTCATGCCGAATCGACTATCTCAAGGGTTGAAGCCCCGATTAAGCCAGACGGATCGTGAGATGAAGGATTACGCACAACGCGCCGGAATCAACTTCATTTCCGTCTATGACATTCTCTGCGAAGCCGGCGGCTGCCAGGCCTTCGTTGACGAACCCCACATCGACAATCTGATCGCCTGGGATAACGGTCATTTCACTGTCCCTGGATCGAACTATGTGGTCTCAAAATTTCCCCCGTGAATGCCTGAACGCCGGCGGCAGCAGGCCCTGATCCAGGGCGCACGCCCCCATCAGTCGACAGGACGGGACCACAGCGCCTGCTGCACGGCGGGATCAAGCGACCCCATGAAGGCTTCGACCGCCCGGGTGTAGCCACTATCCAGCCCCAGGCTCTGATTGATCTCGAGGTGCGACAAATCCTGTTCCAGAACCGCCGCCCTGACCCCGAGCGAGGCGGCCTTCCTTTCGAACCCATGGGCTTGTGGGCACGGATCGGCGCGCTCCGTGGAACATACGGCCAGCAGGGGATAAGCCGTAGCACTGAGCTGATGCAACGGAGAGACGCGGCGCCAGAAGGCCGGATCCTTTCCAAAGGCCCGGTCATAGAGTGGCAGATGCCGGCCCGCCATGACCTGCGTGACATCGAAAGCCGCGCTGTCGAGGGCAACGGCGCCCAGCCAGGGGCGCGCGCCTTGTTTCAGCGCCGCGGCCGGTGAGGCCGTCAACAGGGCGACCAGATGAGCGCCCGCCGAATGGCCCATCAAGATGAATTTTGTCGCATCTCCGCCCCATTCGGCGGCTCTGCTTTGAGCCAGGGCGAGCGCTTGGCCCACATCATATGCCTGCTCCTCGGGATTGGCCTCGGGAAGCAATGTGTAGTTGGTGGAAACAAAGATGAATCCCCGGCTGACCCAGCGCGCCACCTTGTTGTCCACCACGCTGCGCATCCCCTTGTCGCCCAGGCGCCAGGCGCCCCCGTGCACCATGAGAATGACCGGCGCGCCGGTGACTTTACGCGCTGGCAGATAGACGTCCATGCGCTGGCGCGCCGCGCGCCCATAGGCGACATCCGTGAACACCCGTAAGCCGGACGGCAAGGCGTGGCGAGTGATGTTCTCCCCGCCCTCGGCGCTGTCCTCGGATGGACTTCCCAGCCCAGCCAACAGGGAATGGCGTGCTGGTTCGCTGGCTGAAAGTTCGCCCGGAAAAGCCAGCGCTCCGATGAGCGCGCTCAATAGGCAGATACGTGCGCGAACCCATGTCATCGCGAATTCTCCTTGCGGCGGTCACCCAATTCAGAACGCCTCATCAGCACGTCGTCGTGGCTCGTTCACGCTCGCGGTTCAGCGCGCTCCCTAAGCCATCGGCCACAGCCGGGCGCGCTGATCGAGTATGGCGCAGGCCGTCGGCGCCTCCACCGCTCCCTTGCCCAACGCCATCACCTTGAATGCTTCGCCCATTTCGCTGGGCATCAGCAGACGCTTGGTGCGCTGCAGAAGGTTGTAATCCGCCACCGGATCAAGCAAGGCGAGATGATGGTCGATGCCGGCGCCGAGCAGGAACGCCATCTGCGTCGTGTAGCCCTGCACCGACCAGCCGGTGGCCTGGGCCGCCTCGGCGAGGGCGGTGAAATCCACCCAGGCGGTGAGGTCCTGCAGGCCGGGCCAGCGGTAGGGATCATTGTGGGCGCGGTGGCGATAGTGACAACGCAAGGTCCCAGTGGTGCGTTCCGGGTGGTAGTAGAGATGGCGCGGCAGGCCGTAGTCGATCCACAGCATGCCCCCCCGGGAAAAACAGGCATACAGGGACGCCATCCAAGCCGGCAGCCAGGCTTGCCATTCAGTGGTGTAGCCGACCGGCAGGGGCGCACCCAACGCCGTTTCGAGCGCCGCCAAGGCCGCGCCAAGCGCAGGGGACGCAGGGGACGCAGGGCTGGGATGATCCCGAAATCCCGCCTGCGCATCACCCGCCACCCGCAACTCATTCCAACCTGCCGCCGTCTTGCACACCCGCGCCACGGGCAGGGCATCAAGCACCTCATTGGCCAGCAGCACACCCTCGATGGGCGTTTCGGGCAGGGCATTCAACCAGCGGATACGGGGCAGCAATTCCGGGATCCGCGCGGCAAACAGGCGTTGCTGCCTGGCCCGCAGTTGGGCGCTGCGTTCGAGAATGGCATAGGTCGCGGGCAGCTGATTCGACGCCGCCAGCGTCTCCAGCAAGTCCGCCGCCAGGGCGCCGCTGCCTGCCCCCAGCTCCAGAATCCACGCCTGCGGACCCAATTGCGCCAACCATTCGGCGCATGGTCCGGCCAGGGTACGCCCGAACAACGGCGTCAGCTCCGGGGCGGTGATGAAATCCCCCTCGGGACCGAACTTGGCGGCGCCGGCGCTGTAATACCCCAGCCCCGGCGCGTAGAGCGCCAGCTCCATGTAGCGATCGAAACCGATGCTGCCGCCAACCGCCGCGATCTCGGCGGCGATCAGCTCACCGAGCTGCCGGCTGTGGGCAAGGGCTGCGGGCGTCGGCGGGGGCAGATCGTGAGGGGGATGAACGGTTACCATGGCCGGAATTGTCGCTCAAAGGAAACCACCTCACCATGCCCCCTGCTCCCTGCATCCTGGTGACCGGCGCCGCACGGCGCATCGGCGCGGCCATTGTCCGCGCCCTGCATGATCGGGGCGCAAGGGTGATGATCCACTATCATCATGCCGCCGAACCGGCGCATGCGCTGGTGGCCGCGCTCAATGCCATGCGGCCGGACAGCGCCGACTGCCATGAAGCCGACTTGCAGGAGATCGATCAATTGGCGCCGTTGGCGGAGGCGGCGTGGGGCCGCTGGGGTCGACTGGATGGCGTGGTCCACAACGCCTCGACCTTCTACCCCACGGCCGTGGGCACCACCACGCTCGCGCAGTGGGATGACCTGATGGGCGCCAACCTGCGCGCGCCCTATTTCCTCACCCAGGCCCTGGCGCCGGCCCTGCGCGCCAGCCAAGGCGCCGTGGTGAACCTGGTGGACATCCATGCCGAACAGCCGCTCAAGGATCATCCCGTCTATTGCGCCGCCAAGGCCGGACTGGTGATGCTGACCCGGTCGCTGGCGCGGGAACTGGCGCCCGAGGTGCGGGTCAACGCCGTGGCGCCGGGGGCGATCCTCTGGCCGGAACGGCCGATGTCGACGGCGGCGCGGGAGCGCATCGTGGAACGCATCGCGTTAAAGCGCGCCGGCATGCCGGAGGACATCGCCCGCACCGTGGCTTTCCTGATGTTCGACGCGCCCTACATCACGGGGCAGGTACTGGCAGTGGACGGCGGTCGCAGTCTGGGCTACTGAGCGCCGGATTCGACTGCGCTTCCGCCGCGCCCACCCGGATCAGCCATAGATACCCATCGCCAGTATCCAGCGCGCAGTGCCCGCTCACCGGGACGGCAGCCGCCAGACTCGCGACCGTCCGGGTGGGCGCCAGCACCCAGCGCGCCTGAAGACGTGTCAGATCAGGAGGATGTTCCGCCCGGGGAATGGCGCGATCGAGATAATAGATCAGATTTGTGACATCGGTGCGCCAGGACACCAAGGGCTCATCGGCCCTCACCAGCCGCGCGAGACGCAGGGCGCCATTGCGATCCGCGTAGCGGTCCAGCCCCCACATGCGCGGTGTATAGGCCACGCTTGCCGTCGTGGTCATGAACAGCAGCGCCGTAACCAACAACCATCCCGGCAACGCCATGCCGCGCCGATGACCGCGCCACGCCGCCGCACACAAGGCCATGAGCCCGAACAGGCCCGCCACGGACAGCCACGGCAGCGGCGATCCCTTGACCTGCGACCAAACCAGCAGAGCCAGCATCAGGCCGCCATGGACGAACAGCCAGATCGGCATCCAGCGCCTCAGCCGCTCCACGTTCCAGAACCGCTCCGCCGCCACCGCCAGCGCCAGACACAGCGCAGGCAGAATCGGCAGCATGTAATACCAGCGTGCCTGCGGCCCGAAACTCAGCAGCACGGCCGGCACAGCAATCACCAGCGCCAGCCAAAGCAGCATGGGACGCTGGCCCTCGGCGCGACGCAAGGTCGCCAGGGTGGGCAACAGCGCCACCCAGGGCAGCACCAGTTGCCAGGTGCGGTAAAAGTAGTAGGGATTGCCATCGGGCAAATGAGGCCGCAGCAGCGACCCGCCCAATTGCGAGTGTTGCAACGCCTCGGCGCCGACCCCTTGCCGCATGGCATACCACCAGGGCAGGTTCACCGCCGCCAGGATCAGCAGCCCCCACACCGGCCTGAGTAAATCCAGGGTCAATGGGCGCAGCGGTGCATGCAGCCGGGTGAAGAGCGCCAACGCGAGCACCAGCATCAGCGGCAGCTGTGGCCCCTTGGTCAGGCACGCCAGGGCAAATGCCCCCCACATGCCCATGACCCAGCGCAATCGCACGGACGCTTGATCTGCCTGCCAAGCCCGCACGAAAGCGAGCAAACCCAGCGCGCACCAGAAAGCGTAGAGCATCTCCGGACGGGCGCTGTGAATGTAGTAGAACACCCCGTGGGAAGAGGCCGCTATGGCTGCCGCCATCAGCCCGACAGCAGGCCCGGCCAGCGCCACCCCCAACAGGCCCGTAACCGCGACCAGCCCGGCGCCCGCCAGCACCGACACCAAGCGCCCTTCCCACGGCGCCACCCGGTGCAGGTCGCCAGCGATCTCGGCCACCACGGCCGTGAACCAGTAACTGAGCGGGGGTTTGTTCAACCGTGGTCGATCGTTGAGATAGGGAACGATCCATTCCCCACGGTCGTGCATCTCCTCCACCGTGCGCACCACGAAAGTCTCATGGGGCTCCATGGGCAGATCGACCATATTGGCCAGCCCCAACAGGATCGTCAGGCCGGCCAGCACCCAGCGCCAGATCGCCAGTTCCCGCGTGGTCATGGCTGATCCGGCGCGGGGAGATGCGACAGCGAGGCAAGCCGCGGCTTGTTCCGGACGCTCATGGTTGCTCCCCGGCGCAGGGCCGAGCCATGTCGGCACGCACCAGGAACCACAACTCACGGTGTGCTTGACCCAAGGCCAAGGCGCGCTGCGGATCGAAACAGGGCGTCAGGCGCTCCTCGGGGAGCAAGACCCAACGCCCAGGCGCCGCGTTCAGCCACGCGATGGCCTCCGCCGCCTCGCCCACCCGATCGGCGCGGCGGTAGCCAAAGGTCATCACGGTGCGATCCGCCTGGTAGAGGAACTGTTCCTTCCAGTCCACCATCCCCAGTTCGGCCTGCGGCCCGATCCGATGCGCGACCCGCTCCATCAACGCCCGTCCGGAGCGGGTGGCATCCAGCAGGGGCGCCGCCCAGAAGCCATGCAGCAGCCAGCCAACCAGCAAGGTGCCCAGCAAGGCGGCAAAACCCCGCCGCGGCCCCAAGGCCGCCAGGCCCAAGGCGGCGATCGTCAATATCCCCAAGGGGACCCAGGGCTGCACCTGATAGCGCAGGGCCAGATCCTGAATCGCCGAAGAATCGATCCAGGCCAGATAGAGCCAGCCCGTCAAGAGGCTCAGTCCGAGCAGCACCAGCAGCCCCCAGGCCAGCCGCTGGACACCCGATTTGCGCAGCAAGCCGGGCAATAGCGGTGCGCAGGCCAAGGCAAAGGCGGGGGTGGCCGGGAGGAGATAGAGGCCGCGCTTGCCGCTGCTCAGGCTGAAGAACACCAGCACCACCAGTGCGTAGCCCAGCAGCAGGGCATAGCGCCCATCGCCGCGGCCAAGCCGGCGTCGCCAAGCCGGGATCAGCCAAGGCAGCAGCAAACTGCCGGGCAGCCAGAACACCGGGATCACCTGCACCAGGTAATACCAGAACGGTTCGCGGTGCCCCCAAGCCTGGGTATAACGGGTGGCAGTCTGGCGCAGCAGCAAATCATCCCGGTAGGCGGCCAGCGCCGGATCCTGAAGGCTGGCCCAGAGCATGGGGCCGGCCCAGGCCAGCAGCACCCCCAGCAGCAGCGCCAACGCGCCCAGGCCATGGCGCAGGGGAATCGGCGACAGCGGCGCATCGGTACGCCGCCGCCACAGGGCGGCCAGCGGCAGCAGCGCCAGGGGCAGAAAGCCCACTCCCTTGGTCAGGATACCCATGCCCACAGCGAAGAAACCCAGATACAGGGCGCGCAGGTCCGGCCCGCGCAGCAGATGGCGCATCAGGCCATACAGGGCCAGCGTGGTCCAGAATGCCAACAGGGCGTCGATTTGCGCCATGCGCGCCTGTAGCGTGAACTGCACGGTGAAGGCCAGCAGCAGCGCGGCCAGCATCCCCACGCGCCGGTTCCACAAGCGCTGCCCCAGGTCATAGGTCAACAGCAAGGTGCCCAGTGCCGCCAGCAGGGAAGGCAGCAGGAACGCCAGGCGAGCACTCCCCGTCAGCGCCTCGAAACCCGCGATGACCCAGAAGAACACCGGCGGTTTGTCGGAATAGGGATGGCCACCGATGTGGGGAATCAGCCACTGTCCCGTCGCGAGCATTTCGCGGGCGATCTGGGCAAAGCGTGGTTCATCGGGTGGCCAGGGATCGCGCAGCCCCAAGCCGGGCGCGAACAGTACCAGCCCCAGGAGGAACAGCACAAAGCGATCGCGCCGCCGGCGGGCAGCGTGTTGCGGGGGTGATGTATCCATCAGGACTTCAGGTGATGATCCAGCGCGGCCGGCTCGGCTTCTTCCTGATGCACCCAGTACAGGTTGCGGGCGTAAACGAACAGGCCGCTCGCCTGACCCACGATGAAGACCGGATCGCGCTTATAGATCGCATAGGTCAACAGCGTCAGGCCGCCGGCCAGGCTGAAATACCAGAAGTGCACCGGGATCACGCTGCGCTTGGCCTTTTCGCTGTAGAACCACTGCACCAGAAAGCGCATGGAAAACAGCGCTTGGCCGGTGAAGCCCACGCCCAGCCAGAGGGTTTCGGTCCAATTCATGTTTCTTCCCTTGCCTGGAAATCCAGGCGACCACGGCGACGCAACCACATCACGCCGAGCAGGTCGACGAGGCCCGCCCAGAGCCGGTTGTTGATGCCATATTTGGACTGCCCGCCACCGCGGGGCCGATGATTGACGCCGACGCACTGCACCGTGCCGCCGGCGCGCAACACCAGCGCCGGCATGAAGCGATGCATGTGGTCGAAGTAAGGCAGATCGAGATAAAGCGCGCGCGGCAACAGCTTGATGCCGCAACCGCTGTCCGGTGTCTGATCCTGCAAGAGTCCCCCACGCACCGCATTGGCCACCCGGGACGACAGCCGCCGCAGCCAGTCGTCCTCGCGCCGGGTCCGCGCGCCCTGGATCAGGAGCCGTGGCGCCGGATCGGCCTGTGCATCCACCCGCGCCAGCAGATGCGGCAGATCGGCCGGATCGTTCTGGCCATCGCCATCGAGGGTGGCGATCCAGCGGCCGCGGGCAGCCCGCACGCCGCTGGTGATGGCAGCGCTTTGGCCGGCATTGCGCACATGGCGCAGGATTCGCAGCCGACCGCCGAAATCGCCTTTCAGGGCAGCGAGACGCTCGACCGTTGCGTCGGTGCTGCCATCGTCGACGAAGATCACCTCGAACGGCACCACACCGTCCAGCGCCTGGCGGATCTCGCCTGCCAACGTCGCCACGTTGGCGGCTTCGTCCTTGACGGGAATGACGACGGAAATCAGGGGGTCAGCATGCATGCAGGCAAGATTCCACGGCAGAACAGGAGATGGGATTTATCACAGCAAGATGCGCATTGTAACCGCGCTGCGCGCCGACCACCGCATCGCATTCATGGAAGCGGGGAAGCCGCATCAAGCGGAACC
>PKDC01000070.1 GCA_002862435.1 Pseudomonadota bacterium | reverse complement strand
GACCCCGATCACCAGGCTGACCAGGGTGGCGGAGAGACCCACCAGGAGCGAGATACGCCCACCGTGGAGGGTGCGCACCAGCAGGTCGCGTCCGAGGAAATCAGTGCCGAACCAGTGACCGCCGGTCCACGTGGGAGCCAGCAGGATGGCGTCCCAGTCGCTGCCGTCGAAGGCATTGGGGCTCAGCCAGGGACCGATGCTGACCGCAACCACCAGAAGACCCAGCAGCACCAGACTGGTCATGGCGGCCCGGTTGCGCCGCAGCCGGCGCAGCGCGTCGGACCACAGGCCGCGCCCGATGACCGGGCGCGGGGCCTCGATGCCGGATGTCGTGCCATCCATCAGCTGTACCTCACCCGGGGATCCAGCAGCGCATAGAGCAGGTCCACCAGGAAATTGAACGCGATGATCAGCGCGCCGTAGAACACCACCACGCCCATCACCAGCGTGTAGTCCCGGTTCAGCGCCCCTTGCACGAAATAGCGCCCGAGACCGGGAATGCCGAAGATCGCCTCGATGACCACCGATCCCGTGATGACGCCCGCCAGCGCAGGCCCCAAGAAAGACACCAGAGGCAGCAGCGTGGGTTTCAGCGCGTGGCGCAGCAGGATCAGCCGCAGCGGCAGGCCCTTGGCCCGCGCGGTGCGGATGAAGGGACTGCGCCAGACTTCGATCAGACTGGCCCGGGTCAGGCGGGCGATGTAGGCCAGCAGCGGCAGGGCCAGCGCCACCACCGGCAGAATCCAGGAGCGGATGCCGCCATCCAGTCCCCCGGCCGGCACCCAGCCCAGCCCCACCGCGAACACCAGAATCAACAGCGGCGCGACCACGAAACCGGGCACCGAAATCCCCGTCATCGCCAGCGCCATGGTCACGTGATCGGTGGGGCGATTCTGCCGCAGCGCGGCCAGCATACCCGCCGGCAGCCCGATCAGCAGCGCCAGCGCCATGGCGGCAAGTCCCAGGCGCAGCGATACCGGGAAGCCCTGCGCAATCAGCTCATTCACGGTGTAGTCGGCGTATTTGAACGACGGTCCCAGATCACCGCGGGCCAGGTCTCCGAGATAACGCAGATACTGTCGCCAGAGCGGCTCGTCCAGATGGTATTTCGCGGCGAGGTTGGCCTCGATTTCCGGGGGCAGGTTTTTTTCCACGTCGAAGGGTCCGCCCGGTGCCGCGCGGACCATGAAGAACGAGAGGGTGACCAGCACCAACAGGGTGGGCCAGGCGCCCACGAAACGCCGCAATGTATATGCAAGCATGGTCGATTCATCCCGGGCAATCCGCCCGTCCCCTGCAATTCCTGAAAAAACCCGGCCGGCGCCCGTTGATGCGCCGTGTCACGGACGATGGACGTCCGTCTGGCACTGTCGCGGCGCATCAAGCCCGGCGACCGCCATCGCCGCTGGCCGCGTCGCTCGGCACAAATCCCGCAAAAGCCCTTACCATGGCCGCTTTGCCGCGAAGCCACGACACAAGGGATCCTGATGCGTGATGCGATCATGTCGAGCGAAACGCCAAATGGCAATGCCAAGGGGCGGGTGCTGTTCGCCAGCCTGATCGGCACCACCATCGAATTCTTCGATTTCTACATCTACGCCACTGCTGCGGTGCTGGTCTTCCCGAAGCTGTTTTTCCCGGCCGGCGACGCGACCACCGCGATGCTGCAGTCACTGGCCACCTTTGCCCTTGCCTTCTTTGCCCGCCCGTTGGGATCGGCGCTGTTCGGCCATTTCGGCGACCGCATCGGCCGCAAGGCCACCCTGGTGGCGGCGTTGCTGACTATGGGCCTGTCCACCCTGCTGATCGGCCTGTTGCCCACCTATGCCCAGATCGGCGTGATGGCGCCGCTGTTGCTGGCGCTGTGCCGCTTCGGCCAAGGGCTGGGACTGGGCGGGGAATGGGGCGGCGCAGTCCTGCTAGCCACCGAAAATGCGCCGCCGGGCCGGCGAGCCTGGTACGGCATGTTTCCGCAACTGGGCGCGCCAATCGGCTTCATTCTCTCAGGCGGCTCGTTCCTGTTGCTGACCCATTTCCTGAGCGATGCGCAATTTTTCCGCTGGGGCTGGCGGACGCCTTTCCTGGCCAGCAGTATTTTGGTGGTCGTGGGGCTTTGGGTGCGGCTGAATCTGCACGAAACCCCGGTATTCCAGCGCGCACTGGATGCCGATGCACGGGAGCGGCTGCCGATACTCACGGTGTTGCGCGATCATTCCGGCGCCCTCGTGCGTGGCACGATGATGGCGCTGTGCACTTTCGTGCTGTTCTACCTGATGACTGTTTTCGCCCTGACCTGGGGCACCACTGCCCTGCATTTTTCCCGCGAGCGCTTCTTGCTGATCCAGCTTTTCGGGGTGCTGTTTTTCGGCCTCACCATCCCGATTTCTGCCCATCTGGCCGATCGCCACGGCCGCCGGCGGATGTTGATGGCGGCGAGCGGGGGCATTGCGCTGTTCGGTCTGTTGTTCGCGCCCTTGCTCGGCGCGGGTTGCGAAGGGCCGGTGATCCTGTTCATGGCGCTGGGTCTGGCCTTGATGGGCCTTACCTATGGGCCGCTGGGCACCATGCTGAGCGAGCAGTTCCCCACCGCAGTGCGTTATACAGGGGCTTCGCTCGCCTTCAATCTGGCCGGTATTTTCGGTGCCTCCCTGGCGCCTTATATCGCCACCTGGCTGGCGACCCGCTACGGCCTGCACACGGTCGGCTTTTATCTTTCGGGGGCTGCGCTGCTGACGCTGCTTGCCTTGTGGGGCGCGCGGGAGACCATGCATGACGACTTGTAAGCGAATCATGCCTATCTTGGGGCCCAAGTAACCCATGCGCCGCTGGTTTCCACGGCTGTGATTTCTCATCAAGGAAGACCTTTCCATGCATACCCCTGAGTCTGGTTCTCCGCAACGCCTGTTTGGCGTACTCAATCCCATGGGCGGCAGTTGTGATCCCGATCAGGTGCGTGCTGCCCTGGAGGCGCACTGTGCGCGCACCGGACAAAGCTGTGAGATCTATCAAACCACCGGCGCCGAGGACGAGGATGTACCCGCTCGGGTGCGTGAAGCGGTGGCGGCGGGCGCCGAGCTGGTGATTGCCATCGGTGGCGATGGCACCGTGTCCCAGGTCGGCGAAGGCGTTGCGGGGGAGTCTGTGCCGCTGGCCGTCATTCCCACGGGAACTGCCAATATTTTTGCCCGTGAAATGGGGATTCCGCTGGAATTGGAGGCAGCCTGCGCGCTGCTGGCGGATTTCGGTGTGCGCGCCGTGGATGGCATGGTGTGCGATGAGCATCTCTATCTGCTGCATCTGGGCGTGGGCTTGTCATCGCTGATGATCCGCGACACGGATCGGGCGGCCAAGCGACGCTTCGGCCGCTTGGCCTATGTCTGGACCGCCCTGCGCACCTTGAGCGGCCTGCAGCCGCATCGCTTCGAGATTGTCGTGGATGGCGTGCGCCACCGTATGCATGCCAAGCAGGTCTTCATTGCCAACGGCGGGATCTGGGGCATCGAAGCCGTGCGCCTCGGCAACCATGTGGCGCCCGACGACGGCGTGATTGACCTCTGCATTCTCAACAGCCGGACGATGTTCGACTTTGCCGGCATCGGTTGGGATTTCTTTACCGGCCAGCATCATCGCAACCGCCGCATCCGCTACCTGACTGCCCGGACATCGATCGAGCTGGATTGCCGGCCGCATTTGCCGGTCCAGGGGGATGGAGAAATCATCCGTCACACGCCGATTCGCCTCACGATCAAACCGGGCGCCGTGCAGGTTGCGGTGCCATCCGCAGGGGAGGGCAAGTGAAACGCCCAGCGCTGGCGCGCCGGGCGTAAAGAACGCGGTTCAAACGGGCGGCGATTGCGCTTCCAGGCGCGGCGGATTGTCCATTTGCTTGATGAAGCGCTCGGGTCCTGCCCGGCCCACGGTGGCGGGGAACCAGAGAATGGCCGTCAGGTCGATGTCGAGCTTGCCTACCGGGAGCTTGGTGACCTGGAAACCGAAGCGAGGCAGGGCATCGGGGAAGCTTTCATACGCATAGGATTTCTCGGGCTTCACCGCGTCCACATAAGTCCCCCGCCCTTCCACCGGCCAGTCCGGCGGAATGGCGAACTTCATCACCACATCCCAACCCCGGCCGCTTTCGACCCAGAGCCAGGTGGCATCGGGAATGCGGATGTCGAGTTGCTTTTCCTCCGGGGTAATCACGCCATCGACCGCGTGGTATTTGCCGCTTGGATTGACGGCTGAAACGAAGCGCCCGCCTTTCATGCCGTTCATATCCAGGGCGATGTCGATCAAGGGCTTGTTGAGCACTCGGGTGAGGATCTCGCCGCCGGGGATATGCAGCTTGACGGGCAGGGTGATGCCTTGGTCGTAGACCGTCATGTCGGTCAGGATGCGAAACACCGGGATTCCGGCGACAACCACCCAGATCTTGAGCTTGAGTACCTCCCGCACCGGACCATGCTTGACGCCGGCCAGTTCAGCCTGAAGGTTGCGAATATCAACCGTCACCCGTGGCCAGGGCATCATGACCCCAGTGGAAATCTCCATGATCAGCGTGTCCAGCACCCGATGCGTGGGCGTGGGTCCCGCGTTGGCACGGAAGTCCTCGAACATCAGGATGTTCTTGGGGTTGTTGCGGAAGTTGAAGAACGTGGCATCCAGTGCCCATTTTTTCGGGTCGTACTGGACATAGTCGCTGGAGTCGCGCAGGGAGTAACCCTCTGCGACATAGGCATAGCGTGTCTTGCCGTTATAGTCGTACTTGAGTTCCTGGACAATGCGCCCATCCGCCAGGCGATGGACCGCAGGATCGAGGCGTTCGATCCCCGTGTCGCGGTACATGAAGACCAGCTCATCGTCCGCGTCGAATACCCCCTCGGTCCCCTTGATCTTGCCCGACACGCCGGATTCATAGATCCAGCCATCCTCATCATGCTCATCGATCTGGAATGGAATGGGCACCAGTTTTCCCGCCCGCACCGACACGACCGACAAGGCCTCGATGCGTTTGCCCGCCAGTTGCGGGCTTTGATTGGCCTTGACGGTTGTGGCATAGACCCAGGTGTAATGATCCAGCTCCATCGCCTGCACCATCTGGTCCCATTGCGCCGTGCTGAGGCGGAAAGAAAGCGCCCTGTCCCTCGCCAACAAACTGGGCTCCGCCTTCAGACGCGTCACGAACTGGTCAAAGGCCTCGCCTTTAAGGCTGTCGTAGGGCGCTGGCGTCGTCGCCCATGCCGTGCCTATCCACGCCATGAGGCAGCCGGCGAGTAGCGGCCGGATGCTTGCTCCTGTCCTGCGCATGATGTCTCCTCCAAGATGTCGTTATGCGCGGCCGGTATCCGGCCGGAGGGTTCTCCCCTCAAGCAATTCAAGATCATGGCGCGCAAAACGCAAGCGCTTACCACATCTGATGCAGACCAATCAAGGGATAATTACGGGCGACTGGATCCGGGTTTCCAGCGCCCTGATGCATCAGCTTGGTGCTTCGCTACAGTGCCCTTGGCCGTCATGACTCCCATCAGAACCAGTGCCAGCACGATGGCCGCCCCGGCGGGCAGATCGAACAGTCCCGACGCCAGCAGGCCCGCCGCATAGCCGGCGGCGCCGAGCGCGTAGGCGCGCCACAGCCGGCCGGCCGCCGCCAGTGCCGGCACGATCAGGCTCGCGAACACCAGGTACACGCCGACCACCTGCACCGAAGCCGTAATGGTGAGCGCGAACAGCAGATAGAAACCCAGCGGCGAGGCCTTCAGATTGCCGCCGAACCAGCCTGCCAACACGCCCGCTGTGACCAGCGCCAGCGGCAGCAGGCCGGCCCAGGTGGTCCACAGGATCTGGCCCACCAGCAGTTCCTGCAGGTGCTCCCCCGCGTGCGGGTCGTGGCTCATCAGCAGGATGGCGGCGCAGGCCGCCGCCACGAAGCTGACGCCGATGACCGGCTCCAGATGATCCGGGCTTTTCTTTTCCATCCAGCGCAGGCACAGAGCACCGGCCAGGGCGGCGATCACCGCGCTGACCTGGGTGCGCCAGCCGTTCACCTCGAAGCCGAGCGTGCTCGCAATGACGATGCCGAGGCCCGCGATCTGCGCGATAGCGAGATCAATGAAAATGATCCCCCGGCGCAGCACCTCCATGCCCAGCGGCACATGGCTGGCCAGCACCAGCAGGCCGGCGGCGAAAGCCGGCAGCAGGATGGTGGGTTGCAGACCGTCGAGCGTCATGGCGCGGCCTGCAACAGGCGGTTCAGGGTGTCGTCGAACAGGCCGAACAGATCCTTCGCCCCCGGCGAGCCGCCAACGGTGTAGGGCAGTTCCACCGCCGGAATGCTGGCCCGGCCGGCCAGCCATTCGGATGCCTTGGGCGACTCGTAGGCAGCGCGCAGCACCATCCTGGCCGGCGTAGCCTTGAGCGTCTCCAGCAATTCGGCAAGGTGGCTGGCGGTCGGCTCCATGCCAGGCTTGGGCTCCAGTTCGCCCACCACCTTCAGGCCCAGCCAGTCGGCGAGGTAACTCAGGTTACGGTGATGAGTCACCACCGAAGCGCCTCGCAGGCCGGCGGCCTGCGTTTCCCAGCGGGCCATGGCGGCCGTCCAGCGACGCTGGAAGTCGGCATTGCGATCGGCATAGCGTGCGGCGTGCGCCGGGTCCAGTTCACTCAGACGCTTGGCCAGGCCGTCGGCCACCCGGGCGATGTTGCGCGGGTCCAGATGCAGGTGCGGGTTGCCGCTGGCATGGACGTCGCCCTGTGCGCGATCGAGCGCTGTGGGCCGCTCGATGAGGCGGGCAAAGCGCGCCGCTTCGAAATAACTCGGTTGGCCGGGCTGGATGCGCGCATTGCCGGCCTCGCGCTGCAACAGCGGCAGCCAGCCGGTCTCCAGCTCGGCACCAGTGCAGATCAGCAGGTCCGCGCGGCGCGCCCTGGCCAGCAGGGACGGGCGTGCTTCGATGTGGTGCGGATCCTGCTGGGCCGTCGTCGCGGAGCTGACATCGGCCAGATCGCCGGCCAGTTCCTGGGTCAGCGCGGCCCATTCGGGTTCGCAGGTCAGCACGTTAAGCGCCGCCCGGGCCGCGGGAGCGGTCAGGCCCAGCAAGATCAAGCTCATGGCAATCAGGTGTTTCATGGGCTTTTTCCTTCAGAATTTGTGGCCGCCGTGCGCGCCGATGCTCAGGATGTATTGCAGGATGAGCTGATTGTCCGGATCACCCTGCAACGACTTGTCGCGGGCAAGCTGCAACCGGAAGCGCGAGAACTCCGACGGCGAGTAGTCGGTCATCAGGCTCCAGCGGCTCGGGTCGAAATCCACTGCATCGAAGAACGCCCCGTTGGTCCCGAAATCCACCGACCCCCCATCCAACCGGTCATAGCGCAGACCGGTGCGCCAGCGCGGCATGAACTGGTAGATGGCCTGCGCGTAGCCGCCCGACTGGGCGCTGTCATAACGGTCCGTCAGACCCAGGCAGGCGCCGCCCGTTGCGGAATCGTCCTGGCACAGCAGGTCCCCGTCCTCGTCGCGACCGAAATACTCCGCCGCGAAGATGACATTGCGCTGCCGAGGGTTGCTGTCCGGCGCCCATTTCCAGACGAAGTCGGCAAGCCAGGTCCTGGACCTGCCCGAGAACGCCGTCAGCGCCTCGAACTCATTGATGTCGTTCAGGAAGGCTTCGCGCTCCCGCGGCGATGCGCGCAGGTACGACAGACCCGCGCGCCAGGAATGCGCGACACCGACATCGCCACCGACATGGGCAAAAGCGGCCCAGGCGCCGGCGCCGTTCTTGTCAGCGCCGGCGTCCGAGCCGGGAAAGAACTGTCCCTTGGCCACTTCGGCGCCCAGTTCCAGAAATAACTCGGTCGGCGCCAGCCAGCGCAGTTGCAGGCCGTCCTGTTTCAGCGCTTCGCCGAACAGCGCCGAGTACATCAGGCTGTTGTCGGCAAAGTCCCAGGCGTGCGGGTGGCGTTCGTTCTGGTAGCCGATGCCGGACCGGAAGCGGCCGCCCTTGACCGTCAGGCCGTGGCCCAGACGCAGGCTCTGGAACCAGGCCTCCTCGACCTCGACCTCCTCGTCTGCCAGCGCCAGATTGACCAGGGCGCGCGAGTAGGGATCGACGTTGGCACTGGCCACCACCTCGGTGTGGTCCAGGGTGAAGCTGCGCTCGCCATGCGCGTGCTCGCCGGCCGGCATGAAACCGGTGATCGGCCGCTCGCCGCCGGCGCGGTCGATGTAGGCGCCCTGCAGAATCAGCGAGATTTCCGGGTTGAGGGCATTGGCCGCGGCGGGCGGGCTGGCGCTCGCAGCCACCTCCTGCCGGGCGTTGTTGGCATTGGCCTCGTTGGTTTGGACGCGGTTTTCGAGGGCTTTGAGACGCGCCTCGTAGTCGGCTTGCAGGCTTTTGAGCTTGGCGTCGAAATCGGCGCGCAACGCATCGACATCTTCCTGTGGCGCAGCGTAAAGCGGGCCACTGGCGGCCAGGGCGAGGCTGGCCACCACAAAAATACGGTTGAACATGGTATCCACTCCGGCACATCAGCCCCTTTTGTGGAAAGGGGTCGGTTGCTGTCAGGCGACCCAGGAGTCGCCGCATGTCGTCAGATAAAGTGCCGGATGGGTGGGGCGCGGGCGAGATAGGCGTAGGGGATGGATGTTTGATTGGAAAAGGCGACTGCGACACTCGGGGCCGCCGGAACGGAGAATGCGGGCAAGGCAGGTGACATGCCCACAAGCGCGCTGCCCGCCACGGCATAGGCCGAACACAGGGTACAGGCATCTTTGGACACATCCGCCGTGTCGGTTCGCGGTGGGTCCGATAGGTGGCCAATGCCATGCAGGACGCTGCCCAGTTGAAGCAAGGGCAACAGGATGACCAGCAGCAGAGGCAGATAGCGCCGGAAGGCGCGAACGCGCGTGGTCTGGGCTTGAGATGGGCTTTTGCCTGGAATGGGAGAGTTATGGCTGATCCATTTAGGCACGAGTCAAATTCCAAGAAGCGATGTGCATGAGGCGAGATCTGGGCCCCTAGGCTGAGAGCCCATTGCACGTCGTCACGCTTGGTCACATTGCCGGTTCCAAGCAACATCCATGATGGCGGCTGCCAGGGGACATGGGGAGCCAGTCTATTTCGACGCGCCTAAAAATGCAATGTTATTTCATTTCCTGATTTTGCGCTGGTTTGAGGCTTTGCAATCGCCATCCGCTCCCGCCATGGATAGGCAATTGGGTGGTTTGAATGGAAAGCCGCGATCGTCAGAAATTTGGCGGCGAACAAGTAAAAAACGCCTTTGATAAAACCTGACCGCTTATCGGAAAAATTTGATATAGCAAGATATTTGGCCTAAATAGGCCGCTGACAAGCGGCAGTTCCATGTCGCACGTCCATCCATGCCGTCACGCGCAGCCGATAATGTTATTGGCGGAATACCTCCTCAGGGAAAGGAAAAATCATGAATCGTCATTGGTTGTGGTGGACTCAAATGATCGTGGCGCTGGGTATCGCTGTGGCGCTTCCGGTTTCGGCTGATTGTTCGCGTCCTGAAGGCATCATGCCGGGCCCGGGCGTGGACGCGCAGACACTAGATGGTTTTTATCTGGGTGGTGATATCTGCCTCTATGATCCCGCATCGGTCAGCGAGGAGAATGTGCCGCGCTTTCGCGGTTCCCGTGCGGCGACGGACGCTCCGACGCTGTATTACGTCAATGGCGCCAACGGGTCGCCGGTAATCACGGCCATCAACGTGGCCGCTCTGGCGGAGACCAGCCAGATCTCTGTCCTCGTGATTTTCTATGCCGGCGACGGTACTGCCCCGCTGACCCAAGCCCTCCCCGCCGTTTCGTCCGGCGCGGCGGTCGAAACGCTCAAGGGGGTCATCGCGGATCATCTGGCACGCCAGGAACCCGTGCATATTCGGGGCGGAAGCGCCGGCACGGTGGTAATCAGCGAAGCCATTCATGGGACGCGCAACCGTCTCGCAAGGGAAACGCGATTGCGGGGTAATTGGGCGGCGCCGCTCGGCTTGTTGCGGGTAGAAACCCATGGTTCGGTGGCGCGAGATTTTCCCGATGGTCCGCGCTACATCCACTACGCCGCCAAGCCGGATCCGGTTCCCAAGATCGGCGTTGTTGGGCCCGTGGCACATCCAGGCGCGCGGGCGCTCATCGCGAGTTTCAGACCCGATCGATCCTTGATAGCACGCAGCGAGGCGGTGGTGTCAGTGGCGCAATCCGTGCAGAAACTCAACGTGAGACCCGCGTCGGTTGGGGACGATGCTGCGCTCCTGAGCGTACTGAAGGCCAAAGGGCTGGGCATGGACAAGCCCTTTCAAACGCAGGATTTCATCGCCGAGATCAGCCGCGCCGCATTGATACCCGGGGGTGGCGGTGCGGGGGCAGTTCCGGACGTGCTGAAAGATGCGCTGACCTTCTTGTCCACTGCCTTTCTCGCGGTGCATGGCGCCCAGACCTATGATCCCTATCGCCAACCTTTCGATGTGTTGTATGGGGCTGAACTGCCTGTTTCGCCTCGTGTCCGTAACATAGAACTGGAAACACCGCCTCCAGTGCTGGAAGGGCTATAACGGCCGTTCCGCCGTCCTGTCTGGATTCCTTGCCGGTGCCCGCATCGGCAAGGCAAAGCGAAGTTGCCTAATGGGTGGCGGGCATTGCGCCAATCCAAATCCAGAATGGACTTCGCATTACATCAATCGACTCGATCCGGTTGCGGCGCCGTTGGCTTTGCGGGGACCGGCCTCGCAACCAGACGCGCGGGCAGTGCTGGCATTGTTTACCCCTGCCGGGAGCCGCTTTGATGCCCGATTCCATCCAGCTCAAGCCCGCTTTTTGAGCGTTCAAAGCATTTGCTTTTTGAAAGGATCTGATCGGGCATCTCACCGAGCGGTGGGGTCAGTCGCAAAGAGACTGGCATAAAACGCGACCTCCGCTGTGAGACACGCGGCGATGGTTTCAGCACGGCGAAAGCCATGGCCTTCGCCGGGGAATTCGTGGCATTCGGTGTGGATGCCGTTTTCCCTCAACGCCTGGACCATATCCCGGCACTGCGCCGGTGGCACCACGCGATCCTCCAGCCCCTGGAAGAAAATGACCGGCGCGGTGATCTGCCGCGCGTGCCAGCGCGGCGAACGTGCCTGGTAGACGGCGGCTGTCTCGGGCCATGGCCCCACCAGGCGGTCGAGGTAATGCGCCTCGAACTTATGGGTATCCTGCGTGAGGGCTGCGAGATCGCCGATTCCGTAATAGCAGGCGCCGGCCGCGAACAGGCGATGGAATGCGAGTGCGCACAGCACGGTATAGCCCCCGGCGCTGCTGCCGCTGATGACACAGCGCGCCCCATCGACGTGGCCAGTGGATGCCAGATGCTGGGCGCCGGCCACGCAATCGGCCACATCCGCCTCTCCCCAGCGTCCGTCCAGAGCCTGGCGATAGACCTGCCCGTAACCCGTGCTGCCACGGTAGTCCACGTCCAGTACGGCAAAACCCCGGCCGGTCCAGAACTGGATGCGCGGCTCCAGGGCCGTGACCGCCCGGCTGGTGGGGCC
The DNA here is from genome assembly GCA_002862435.1 of Pseudomonadota bacterium. Taxonomy (GTDB): domain Bacteria; phylum Pseudomonadota; class Gammaproteobacteria; order UBA5335; family UBA5335; genus Macondimonas. The sequence continues at coordinate 9,645 of PKDC01000070.1, read as the reverse complement.
ACCGTGCCCGCGCACCATGAGCGGCGGCAAGCTGCCCGCAGGGTTCCCGCCAGCCAAGGGTGGATAGTAATGCCCGAACGCCTCTCCCTCGCCGTTGGGAAAGGCCAGCCATTGCGGCAGGGAAATTCCAACCCCCGCCGGCAAGGGTTCGGGCATCGAGCAAGCCGTCGCCCGCAGTGGATCGAGGGTGATGCGCACCACCTCCGGCCGCCGATCCGGCGCCGCCGCGACGCAGGCCAGTGTCATGCCTGTCCCAACCAGGCTCGCGTATTCGGTCCAGGGCAGATCCAAGGCCGTCGCGCCATGCTTATCCAGCAACATGAGTTGGCGCCGGCCATGGTGGGTGGCCACCCAGACGATCCGGTGATCGTCCAGCACGGCAAGCTGGCGCATATTGGCCTGCCAGCGCGGGAAACCACAGTCCACCGGCTGCGGCCAGAGATTGTGCAAACCGCCCTCATGCCAGCGCAGTGGATTCCACCAACCGTCCACCTCGCCCAGAAACACGATGCCCCCAAAGGCATCAAATTCGGCCTGACAGACGGCCTGCCCGGGGCCGCCGACCAGATGCTCGATCGCTTGGGGACGGCCTTCGATGAGGGCCGCGCGGTACAGGGCCGCCGCATCCCAGGGCATGTGCGGGGCATCCCAGGCAAGATAGAGCAGCCAGCGGCCGTCCGGACTGACGCGCGGGTTGGCGTAAAAATCCGCCCCACCCGCCAGTTCCTGCAATCCATGCGGGCCCAGTGCCACCACGCTGATCCGCCCCCCCGCTTCCTCGCGTACTGCCAGCAAGCGGCCATGGGCAGCGTCCCATTGCAGATCACCGAAGCGGTCCCCCGTCGCCGCCCAGACCTGGATCGGTCGCTGCTCGGCGGCCATCAGGTCGATCCGGTACAGATCCTGCCCCGGGTCATTGACGAACCACAGTCTGCCGCCGCCCACCGTAAACGCGCCGCCACCATATTCGAGCAAGCGGCTGCGCGCGCTGAACGGGGTCGGCAGACATTCCACAGGCGAGCGTCCTGGTTCAGCGCTGAGCAGGCTGACTCGCCCGCTTTCGGCAGGGCGAGTCTCGCTCCAATACGCGCGCGCCCCAACGAGCTGGACTTGATCCGGCATGCGTCCCGCCTGGGCGACTTCTGCGGGAGTCCAGGGCCGCAGGCCATGCAGGTTCGGGCTGTTCACGACACGGTTTCCATGACGCGCCCATCGGCCGCCAGCGTCCAGTCGGATTCCCCGGTTACCCGACCTGCGGCGTCGAAGCGCCGTTCCATCAATCGCATTGCGCCATCGGCATCGCCCAAAACGACCGTGGAGCAGCGCGTGCCGTAATGCGGATGCCGGATGAAGGCGGGGGACAATAAACGCTCCCCCTCCAAGCCGACTCCGGTGTCAGGCAGTTCGGCATCGGACGCGGGCTCATCATCGGCGAGCAGATCAAACAGGGCATCGAGCGGCGGCTGGGGCCGGGCCAGCAGGGCATCCAGTCGCACCTTGCCGCGCCGAATCTTGGGCCAGTCATCGTCCAGCGCGCCGTTGCTGATCCCGTAGAGCCCCGGGGACAGTGGACGCAGATGGGGTTCAGGGCGGTTGGTAAGCAGCCACAATCCGCGCGCATCGGCCGCCAGCAGATTGAATCCAGCATAGGCGTGCGCACGGCTGCGCATCATGGGCAGCAGATCATGAGCCTCTTGGGTCGAGCGGACAAAATCGCTGACCAGGTTTCCTCGCGAGGGGGCGGCAGCCATGTGGCGCCCCGGCTCGCGCACATTGGTCAGGGCGCAAAACCGGCTGCCCGTGGCAACGGCCAGCCAGCCGCCACCGCCTTGCAGATCGCGGCCGCCCACCACATCCGGCGCGTCCTCCCAGGGCGCCGCAGGCAGAGCGGGGCGCTGGTGAAATTCATCACGATTGGCGGCGACCACCAGCCGGTAATGGGCCTGGGGACGCCAGGCAACAAACAACAGGCACATGCGTTTTTGGCTTGTCTCAGGGTGACGGCTTTAAAGCGAGAGTGTATCGCGGGGCAAGGCAGATGGCGGTCTGGGTCGTATGCGTTATGATTAAACGCTTTGTGGCTATCTTCAGCAGACCGGCAAGGCGTCCCATGGCTTCGACCGAATCTTCTCCCGTGTCCCCCCAGCACATCGTCATCGTCGGCGCGGGCTTCGGCGGTCTGTACGCTGCCAAGGCGCTCTCACAGGACCCGGCCTTTCGGGTCACCGTGATCGACAAGCGCAACTATCACCTGTTCCAGCCGCTGCTCTACCAGGTTGCCACCGGCAAGCTGGCGCCCAGCGACATCGCCACGCCCATCCGCCATGTACTGCGCCGCCGCCCCAATGTGCGCGTGGTGCAGGGCGCCGCAGTGGATCTGGATCCGGTGGCGCGCAAGGTCATCCTCAACGGTGGCGCGGAAATCGGCTATGACATCCTGCTCGCTGCCACGGGCGTCAAGCACAGCTATTTCGGCAACGATGCGTGGCGCGAGGATGCGCCGGGACTGAAGACGGTGGAGCACGCCCTGGAGATGCGTCAGCGCATCTTCAGCGCCTTCGAGGCGGCGGAACTCAGCCAGGACCCTGCCGAGCAGGCGCGGCTGATGACCTTCGTGGTGGTGGGCGGCGGCCCCACCGGGGTGGAACTGGCGGGCGCCATCGGCGAACTGGCTCAACACACGCTGAAAGATGAATTTCATCACATCGACACCCGCCGCACCCGCATCGTGTTGGCCGAAGGCGCCCCACAGGTGTTGTCCAGTTATCCTGCCGATCTGGCCGCCGCTGCGGAACGCTCGCTGAAAAAGCTGGGCGTGGAAGTGCTCACCCGCACGCTGGTGACCCACATCGACGCGGATGGGGTGCGATTGAAAGTGCCCGACGGCACCGAGCAGGTGGTCGAGGCGAGCACGGTGTTGTGGGCGGCCGGGGTGCGCGCCTCGCGCTTCGGCCAGGCACTGGCCAACCGGGTGCAATGCACCCTGGATCGGGCCGGCAAGGTGGAGGTAAACGCCGACCTGTCGCTGCCGGCGCATCCGGAAATTTTCGTGATCGGAGACCTGGCCCATTACGCGCCCGATGGCGCGGCGGCGCTGCCTGGCGTGGCGCCAGTGGCGATGCAGCAGGGGGCGTATGTGGCCAGGCTGCTCAAGGCGCGGCAACGCGGCCGTTCATTGGCATCATTCCGCTATCGCAATCAGGGCAGCATGGCGGTGATCGGCCGCCACGCGGCGGTGGGAGACCTGCGCTTCATGCATGTCACCGGGATCACGGCCTGGTATTTGTGGGTGCTGGTGCACATGATGGGGCTGATCGAATTCGGCAATCGGGTGGTGGTGATGACGCGCTGGGCTTGGAACTATCTCACCCGCAACAGTGGTTCGCGCCTCATCACCAGCGTCCCCGAGGCGCGCACCGGGCACGCCGGTCGCGCCCATCGCTCGCGCGACTGAAGCGCCGGATTCACAGGTCTTCCGGCAATTCCAGTTCCTTGATCTTGCGGGTGAGTGTATTGCGTCCCCAGCCCAACAGGCGCGCTGCTTCCTGGCGGCGGCCACCGGTGTGGCCCAGAGCCGCCCGGATCATGACGCGCTCGAAACTGGGGGTGGCGTGCCCGAGCAGGTCCTGTTCGCCCCCCGCCAACTTTTGTTCGGCCCAGCGCTTTAGTCCGTCTTCCCAACCCTGCACGGGTTCGCTTCCGCTGATGTCCTGGCGCGCCAGTTCGGGCGGCAGATCCTCCATGTGGACATCCCGCCCGGACGCCATCACCGTGAGCCAGCGGCAGGTGTTTTCAATCTGGCGCACGTTGCCCGGCCAATCGAGCCGGCACAGGTAAGCTTCCACATTGGGCCGCAGGATCTTGATCTCCATGCCCAGTTCCTTGGCGGCCCGGTTGAGGAAAAACCGCAACAGAAGCGGAATGTCCTCGCGTCGCTCGCGCAGCGGCGGCACATGCACCCGGATCACGTTCAGGCGATGAAACAGATCCTCGCGGAACTGGCCGGTCTTGACCAGCGCTTCCAGGTTCTGGTGAGTGGCGGCGATGATGCGCACGTCCACATGCAGTGGCATGTGGCCGCCCACGCGGTAAAACTGGCCATCGGCTAGCACCCGCAGCAGCCGCGTTTGTAACTCCGCCGGCATGTCGCCGATTTCATCCAGGAACAAGGTGCCTCCGTCGGCCTGCTCGAAACGGCCACGGCGCAGCGCCTGGGCACCGGTAAAGGCGCCCCGTTCATGGCCGAACAGCTCGGATTCCAGCAGCTCGCGGGGAATGGCGGCGGTGTTCAGGGCAATGAAGGGCTTGCCCGCGCGGGGGCTGTGGCGATGTAGGGCGCGCGCCACCAGCTCCTTGCCGGTGCCGGATTCCCCATTGATCAGCACCGTGATATGCGAGCGGGACAGGCGGCCGATGGCGCGAAAGACCTCCTGCATGGCCGGAGCCTCACCGATGATGGTGGGGATGTTCGGTAATTCAGGCGGCGCGATGTCCTGACCGGTCTGCTGCATGCGGTGCTTGTGAGCACGACGCACCAATTCCACCGCCTCGTAGACATCAAAAGGCTTGGGCAGATATTCAAACGCCCCGCCCTGGTAGGAAGCCACCGCGCTGTCCAGGTCGGAATGGGCGGTCATGACAATCACGGGAAGAGCCGGATCTTCCGCATGCAATTGCTGCAGCAAGGCAAGGCCGTCCATGCCCGGCATGCGGACGTCGGTGACGATGACATCCGGCCGTCTTAGTTGCATCTCGCGCAGGGCGCCGTCGGCGGAATCGAAGCATTGGGTCGACATACCATCGTTGCGCAAGGCTTTTTCCAATACCCAGCGCATGGATCGATCATCGTCCACGATCCAGACGTTCACGACCTCAGTGCTCATGGTTCACTCTGCCTCAAGGGAAGAAAAATGGAAAACCGGGTTTCTCCGGACCGGCTCTGGCATTCGATCATGCCGCCGTGGCGCCCGATCAGGTCCTGGGCAATGGAAAGCCCCAGTCCCGTGCCTTCGGCCCGGCCCGTCACCATGGGATAGAAAATCTGCTCCACAAATTCGGGTGGGATTCCCGGGCCGTTGTCGACCACATCGACCCGGATCACCAGTCGGTGGCGATGATGGCCGATGGTGAACTGGCGCTGGGCGCGGGTGAACAACAGCACTTCCGCCGGCTGGCCGCGCCGGGATTGCGATAACAGGGCTTCGATGGCATTGCGGACAATATTGAGCACAGCCTGGATCAATTGGTCCGGATCGGCGATCAAGAGCGGCAGGCTGGGATCATAATCGCTGCGTACCGTGATACCGGGATGGCCTTCCGCTGCCACCAGGGTACGCACCCGCTCCATCACCTGATGAATGTTCACTTCGCGCATCTGGGCCGGCAGATTGGGGCCCAGCAAGGTATCCACCAGCTGCTGCAGGCGATCCGCCTCCGCCATGATGACCCGGGTGTAATCCTGCAATTCCGGATCGTGTAGCTCCGCATCCAGCAGTTGCGCCGCGCCCCGCAGTCCCCCCAGGGGGTTCTTGATCTCGTGGGCCAGTCCACGAACGACAGCCCGGCTGGCTTGCTGCTGGGTGAGAAGGTTCTCGTCGCGCGAAATACGCATGTGACGATCCTGCTGATGCAGCTCCAGCAACAGGGCGCGGGCACCGCTTCCCAGTCGCATCGGCGTGACCATGCAATCCACCACAACTGGCGCATCAGCTGCAGAGCCCAACTGCAGGTTGAGTTCCCGCTCGGTATAGGGCGCCTCGCTGCTGAGGGCTTCGAGCAAGCGTTCAGCCAGGCTTTCGCCTTGGGCAACCAGTCCGGGTAAGGGGGTCCCCACCAGTCGGCGCGCACTGGCACCAAACAGCATTTCGGTCGCGCTATTGAGATAGCGCATCCGCAGTCCCCCATCCAGCACCAGTACGGCCGTCGCAAGCTGGTCCAGAAGCGTGGCCGCTCCGAGCCCGGCCGTCGTAAGCGATTGATCTTGGCGTATGCGATTACTCATAGCAGCATCCTGTCAAGCAAGACATGTGCCACAAAGCGGCATTTCTTGAAAACCATCGCACCATCCTGACGCGGCAATAGATCAAACGGGTTTACGGGCTTGTCCATTGTGATCTTGCCTGCACTGTTTTAGAACGTTACGTGGGGCTGCCAAGGTGGGTTTATCCAGGAATACAGGCAATGACCGGGAGTGTCACGACCATTGGCTCGACCAAAGATGCGCCCTGGCCGTGCGCTTGGCATTGACGGGGCACTGGATATGCCTTTCATGCGCATGAAAAAGCCCCGCCCAGAATATCCGGACGGGGCCTCGGAGTGCCTTGGTCGATTACAGGCTGTAGTAAAGCTCGAACTCCAGCGGATGGGTGGTCATGCGCACACGCGTAACCTCCGTCATCTTGAGGCCGATGTAGGCATCGATCATCTCATCACTGAACACACCGCCGGCGGTGAGGAATTCACGGTCCGCATCCAGGGCGTCGAGCGCCTGTTCCAGCGAGAAGGCGACCTTGGGGATCGCTTTTTCCTCTTCCGGTGGCAGGTCGTACAGATCCTTGTCCATGGCTTCGCCAGGGTGGATCTTGTTCTTGATGCCGTCCAGGCCGGCCATCATCATGGCTGCGAAGGCCAGGTAGGGATTGGCGGTGGAGTCGGGGAAGCGCACTTCGATACGGCGTCCCTTGGGGCTGGCCACCCAGGGGATGCGCACCGAGGCCGAGCGGTTGCGGGCCGAATAGGCCAGCATCACCGGGGCTTCGAAGTGCGGCACCAGGCGCTTGTAGCTGTTGGTGCTGGGATTGGTGAAGGCGTTGATGGCATGGGCGTGCTTGATGATGCCGCCAATGTAGTAAATCGCCGTTTCCGACAGGCCGCCATACTGGTCGCCGGCAAACAGGTTCTGGCCGCTCTTGGCCAGGGACATGTGGACATGCATGCCGCTGCCGTTGTCTCCGACCAGGGGCTTGGGCATAAAGGTGACTGTCTTGCCGTAGCTGTGAGCGACGTTCTGGATCACGTACTTGAGGACCTGCACCTCGTCGGCTTTTTTCACCAGGGTGTTGAACTTCACGCCGATTTCGCACTGCCCGGCGGTGGCCACCTCGTGGTGATGCACTTCCACGGGGACGCCCATTTCTTCCAGCGTCAAACACATGGCCGAGCGGATGTCGTGCAGCGCGTCGACGGGCGGGACGGGGAAGTAACCGCCCTTGATGCCGGGGCGGTGGCCCATGTTGCCGTCGGGATAGACCTTCTCGGTGTTCCAGCCAGCTTCCTCGGAGTCGATCTTGTAGAAGCAGCCGCTGATGTCGGCGCCCCAGCGGATGTCGTCGAAGATGAAGAATTCGTTTTCCGGTCCGAAAAAGGCGGTGTCGGCTACGCCGGTCGACTGCAGATAGGCCAGCGCGCGCTTGGCCAGCGAACGTGGACAGCGGTCGTAGCCCTGCATGGTGGCGGGCTCGACCACATCGCAGGTCATATTGAGGGTGAGTTCTTCAAAGAAAGGATCCAGCCGCGCAGTTTCGGGGTCCGGCATCAGGATCATGTCCGATTCCTGAATGCCCTTCCAGCCGGCGATGGAGGAACCGTCAAACATCTTGCCGCTTTCGAACACCTCGGCATCCACGGTATGGGCCGGCACCGTGACGTGCTGCTCCTTGCCGCGGGTATCGGTGAAACGGAAGTCAACAAACTTGACTTCCTTGTCCTGGATCAGCTTCAGCACATCATCGCCAGACATTGACATTGCATTCCTCCAATTACGTCGGATAAGGCTTCAAGAAGTGCCCATCCTTGAAGATGGGTAGCCCATGGACCAAGGCATGAAGCATGCCATGACAAAATACCGCATGACCGCCCTGCGATAGGGTTATCTGCCACGCGTTCGGTCAAGGCAATGCCTTATATTGGGGCATCGGCGTTTTTTCGACCCAAAAAAGTGCGCACGCCAGGGCCAAGGCTTGGAAATGCCGTGCGAACAAAAATGGGCGGGATCACGCGTAGCAAGGTTAGCACCCCCGCCCCACTCCCGGACAGGGCGCGGGATGCATCCCCAGCGCACGGACCGTTATACTTTCGGCCCTTGCTAGCCCCGGACTTGCTTGAAGTCCATTTCCGGCACGGAGTCCCATGAGCGCGTCCCCACAAACCTTCCAGGACCTGATCCTGGCCCTGCAGGCCTTCTGGGCCCGCCAAGGCTGCGTGATCCTCCAGCCGCTAGACATGGAGGTGGGCGCCGGCACCTTCCATCCGGCCACCTTCCTGCGGGCGATTGGGCCGGAAACCTGGAACGCAGCCTATGTCCAGCCCTGTCGCCGGCCCAAGGATGGCCGCTATGGCGACAACCCCAACCGCTTGCAGCATTACTACCAGTTCCAGGTGGTGATGAAGCCATCACCCCTGGACATTCAGGAGCGTTACCTCGACTCGCTGCGGGAGCTAGGGGTAGATCCCTTGGTGCACGACATCCGCTTTGTCGAGGACAACTGGGAATCCCCCACGCTGGGTGCCTGGGGGCTGGGCTGGGAGGTCTGGCTCAATGGCATGGAAGTGACCCAGTTCACCTATTTTCAGCAGGTGGGCGGTCTGGAATGTTTCCCGGTCACCGGCGAGATCACCTACGGCCTGGAGCGCATTGCGCTCTATTTGCAAGGCAAGGACTCCATCTTCGACCTGATCTGGACCGTCGGGCCCGACGGCAAGCCGGTGACCTACGGCGATGTGTTTCACCAGAACGAGGTGGAGATGTCGACCTACAACTTCGAGGAAGCGCCGGTGGGCGAACTGTTGCGGCTGTTCGACCTGTATGAGTCCGAGGCCGGGCGGCTGATGGACCGCAACTTGTCCCTGCCCGCCTATGAAATGGTAATGAAGGCCTCTCATGCCTTTAATTTGCTGGATGCGCGCCATGCCATTTCGGTGACCGAGCGGGCGCGCTACATTCTGCGGGTGAGAACACTGGCGCGGCGTGTCGCTCAGGCCTATTTCGATGCCCGTGCGCGTCTCGGTTTTCCTCTGGCCCCGACGGCCTTGGGTCAGGAAATCCTGACCACATGGCAACCTCAACCGGAGCCCGTGCCATGAGGCGCGAGGATCTCTTGATTGAACTGGGCACCGAGGAGTTGCCACCCAAGGCCTTGCGCGCGCTGCGCGATGCCTTTGCCGCAGGCGTGGCGCAGGAGCTGACCGTGGCCCGGCTCGACTTCGGGACGATTACGGCCTATGCCACGCCGCGGCGCCTGGCGCCAGGAGGGCCCCGCCCTGCCCCGTCGCTCCCTCGCTTAGCCTTTTTTTTAAAGGGAAAATGACATTTTTAATACGTATAGGATTTTATCATGTTCCTATAGCAAAATGCTATAAAAATCAAGAAACATCAAGGTTTTTACAAGGTTTTTAGAAAACAAATATAATGTTGAATAAAAGTTCATTTTCTTGATACCCTTTTCATCCATTTGTCATAATTTTCTTGATCGATCCTCTTGTAAAACGGCTCATCATATGCTTGTTTTTCTATTACTTCTCCTGTTTATCCATTTATTATCCCAACTGTTGGGAACCCATGTTCTGGTACATATTTTTCAACCCCGATTGTCAAATGTCCATCATAGGGCACAGCTACCCATGGACACCCATCAATCATTTAATCAA
>PKDC01000024.1 GCA_002862435.1 Pseudomonadota bacterium | reverse complement strand
GCACCACGAGATAATGCCCACGATAAGGCCGACACAAAAGGCTGGGCGGGACGGTGCAATCCCGCGCATGACCCACCTCGTCGATCACGACGCCATTCGGGTTTTGTGCCGCCCAGACAGACGCATCTTGATGCGCTTTCAGCAGTGTGGGCGTCCGTTGCAACCGACCCAGGAACTGGAACTGGCCGCGGTAAGTCCCGACGAAAGCCAGGGGATGGCCATTGCGCTCCAGCGCGCCCAGCAGGCGGCTCGCCTCTGTCAGATCGAAACGGCTTTCGGCTTCGCGGATCACCGACAAATGCCCGAACACCAGCAACAGCGCCATGGCGGTTCCCATGATCGGGACCTGGCGCAGGAAACCGGCCGGCGGCAGACGCCACAGTGCCCAGACGATCGGCACCAGCGCCAATCCCCACAGCGGCGACAGATCAGCCGCCCAATTGTTTTTTCCCTGCAGCCAGAGCCACACAGGCGCGATGGTCAGCAACAGAGCCAGTATTGCCACCGCGCCCGCCAATGGGCGCAGCGAAAACCGCAGCGGCGTCTCGACCATGCCCCGGGCCACCAGCAGCATCAAGGCCGGCAACAGCGGCAGCAGGTAATGGGGCTGCTTGCCGCTGACCAGGGAACACAACACCAGGCCCGGCACAAACGCAGCCAGGCAAAAGCGCACCCCCCGATCGCTCTCCAGCAGCCTGCCTGCCCGGCCCAGGGCGCGATAATTCGCCCACACCAAAGACCAGGGCATCAGCATCAACGGCAATATGGGCAGATACCACCACCACGGCCGACGATGGGCGAAGGATTCCAGTGCCCGCCCCGCACTCTGGCGCCACAGCAAATCGGCCGCATAGTCCTTCCCGCCGAGGATTACCGCCGGCAAAGCCCAGATCAGCGCCATCAGCGCCATGACGCCCAGCGCCCGGCCCAGCCCCGCACCCCACACCCGCCAACCGGGCCAATACGGGTGCCACAGCGGCGCCAGCAGGGCCGGTGGCAGAACGAACAGCAGGATGATGGGACCCTTGGTGAGCAAACCCAGACCGAGACCCATCCCGACCCACACAAAACCCACCATTGGCCGGCGGGTCGCCTGCCACAGTCCGGTCCAGGCCAACAGGGTCCACAGGGCCATCAGCCCATCGAACATCAACATGCTGTGAAAACCGGCCCAGTACAGGCCGAAGACCAACAGCCAGGGCAGCAGCCACGCGACTTCCGGAAACGCGGGCCACATCCGACGCGCCAGGCGACTGCCCAGCAAGGCCGTGGCGAAGCCCGCCAGCGGGGCGATCAAGCGCGGCCAGAGATCATTCACACCGAACAGGGCCCAACCCAGATGCATGAGCCAGAACAGAACCGGCGGCTTGTGGGGATAGGGGGCGCCATTGAGATGCGGCACCAACCATTGTCCGTTCTGCCACATCTCCCAGGCCACCGTCGCGTAACGGGTCTCATCGATGGGCCACAGCCCCCGGGTGGACGCGGCGATGACGACGAACAGGATCCATAGCGCGATCCATCCCCAGCGCAGGGGCCAGGCGGCCACACGCGGCCAAACGACAGTATTCAAGGGCAAAAACACTCAAAACAAGCCAGGAGGGCGGAAAAACTAGGCGGCACACCTTAAGACTTTCTTAAAGCCATCGCCAGCAGCCCAGTCCACGGAGGCGCCCTCGCCTTCTGGCGGGCCCGAAAAGGCGCTCCAGGTTCGCCCCACCCCGATTCATCCGAGACGCACCAGGCGTCAGCTGGCCAATCTTGGCGTGCGGTGGGGCCAAGTCCACCGGATCGGCGCTTTCAGAGCCGCCCCCGAAGTCATCGACTGCCTGCCCCAGCAACTGACGCTTCCGATCGGTGATCTTATTGAGATGTAGTTCTAACTGCTTGACCAGTTCTCGGCCAGGGTCTTGTCTTCACGCACGGCGGCCAGAGCCACTTGGGCCTTGAACGCCGGCGGGTGCGGCGCGCTGACTGCTTCACCATCGAAAACCCCTACTCGCCAGACCAGCCTCGGCCCGGCTTCATGCCCGGAGTTTCAACTTATCGCGCTGTTTAGATTTGCGGCACTACGTCTGACGATGCGAACGGTCCAGGGCGACCGGCATGGTTGATCTGCTGCGGATTGAGAAAAAAAACCCCCATCCCGTGAACAAGCGGATGGGGGTATTCGTTACACCGATACTGAAAACGCTTCAGGCCAAATTGGGATAGCCCTGGCTTGATGGCGTTGCGGCTCTCGCGACCAGTTCGGGGATCCCACTTTCTGCGTTGGCGCGATCAGCCAACACGCGCTCCTCGGATGTCGCCCATTGCTCGTCCCATTGGATCAGCATCGGTGTCGACAACTTGTACCACAAGGGCGGGATCGTTCCTGCCAGGATGGTCAGCAGGTAGCCAAAGCGGAGGCGCGGGGCATTTGGGATGGTTTTCAGGTTCCAGAACTCCACCGATCCGTCGAGATGGTGATGCATATGGCGCGATCCGCCAGCAAGCAACCAAAAATCTAGCCGATTGGCCGAGTCCCAGGCATGATGGGATTTGACTTCGGATCCCGGCACCCGGGTGATCCCGTAGTGTTGGCCATAGGTGGCGAGCTTGTAGGCAAAATGAGTCCACAACGCCGCCAGCGCAAACAAAAGGAACCCGACCGGGCCAGCGGCCCAGGCAACGCCCAGGAACACTACCGCTTCTGCCAGCCAGCCCTGCAACAAACGATTGCGCGACGACAGGGTCGGAAGGCCCATGCGCCGCATCCTGTCGGATTCGATATCCCAGGCCATGCGATAGTCACGTGGCATGGTGCGCAGGAAATAACGATAAAGTGACTCCCCCCGAAGTGCGGTGCTGGAGTCATCCGAGGTCGCCACAGTGCAATGATGGCCTTGCGCATGCTCGATGGCGTAATAGGTGAATGCCGCCGGAATCCCGGCTACGCGGGCAGCCAGGGTCGCGATTGGCTCCTTGGTGCGATGACTGAGTTCGTGACCCAGACCGATCGCGCCTGCACCACCCACTGTTCCAACCATCAGGATATAGAAAATCAAGCTGCCCAAGCCCACATCTTGATGCGTCTGGGTCATGTCCACATGGGTCATGGCATACACGACATCCGCCAAACCCAGAAAGTCAGTGCCCTTGGTATAGAACACCAGGGTCCAGACGAAAAGCAGGTACAGCGCGAGCGTCAGCAGGATGTATCCGTACATCATCCCCACAAAAACCGCTGGCCGGCGGTAATCATGGTTGTATTCCGTGTCCCCCAGCAGGAACTCCAGTATCAGCAAGCCGCCGATAACCCATAACAGGTTCCAACCCGGCGTTGCACCATGGACAACAGAGTATAGCGATAGAAAGACAAGGAATAAGGGAAAAAAGAATTTGAGATAATGGAACGGGTGAGTCAGGCGCACCAAGGAAGTCATGGCGTAATCTCCTGGAGAGTAAAGATTAATACGCCCCCTCTCTGAGCATGCATGTCGAAGTTTTTATAATTCATTAAAGTTTCGTTTTTGTATGACGACAGAAGATAGAGCACTCTTATGATAAGTACAACCTACTTCCGATGAAATTCCGATGAATGGTAATTGGCTGACAAATAATCCAGCTTTTTCTTCAGTTATTCTCTGCGTCAATAGTTGATATAAGCGCATTAAAACATTATAGAAATGCTGGTTACCATTCATAAGCAAATTCGGCGCGATCCGAGCCTGCGGATCCTTCTCCAGCATATTGAGCAACGCGGACAGCACGAGGCTTATACGCCTGCGCCAGACGCCTTCGGATCAGATGTTCCGGGGCGAAGCCACCCCGTCTCCCCAATATCAACCCGAATCGGAATGACGCAGGGCACCTGCAATCCGGGCAAGACTTTTCTCCCGCCCCATCAGAGCCAAAGTCTGATCGATGGGAGGCGAAACCGCTGTCCCGCTCACGGCCACCCGCAGCGGCTGTGCCACCTGCCCCATTTTCCAGCTGCCCACTGCGGCAACTGTCTCGATGGCGGCGTGGATGATTTCAGTCGTCCACGTGTCGAGTCCGGCCAAGGACTCACCCACAGCGTTCAGGGCGCGCCGCCCCTCCTCTCCCAGATGCTTGGCCACGGCCTTTTCGTCGTAGGCAAGGTGATCGGCAAAGAAAAACCGCGCACCCTCGGCCATCTCCACCAGGGTCTTGCTGCGCTCACGCAGCGCCACCACCACGCCCGCCAGATCCGGACCGGCGTTCGGATCGACCCCCAGGCGCGCCAGATGACCGCGCAAATGATCGGCGACATACGCCGGATCAGCCGTTTTCAGATAATGCTGATTGAGCCAGAGCAGCTTGTCGGGGTTGAAGGTGGACGGCGCTCGGTGCACGGATGTCAGATCAAACAGATCGATCATTTCCTGCCGGCTGAAAATCTCCTGGTCGCCATGGGACCAGCCCAGCCGGACCAAATAGTTGAGCAGGGCCTCGGGCAGATAACCCTCGTCGCGGTACTGCAGCACGCTCACCGCCCCGTGGCGTTTGGACAGGCGCTGGCCATCGGCGCCCAAGATCATGGGCACATGGGCATAAGCCGGCGGCGTTACTCCCAGTGCCCGCAGCAGGTTGATCTGGCGCGGCGTATTGTTGATGTGATCGTCGCCGCGAATGACATGGGTCACCCCCATGTCGGCATCGTCCACCACCACGGTGAAATTATAGGTGGGCGTACCGTCCGAACGGGCAATGATGAGGTCATCCAGCTCGGCATTCTCAAAGGCGATGGACCCGCGGACCAGATCCTCGAACACCACCTGGCCGTCGGCCGGATTGCGGAAACGCACCACCGGATTCACCCCCTCGGGGATGGATGCCCGACCATCGCGACACAAACCGTCGTAGCGCGGCTTTTCCTTCGCCGCCATTTGGTCCGCCCGCAGCGTCTCCAGGCGCTCACGGCTGCAATAGCAATGATAAGCCGTGCCTTCGGCCATCATGCGCGTCATCACCTCGCCATAGCGATCAAAGCGCTGCGTCTGGTAATACGGCCCCTCGTCATGCGCCAGCCCCAGCCAGGCCATCCCCTCCAGAATGGCCTGAACGTACTCGTCGGTGGAACGCTCCCGATCGGTGTCCTCCACCCGCAGGATGAAGCGCCCGCCTTGGCGGCGTGCATACAACCAGGAAAACAAGGCCGTGCGGGCGCCCCCGATGTGCAAGTGGCCAGTGGGGCTGGGGGCGAAACGGGTGACGACAGTCATGACAAAAGAACGCTCTCAAGGGCAGGAAGACAGCGGCGGACAGTGGGCGCCAAGGCGGCCGATTCTAGCAAACTCGCCGCGACTGCCTCACATCCAGTCGGTAAGCAGAAACCCGACGCTCAGGCGATTGGCGATGAAGTCATAATCGATCAAGCCATCGCCATAGCCGTAGAAATACTGGACATAGCCCCGCACCGGCGAATGGCCCAGGGGAATGCTCCAATCTGCCTGCACCGCGCCACGTGGTTCCTTGACGTCCAGGTTATTGCGCAGCATCACTGCATAATGGTTGCGGCCCTGGGTCCAAAAGGTCCATAGCTCGGCCTTGCCGACATAATCCTCGATATTCGGGTTATCGTCCTCGGACTCATCTTCCGGCAATCGCCACCAGCCCTTCAGGCCCAGGGCGAAATCGTCCCCGCGATCAAACAATGCGCTGGCGACGAGGCGATTCCAACTGCGGGAGACCGGGTCGGCGCGGCCATTGGATTGATGATCAAGGCTCACATTCAACAAACGGCTGTTGAGTCCCAAGGTCCGGAAATCGGTCTTCCAGGAATAGATCAGTTCCGGCTCGTAATTGGTTTCCCGAAATGGCGCGGAGGCCGCCCCGTTATAGACCTGCCAGAACGACTGCTGGGTATAGGCGAACCACAGGTCGCCGCGCGGATGCAGGAACTCGGGCCAGAGTTTGCTCATGAAGCTGAGCTGGAACTTGGCCTCCATCGAATCATACGACTCATCCTCGCCAAAGGTGGCCTGGAATGGCTCCTGATTGCGCCGCGCAGCGTAGGAAACCGGCAGGATGTAGGTGGGTCGATAGGGTGTAATTACAAAGGGTCCCCGATCGCTTTGCGCCACCAGTTGCCAGCGTTTCGCCAGAGGAGAAGGCGGCTCCTTGGCTGGAGGCGGCGTGGCCGCCGTCACCAGGGCGTCCAGCGTACCTTCCTCCGCGGCATCTGCTGCCGTGGGCTCGGGGGAAAACCCAGGCTCCACGCGCTCTGTAGGCGTGCGCCCCGCCACCGTGTCATAGCAGCTCAGCCGCGCCTCTGCGTCGATCAACACGGCGCAACTGGACAAAGCCTGAGGAGCGACAAGCGGCTCGGCCGCAGACACGGCGCCAATTCCAAGAAGACCCGTCCATACCGGGGCCAGAAGTGTGCGACGCATAGGGGGCTCTCTCCAGAAGCAACAGGCCTGCCGAGTGTAACTGCACACCCAGCCAAAATCGCCCCGGGGTCCAGCCTTCATGAGGCAGCTTGACGACTTGAGGCACCCTCGGATAGGATTCCGCACTTGCGTGGGCGGTTAGCTCAGCGGTAGAGCACTGCCTTCACACGGCAGGGGTCACAAGTTCGAATCTTGTACCGCCCACCACTTCCTTGACAAAACCGCCACGCGTTCTGCCCACCCTGACGTCCCACCTTTCCGCCCGAAGCCGGGGTCGAATCCAGCGCCGTCTCTATAAATACCGTCTCTATAAATAAATAAGGCGCAGCACCGAACGGATGTCGTTCAGGATTTCCCCGCTCATCCCAAAGCCTTGCCTCTGCGCGCTCCTCTGCAACACCAGTTGACTTTGCGCCCTTAGCCCAGATCGGATGCTCAGCGCTGACAGCGCGGGCAGAAATAACTGGAGCGCTGCCCCTGGCGCAGATGGCGGATGGGCGAATCGCATGTCCGGCATGGCGCCTCCGCGCGGCCGTAGACGCGCAGTTGTTGGGCGAAATATCCGGGGCGGCCATCGCTGCCGACGAAATCCCGCAAGGTCGTACCGCCGGCGGTAATCGCCTCGTTCAGCACCTGCCGAACCGCCTCCACCAGCCGCTCATATCGAGCCAGCGCGATGTGCCCGGCCGCGCGGGCGGGGTGGATGCCGGCCATGAACAGCGCCTCATTCGCATAGATATTGCCCACCCCCACCACCACATGGGCATCCATCAGCAGGCTCTTGATGGCCACGCGGCGATTGCGCGCCCTGGCGTGGAGATAAGCGGCGGAAAACGCCTCGGACAAGGGTTCCGGCCCCAGCTCTTTCAACAAGGGATGCTGGCCCACGGGACCGGCAGTCCACAGCACGGCGCCGAAACGACGGGGATCATTCAGCCGCAGGGCTTGGCCATCGTCAAGCAGCCAGTCCACATGATCATGCGTCATGGGCGCCAGCGCGCCGGGAACCAGACGCAGATTGCCGGACATGCCCAGGTGCACCAGCAGCGTGCCGTGGTCGAAACCCAGCAGCAGGTATTTTCCGCGCCGCCCCACCTCCCGGATCACCTGACCGGCCAGCGTCTCTGACAGATCGGGCGCAACCGGCCAGCGCAGGGCAGCCTGTCGCACGCACACCTGCGTCACGCGACGGCCGATGACATGGGCCGCAATTCCGCGCCGAGTGGTCTCCACTTCAGGCAATTCCGGCATCCGCCCCCCTTAACGCATGAAAAAGCCCGCTGGGAGCGGGCTTGTTCAGAATCTTAAGCCGTATAGTCCGTCAGGACAGCCGGATCATTTGATCTTGGCTTCCTTGTACATCACATGCTGGCGCACGACGGGATCGAATTTCTTCATCTCCATCTTCTCAGGCTTGGTGCGCTTGTTCTTGGTGGTGGTATAAAAGTGGCCGGTGCCTGCCGTGGAAAGCAACTTGATTTTGTCACGCATGAGGGGAACTCCTTAGACCTTTTCGCCGCGCTTGCGCATATCGGCCAGAACGGCATCGATGCCCAGCTTGTCTATGGTGCGAATCCCATTCGTGGAGACGCGCAGGCGCACGAAGCGCTTCTCGCTGTCGACCCAGAACCGCTGCTCATGCAAATTGGGGAGAAACCGGCGGCGGGTCCGGTTGTTGGCATGGGAAACGTTGTTCCCGCTCATGGGACGCTTCCCGGTAACCTGGCAAACTCGGGACATGGGATCCAATCCTTATCAATCGAGACAATGCCCCCAGTTCGGGGGATGCGCTAAACGCGCTTTTTAACATGTACGGACGCTCTCCCGCAAGGCTTGGGTGGCAATCCGCCCATCAAGGCAAGGCGCCTGCTGCACGCCCAATCCACATTCAGGCTTGGATACATCGACGCCGAACACCTGGATTCAGGCTTTGCTGCCCGGTTGTTAAGACGCCTCTCAGGCGGCCCCCAGTTCCGCCGCCGCGCGGGGGCCGGTCACCACCCGAGGGCACCTCCGAAAGAAACCACCGGTGTAGCTCATTGGGCGTCGGCATAAGAGCCCTCCGGCTGGACCTTGAATGCCCGTTCACCAGTGCGACAGCGTCCTGAAAAACAGTCGTTATCCATAGCCGACAAAACGACGCAGCGTCAAAATCCAAGCCGACGGTCGTCGGATGGTCATGCCAACAATTCCCCCTGATGCTGGACCTTAAGGATGCGTAGCCGCCTGTTTTTCTGGTCAGACACCTCCAACTCCACCACCTCTCCCGGCGAATGATCCAATAGTGCCTGGGCCAGCGGCGTTTGCTCGTTGATGATGCCCATCTTTGGATTGCTGGAGCTGTCCACGATCAGGAAGCTGTGCCGGTCACTGGGATCATCGACATAACAGTAGGTGACGCGATCTCCCACTTCCACGAAAAGATCTTCGTTACCGGGAGAAAAAGAGACAGCTTCCACCGGCTCTCCAATGGTCTGCGCCGTCTCTTCCACATCCTCGGAACGGACGCCGTAGTCCTCCTCTTCATGCCCGTCGGAAGGCTCCTCGGCCGCGCTGAGGCGGCGGCGCTCTTCGAAGAAGTTCCGCAGCCGCTCGGTTTCCTTGCGAGGGTCGGAGAACCAGTCTGTTGACCAGATGCGATGGATGCGGCCCTTCCATCCGAGCGATTCGAGAATCTCTTGGCGGATGCGGTCGCGGTCGCGCACCGAGAAGCCGCTGTGGTAGGTCGCTCCATCACACTCGATGCCGGCCAGGAACTCGCCAGGCCGCTCGGGGTTGCGCACTGCCATGTCAATGAAGAACCCGGCCACGCCCAACTGCGGTTTTACCTCATAGCCCATATTCATGACCACGTTGGCCACCGACACCTCGAAGTCGCTGTCCGGTTCCCGTTGGCTCTCGTCTGTGGTCACCAGCACGCCACGTTTGGCGAAATCCAGATAGTCGCGCAGCGCCTTGGTCCCCAGCGGGGTCCGTTCATCGACGACAATGTCCTCCGGCGTCATGGACGTGAAGAGTTCGATCCGCCGCTTGGAGCGCGTAAAGAGCACATTGAGACGACGCCAGCCATCCGCCCGGCTGATGGGGCCGAAATTCTGTCTTATCTTGTCAGTTCCAGGGGCCTTGCCGAAGGTGGTGGAGATGAAAATCACATCGCGTTCGTCGCCCTGAACGTTTTCCAGATTCTTGACAAAGAATGGCCAGCCCTTGGCCTCCCAGCGATCCATGAAATCAGCCCCTTCCACGAAGGTTTTGATCTTGCTGTGAAGCAGTTCTTCTATGAGGTCGCGCTGGGTCTGATTGAGGGTGACGACGCCGAGGGATTCGTCCGGCCGCTTGATCGTGTGTTCGAGTACGGCGTCGACCAGACGCCAGGCCTCCGGCACGTTCTGGCGATCTTTGTAAAAACCGCCTTTGACGTAGCGGTACTTCACCCCAAGTCCCGGGTTCTTGGCGTAGGGCGACGGAAAGACGATCAGGTTCTTGTAGAAATGGTGGTTCGAGAATGCGATGAGGGATTCGTGTTGCGAGCGGTAGTGCCAGCGCAGGCTGCGTACCGGGGTGAACAACTGCTGGCAGATGTCGAGAATGCTCTCCATGCCGCTGATGGCGGCCGGGATCTCGTCTTCGTCCTCGTCGTCACCGGAATCAAGCATGCGGAAAAAATTTGTTGGTGGCAACTGCTTGGGATCGCCGACCACGACAAGTTGGGAACCCCGAGCAATGGCCCCTAACGCCTCTTCAGGACGCAACTGGGATGCCTCATCCATGACGACCAGATCGAACTTCAGGGCGCCCTGCTCGAGATACTGGGCCACCGACAGTGGTCCCATCATGAAGCAGGGTTTGAGTGCTTGAAGGGCATTACCGGCGCGCTTGACCAACTGGCGGATGGGAATGTGCTTGCGCTGTTTATTGATCTCCCTCTCCAGGAGGTGCCGCTCCGTAAACTCGCCGGATGTTATCCCCTTCTGCCCCGCCGGTACGTGCGTGCGTCCTTCGATCTCGTTGGCGAAGTTCTTCCCGGCAAGCGCCATGATTTCGGCGTCGAGTGCCCGGAAATCCGAACGTCTCTTCTCGTGGGTGGATCCATTGAACCGCGAGAGCTCGGGGAATTTCTGATAGATCGAATCTCCGATGGACCGGTAAACCGCAAGCTCGAAGGCGGCGGCCAAGGCAGCCGAAGGCATCCGTTCCGATTCGAGCGCCGACACGAAATCGGCAAGTCCCTCTTGCTGCGCCTGCTGCTTGAGCGATAGATATTTCGACCAAGAGATGATGGATTCAGGCACGCTAGCGGCGTCTTCCAGACGAAGCTTCATTTCCGAAGGCAAATCGCGCCCTGAATCCGCCCGTACCGGCCCCTGCCACTCGTCCCAGAAAAACGATCCATAGGAAGCAAGGCTTTCAACGGATTCCTTGGCCGCGCGGCAACCATCATCCATGGCGACATAAAGCTGCCGGGCGGTGTCGAATGCCTCGCGAGCCTCTTCAGAAAGCAAACGTCTGCGGATAGCAGTTGGCAGATCAAGGGCGCATATCGCTTCGCCCCATCCATGGGTTTGCGACAGAGCGACAAGATCAGTGTCCGCCCCCTTGAACACATCCCCGAGCAGTCGACGCACGTCATCGGAATCGGCTAAGCGTTGCAGGATGGCATGGGCATCGGCCACTTCAGTCGATGCGGCAAAAACCTTCTCAACGGAGACGCCACTTCTTGCGAATGGGGCGAGCGATTCGAGGATGGTTCTTGCGGCGGCCGTGTCGTCCCCAACCGCCTCAATCAACGCAGGCCATGATACAAAACGGTTCCAAACAGGAAGGGGTGCCACGAGAGACCACGCCACGTCGAGTTCCTGTTTCGCCTCAGCGAATGCTTTGGCAATCGACAGCGGAGAGTTTTCACCCGTGAAAGCAAGGGCTTGCGAGGCCATTTCAGCGGCGAGCGATGCCTGTTCGGAAACTGCCACAATAGCCTCCGACCAGCGTCCTCCCGCAAGGTCGGCCAAGCAGCCCAGTTCTTCGCCGCCAGCCTCGCGCAGTGACATCTCTCCACGCATCAATAAGGCCAGGTCTGGCGAAGCGTCCAGTTCCGCTCGAGCCTCCATAAGGCGTAGGGCGCGCTTCGGGGAGAGGTTTGTATCGGCTTGGCAGGAGAAGAAATTTGCAACATCTGCAAAACGTTTTACAGCCAGGCCGAGGCGGCTCAGCACCGCGTCCCACCCCCCCGTGGTCTTTGCTTCGCGGAAGCCGGCTATGCGGACGCCGAGTATGCTCTGGATGGATGCCTCGACCCCAGCCAACTTTTGCGCATCCGTCCGGATGGCATCCGCCTTGGCCGCCAGTTCGGAAATCGTTTTCGACGGGATCGCCGTCAGATCAAGCTTGTCGATGAGACCGGGGCATTCCAACAAGGCCTTGCGGCTGGCCGAGTACCAGACGTCCAGACGGACAATCTTGTCGAGGTTGGTTTCCAGACCACGGAACAGCCCCCCGAAGCATTCTTTGAGTTCGGGGTCGGAGACGAAGGACTCGCGCGTCTCGATCCATGCATCCAGCGCTGTCAACTCCTGGGCGCGCCGCCTACTGGAGACCTTGCGCTTTTCTTTGGAGAGACTGGCGTGCAGCCTGCGCGCTTTACGCCATTCCCCGTCGCAAAATGCGAAAAAGCCATCCTTGCGTCGCAGGACGGCCACGGCGGATTTGACTTCGGCAGGTGTCGGCAGATTATCCAGGTAGAAAATAGCGTCGAGTGAGGCTCTGTCAGCCCGTTCTGCCGCGAGGGAGGAGCGTACCTTGGTTATCAGCTCCGCCGTCCTCGCCCGGCCAAAAGTCACGCGCCGATACTCGAGCAAGTCCTCGGGGACAGCCTTGGCAATCCTGGCAAGAGTAACGATTTCGAGTACCGAACCTTCGGTGGAATCAAAGGCAATCCCGATCCGTTCAGCAACTTGGCGACAGCGGTTGAGCGCGTCCGTACAGGCCGACACTTCCGATGCCAATCGAGACTTCATCCGCCCGATTTCCGCGACCGATTTGTCAGCCATGGAGAACGCTGCCAAACGGCGGGCTTGAACAAGCGTTTGCTCGTCGAGACGCACCGCCTTTGCGAGACCGGGAAGGCCATTTGGATCGGCCAGTCGAGCCACGGCGTCCGGGGTCGAATCAAACGGCAGGCCATACCGTTCGGCAATCGCCCCGACTCGGGAGACCGCGTCGGATAGCCGCTTGGCCGTTTCGAGTACTGCGGTTGCGCGCGTGGCTACGGAACGGATGGGGAACGGAGCCAGCCCCGACGCAGAGAATTTCCCGCAGTTGGTCAGAAACGCACCCGCTTTGTCTGCGGGTCCGTAAGGGGCGCCCGACAGGTGGGCCGCTGCGGCAAATCCATCCCGCGCCTTCTCCAGCCGGACCACCGTTGTCAGGGCGTCCCCCATATCGGCAGCCAGCAGCGTGGACGACAGTCTCCGTTCTGCGGCGCGCTTGCGCGCGTTCTCCAGCAGCTCTGGTGAGATCCGTTCACCATCGACCAGAACGCGCGACGCGGACTCGAACAGCCCTTTGGATTTGTTCACTCCGGTCGCCACCTCGGAGAGCAATCGTGAACTTTGCCTCCCCTTCAGATCGAATTCGGGTTCGAACATCCGGGCCAGTAATGACGGTTCGGCGCCGTTGGGCACCGAAGGAATCAAACAGAGCATCGCGCGGATTTTGCTAGCGGTCGCAGTATCGTGCTGCCCCTCAAGTCCAAAGAATGCGACCGCCTCTTCGGCAGCGCTATTGGCGCTCTGGGCGTGCTTGAGCGCCCGATGGATCGTCCTGTCTATCTCCCCAGCGTCAAAAGGCGTCAGGGGATTGGGCGAGAATCCCCACCAGGGATGCCCTGAGTCGAACCGTCCAATCGCGTCGTAAAGCTGCGCGAGGCCGGCAAGGCGGGATCTGCGTGATTCGATGTCGTCATGCGTCCACTGAGACGCAGCCGGAAGACCGATTTCGGCGACCGTCGCCGACAAATCACCGAATTCCAGTCTGCGCCGCTCGGCAGCCCAAAACACCTCATTGACTGTCAGCTCCATGGCATTCCCGACACAGCTGCCCATCAGTTCGGCATAACGGGCCAGTTCGGTCTTCTGCCGCTGCAGCGTGGCGAGTTTGGCTTGGAACTGGACCACGGGGGGAAACCGCTTATCGATGCGAGCCTTGATGTCTTCAAGAAGCTTCTTTTTCTGCGTCTTGTGCGAGTGCAATTCAAGACAGAAGTGGCCCAGATCCGCGCGATCAAGATTGCGGCGTACTACTTCAAGAGCAGCCAACTTCTCAGAGACAAACAGGACCGTTTTGCCCTGGGAGAGTGCCGTAGCAATGATGTTGGTGATGGTCTGGGATTTACCGGTGCCGGGAGGTCCGTTAATGACAAGATTCTTGCCGGCGAGCACATCAATGATCGCGCTGTGTTGCGAGGAATCGGCTTCGTAGATGAGAGGCTGGGCAGCCTCGGGCCGCTCGTCTATGTGGTAGTCCTCGGCATGAAATCCGCCGCCATCGCCACCTGTTCCGCCAGAGAAGACGGACTTGATAAGGGCATGTTCCGTGAGGCCCGGATTCTTCTTGGTGTCCAGGTCGGCCCAGATGGCCAGCTTGCCAAAGGAAAGCATGCCGAGCGTAATCTGACGGCGCACCTTCCAGCGGCGCTTGTTGTTCACCGCCCGCTCGACACGCCCGAAGTAAGACTCCGGCTTGTCATCCTCCTTGAACTCGGGAATTGAGAGCATGAAGTCGCGGCGCAGTTTTTCCTGTAGGGTGCGGTTTTGGGCCAGATCCTCCCCGTTATACTGAACGGAGTACCGGTAGGTGCCGGTCCCCTGGTCAATTTTGTCCCGAACGAGGGAGACCGGAAGTGAGATGAGCGGCGCGAGCATCGGCCGATCCGAGTCCTCGCTGTTGTAGAACTCCAGAAATCCGAAGATGAGAAACAGCATGTTGGTGCCGACCTCTTCAACGGCGGTCTTGGCCTCGCCCGCGATCTTGCGCAACTGGCGTTCAAGATCCGCCGGATAGAGCAAGGTCTGTATCCCGTCCAGTCCATGCCCGTTCAAGTCAATTGGATTTGAGGCGAACTCAAACGACGTGGACAAGCCAATCTGGGCGGCATACAGTTTTGCTTCAGGGCGCTTTCCTTCATATGTACCGGGGGATGGTTCCGGCACGTATTCGAAGCGAATCGCTCTACCATCGACGTAAAGGCGATCGAATACGAGATTGATGTTCGGTGCGCCGGCAATCTGGACGCTACGGCCCTTGGGGTGGCGGTATTTGAGCAGGCCGTTGCGCTCCGACAGGTCGAGCAAACGAGCCCTGATCTGTTCAATGGCATCCTCTACGGTGATGCGACCCGAGAAAATCTCGTCAACAAGCGCGTCTGCGTCATTGGTTTGGTATTTGCCATTTTCTTGTTCGTTACTCATATCCCGTCCTGTCATGCTGGCGCTCCATATCGCGAGCCATCCCCTGAACAATCACTTTGGAATCCGTGATCTTCAAAGCAATCCCCGCTCGGCCAGGGAAACGCATGGCCCGTCGCCGACAATCAGGTGGTCCAGCACGCGCACGTCGATCAGGGCCAGCGCCTCGCGCAAGCGTCGGGTGATGGCCTCATCGGCCCGGCTGGGCTCGGCCACGCCGGAGGGGTGGTTGTGGCAGAAGATCACGGCGGCGGCATTGTGGGTCAGGGCGCCGCGCACCACCTCGCGGGGATGGACACTGGCCCCGTCGATGGTGCCGCGAAACAGCTCGCAGAATTCGATCACCCGATGCCGGTTGTCCAGATACAGACAGGCAAAGACCTCATACGGGTAATCCCGCAGGCGGCTCTGGAGAAAGCGGCCCACCGCGTCGGGCTGAGTCAGGGCATCGCCGCGCTTCAGGGTCTCCCCCAGATGGCGGCGCGCCATTTCGAGGACGGCCTGGAGCTGGGCGTACTTGGCCATACCCAGCCCCGGCGCGGCGCAGAATTGCTCGCGGGACAAACCCAGCAAGGTGCGCAGACTGCCATATTGCCCCAGCAGATCCCGCGCCAGGTCGACGGCGTTGCGCCCGGGAACGCCGGTGCGCAGGAAAATCGCCAGCAGCTCGGCATCGGACAATGCCTGGGGACCCCGTGCAATCAATTTCTCGCGCGGACGCTCCGCGTCGGGCCAATCGGTGATACGCACGTTTCCTCCCACAAGGGCCCTCGCCTGGCCTTGGCCCCATGATCCGGCGCCGCTGCGACGCAATACGCACCCCCGAATCGACCGACCAATCCATCTGGGAAGCCGCTGGCTTCTCGCCACGGCAAGCAACGGGGCCAGCCATGCGCGCGTCGGGGATTTGCCAAGTGTTTCCCTTATCGGCGCCGCGACTGGCTTGCTTGAAAGGCCGCCTTGGAGCCTCGGCGCCCATGGGTTAGGATGCCCGGATCGATCCGGACCTCCTCTCGGCGCAGCTCCCATGACCCCAACCGCCTTCCCCCAACGCATCCTGCTCGGCGTCACCGGCGGCATTGCCGCCTACAAGAGCGCGGAACTGGTGCGCCGGCTGCGCGATGCCGGCGCCGAAGTGCAGGTGGTCATGACCGATGCGGCCACCGCCTTCATCACGCCCATGACACTACAGGCCCTGAGTGGCCGGCCGGTGCGCAGCGGCCTGATGGATCCCCAGGCGGAAGCGGCCATGGGCCATATCGAGCTGGCGCGCTGGGCCGAGTGCGTCCTGATTGCCCCGGCCAGCGCCGATTTCCTGGCGCGCCTCGCCCACGGCCTGGCGAATGATCTGCTCAGCACCCTGTGTCTTGCCAGCGAGGCGCCGCTGTTCCTGGCCCCGGCCATGAACCGGGTGATGTGGCAACACCCGGCCACGCGCGCCAACTGCGCGCTCCTGGCGTCGCGTGGCGCGACGCTGTTGGGGCCTGCGGAGGGCGGCCAGGCCTGCGGCGAGACCGGCCTGGGCCGGATGCTGGAACCGAACGATCTGGTGCGGGCGCTCGCCACGCCGCCGATACGGGCCGATCTGCGCGGGCTGACCGTGCTGATCACGGCGGGGCCCACGCGCGAGCCACTCGACCCGGTGCGTTTCTTGACCAACCGCAGCTCGGGCAAGATGGGCTACGCCGTGGCGCACGCGGCGCAGGCAGCGGGCGCCCGGGTGATCCTCGTCAGTGGCCCGGTCCACCTCGATCCGCCGCCAGGCGTGACCTGCCTGCGGGTGGAGCGGGCCGAGGAAATGCGTGCAGCGGTGATGACCCAGGTCGATGGCGCGGATGTGTTCATCGCCACCGCAGCCGTGGCCGATTATCGTCCGGCCGCTCAAGCCACCGGCAAGATCAAGAAGACCGACGGCGCGCTGAGCCTGATTCTGGAACCCACGCCGGACATCCTGGCCGAAGTCGCCGCCCTGCCGCAGCGGCCGTTCACGGTGGGGTTTGCCGCCGAAACCGAGCGGATGGCCGAATATGCCGAAGACAAGCGTCGCCGCAAGGGTCTGGATCTGATTGCCGCCAACCGGGTGGACGACCGGGGGATGGGTTTCGACAGCGACGACAACGCGCTCACCGTGTTCTGGGAAGGCGGTTCGCAGGCGTTGCCGCGCCAGCCGAAGACCCGCCTGGCTGTCGCCCTCATCGAACTGATCGCCGAGCACCTCCATCGAAGCCGCGCCGCGCCGGATCAACCCTGACCCCACGCCGCTTTAACACCCCAGACGGATGATCGCCATGCTTGAAATCCAGATCCGCGTCCTCGATCCCCGCCTGGGGGCGCAATTTCCTCTGCCGGAATACGCCACCCCCGGCGCGGCGGGGCTGGACCTGCGGGCCTGTCTTGATGACGCACTGGTGGTGGCGCCGGGGCAGACCACCCTGATTCGCACCGGGCTTGCCATCCACATCGATGATCCGGCCTACGCGGCTCTGATCCTGCCCCGCTCGGGCCTGGGCCACAAACATGGCATCGTGCTGGGCAATCTGGTGGGGCTGATCGACTCGGACTATCAGGGCGAGCTGATGGTGTCGTGCTGGAACCGGGGCTCGGAGGCATTCACGCTCCAGCCCTTCGACCGTCTGGCACAACTGGTTTTTGTCCCTGTCGCCCAGGCCCGGCTGGTGCCAGTGGACGCCTTCGAATCCAGCCAGCGCGGGTCGGGCGGCTTTGGCCATACCGGGCGCTGAGGGCGGCTTGGTCGGACTGCGCACTGTCGCCATCGACCCTAGCTTGGTGACAATTCCTCCCGGAAGCGGTGCCCCAGCTGCCGATCGCCCCGGCCTCGGCGAGGCTGTCTGACCATGCGCATCTGGGTCGACGCGGATGCCTGTCCCAACCCGATCAAGGAGATTGTGTTCCGGGCCGCCAATCGCCTGCGCCTTGAGACCACTCTGGTGGCCAATCACCCCCTGCGAACGCCGCCGTCTCTGTACATCAAATCTCTCCAGGTGGAACACGGCTTCGATGTGGCCGATGCCCGCATCCTGCAACTGCTCCGCGCCGGCGATCTGGTGATCACCGCCGACATTCCCCTGGCGGCCGAGGTGATCAAGGCGAGTGCCCGCGCCCTCAATCCGCGTGGCACGCTCTACACGGCCGAGAACATCAGCGAGCATCTCGCGCGGCGCAACCTGATGGATCAATTGCGCAGCGCCGGCACGATTACCGGCGGCCCGCCCACGCTCGCCAAGACCGACCTCCAGGCTTTCGCCAATGCCTTTGACCGCGTCCTTCCTCGCCCGGCTAAGCCACCCGCAATGCCGTGAATCCACAAGCCAAATCGCTCTACCCATTGCCGTCGATCTTGGCCAACCGACCATTCCCATCCATCTGACTCGGTTTATCCTCTCAACTGGCCATGTCTTGTCGCGCCGAATACTCACGTGTGATTTCTGAAACCCTCCGAAATAGAACGGGTCTCTGAAATCAACCGTTGACGAATTCGAACCGAGCGATTGCATCATCCTAGCGACTCGACCCTGCGGCCTGGATAAAGGCTGTTCGAGAGCGGAAAAGAAGGCCATCAAAACGCCGCGCATCTTCAGATTGCAACGCGCTCTGGCCTATGGCCAAAATTTCATGAAGGGCATCACCCGCAGCTGGTTGTTTTCTCCAAGTGTCGCAGATGTTCCAGAAACTCATCCAGCCCCGCTTTCAGTGCAATGAGCTTTTCCGGGTCCATGGCAACTTGGTTGCGCAACGCATCTTGGACGCAGGCGCATTCCGCCTGCAGCAGCTCGCCGCGCTCGGTGAGATGGACTTCCACCACCCGCTCGTCACCCGCTGCGCGCTGGCGGCGGATCAAACCCTGCGCTTCGAGCCGCTTGAGCAAGGGCGTCAGCGTATTGGAATTGAGCAATGCCCGTTCGCCAATCTCGCCAACCGTGCGTGGTGCGCGCTCCCATAACACCATCAGCACCACATATTGCGGATAGGTCAGGCCGAACCGTTCCAGCAAGGGTTGGTATTGGCGTGTCAACAGCCTTGATGCGGCATAGAGCGGAAAACACAACTGGGCATCCAACACGACCGCATGAGCTTTCCCACTGCTTGAGACCAGATCGTTCGGATCTGTCAGAGTTGCGCGCTTTTCCTTCATCTCGTCTCTCACAATGGCCTCATAGAGGCCGTAGCTGAATTGTGCGATGACCTCACATCATTCGCGACGACGTGCGATCCATGCGCGTGTAATCCAGCATCCAGTGCGGATAGGGGCGCCGGGGTTGGCTGACGGCGTCGAGCGCCTTCACTTCCGCTTCCTCAAGAGTCCAACTGGTGGCCTTGAGGTTGTCCTGCAACTGCTCCGGCTTGGTCGCGCCCACCAGCACAGCGCTCACTGCCGGTTTGCGCAACAGATAATTGAGCGCCACCTGAGCAACACTCACCCCGCGCGCCTGCGCAATGCGCTGCACTTCGTCCAGAATTCGGAAGCCCTTGTCTTCATCCACCTGAATGAAGTTGTGCTGCTCCTTGCTGCGACGGGCGTCGGCCGGGCCCTTTTCGCCACGGCGGAACTTGCCCGTCAAAAAGCCGCCTGCAAGCGGTGACCAGGGCGTCAGACCGAGTCGCTGATCCTGGCACAGCGGCACCAGTTCGGTTTCGACATCGCGGGCCACCAGAGAATAGAGCGCCTGGAGCGAGACGAACTTCTCCCAATGATGTTTCTCGGCCAGCGCAAGCGCTTTCATCAACTGCCAGGCGGCAAAATTGGAGCAGCCGAGATATCGCACCTTTCCCTGCCGCACCAGATCGTTCAGTGTTGACAACGTCTCCTCAAGCGGGGTGACGAAATCGAAGCTGTGCACGATGTAGAGATCAATGTAATCGGTCCCCAGCCGCTGCAGACTGGTCTCGCAGCTCCGTATCAGGTGATGACGGCTCAGCCCCACGTCGTTGATCTCAGGACTCATGCGGCCTCGCACCTTGGTGGCCAGCACCACCTCGCGGCGCCGCGGCTTGAGGGCACGTCCAAGAATCTCCTCCGACTGCCCATAGGAGTAGACATCCGCTGTATCGAAGAAGTTGATGCCACCGTCGAGCGCCATGTCGACCAGTCGCTGTGCCTCGGCATCCCCCAGGCCGCCGACCACCTCCCAATAACCCTGTTTACCGAAGCTCATGGCGCCCAGACACAGCTCTGACACCAACAGGCCGGAATGACCCAGTTGCCGATAGTTCATGGTGTTACCCTCCTGAGAATCATGCAGAAGTCTTCGTACCGACCCATTCCGCAGATGCCGTCAGCGCCCGCTGGATTGCAGGCGCCATTTTTGCCTTGCGGGTGATCGGTGCAAAGCGGCGAATGGGGACACCGTCACGCCCAATCAGGAATTTGGTGAAATTCCATTTGATGGCGGAGCCAAACCAGCCCGGCAGTTGTTCTCGCAGATACCGAAAAATCGGATGTGCGCCAGGGCCATTGACTTCGACTTTGTCGAACATGGGAAAGCGCACACCATAGTTCAGCTCGCAAAAGCTGCCGATCGCCTCCGCATCACCCGGCTCCTGCTGGCGGAACTGATTACAGGGAAAACCCAGCACCACCAGGCCCTGATCGACGTACTCGTCATGCAGCTGCTGGAGATCCTGATACTGCGGCGTCAGGCCGCACTGGCTGGCGGTGTTGACCACCAGCAGCACCTTGCCTTGGTACTGCTGCATGGCCACAGGCTGCCCATGCAGCGTGTTGGCGGATAACTGATAAAAGGAATTCATGACAAAGCCTCCAGTATCGTGATGAAGCCCTCTCGCTGTGAACGAAGAGGACACACATAGGGGGATCAAACCAGTTTCAGCTCCACCGCCACGTTGCCCCGCACGGCATTGGAGTAGGGGCAAACCTGATGGGCGGCCTCCAGCAATGCCTGGGCCTCATCACGCGGCAGACCAGGAATTGTCACCTCCAGGGTGACCGCGAGCGCGAAGCCACCGGCCTCGTTTGCGCCAATGCCTACCGTTGCCTGCACCTGAGTGGCGCCTGGCTTGAGTTTCTTCTGCCGGGCGACATGTTGCAGCGCGCTATCGAAACAGGCGGCATAGCCTGCGGCGAACAGCATCTCGGGATTGGGCACCGCACCACCGGGACCGCCCATTTCCTTGGGGATGGCAAGCTTGAGATCCAAGACTCCATTGCTGCTTTTCACTGTGCCATCGCGTCCACCGCTGGCGGTTGCGGTTGCTTGATAGAGAATTTTCATCGTGAGGCTCCTGCATGAGATAACACTTGAGCGATTAAATCGCTCGCGATTTAATAGTAGGTTCTACAAAACGACTTGTCCACTCCAGCGCTTTCAGGAGAGCCAGCAGAGCCACAGGCACCCAGCGCGGGAACTCTGAGTGCCCTTAGGGAAGCGCTGATCAATCACCCGACTACCAGCCTGGGGAGACTGGAGGGCGTCGATCGCTGGCCGGAGATGGGTAGGTCAGCGTTTCCGGCAGGCCGAATGGACTCTTTTTCGGGTGTGGC
>PKDC01000045.1 GCA_002862435.1 Pseudomonadota bacterium | reverse complement strand
CGGCGCCGGTGCTGGCGGGCGCCGGGCAGACCCTGTTCGAGGCGCTGCGCGCCGAGCGCCGGCGCCTCGCCGACGCCCACGGCGTGCCGGCCTACGTGATCTTTCACGACGCGACGCTGGCGCAGATGGCGGCCGAGCGCCCGCAGACGCTGGTGGAACTCGCACAGATCGGCGGCGTCGGCGCCGCCAAGCTGGAGCGCTACGGCGAGCAGTTTTTGGCCGTGATCCGTGCCGCGACGCCCTAGGCAGCGCTGATCGCGGCGCGGCCATTCCCGCTCGGGCGGTGTGTGGGATACTTTGCGCCGCGATGCGGCCGGCGGTGCGCCGGGACGTCGTGGCGGCGGATCGTGGGCGTCGGTGGCTCGGTCGGATGCGGCGCGCCGCGCCGAACGGCCATGTGGAGCAAGGATGAGGAAATGAGCGGCGGGAATCTGTTCGTCATCGCGGCGCCTTCCGGGGCGGGCAAGACCAGTCTGGTGCAGGCCTTGATGGCGGCCGATCCGGGACTGCGCTTTTCGGTGTCGCACACCACGCGCCCGCCGCGGCCCGGGGAGGTGGACGGCCGGGATTATCACTTCGTCGATCCGGAGACCTTCCGGCGCATGGTCGCCGAGGGCGCGTTTCTGGAACATGCCGAGGTTTTCGGGCGCTGCTACGGGACCAGCCGCGCGGTGGTCGAGGCGCGGCTCGCGGCGGGCGAGGACGTGATCCTGGAAATCGACTGGCAGGGTGCGCGCCAGATCCGCACGCTCATGCCGGCGTGCGTCAGCGTTTTCATCCTGCCGCCCTCGCGCGCTGAACTGGAGCGGCGGCTGCGCGGGCGCGGCACCGACGATGCCGAGGTGATCGAAGGCCGGCTTGCGCTGGCGGTGGCGGAAATGCGCCACTACGGCGAATTCGAGTATCTGGTGGTCAACGATGCCTTCGACGCCGCGCTGGCCGAGCTGCAGGCCGTGGTGCGCGCCGCGCGGTGCCGGACGGGCCTGCAGGCGGCGCGGCGGGCGGCCTGGCTGGCCGATCTGCTGGCCTGATGCGCCGGCATGGAATACACTCGAAGCCAAAGCCGGGCCGCGGGGATGCAGTGTCTGCTCTCCGGGCGGGACGGGATGCGGATTCATCGACATTCGTCCGATGGGCGAATGAGGAGGACTAGATTCATGGCCCGAGTGACGGTGGAAGACTGTCTGGCGAATGTGGACAACCGGTTCCAGTTGGTGCTCGTGGCCGCCAAGCGGGCGCGGCAGCTGGTGCGCGGCGCCGACCCGTTTCAGGAGTGGGACAACGACAAGCCGACGGTGCTGGCGTTGCGGGAGATCGCGCACGGCGATGTGACGCGCGAAATCCTGAAGGAGAAGGACATCCCGCTGGTGAAACACTTTCCGCAGGTGGGCGCGATCGATGACCTGGAGCCAGGCGACATGATCCTGCCCGAACCGCCGCGGGCAAGCGCCGCCGCGGACGAACTCTAAGAGGGGCCTTCCCTCCCGGGCCTCGACCCATGTCCCTGGATGTCAGCGAACGTCTCGATCGGGATGGGTCCGTCGAACTGCGCGATATCACGGGTTTTTCGGATCTGATCCTCGAACTGCGGCGCTATCTGGACGAAAGCCAGATCGCCGATGTGATTCGTGCCTGCGAATTCGGCATGCAGGCCCATGCCGGGCAGGAGCGGCTGAGCGGCGAGCCCTATATTTCCCATCCCGTGGCGGTGGCGCACATTCTGGCCCGCATGCGCCTCGACCACCGCAGCATCATGGCCGCGCTGCTGCACGATGTGATCGAGGACACCCCGACCGCCAAGGAACACATCGCCCATCTGTTCGATCCGGAGGTCGCCGAACTGGTCGACGGGGTCAGCAAGCTGACCCAGATCCAGTTCAAGTCCAAGGCCGAGGCGCAAGCCGAAAGCTTTCTCAAGATGATGTTGGCGATGTCGCAGGACATCCGCGTCATGCTCATCAAGCTCGCCGACCGGCTGCACAACATGCGCACGCTGGACGTCATGCGCGCCGACAAGCGCCGCCGCATCGCGCGCGAGACCCTCACCCTCTACGCGCCGATCGCCAACCGCCTGGGCATGAACGCCCTGCGCACCGAACTCGAGGACCTCAGCTTCGCGGCCCTGCACCCCTTCCGCTACCGGGTGCTGGCCGAGGTGGTCGAGCGCGCCCGGGGCAACCGCAAGCGCGTGCTGGATCAGGTGGAGACGGCGCTGAAGGGCGCACTGGCCCGCGAACACGTCGGCGCGCAGGTGGTGGGGCGCGACAAGCACCTCTACAGCCTCTATCTGCGCCTGCGCAATCGCGAGACGACCTTCAGCGAACTGACCGACCTCTACGCCTGCCGCATCCAGGTGGAGCGGGTCGACGACTGCTATCGGGCATTGGGCATCGCGCACGCGGTGTACAAGCCGGTGCCGGGCCGGTTCCGGGATTACATCGCCATTCCCAAGGCCAACGGCTACCAGTCGCTGCACACCGTGCTGTTCGGCCCCCATGGCGTGCCGATCGAGCTGCAGATCCGCACCCGCGAGATGGATCTGCTGGCCGAGGTGGGCGTGGTGGCGCACTGGCAGTATCCCTTCACCGAGCAGACGGCGCCCGGCGGCACGCAGGACCGGGCGCGCGAGTGGATGCACAGCATCATGGAGATGCAGCAGCGCGTCGGCAGCTCGCAGGAGTTCCTCGAAAGCGTCAAGGGCGACCTGTTTCCCGACGAGATCTACGTCTTCACCCCCAAGGGCCGGATCATGCGCCTGCCGGTGGGCGCCACGCCCGTCGATTTCGCCTACGCCGTCCATACCGACATCGGTAATCGCTGCGCCGCGGCCAAGGTGGATCGCCGCATCGTTCCCCTGAGCACCCCGCTGCGCAACGGACAGACGGTGGAAATCCTCACCTCCGAATCGGTGCAGCCCAACCCGGCCTGGCTCAACTTCATCACCACGGCGCGCGCGCGCACCAGCATCCGCCACTACCTCAAGCATCTGAAGGCCGACGAGGCGGCGGCGCTCGGCCGTCGCCTGCTGGAACGCGCCCTGACGGCCTACAAGCTGGTGCTCGACCAGATTCCCGAGCCCGTCTGGCACCAGACCCTGGGCGACATGAGCGTTGCCAGCCGCGAGGGGCTGTTCGAGGCGCTGGGTCTCGGCGAATACATGGCGCCGCTGGTGGCGCGGCGTCTGGCGCAGGAGGCCGGCATTGGCGTGGACGCCGAGGGGCTCCCCGGGGATCAGACGCACGAGGCACTGACCATCCGCGGCACCGAGGGCATGGTGGTGACGCTCGGTCGCTGCTGTCACCCCATCCCCGGCGATCGCATCTTGGGGTTTCTCAGCAGCGGGCGCGGCATCGTCATCCACTCCCAGACCTGCCGCAACCTCAACGAATACCGCAAGCACCCGGACAAATGGATCGACGTGCAGTGGGAGAGCCACCCCGAGCGCGAATTCCCGGTCGAGATCCGCATGGAAGCGGCCAACCAGCGCGGCGTGCTGGCGCAGATCACCGCCGAGATGGCGCGCATGGACACCAACATCGAGCACGTCACGGTCGACGAGAAATATGGCCACACCTCCTCCTTGGTGTTTACCATCACCGTCCGTGACCGCCTGCATCTGGCGCGCATCCTGCGTCACCTGCACGCCATGCCCTGCGTGATCCGGGTCGGCCGCAGCAAGGCCTGAGTCCGGCGCCTCCCGTCGCTTTCCTTCATCCCGGAGCGTTCCATGAGCCGCGAAACGGTGTCCACTCCCGATGCGCCGGCGGCCATCGGCCCCTACAGCCAGGCGGTGCGTGCCGGGGATCTGTTGTTCCTGTCCGGCCAGATCCCGCTCGATCCGCACAGCGGTGAATTGGTCGACGGCAGCATCGAGGTGCAGACGCGCCGGGTGCTGGACAATCTGGCGGCGGTGGCGCGGGCCGGCGGCAGCGATCTGGATCGCGTCGTCCGGCTCACCGTCTATCTCACCGACCTGTCCCATTTCGCCGCCGTCAATGCGGTGATGGCGGACTGCTTCGCGGCACCCTATCCCGCGCGCGCCGTCGTCGGCGTCGCGGCGCTGCCGCGCGGGGCCCGGATCGAGATCGACGCGGTGTGCCGGATCTGAGTCGCGTGGCCAAGGCGGCCCGGCCTGCGGCCGCCAGAGGCGCCGGCCGGGATGGTCTGGCGCCGCTGCTCGAGCGATTGGGATTCGCCGGCCCGCACGAACTGCTGTTCCATCTCCCGCTGCGCTACGAGGACCACACGCGCCTGACGCCCCTGCACGCGCTGCGGCCCGCCGATGCGGTCCTGGTGCAGGGGTGCATCGTGCAGCTCAGGCCGGCGACCGGGCGCAAGCCCGGCCTGTGGGTGCGGCTGGACGATGGCCGCGGCGCGATCGACGTGCGCTTTTTCAAGCTGCATCCGGGCCAGCGGGCGCGTTGGCAGCCGGGGGTCTGGCTGCGCTGTCACGGGCCGGTGCGGGCGGGGTTGTACGGCCTGGAGATGACTCACCCGCAGTGCCGGGTGGTGCGCCCGGACGAGCCCTTGCCCGAGCGGGCGCTGGCGATCTACCCCACGGTGGCCGGGGTGTCGCAGGACCGTCTGCGCCGGGCGGTGACTGAAACGCTGGCGCGGCAGGCGGATCTTGGCCTGACCGAAACGCTATCGCCCGAGCGCCTGGACGCGCTGGGGTTGATGGTGCTGCCCGAGGCCCTGCAACTCATCCATGCGCCACCGCCCGATCGGATCGCGTCCCTGTCCGCGCCGCGGCACCCGGCCCGGCGGCGGCTGGCCTGGGAGGAATTGCTCGCCGACCAGTTGGTGCTGCGCCGGCGCCGGCGCTGGGCACAGTCCCAGCGGGCGCCGGTGCTCGGCGACGGCCCGGCGCTGGCGGCCCGCGTCGAGGCCGCGCTCGGCTTTGCGCTCACCGCGGCGCAGGCGCGCGTGCTGACCGAGGTGCGCGCCGATCTGGCCCGGCCGGTGCCCATGCGGCGCCTGGTGCAGGGCGACGTGGGTTCGGGCAAGACGGCGGTGGCGGCGCTGGCCGCGGCCGTCGCGCTGGGATCGGGGTGGCAGGTCGCGCTGATGGCGCCGACCGAGCTGCTGGCCGAGCAGCATCTGCGCAGTTTCCGGCGCTGGTTCGGCCCGGCCGGTCTCGAACCGCTGGCGCTGCTGGGGCGCAGCGGCGCGCCGGCGCGGCGGGTGGTGGCGGCGCGCCTCGCGGCCGGGGAACCCGCCCTCGTGGTCGGCACCCACGCGCTGTTTCAGGACTGGCTGCGCTTCGCGCGCCTGGGGCTGGTGATGGTCGACGAGCAACACCGTTTCGGCGTGCAGCAGCGGCTGGCGCTGCAGGAAAAAGGCGGGGACCTGACGCCCCATCAACTCGTGCTCACGGCGACCCCCATTCCGCGCACGCTGGCCATGGGCCTCTACGCCGATCTGGACGTGTCGGTGATCGACGCGCTGCCGCCGGGACGGGCCGGCATCCGCACCGTGGTCCTGCCGGTCGGCCGGCGCGCGGAGGTCGCCGGGCGCGTGCAGGCGGCCTGCCGCGCGGGCGCGCAGGTCTATTGGGTCTGCCCGCTGATCGAGGAGAGCGAACAGGCGCAGGGCGAGGCGGCGCAGCGCCTTTACGAGCGCCTGAGCGCGGACTTCCCAAGCTTGCGGCTGGGGCTGATCCACGGCCGTCTGGCACCGCCGGAGCGGGAGGCGGTCATGACCGCGTTCGCGCAGGGGGATCTCGACGTGCTGGTGGCGACCACCGTGATCGAGGTCGGGGTGGACGTGCCGCGGGCGACGGTGATGGTGGTGGAGAACGCCGAGCGCTTCGGCCTCGCCCAGTTGCACCAGTTGCGGGGACGGGTGGGGCGTGGCACGGCGCCGGGCAACTGCGTGCTGCTCTATGAAGGGCCGCTGTCGCAGACGGCGCGCGCGCGCCTGGAAACCCTGCGCGCGGTACAGGACGGCTTCGAGATCGCCCGGCGCGACTTGGCCCTGCGCGGCGCGGGCGAATGGCTGGGCACCCGGCAGACCGGGGAGCGGCGCTGGCGGGTGGCCGATCCCGTGGCCGATGCCGATCTCATGGCGGAGGCGCAGGTCGAGGCCGATCGCCTGCTGACCGAGGATTCCGCGCTGGCGGAACGCCTGATCGGGCTGTGGCAGCAGCGTGCGGAGCGGTATGCCGGTGCCTGAACGCGAGGGGCCGCCGCCTGCGGGTGGCATGGACACGGTGCGCTGGCACGCGCTGGCGGCGGCGCGGTTGCGGGTGCCGCCGGTGTGGCAGGGCGTGCTGTTCCCGGCCGGTTCCCTCACGGGGCGGTTGCGCGCGCGCTGCGGCGCCGGCTTCACGGTTAAGGTGCTGGCCGAGACGCCGCGGCGACTGCGCCGGCGCGAGGCGGCGGCGATGCGGCTTCCCGTGGGCGCCCCGGTGCGCTGGCGGGAGGTCTATCTTTGCTGTGACGGCCAGCCGGTGGTCTATGCCTGTAGCCTGTTGCCGCGTGCGGCGCTGCGCGGACCCTGGTGCGACCTGACCCATCTGGGCAGCCGGCCGCTCGGTGAACTGCTGTTCACCCGGCGCGGCGTGCGACGTGGCCCGTTGGACATCGGCTGCATCCGGCCCGGTGCGCCGCTGCATCGGGCGATGAGCCGCGGCCTCGCGGTCCCGCCGGGCGCGCTGTGGGGACGGCGCTCGATGTTTCGTCTGCCGGACGCGCCGGTCGTGGTCTGTGAATTCTTTTTGCCTCTTGCCCTGGACATCCTGCATGCGTAAAGCGGAGCCCTCTTCTTCCGACGATTCGATGACCGGTCGCGTCCTGCGCTGGCGGGCGCGCTGGGCGGTCCATGCGCCGACGGTGCGCGCGCGACTCTGGCAGTACGCCCTGCTGATGCGCTGGGATCGGCCGATCGGCGCGCTGCTGCTCCTGTGGCCCATGCTGTGGGCGCTGTGGCTGGCGGGCAACGGCCATCCGGACGCGGGCGTGGTGGCGGTGTTCGTGACCGGCGTGTGGGTGATGCGCTCGGCGGGCTGCGTCATCAACGACTACCTCGACCGCCACGTGGATCCCTTCGTCGAGCGCACCCGCGATCGGCCGCTGGCGGCGGGGCGGGTCTATCCGCAAGAGGCGCTGGCGCTGTTCGGCCTGTTGATGGCGATCGCGCTGGTGCTGGCCCTGCTGTGTAACCGCATGACCCTGCTGCTGGCCTTCGGCGGGGCTTTCCTTGCCGCCACCTATCCGCTCATGAAGCGCCATACCTATCTGCCGCAGGTCTATCTGGGCATGGCCTTCGGCTGGGCGGTCCCCATGGCCTGGGCCGGCCAGACCGGGCAGTTCCCGCCGGCGCTGGCCTGGCTGGTGTTTCTCACCGCGGTGGTCTGGGCCGTGATCTACGACACCCAGTACGCCATGGTGGACCGGGACGATGATCTCAAGATCGGCGTCAAATCCACCGCCATCCTGTTCGGGGAGCAGGATCGGGCCATCCTCGCCGCCCTGCAGGGCTTGATGGTGCTGGCCTTGTTCCTGGTCGGGCGGCAGGCGGGCCTGGGCTGGCCGTATTTCCTGTCCCTGGCGGGGGTGGTGGCGTTGTTCGCCTACCAGCAAAGGCTGATACGGGATCGCAGCCGCGCCGGTTCTTTCGCCGCTTTTCGCAACAACAACTGGGTGGGCGGTGTGGTCTTCGCCGGCATCCTTGGCGCCTATCTGGTTTGAGCCGGGGCGTGTTCCGGGGTGCTGCGCGCCGGCGTCCACACCTCGATCTGCATGCTCCCGGCCGCGCGCAGGGCCAGGCTCATCGCCGTGAGCGTGCTGCCGGTGGTGAGCACATCATCAATCAGCGCGATATGGGCAGGTGGGGCGCCATCAATGGCGAAGGCCCCGCGCAGGTTGAGGGCACGCGCCGCAGCGGTCAGTCCCACCTGGGGCGCGGTCGCGCGGATGCGCCGGGCGAGGTCGTCGCGCAGCGGGATTGCGAAATGCCGGGCCAGCGGCAAGGCTAGTTCGCGCGCCTGGTTGAATCCCCGTTCCCGCAGCCGGCTGGGGTGCAGGGGGACGGGGATCAGCGCCGCAGGCCAGGGCGTATGCCGTTCCGATTGCAGGGCCTGCGCCAGCAGCTCACCCAACAGGCGAGCTCGCGCCAGGCGTCCGTGGAACTTCAGTTGCTGAACCAGGGCATCGACCGGCAAGGCATAGTGCAGAGCGCTGAAGGCAATGTCCCAGGCAGGCGGGTGGCTCAGGCAGGCGCCGCAGCGCCATGCCGACGCCCCTGCGGGCAGGGGTCGGGCGCAGCCGGGGCAGGCCGAGGTGTTCCAGGGTAAATCCGCCCGGCAGGCGGCGCATAGGTCCAATCCCGGCATGCCCGGATTGCCGCACAAAGTGCAGCGCCAGGGCAGCAGCCAGGCCATGGCGCCCCGCCGAATCCGGTTAACCATGACCAAGCCTTTGGGTTGACAGCTCGCTGGCCGGCCTTAAGATGCCTGTCCATCGTCGTTGTGGCGATCTGCCAAGGAATACAGCCATGCTCACCCCGTCATCCGTCCTCGCGCAATCGATTCGCCATGACTGGTTGGCCGAGGAAGTCCAGGCCCTGTTTGCCTGGTCCTTTCCGGATCTGCTCTTCACTGCCCAGAGCCTGCATCGCCGCCACTTCGATCCCGGCGCCGTGCAGATCAGCACCTTGCTCAGCATCAAGACCGGGGGCTGTCCGGAGGATTGCGCCTATTGCCCGCAAAGCGTGCACTTCGACACGGGAGTGGAGCGGCAGAAGCTGATGGAGCTTGAGGCGGTGCTGGCGGCGGCCCGGCGGGCCCGCGACGCCGGTGCCACCCGCTTCTGCATGGGCGCGGCCTGGCGCAACCCCCGCCAGCGCGATCTGGAACGGGTGGGGGCCATGGTGGCCGGGGTGCGGGCGCTGGGCCTGGAAACCTGCGTCACCCTGGGCATGCTGGAGGCTGAGCAGGCGCGCTATCTTGCCGAGTGCGGGCTCGACTACTACAACCACAACCTCGACACTTCGCCTGCGTATTACGAGGCGGTCATTTCCACCCGCACCTACCAAGACCGCCTGGACACGCTGGCTCACGTGCGGGCGGCGGGGGTCCGGGTTTGCTGTGGAGGCATCATCGGCATGGGCGAGGATGTGGTGGATCGGGCCGAATTGCTGCGTACCTTGGCCAACCTGCCGGTGCATCCGGAGAGCGTGCCCATCAATCAACTGGTGCAGGTGGCGGGCACGCCACTGGCGGGCGTGGCCAGCGTGGATCCGCTGGACTTCGTGCGGGTCGTGGCGGTGGCGCGCATTCTCATGCCCCAATCCCATGTCCGCCTGTCAGCGGGCCGCACGGACATGAGCCCGGAGATGCAGGCCCTGTGTTTCCTGGCGGGCGCCAATTCGCTGTTCTACGGCGAACGCTTGCTGACCACGCCCAATCCCGATGGCGATGCCGATCTGGCGCTGCTGGCCCGGCTCGGGCTGCGGCCAGAGGACGGTGGCTCCCGGGTGGCGGCGGAGTGAGCCGGGATACCGCCTGGGAACAGCGCTGGCGGGGGGCATTGGCCGAGCGCCAGGCGCAGGGCCTCTATCGTCGTCCGCGGCTTTTGGAACGTCGCGAAGGCGTCCATGCCCGGCTCGAAGGGCGCGCCTGTCTGGTGTTTTGCAGCAATGACTACCTGGGGCTGGCGGACCATCCGGTCATTTCCGCCGCACTTGCCCAGGCCGCCACTGAGGTTGGCACGGGCAGCGGCGCCGCCCATCTCATCAGCGGCCACCATCGCGAACACGAGGCGCTGGAGGCCGAGTTGGCCGACTGGCTGGGTCGGCCGCGTGCGCTTTTGTTTTCCACTGGCTACATGGCCAATATGGGCGTGATCAACGCGCTCGCAGAGCCGGGCGACACCGTGTACGAGGACGTCCTGAACCACGCCTCGCTGCTGGATGGCGGCTGGCTGTCCCGCGGCCGCATGCAGCGCTATGCCCATGGCGATGTGGCGGCCCTGGATGCGGCACTGGCGCAGACTTCGGGACGTGCCCTCATCGCCACCGACGCGGTCTTCAGCATGGATGGCGATCTGGCGCCCCTGCCGGCGCTCGCGGAACTCGCGGCGCGCCGGGAAGCCCTGCTGGTGGTGGACGACGCCCATGGTTTCGGCGTGTTGGGAAATGGTCCCGGCAGTGTCGCCCATTTCGGGCTCACCCCCGACCAGGTGCCGGTCTACATCGGGACCCTGGGCAAGGCCCTGGGGACCTTTGGCGCCTTCGTGGCGGGCAGCGAAACCCTCATCGACTACCTGATTCAGCGGGCGCGCACCTATATCTATACCACCGCGCCGCCGCCCGCCTTGGCGGCAGCGACCCGTGCCGCGCTGGGCCTGGCCCGGCACGACACTTGGCGCCGCGAGCACCTCGTGGATCTGGTCGCCCGTTTCCGGGACGGCGCGCGGCGCTTGGGGCTGCCCCTGATGGCCTCCGATACCCCCATTCAGCCCCTGTGGGTGGGCGACGCAGCGCGCGCCATGGCGCTGGGTGCCGCCTTGCTGGAGGCGGGTTATTGGGTGACTCCGATCCGTCCTCCGACGGTTCCGCCGGGGACCGCCCGCCTGCGCATCACACTGACAGCGGCCCATACCCCGGCGCAAGTCGAAGGCTTGTTGGGAGCGCTGGCCCGTTGTTTGGATGCGCCGGCGGGCGCACCAGGATGAGATGCGCGGAACATGGCTGAGCGAGGGATGGACTGGACTCTCGCGCCGCACCTTCTGGATGACCGCGCGGTGCGTCGGCGCTACGCGCGTGCCGGAGCGGGGTTGGCCCATAGTGTGCTGCTGGCCGAAGCGCGCAACCGGCTGCTGGAGCGCCTGACCTATGTGCGCCTCGACCCGCAGTGGGTCATCGACTTGGGGAGCGCTTCCGGCGCGGGTTCGCGAGGTTTGTCGCGCCGTTATCCTCAAGCGCGGGTGGTGGGGATGGATGTGAATCTGGCCCTGCTGGCGCCACCGCGACGTTTTCGGTTGCCATTCTGGCGGTCCCGGCCATTGCGTATCCAGGCCGATGGCCTCCGCTTGCCCCTGGCGACGGCCAGCGTGGATCTGGTGTTTTCGAATCTGGTGCTCTTGGCGCTGGCCGATCCCTTCCCGATGTTTGCCGAGATCGCCCGGGTGTTGCGTCCCGGCGGCTTGTTCCTGTTCACCACCCTGGGGCCCGATACCCTGCAGGAATTTCGTCGTGCCTGGGCCGCTGTTGACGATGAGCCGCATGTGCATCCTTTCCTGGACATGCATGATGTGGGGGATGCCCTGGTGCGCGCCCGGCTTGCCGATCCGGTGATGGATGTGGAGCACCTGACCTTCACCTACGCTGATTTTCCCAAGCTTCAGGGCGATCTGCGCCAGGCCGGTTGGGGCAACGCCCTGATTGCCCGACGTCACGGCCTGACCGGCCGGCGCCGTTTCGAGGCCATGCAGCAGCATTACCGTGATCAGTTTCCGGGCGCGTCGCTGGGCATGACGCTGGAGCTGATCTATGGTCATGCCTGGGCGCCCGATCAGCCCCGATCCATTGTCCGGGACGGTGAGGTGCATGTGCCCTTGTCCAGTCTGCGGCGCGGTAGCGGAAGCGGTTCGTGACGCCGACTCGGGGATGGTTCATCACCGGCACCGATACCGGGGTTGGCAAGACCCATGTGGCTTGCGGCCTGTTGCAGGTGCTGGCAGCGGAAGGCATACGTGCCGTGGGGTTCAAACCGGTGGCGACCGGTTGCATGGGACCCGTCGGCGCATTGCGTAACGACGATGCGCTCGCTCTCATGGCGGCGGGCGGGGTGGCAGCGGCCTATGAGACCATCAATCCCTATGCCTTCGCGCCGCCCATTGCGCCTCATCTCGCTGCCCAGGCCGCAGGCATCGCCATTCGCCCCGCGCCGATCCTGCGGGCTTTCGCCTCCCTGGCCGGGCAGGCCGAGGCCGTGGTGGTGGAGGGCGCCGGGGGCTGGCGCGTGCCGTTGGGGAAAGACTGGGAAATGGGTGATCTGGCCCGCCAACTGCGTTTGCCGGTGATCCTGGTGGTGGGAATGCGGCTGGGTTGCCTGAATCACGCGCTGCTGTCCGCGCAGGCCATCGGCGATCTGCTCTGTGGCTGGGTCGCGAATGAAGTGGATGCCGGCATGGATTCCATGGCGGGCAATCTGGCGAGTCTGCGGGAGCGGTTGCCGGTGCCTTGCCTTGGTGTGGTGCCCTTTGGGCGCCCCGCACAGGATTATCTGGATCGGTCCTTTGGGGGCAAATTCCAGACCTGAAATTGTCTGGATGACGGCCGATTGGCTTGCAGCACTGATATTGATCAAGTACGATTTGCAGGCTTTCTGGTACCCCCTGATGTGCCTGACCATCCGGCTCGGTCGGAGGAGATGGCCCCCGGTCGATCACGGGAGGTGTCGATGGATTCTTCCAGCGAGCCCCTGACGGAACAGCCGTTTTGCTGCGTCATCGCCCCGGATGGGTCCCTGACCCCAAAGGCTGCCTGGGGTTTCGGGGTGATTGCCTGCGCGCCGATCGCCATCGGCGCCTTTTGGGCCGGGGTCATGGGATTGTGGCCCATCCTGCCATTTTCAGGCCTTGAAAGCCTTGCGGTCATCTGGACCTTGCGACATTGCCTGCGCCGCAATGCCTATCGCGAAGTGGTCCGTATCGAATCGGATCGCATCCGGGTTGAGTCGGGCCATCAAGGTCCGCAACAGATCACGGATTTCGAACGATCCTGGGCGCGCGTGCGCTTGGACGCTGCGGTCGAGCCCTCCCGCCTTTGGCTGGTGTGCAGAGATCAATACCTGGAACTGGGTCGGGGTTTGAGCGAGCTGGAGCGTCGGCGTTTGGCGCAACGATTGAAAGAAGTGATGGAACCAGGGTTTCAGTCTGAGCAAGCCCTTTGGACCAAGGCATGAGGAGTGCGAGAGGCATGATTGCTAAGCGGATGCGCGGCATATGGGAATCAACGATCCTGGCTGCGACTTTGGCGGGAGTGGGTATCGGAAGTGCCCATGCTGAGCTGCGATACAACATGCCCGAAGGGGTGTCCGAGATCAGCCGTAACGTGCATTCGTTGCACATGGCGATGTTCTGGGTTTGTGTCGCCATTGGGGCTTTGGTGTTCGGCGCGATGTTTTACTCCATCGTGCGTTTCCGCAAATCAACAGGCGCTCAACCCGCCCACTTCC
The DNA here is from genome assembly GCA_002862435.1 of Pseudomonadota bacterium. Taxonomy (GTDB): domain Bacteria; phylum Pseudomonadota; class Gammaproteobacteria; order UBA5335; family UBA5335; genus Macondimonas. The sequence goes on along the minus strand of PKDC01000045.1, from coordinate 8,697 downwards.
ACGAAAACACGGCCGTCGAGTTGATCTGGACCGCCATTCCGTTTGCCATCCTGGTGGTCATGACGATTCCCGCCGCGGGCCTGCTGATCAAAATGGACGATACCAGCCAGGCGGATCTGACCATCAAGATCACCGGCTACCAGTGGAAGTGGCATTACGACTATCTGGATCAGGACGTTTCCTTTTTCAGCGCCCTGGCCCAGGACAGCAACGCCGCGCGTCAGTTGGGCGCCCAGATCGACCTCAAATCAGTTGATCACTATCTGCTCAATGTCGATCACCCCGTGGTGGTGCCTATCGGCCAGAAAGTTCGCTTTTTGATCACGTCCAACGATGTGATCCATGCATGGTGGGTCCCTGATCTGGCGGTCAAGAAGGACGCGGTTCCAGGATACATCAATGAGTTCTGGACCCGGATTGATGTGCCGGGTATATACCGGGGCCAGTGCGCCGAGCTGTGCGGACGCGATCACGGTTTCATGCCGATCGTTGTGGAGGCAAAGACGCCTGAAGACTACGCGGTCTGGCTGGAGGCGCAACGCGCCGGTAAAGGCACGCAAACCGCGATGATGAATGAGCCGGCCCTTGCTGCCGCCCGTTGATAGAGTGGGAGAACACGCATGACTGACCATGCCCTGGTGCACGACGATCACGAACACGGTCCGGATCCTCGTTTCTTCTGGCGTTGGCTGACGACGACCAATCACAAGGACCTCGGGGCCCTGTACCTGTGGTTGTCGCTGCTGATGTTCCTGGTCGGGGGCATGATGGCCCTGGTGATCCGGGCAGAACTGTTCCAGCCCGGCATGCAACTGGTGCGACCCGAATTCTTCAACCAGATGACGACCATGCACGCTCTGGTGATGATTTTTGGCGGGGTGATGCCCGCTTTCGTGGGCCTGTCCAACTGGCTGTTGCCGGTGATGCTGGGCGCGCCCGACATGGCGCTTCCGCGCATCAATAACTGGGGATTCTGGATCCTGCCCTTTGCCTTTACCTTGTTGATTTCCACCCTTTTCATGCCGGGTGGTGCACCGGCCGGCGGCTGGACCATGTATCCGCCACTGGTTCTGCAGACCGGGCCGGCGTTTCCGTTCCTGATCTTCGCCGTTCATCTGCTGGGGATCTCCTCCATCATGGGCGGGATCAACGTCATCGCCACCATCCTGAACCTGCGCGCGCCCGGCATGTCCCTGATGAAAATGCCGCTGTTCGCATGGTCCTGGCTGATCACCGCATTCCTCATCATCGCGGTGATGCCCGTGTTGGCGGGCGCCGTTACCATGCTGTTGACGGACAAATACTTCGGCACCAGCTTCTTCAATGCCGCAGGGGGCGGTGACCCCGTCCTGTTCCAGCATGTGTTCTGGTTCTTCGGTCATCCCGAAGTCTATATCCTGATCTTGCCGGCCTTCGGCATCGTGTCCCACATCATTCCGACCTTTTCGCGCAAGCCCCTGTTCGGGCATGCGTCCATGGTCTATGCCATGGCAGCCATCGCGTTTCTCTCCTTCATCGTCTGGGCCCATCACATGTTCACCGTGGGATTGCCCCTGGCCGGCATGCTGTTTTTCATGTTCGCGACCATGATCATCGCGGTGCCGACGGGCGTGAAGGTGTTTAACTGGACCGCCACCATGTGGCGTGGCTCGCTGAGCTTTGAAACCCCAATGCTGTTCGCGCTGGGTTTCGTATTCATGTTCACCATTGGCGGCTTCTCAGGGCTGATGCTGGCTATGGCGCCGGTGGATTTCCAGTATCACGACACCTATTTCGTAGTGGCCCATTTCCATTACGTGCTGGTCCCCGGCGCGGTCTACTCGATCATGGCGGCGGTTTATTTCTGGCTGCCCAAGTGGACCGGGCACATGTATGAAGAGCGGCTGGGGAAACTACATTTCTGGCTTTCGACCATTGGCGTCAACCTGACTTTCTTCCCCATGCATTTCTCGGGTCTGGCCGGTATGCCGCGGCGTATTCCGGACTACGCGCTGCAGTTCACCACCTTCAACCAGATCTCGACAGTGGGCGCGTTCATGTTTGGATTCTCCCAGCTGCTGTTCGTCTACATCGTGATCAAATGTGTCCGTGGGGGACAAAAGGCCACGGCGCAGGTTTGGGAGGGCGCGGAAGGCCTGGAGTGGACGCTGCCCTCGCCGCCGCCCTATCACAGTTTCACGGTTCCCCCCGTGGTTCATTGAGCGCTGGACCGTAAGCGGTGACAGGCCCATCGGATGACTCCCGGCACGCCGCCATCCGCCGCACGGTGGCATGGCTGGTGTTGCTGGCCGGGATTTTCTACGTGGCTTTTTTTATCGCCATGAGCTTGCATTGAACGATGCCATGAACAGCCCAGGCCATTCCGGATCGCGCAGAGCCAATCGGCACGTCCTGTTCCAGGCAGCGTTGGTGTGTGTGGTGATGTTTGGATTCGGCTTTGCGATGGTGCCGCTCTATCGTGCCTTTTGCGATCTCACTGGTATCAATGGCCGCATGGCAGCCGTGGCAACCGAGACAATGGCGGAATCTGATTCGTCACGCATCATCACGGTCCAGTTTGTCGCCAACCGCAATCAGGACCTGCCCTGGGAGTTCAAGCCGGAAGTTTCATCGATCCAGGTGCATCCTGGCGAAGTGCGCAGTGTGGCTTATTTTGCACGCAATCTGCGTGATACGCCCATGATAGGGCGGGCGGTGCCCAGCATCGCGCCGGGAGAAGCCGCCAAGTATCTGCGCAAGCTGGAATGTTTCTGTTTCACGGAACAGCGCTTCGCGGGCGGGGAGGCGCGGGATATGCCCGTGCGCTTCTATGTTGATCCCAAGTTGCCCCCGGGGATAGAGACATTGACCCTGTCCTATACCTTTTTCGACGCCGCGCCCCAAGCAGTTGTAGAGCTTGAACAGCGCACAGGATCCTGATTTGTAAGCCGCCGTTTCGTGAATCAGTGGAATAATCGCTCTCGAATAAAGACCATTCAGGCATCATCAGAGGACATCTCCAATGGCCCACGCTAGCCCCGACCAAGAAATTTACTTCGTTCCCGAGCCAAGCTACTGGCCCATCGTCGGATCCATCGCCCTGTTCCTGATTGTGGGCGGCGTGTCCATCGGCCTGAATGGTATTTCCTCGGGTTACTATGTATCCCTGCTGGGCTTCGCCGTTTTTGTGGTGATGTTGTTTGGCTGGTTCGGTACCGTCATCCGCGAAAATCTGGCGGACCGGTACAACGCCCAGGTCGATCGGACCTTCCGCTGGGCCATGGCCTGGTTCATCTTCTCGGAGGTCATGTTTTTCGCCGCCTTTTTTGGCGCCTTGTTTTATGCGCGCGCCCTGGCTATTCAATGGCTGGGCGGTGCGGGCGGCGAGTCCCTGACGAATTTGCTGTTGTGGCCTGGCTTCGAGGCCGCCTGGCCCACGAATGGCCCGGAAGCGGTCGGGGGCAAGTTTGGAACCGTGAGTGCCTGGGAACTGCCGGCCCTCAATACTGCCATCCTGCTGACCAGCAGTTGGACCGTGACCATGGCCCATCATGCGGTGCGCGCGGGGCATCAAGCCCGCACCAGCCTGTGGTTGGCGCTGACGGTGGCATTGGGCATCAGCTTCCTGTTTTTTCAGGTTGAGGAATACATGCATGCCTATGAGCATCTGAACCTGACGATGGGTTCGGGTATCTACGGCTCGACTTTCTATATGCTCACCGGATTCCATGGCGCCCATGTGACCTTGGGCACCATCATGTTGACAGTGATGCTGTTCCGCTCGCTGAAAGGCCATTTTCGGCCGGAGCGCCACTTTGCCTTCGAAGCGACTGCCTGGTATTGGCACTTTGTGGACGTGGTCTGGCTGGGCCTGTTCATCTTTGTCTATATTCTTTGAGGGCTTCAGCAGCCGGCTTTCCAATGTGGAAAGCCGACCGCGCTTGTGCCTGTCTCAACCTGAGGGTGGCAACAGCCCATGCGGCTGGATGAGCCCTGTCGCGATGCCCAACAGAATCATCACGAACAATGCGATGGACAGGCCAATGCGCCAGGTGAGCGCGCGCGCCGTGCGGCCAGTGTTCTGGGTGTCTTTGAGCAGGAAATACAGCCCGGAAGCCAGGCTGTAAAGAATGGCGAAAAATGCGGCGATGATAAGCAACTTGATCAGCATGGGCTACGATGACCTGCGCGAGGTAGGGGGCGGTTGGTGGTCGTGAAATACAGTCCGTTCCCAACCGCGTGGAGGAGGGTGCTGCCGGATGGGCAGGCGTCCAAACATTTATTTTATGGGATTTGACCTGAGTTGACGCGGCTTGCGGGTCGGGGCGGTTCATGATGGCGAAAACGGCGCACCGGCTTTTCCCGCGAGCATTGCTGATACTTGCATGGGGGGCCGTTCTCGCCCTCTTGGTGGGATTGGCTTTCTGGCAAGTGCAGCGTGGTCAGGAAAAAACTCGCCTGCTGGCAGATTTCGCCGCTTCTCGCGACACTCCCCCGCAACACGAAATGGATGTTGATCGGGCGCGCGCCCTGCTTGGACAAGAGACGGTATTCGTTCGGGCCTGTTTTGCGGGTCATTTCGTGGCGGATCACCAGTTCCTGTTGGATGGGCAGATGCAGGGTGGCCAAGTGGGATTTGATGTCTGGACGCCGCTCGTGCGCCCATCGGGTGAGAGATTGATGGTCAACCGGGGCTGGGTCGCTCAAGACTCCGAGCGTCACGTCGTGGCGGCATTGGCTGTCGGAAATGACGAGCGCGAAGTGTGTGGCACGCTGGTCCGATTCCCCCGATCCGGGTGGGCGCTGAAACCGGCGCCTGAGTCGGAAAGTTGGCCGCGGGTTGTGGTTTATCCCGCTTTGGAGGAGCTTGAGCATGCTCTGGGAACGTCCATCTATCCTTTGCTGTTGCTCTTGGATGTCGATCAGCCTGGTGGTTACCTGCGTTCTTGGCGGCCGGTGACCATGACACCCGAGCAGCACTATGGCTATGCCGTTCAATGGGCTGCGCTGGCCGTGACTTGGGTGGTGATGACGGCGGTTTTCTGGCGCCGTCGCAATAGAGGATCAGGACAACCGTGACGAACGAGATTGTGCGCCCGCCTGGGCAATGGCGCGGGCGCTTCATGCTGCTGTTGCTGGCGTCCCTGTTTTTTGGCCCCTTGTTGCTGGCTTCCGTATGGTATGGCCATGCCGATCGCTGGCCATTGCCCGAACAGCGGGCCAACCATGGCCAGTTGATTACCCCGCCCCAACCCCTTGCTGGTCTGCAATTGCAGGATCTGCAGGGCCGCCCGCTGGCGGGGGATAGTTGGCAGGGACGTTGGTTACTGGTCTATCCGGGCCTGCCGACCTGCGATGCGAAATGTGAGAACCTGCTTTACCAGACCCGTCAGGTCCGCACGGCGCTGGGCAAGGAGACAGAGCGCGTGCAGCGCATCTACCTGCTGGCTGAGGTTCCCCGGGATCCGGCTCAGTTGGAAGCATTGCGCGGCTTGCATCCGGACCTGTTGGTGGCTGTGCTGGCATCACCGGAAACCGTGGCGCAGTTCCCTGAGGCCGATGCGACAGCGCTTTGGTCAGGACAACAGCTTTATATAGTCGATCCTTTGGGCAATCTGATGATGCGCTACGACGCTACCCAGGAACCCAAAGACATACTGACTGATCTCAAGCGACTGCTGCGCCTATCCCATATCGGATGATCCACATGCGTAATCCCTGGTTCTTCCGGCTGTGTCTGTTTGCCACCGTGCTCACCCTGGGTCTGGTCGTGCTGGGCGCCTATGTGCGGCTGTCGGATGCCGGGCTGGGCTGTCCGGATTGGCCGGGATGCTACGGTCATTGGAAAGTACCGGCGGAGGAAGCCCACGTGGCCTCTGCCAACGCGGCATATCCCGAGCGGCAGGTGGTTGCGGCCAAGGCCTGGAAGGAAATGGCGCACCGTTATGTGGCGGGCAGCCTGGGATTGCTGGTGCTTGCCATTGCCGTCCTGGCCTGGCGCCGTCGACGCGCGCCAGGCCAGCAGGTGGTCCTGCCGTTGCTGCTGGTGGTGTTGATCATATTTCAGTCGCTGCTGGGCATGTGGACGGTCACCTTGCTGCTCAAGCCGCTCATCGTCATGGGGCATCTGTTGGGTGGTCTGTCGACCCTGGCTCTGCTGGCCTGGATCACGCTACGGTCCGGGGCGCTTTGGACGCGAGGGGAGGCGCCGGTGTGGGGTGCATGGCGCTGGATTGCAGTGGGGGCGCTGGGCGTCCTGGCCATCCAGATCGCCTTGGGCGGCTGGACCAGCAGCAATTATGCTGCGCTGGCCTGCCCGGATTTTCCGACCTGTCATGGGGAGTGGTGGCCGGCTGCGGATTTCAATGAAGGCTTCATTCTCTGGCGCGGGATCGGCATCGATTATGAGGGCGGTGTGCTGGACAATCGGGGACGGGTGGCGATCCATCTCATCCACCGCTTGGGTGCATTGGTGACTTGCGCCGTGCTCGGAAGCCTTGCCCTGGCGCTGATTTTTGCGCCGCCGCGCCCTATGCTGCGCCGCGCGGGGGCGGTACTGCTCGCGGCCTTGATACTGCAGGTCAGCCTTGGTGTCGCGACGGTCATGGGCCACCTGCCGTTGCCGGTTGCAGCGGCCCACAATGGTGGGGCAGCCCTGCTGCTGTTGAGTTTGGTCGGGGTGATTCATCTTTTGGCCGGGTCATTACCCAGGGATGTGCAGCGTGGGCACTGAATCTTCAACGCTGCCGGCAGCGACGCGCTCCCTGTGGCGGGCCTATCTCGAACTGACCAAACCCAAGGTGGTGGCGCTGCTGGTGTTCACGGCGGTGGTGGGGATGTTCCTCGCCACGCCCGGCATGGTGCCCTGGAATGTCTTGGTCTTCGGCGCCCTGGGCATCTGGCTGGCGGCAGCCTGCGCCGCGGTGATCAATCATGTGCTGGATCGCCGGGCTGACGCCCATATGGCCCGCACCGAACGCCGGCCGTTACCGACCGGTTCCGTGGGTGTGCCGCAAAGCCTCGTCTTCGCAGCGATTCTGGGCGTCACCTCGATGGCCATTCTGATCACGCAGATCAATGGCCTGACGGCTGTTCTGACCCTTGCCTCCTTGGTGGGTTATGCGGGGGTTTATACGGCCTACCTCAAGCGGGCGACGCCGCAGAATATCGTCATCGGTGGGGCGGCCGGGGCGGCGCCCCCGGTCTTGGGCTGGACTGCGGTGACGGGGAGCCTGGATGCGCATGCGCTGCTGCTGTTTCTGATTGTGTTTGTCTGGACGCCACCGCATTTCTGGGCGTTGGCGATCCATCGGGTGGAGGATTACGCCCGGGCCGATATTCCCATGCTGCCGGTGACCCATGGGGTGGCCTTTACCCGGGTGCAGATCCTGCTCTACACCGTGCTGCTGGTGGTGGTGAGTCTGTTGCCCTATGTCACGCAGATGAGCGGGCCGGTGTATCTGGTGGGGGCGTTGTTATTGGGTGGGGGGTTTCTTTACTACGCCTTGGCTTTGCGTTTTTCCGCGCGCCCGGATTTGCCCATGCGCACCTTCGGCTACTCCATTACCTATCTGATGGCCCTGTTCGCTTTGTTGCTGGTGGATCACTACCTGCCCCGCTAAAGCCCATGCAGGGCAGGTGTACCACCCGTCAGGCGGCCAGCGTGCCGCGCAGCTTGCGCAGGGCGCTGGCCTCGATCTGGCGGATCCTTTCGGCCGAGACGCCATAGGACTCGGCCAATTCATGCAGCGTTGCCTTGGGCTCCTGGACCCAACGCCGTTGCAGGATTTCCCGGCTGCGAGCATCGAGGCCATCCAATGCGAGGCGCAGCTGGGCGTGAGTTGTCCGCGTCCAATCCTCGGCTTCAAGGATCTCGGCGGGATCGGCCTGCTCGGCTGCCAGGAAGCGTATCGGGGCCGGGCTTGCGTGATCCTCATCAGCTTCCATCAACGGATCAAGTCCCAGATCCTGGCTGCTCAGACGGGCTTCCATCTCCAGCACAGTCTCGGTGGGCACGCCCAGTTCACGGGCAACCGTTTCGGCCTCTTCCCGGCTGAACCACCCCAGACGTTGTTTGGCGCTGCGCAGGTGGAAGAACAGTTTGCGCTGGGCCTTGGTGGTGGCGATCTTCACGATGCGCCAGTTGCGCAGGATGTACTCGTGCATTTCTGCCTTGATCCAGTGCACCGCAAACGACACCAGCCGCACGCCAATGCCGGGGTCAAAGCGCTTCACGGCCTTCATCAGGCCAATATTGCCCTCCTGAATCAGGTCCGCTTGGGGCAATCCATAACCGCGATAGCCGCGTGCAATATGCGCCACGAAACGCAGATTGCTCAGCACCAGTTCGCGCGCGGCATCCAAGTCCTGCTCTTCCCACCAGCGCCGGGCCAATTCCCGTTCAGCTTCGGGGCTGAGCAGGGGGAATTGGCTGATGCGCGCCATGTAGGCATCCAGGCTGTCCGTCAATACAGGCAACTCGCGATCCAGAGGCATCAGATCGGTGGTTGACGACATGCAATCCTCGTTCTGTAGGAAACCGGGGCCATGGGGTCCATGCGGCTTAATTTAGCACTCTTGGCTTATGAGTGCTAAGGAAGCGCTGATTTATTCCCCGGTCCGTGGTTTGCCGGCAGGCGCTTTTGAGATAATGGGCATCCCTACAGTGTCTGCGGGAACCTGAGCGATGCAAGCGAGTTTTTCTGATCTGGAATATAC
>PKDC01000059.1 GCA_002862435.1 Pseudomonadota bacterium | reverse complement strand
CCCGCACGCGGAGCTGGGTTCCGAGGAACAGGAACTGCTGGCCGCCTTCGCACGGCTTTCCGACGCGGCGCGGCGTGGGCTGATCGATTTTTTGCGCGCGCTGGGTTAGTCTGCGCGCTGAATTTTCCCGGTGATATCATCGCCCGCCGATGACCCGTCGTTTCACACCCCCTCCCACCCCGGAGCGTTCCCCATGCAGATCGCCGACAACACCGTCGTCATCCTCGATTACACCGTGACCAACCCGGAGGGAGATCTGATCGATTCCTCCAGCGAAACCGGCGAGCCGCTGACCTATCTGCACGGCAACGGCGACATTGTTCCCGGCCTGGAACAGGCGCTGACCGGCCGGCGCGTGGGCGATAACTTCCAGATCACCGTCCCGCCCGAAGACGGCTATGGCGAGCGCTATGACGATTTGGTGCAGGTGGTCAGCCGCGACCAGTTCGTGGGCATCGACAACATGGAAATCGGCATGCAGTTCCAGACCGAGGCCGATGGCGAGGTCCATGTGGTCACTGTCACCGCGCTGGAAGGCGATGAAGTGGTGGTCGACGCCAATCATCCGCTGGCCGGGGAAACGCTGGTGTTCGATGTAACCGTGCTGGAAGTCCGCCCCGCCACCACAGAGGAAATCCAGCACGGCCATGTCCACGGCGCCGGTGGTCATCACCACTGAGCCGCCGCCACGACGACCCCGCTGCCTCGCCGGGGTCGTCGTGGATGGTCTTCTTCGCTGACAGATCCCTTTGGCCTGAATCGCTCAGGACGCCCCGGACGAAGGCGCCGGCAAGGCGGCTTGGCGCTCCTTCATCTTGCGCCGCATGTCGCGCACGAAGCGCCAGTTCCACAGCACCCACCACCAGCTCACCTTGAACCCCATGTCCTTGACCTTGTACTGGCCTTTTTCGTTGATCCAGTGGGTGATGAGCCGGCCGGGCTTGAGGTGGTAGGTGGCGGTTTCACCATCCACGGTGACCTTGGCGCCGGCCAGTCCCAGCAGCGACGGGTCCATGGGGTCGCCGCCCTGCATGTAGGGCAGCAGCTTCTGCACGAAGGCAAAGGTGATGAGCTTCATGAGGGTCATGAATTCATCGCGCGCCGGGCCTTCCATGAGGCGTTGCATGGGGCTGCGGACATCGCTGGGATCAGGCGCGCCGGCCTCGAAGAGTTTCTGCAGCATGCCGGCCAGGCTGTCGCGCAACAGCTCGGCCCGTTCCTGGGTCAGGGTCACTTCGGCGTTCATGGGATGATGGCGCTCCGCCCGCCCGGATCGGCCGGCTGCGGGCAAGGGTTGAAGACGATGAAATCGCGCTGATGTTACGCAAATCCGCCCCTTAAAGGCGAGCGTTCACGGCGGGGAACAGGATGGTGGCGAGACTTGCGTGGCGCGCACGGCGCCGTAAACTGGGCGCCCTTGCCGTATCGGGGGCGCCCTTGGCTCAAACGCGGCGCCCTAGTTCAACCCTACAAAAGACATCGATCCATGATTGACGAGAACGCTCCCGCCCTGTTCGTGGCGGATGAACAGGGGCGCTACCACCCCACGCGCTACGCCATCGGCCCCTGGGACCCGCGCCTGCTGCATGGCGGCGCCACCGGGGGTCTGGTGGCGCATGCGCTGGAGAGGGCCGATCCGGCGCCGGCGCTGCAGTTCACCCGCCTCAGCATCGACCTGCTGCGCCCGGTGCCGCTGGCGCCCCTGACGGCCGAGGTCAAGGTGGTCCGCACCGGCACACGCTTGTGCGTGCTGAGTGCGGAATTGCGTCACAACGACAAGACCGTGGTGCTTGCCCAGGCGCTGAAGCTGCTGCCGGAGGCCGTGACGGTGCCCGAGTATGCCCACCCGGACCGTCCCTTGCCTGCCGACCCGGAAACCCTGCCCATCACCGACCTGATGGGGCGCGCCCTGCCGCCGCCGGACGCGCGCCGGCCCAGCATGCATCACGCCGTCGAGGCCAAGCGGGTGCAGGGCTTCGCCCTGCGTGGCGAGGGCACGGCCTGGGTGCGCGGCACGGTGCCGGTAGTGCTGGGCCATGCCCCTTCGCCCTTCGTGCGCGTGGCGGCGCTGGCGGACTTCGGCAACGGTCTGGGGCAGCTCCATGTGGACAGCCGCACGGGCTGCATCAACGCGGACATCAGCCTGCATCTCTTGCGTCTGCCGGTGTCCGAGTGGATCTGCCTCGCGGCCCGCGCCGAATTGTTCGACCACGGCCTGGGCGCGGTGCATACGGCGGTATTCGATCCCGCGGGTTATCTGGGGCGCGTCACCCAGACCCTGCTCACCCGCCGCATGGGGCGCTGAGCCGCCCGCGAGGCGTGATCGGGCCGCAGCGCTTGCTATCATCATGCCCACAGACCAAACAATCCGAGGAGGGACGGACCGCCATGGATCCTGATTTCTGGTTGGCGCGCTGGGCGCGTGGAGAGATTGGCTTTCACCGCGCCAGCGTGCATCCCATGCTGGTCGCCCACGGCGCGCCGCTGGCCGGACGCCGGGTATTGGCGCCACTGTGCGGCAAGAGCCTCGATCTGGCCCATCTGGCGGACTTGGGCTGCACGCTGGTCGGGGTCGAGCTGAGCGAACAGGCCATCGCAGCCTTCTTCGCCGAGCGCGGCCTCGCGCCGCAGGTGACCGTGGAAGCGCGCTTCACACGCTGGGTCGCGGGCTCCTACATCTTGCTGCAAGGGGATTATTTCACGCTCACCGCGGCAGACCTGGGCGCGCCCTGCGCTGGGCTCTACGACCGCGCGGCGCTGATCGCTTTGCCGCCCGCGCTGCGCCCCGCTTATGCAGCCCAGACCGCGAAGCTGCTCGCACCGGGGGCCTTCGGCCTGCTGATCACCCTGGACTACCCGCAGGAAGCCATGGACGGACCGCCCTTTGCGGTGCCCGAGGCCGAGGTGCGGGCACTCTATGGCGCCTTCGCCGAGATCCAGTCGCTGGTGGTGGAGGACGCCCTCGACGCCGAACCGCGTTTCCGCGAGCGGGGCTTGAGCCGCCTCAGCCAATGCGCCTACGCGCTGCGCTTTGCCGCCCCGTGAGCACGGCCGTTTCCACACCCGGCGATTCCAGTGACGCTGTCGACCGCATTCGCGCGGCCACGGTGGCGGACCTGGATGCGCTGCTGGAAATCGAGCAGCGCTGTTTCGACACCGACCGGCTCACCCGGCGCAGTTTCCGCCACCTGCTGACGCGGGCCAAGGCCATCACGCTGGTGCACGAGCGGGATGGCGACCTCGACGGCTATGCGCTGGTGCTGTTCCATGCCGGCACGGCCTTGGCGCGGCTGTATTCCTTTGCCGTGCGTCCGGAATGCCAGGGTCGGGGCGTGGGCGCGCGGCTGCTGGAAACCGCCGAAGCGGTGACGCTGGAACATGGCTACGCGGCCCTGCGGCTGGAAGTGCGCCAGGACAACGCCGCCGCCCAGACGCTCTATCGCCGCGCCGGCTACCGGGAACTGGAAAGCCTGCCGGATTACTACGAGGATCATGCCGACGGCCTGCGGCTGGAAAAAACCCTCGGCGCGCGCGCGCACCCGGCGCTGGTGCAGGTGCCCTTCTACGAACAGACGCTGGAATTCACCTGTGGTCCGGCCGCGCTGATGATGGCCATGAAAGCGCTGGATCCCGCGCTGAATCTGCACCGCAAGCTGGAGCTGCAACTCTGGCGCGAGGCCACCACCATCTTCATGACGGCGGGCCACGGCGGCTGTGGTCCGTATGGCTTGGCGCTGTCGGCGCATCACCGCGGCTTCGATGTGGCCGTGATGGTCAAGGACCGCGCGGCCCTGTTCGTGGATTCCGTGCGCTCGCCGGAGAAAAAGACCGTCATCGCGCTGGTGCAGGAAGATCAGTTGGAGCAGATTCTCCAGCGGGACATCCGCATGGACTACGGACTGGTGTCGGTGGCCGACCTGGAACAGGAATTGCGCACCGGCGGCGTGCCTTTGGTGATGATCAGTTCCTACCGGCTCTATGCCGAGAAATTCCCGCACTGGGTGGTGGTGACCGGTTTTGACGACCATTTTCTCTATGTGCATGACCCTTATGTGGATTACGCGGCCGGCAAGACGCCGACCGATTGCGTGAACCTGCCGATCCTGAAGGCGGAATTCACGGGCATGGCGCGCTATGGCAAAAGTGGCCAGCGCGCTGTCATCATCTTGCGTCGCCGCGCCCCGGCCGCCTCTGAGCTTGCCCTCCGGACATGAGCAAACACCTGATTCTCGTTGATCGCCCCGCGGACTGGCCCGCCGACCTGCCGGCCTTGCCGGTGATGAGCGCCAAGGACTACATCGACGCCGATGACACGGCAGGTCTCGCCGCCGATCGGGAACTGCGCGTCCTCAACCTGTGCCGGAACTACCGCTACGGCAGCATCGGTTATTACTGCTCGCTGCTGGCCGAGGCGCGGGGACAGCGCATCCTGCCCAGCGTCAGCACGGCGCTGGATCTGTCGCGCAAGACCATCTACGAACCCCTGACCGAGGACCTGGACGAGGATTTGCAGAAATACCTGCGCGGCCACGACGCCCAGGATATCCGCCTGTGGATCTTCCTGGGCCGCGCCTCCCAGCCAGCGTTCCAGGATTTGGCGGACGATCTGTTTGAGCGCCTGCCCTGTCCGCTGCTGGCCGTGGATCTGCACCAGAACAGCCGCTGGCGGATCCATCGCGTGCGCTCCATGGCGCTGGCCGACCTGGATGCGGATCAGCGCCGCCTGTTTGCCGAGGCGATGGAACAGTATCTCGCCGGGGCCTGGCAAAGTCCGCGCCGACGTTCCACGGGCCGCTACGACCTCGCCATCCTGCATGACCCCAATGAGACCATGCCGCCATCCAATCCCAAGGCGCTCAAATCCTTCATCCGCGCCGGCAAGCGCCTGGGGCTGGATGTGGAACTCATCACGCGCAAGGATTACGGGCGCCTGGCCGAATACGACGCCCTGTTCATTCGCGAAACCACCGCCATCAACCACCACACCTTCCGCTTCGCCAAACGCGCCGAGGCCCAGGGACTGGTGGTCATCGACGATCCGACATCCATCCTGCGCTGTACCAACAAAGTCTACCTGGCCGAATTGCTGCGCACCCATCAGGTGAAGACGCCCGCCACCCAGATTCTGCGGCGCGAACGCAACATCGAACTGGAGCCACCGCTGGATTATCCGGTGGTCTTGAAAATCCCCGACGGGGCGTTCTCGGTGGGCGTGAGCAAGGTGCGTGACGCGGAGGAGCTCAAGACCGTCGCGGAGCGCATGTTCCAAAAATCAGACCTGATCCTGGCGCAGGAATACCTCTACACCGAATACGACTGGCGCATTGGCATCCTCAACCGCCAGCCGTTCTATGCCTGCCAATACTTCATGAGCAAGGATCACTGGCAGATCTACGACCACAAGGCCGGGGGCGGTATGGCCGCCGGAAACTCCCGCACCCTGCCGCTGGAGCGTGTGCCGGCCGTGGTCCTGCGCACCGCGGTGAAAGCGGCCCGATTGATCGGCACCGGGCTCTACGGGGTCGATCTCAAACAGACCCGGCAGGGCGTCTGCGTCATTGAAATCAACGACAATCCCAATCTTGACGCCGGTGTGGAGGACGAGATCCTGAAAGAACAGATGTATGAGGAGGTCATGGCCGAGTTTCTCCGCCGGCTGGAACAGCGCACCCGGCTGCGTTATGGCGGGGCCTGAATTGCGCGCCGGCCGCGACGCTGCGGCAGGCCCCTTGATAAACTGACGCGGATCGTCTCAACAGGTCGTCCCATTTGCAATGACATCAAGAAGGCGGGGCTGGATCCCTGCCTTGCACATTCTCGACACCATCGAATGAAACCCGCCAAGGAGTGCACCATGTCTCTCACCATCGACCAGGCCAACGAGCAGCTCACCAGCAAACCGGGCCTGTTCAATTTCGAGGAAATCGACATCCGCGGCATCCCCACCCGCGTCTGGAAGGCCGCCCCGCCCTCCCTGCGCACCGTGCTGGACATCAGCCGCGCCCATGGCGCCAAGGATTATCTGGTCTACGAGGACGAGCGCTGGACCTTCGCCGAACATTACCGCGCCGTGGCTGCACTAGCGACCCGCATGGTGGAGGATCTGGGCATCCAAAAGGGCGACCGGGTCGCGCTGGCGATGCGTAACCTGCCGGAATGGCCGATGATTTTCTGGGCCACCGTGTCCATCGGCGCCGTGATCGTGCCGCTGAACGCCTGGTGGACCGGCGAAGAACTGGAATTCGGCCTGACCGATTCGGGCGCGCGCGTGCTGTTCTGCGACGCCGAGCGCATGGAACGCATCCAGCCCCACCTGGACCGCCTGCCGGGTCTGGAGAAGATCATCGTCGCCCGCAGCCCGTCGCCGCTGCCCGCCGGCGTGCTGGATTTCCTTGAATTTCGCGGCGCGCTGCCGGAGAAGGCCGTGCTGCCCAAGGCGACGCTGACCCCAGATGACAACGCAACGATCTTCTACACCTCCGGCACCACCGGCAAGCCCAAGGGCGCGCTGGGCAGCCATCGCAACATCTGCCAGAACCTGATCAGCGGCGCCTTTGTGCGCATGCGCGCCAGCGTGCTGCGCGGCGAGGATCCGACTTCCGGCATGCAGATGGTGGGGCCCAGCATGCTGCTGTCGGTGCCGCTGTTTCATGTCACCGGCTGCCACGGCTTTCTGATCGGGGTGACCCTGGCCGGGGGCAAGCTGGTGATGATGTACAAGTGGGACAGCCAGCGCGCCATCGAGCTGATTGAACAGGAAAAAATCTCCACCTTCGGCGGCGTACCGTCCATGGTCTGGCAGGTGCTGGAAAACCCGGATCTGCCCAACCACGACCTGTCCTGCGTCACCAACATCGCCTATGGCGGCGCGCCGGCGGCGCCCGAACTGCTCAACCGCATCAAGCAGACCTTCCCCAAGGTCGATCCGGGCAACGGCTACGGCATGACCGAGACCTCCGCCCTGTGCACCAGCAATTCGGCCGAGGAATATCACCGCCGCCCGGACAGCGTGGGCTGTCCGGCGCCCGTCACCCAGATCAAGATCGTCGGCGGCGATGGCGCGGAATTGCCCCGTGGGCAGGTCGGCGAACTGTGGGTCAAGGGTCCCAACGTCATCCAGGGCTACTGGAACCGGCCCGAGGCCAACACCCAGACCTTCACCGAAGGCTGGCTGCACACCGGCGATCTGGCGCGCATGGATGAGGAAGGCTATCTCTACATCGTCGACCGGGCCAAGGACATGCTGATTCGCGGCGGCGAGAACATCTATTGCGTCGAGGTGGAAGATGCCCTCTATAGCCATCCGGCGGTGATGGATGCCGCCGTCATCGGCATTCCAAATCGTGTGCTGGGTGAGGAAGTCGGCGCCGTGGTGCAGATCGCCCCTGGCCATCAGGTCAGCGTCGAAGACCTTCAGACCCACGTCGCCGCGCATCTGGCGCGTTTCAAGGTGCCGGTGCGCATCGAGCTGCGCACGGAACCCTTGCCGCGCAACGCCAATGGCAAGATCTTGAAAAGCCAGCTCAAGCAGGAACTGGGACTGGTGCCGGAAGCCGCACCGGCGTGAAGCGCTTCTCGCCCCGCGATTGGGTGCAGTGGCTCGGGTCCATCGACCCCGGCTCGCTGCCCCCGTCGCGGCGCGTCCTGTTGCTCAGCGTGCGCATCGCGCTGGCGGTGGGGCGCGATCTGGCCCAAGGCCCCATCACCTTATGGGCCATGAGCCTGGTCTACACCACGTTATTGTCCCTGGTACCGCTGCTGGCCTTGGGCTTTTCCGTGCTCAAGGCCTTTGGTGCCCACAACGTCGCCGAACCCTTGATCGCCGAGCTGCTCGCCCCGCTCGGGGAACAGGGCGTGGAAATCGCGACTCGCATCGTGGGCTTCGTGGAGAACATGCAGGTCGGCGTGCTGGGCTCCCTGGGGCTGGGTTTCCTGCTCTACACCGTGGTGTCCCTGATTCAGAAGGTGGAACAAGCCTTCAACGACATCTGGCAGATCAGCGACGCACGTTCCCTGGCACGCAGTTTCAACAACTACCTGATCGTGGTATTGCTGGCGCCGGTGCTCTATCTGGTGTCCACCGGGCTCTTTGCATCGATCATGGGCGCAGAAGTGGTGCGCGGCTTGAGCGACTGGCAACCCGTCGGCATGGCCCTGTCCCTTGTCACGCGGTTGGCGCCATTGCTGCTGATCACGGCTGTCTTCACCTTCATTTATCTCTATCTGCCCAATACCCGGGTGCGCTGGCAGGCTGCACTTTCGGGTGCAATCGTGGCGGCGCTGTCCTGGCTCATTGGCGGGCAAGCCTTTGGCTTTTTTGTGGTCGGCAGCACCAGCTACAACGCGATCTACTCCGGTTTTGCAATCCTGATCCTGCTGCTGATCTGGCTGAATGTGGTCTGGACCATCCTGCTGGTGGGGGCTCAGGTCGCTTTTTATGTCCAATACCCCGCCGCCACGCTGCCCCGCGCGGGCGGGAACGCCGAGGCACCGTTGCGGCACGAACAGTGGGCGCTGATCCTGCTCCATGCGGTGGCGCGGCGCCACCATGACGGCCAGCCGCCGGCTGACCTCGATACCCTGGCAGCGGGCTTGAATGTTGTGGCCGCGCCCCTGCGACCGGTGGTCGCGTGGCTCATTGAACAGGGCTTCCTGCTGCGTTCGCAGGATGATCCGCCGCGCCTGGTCCTGGCGGTTGCCCCGGAACACATCCGCCTGGACGCGGTGCTGACTGCCCTCCCCCTTCCGGTTTCAGGGCCTGGCGACCCCCCGTTACAGGCGCTGGCGCAGCAAATGGCTGAAGCCTCCCACGCTGTTTTGGGCGATCGCACCCTGGCCGATCTACTGGACAGTCCGCTCACAGCCGGCCTGCCGGCGAGCCCTTCATTGGATGAGGACTGAACGGGACCGCAACCTTTTCAGCGCCAAAAGCAGGCACGGATGGCGGTTATTGCAGCGCGGCGCAGGCGGCGTGGCGCGGACAATCGACGAGATGATCGTTGACCATGCCGGTGGCCTGCATGTGGGCGTAGACGATGGTCGGGCCGACGAAACGGAAACCGCGCCGCTTCAAATCGCGGCTGAGGGTTTCGGCGAGCGGCGTGACCGCCGGCACCTGATCAAGGCGCTCGAAGTGGTTGACGATCGGACGCCCGTCCACGAAGTCCCAGATATAGCGATCGAAACTGCCGAATACCTCCTGGACGGCGAGGAAGGCCTGGGCATTGCTCACCGCCGCCTGGACTTTCAGTCGGTTGCGGACGATGCCCGGATCCTGCAACAGCGTCTCGACGCGCGCCGCGTCAAAACGCGCCACCTGTTCGGCATCGAAGTCCGCGAACAGGCACCGGTAATGCGGCCGCTTGCGCAATACCGTCAGCCAGCTCAATCCCGCCTGCGCGCCTTCCAGAATCAGGAATTCAAACAGCGTGCGGTCCGCATGCACCGGAACGCCCCACTCGGTGTCATGGTACTGCCGGTACAGCGGGTCCTGGCCACACCAGGGGCAGGCGTCGAGACTGATCATGATGGTTTTTCAGATACCCCAAGAATTTAAAGCACGGACATTCGATCCAGGATTCTGGACACTATTTCTGGCGATCTGGTTCGATCGGATGTGTTCCGCCTGTTTGCGAGCGCCGATGAACGCATCAATAACCCGAGTTGAGCGTAAGGGGAAAATAGCACTGTATTTCCATCCCAACTCCAGCGCAAAGGGATTGCAAAAGGGCATGAAAAAACCCCGGTTAAATGCCGGGGTTCATGGTGGCTGAAAGGCGGGCCGCAAACGACTCGCCGTCAGCGGATCAGGCGTTTTCGCGGTGCAGCATGTGCATGACGCAGACCGAGCCGGCCCCCATCATGTGTACTGCGGCCGTATGGGCGCCTTCCACCTGGCGTTTGCCGGACTCACCGCGCAATTGCTGGGTGGCATCCCACACCTGGGCTAGGCCCGTGGGACCGCCCGGATGGCCGCGGGCAATGAGGCCGCCGTCGGTGGAGAACGGAATGCGCCCACCGATCTGGGTGGCGCCTTCCAGCACCAACTTCTCGCCCTCGCCCTCGCCGCAGAAGCCCATCAGCTCGTAGTACATGAGCTCTTCGATGGGGAAGGCGTCGTGGACGTGCACCAGGCTGACATCCTTTGGACCCAGTCCGGCTTCTTCATAACAGGCCTGCGAGGTAGTGCGGGTCAGTTCACTTGGTCCCACCACGGCGCCCATGAAGATGTGGCCATCGACATACTGCTCGGATTGCAGTTGTGAGGACAGCACCCGCACCAGCGGCCGGCCAGCCGCCAGTTTCTTCGCCCATTTCTTGTTGGTCACGATGGCGCAGGCCGCGCCGCCACCCGTGGCGCAGGCCATCATGGTGGTGTGGGGATGGGCAACCGGCTTGGAGGCCAGCACTTCCTCGATGGTCACTTCGTGATCCGACTGGCGCTGCGCCATGGGGTTGTAGCGGGCGTGGTTCCAGTTCTTGGCGGCGATGCGGGCATAGATCTCCGGGGAGGTGCCGTATTCATGCGTGCGGCGCACCGCCCACATGGCAAAGAATGCGGCGGGCAGCACCATGCTTTCGATGCGCGGCCCCTGGGCCATGTACATCTGCATCATCATCTGGCCCATGCGCACGATGTCGTCAAAGCCCAGCGCCATGGCGATGTCTGCCTCTCCGGAAGCAACCCGCAGGCAGGCTTCCCGGAAAGCCGTGGAGCCCGTGGCCGAGGCATTCTCGACATGGACCACCGGCACGCCAGTCAGGCCCAGATCCTTGGCGATGGCCACGCCTTCGGTCATGTCGCCCATGATGTAGCCGTTGTAGAGTGCGCCCACATCGCGGAACTTGATGCCGGCGTCCTTCAGCGCGGCCTTGCCGGCCACGTAGGCCATTTCCTTGTTGCTCTTGCCATGCTTGCCGAAGGGATGCATCCCTACGCCGGCGACGTATACGTCTTCCAACATTTCCTCATTCCCCCTTGCGGATCGGCTCGAAGCCGAAGCTGCACATTTCCGTATCGCCCTTCTTCTTGATGGGCAGGGCCACCATGCCCATGGGCATGCCGATCTCCCAGTCGCCCATCTTGCCGCTGATCACGGCCTGGACGCGCACCCCTTCGGGCAGGTCGATCTGACCCACGCCGTGGGCCTTGCCGTCGCCCATCTTGGCGGCGCCCATGAAGGGCATCAGCACCCAGGTCCAGGAATAGAGCACGCCCTCGGAGGACAGCTCAACGTCCTCGACAGGCGTTTCGGTCAACGGACACTGCATGCGGCGGGGAAAGAAATACTTCTTCGCCTCGGGGCTGTAGGAGCCCAACAAACGCGGGCGTTCGCCCTCGGCTTCGGGAATAACGAGATAGCCCTCTTCCAGAGGCACTTGCTTGGCCATGGCCAATTCTCCTTGAGGATTGAAAAATCTTGGGTAATGCGTGTAACCAAGGTCAAACGGACCGACCTGGCAAAAAAAGCATGCCCCACACCTTCAAGCAGTGCGGGGCATGGTGTCAGTCAGGGACGTTCAGCCCTTCTTGCTGGGTCCGGTGGGGACTTCGTTGAACGGCACGGTCTTGTCGATGCGGATATCCGTCGGCAGGCCGAGGATGCGCTCGCCGATGATGTTGCGCTGGACCTCGTCCGTGCCACCGGCGATGCGGATCGCCGGAATGCCCAGATAGGCCTGCTGCCACATGGCTTCCATCAGGGTGTCCTGGCGATCGGTCAGCACGCCGGCCGCGCCCTGGAGTTCCATGATGAAGGCCGCCATTTCCTGGATCAGCAGACCCATGGCCAGCTTCATGACCGAGCTTTCCGAACCCGGCATGGCGCCCTGCGACAGGGCCGACAGGGTGCGATAGCCAGTCAGCTCCAGCGCCTTGAAGCGGGCAGCGAATTCGGCCATCTTCTGGCGCACGGCGTCGTGCTCCAGCGCCGGACGCCCGTCCAGGGTGGTTTCGCGCAACAGGGCCACGATGCTGCCGAGGCCATTGTCGCCGCCGAACAGGCCGCCACCGCCACCGATGCTCATGCGCTCGTTCATCAGGGTGGTGATGGACACCGCCCAACCCTGGCCCACGGCGCCCAGCCGATTGCTGTCCGGGATGCGCACGTCGTTGAAGAACACTTCATTGAAGTTGGCGCCGCCGGTGATCTGGCGGATCGGACGGACTTCGACGCCCGGCGATTCCATGTCGACGATGAAGTAGGTCAGGCCCTTGTGCTTGGGCAGGCTGGGATCGTGGCGGGTGACCAGGATGCCCCATTTGGAGTAATGGGCACCGGAGGTCCAGACCTTCTGGCCGTTGATGACCCAGTCGTCGCCGTCCTTGACGGCGCGGGTGCGCAGGCCGGCCAAGTCAGAACCGGCGCCGGGTTCGCTGAACAACTGACACCACACTTCATCGCCGCGCAGCATGGGCTGCAGGTAGCGATCCTTCTGTTCGTTGGTGCCGTGGGTCATGATGGTGGGACCGGCCATGCCGATGCCGATCATGAAGATGTTGGCAGGGGTCTCGTACTTGGCCTCTTCCTGGCCCCAGATGACCTGCTGCATGATGTTGCCGCCGCGGCCGCCGAATTTCTTCGGCCAGGTGATCACGCCCCAATTGGCGTCGGCCTTCTTGCGCTGCCACGCCTGGGAGTTGCGGACCATTTCCCATTCGGCTTCGCCACGCAGTTCGCCGCCTTCGGCTTCTGCGAACATGCTCATCATGCCGCCCGACTCGCTGCGCAGCTTGGCATTCTGGGACAGCCACTGGCTGACTTCGGCGCGGAATTCCGCTTCCTGCGGGGTATCGTTGAAATCCATGTTCCCTATCCTCCTAAAAATCCCAAATCCCTGGATGGACCGTTCAGGCGGCCTGTTCCAGGCTGCGCATCAACCGCTCCCGCCAGACGATGGCGCCCCCAAGCAGGCTTTCCAGATGCTTGGCACGCTTCATGTGCAGATGGGGGTTGGCTTCCCAGGTGAACCCGATGCCGCCATGGACCTGGACGTTTTCCTGAGCGGCAAACGCATAGGCATCGATGCCCATGACGCGGGCGCCGCTGGCGGCCTGCTGCAGCTTCTCCGGCGCGCTTTCCAGCGCCCAGGCGGCGTAGTAGGCGCTGGAGCGGGCGGTCTCGACCTTGACGAACATGTCGGCGATGCGGTGTTTGATGGCCTGGAAGGAGCCAATCGGCCGGCCAAAAGCATAGCGTTCCTTGGCGTACTGAACCGCCATTTCCATAGCTGCCTGTGCGCCACCCACCTGCTCGAAGGAAAACAAGGCTGCGGTCTTGTAGGACATCGCGTCCAGCAGCGCGGCGCCCTGGCCGGCCTTGCCCAGCGGCTCGGCGTCCACGCCATTGAAGGTCAGGCGGGCCTGCTTGCGCGTCCGGTCCATGGTCGCAACGGATTCACGGGTCACCTTGCTGTCGGCCAGGTTGACCAGGTACAGGGACACGCCTTCCTCGTCGCGGGCCGAAACGATGGCCAGATCAGCACTCAAGCCGTCCACCACCGGGGATTTCACGCCCGTCAGCTTGCGCCCTTGTGCCTTGACCTGGACGCCCGCAGCGTCGATACGGCCCTTCTCGGCATAGGCCACGGTGGCGATGGCATCGCCAGCCGCCAGCTTGGCGAGATAGGTGGCTTTCTGGGATTCGGAACCAGCGGCCTTGATCAGCTCCGCTGCCATGTAGATGGAGGAAGAGAACGGGGTGCAGGCCAGGGTCTTGCCCATTTCTTCAGCCAGCACGGCCAGTTCGAGATAACCCATGCCGGCGCCGCCGTATTCCTCGGGAATGGCGGTGCTCAGCCAGCCTGCCTCGGCCATCTGTTTCCACAAGTTGGCGTCGTGAGTGGCTTCGGAATCGAGAATCTTATGGACTGCGGCGTATGACGACAGATCGGCCAGCAGGCGCTTGGCCGAGTCGCGCATCATTTCCTGATCCTGGGAAAATTTGAAATTCATCGCTTGAACTCCTTCTCAAGCCCTTTTTAAAACACAGACCCTGGAAATCCTCCCCAGGCCTGCACAACGAAATGCGGACGGTCACGCCAAGCACCCGCAAGCCCGATCAACCGGCTTGTCAGTGTCTGGATGCTTGCCGTCCGGCAGGAGGTGCTTCAACCGCCTCCCCTCTCAACAACGCTTAGATTTACCACAAAACGATCGTTCGATACCAGTGGAAAAAGGCGGATCCATGCAATCGTGGCCGCCATGCGCCTCAATGGGATCAGGGCATCACAGCCAAGGCTTCGAGTCCCATGGATTCGGGCAGGCCGAACATCAGGTTCATATTCTGGATTGCCTGGCCCGCCGCGCCCTTGACCAGATTGTCGATCACGCCAAGCACCACAACGGTCTCACCATTCTGGGGCCGGAACACGCTCAGGCGGCAGGTGTTGGCCGCGCGCACGCTGGCGGTGGCGGGATGCTGTCCCAGCGGCAGGACATCCACGAAAGGCTCGTCCACGTAGCGGGCGGCATATAGGGCATGCAATTCCGTTTCATCCACCGCCTCGCGCAGGAACGCGAACAGCGTGGCATGCATGCCACGGTTCATGGGCGCGAGATGGGGCACGAAAGTCAGTTCCACGGCGTGGCCCGTAGCCCGCGCCAGATGGGTTTCGATCTCCGGCAGGTGGCGATGGCCCGCCACGCCATAGGCGCGGAAATTGTCCGCCACCTCGCAATACAAGGAATCGACCTTGGCGCCCCGCCCCGCCCCGCTTGCGCCACTCGCGGCGCTGGCGATCAGTCGCTGCGGATCGATCCAGCCCCGTTCCAGCAGCGGCAGGAAGCCCAACTGGATCACCGTCGGATAGCAACCCGGATTGGCCACCAGCCGAGCCGTGCGCAGGGCCTCGCGGTTCACCTCGGGCAGACCGTAGACCGCCCGGCCCAGCAGCTCGGTATTCACGGGCGTGAGGCCATACCAACGAGCCAGCAGCGCCGCATCGGGCAGACGAAAATCGGCGGAGAGGTCAACCACGCGAGCCCCGGCATCCAGCAGGGCGCCGGCCATGTCCAGCGCCACACCGTGGGGGGTGGCGAAGAACACCACATCGCAGCGGGCAAGCCGTTCCACCTCGGGCGCGGTAAACGTCAGATCGACTCGGCCCCGCAGACTGGGAAACAGCTCAGCGACCGCCGTGCCTTCCGCGCCCCGGGAAGTCAGGCAGTCCACCTGCACTTCCGGATGGTTCGCCAGAATCCGCAACAACTCCACGCCGGTGTAACCGGTGCCGCCCACGATACCCGCTGAAATCACGCTGTGCTCCTTCCCATGGGGGCCAACCGGCCCCGCGTCGCTTGCGACACCATCGCCACCTTGCCATGATCGCGGGCCGACGCCCCATCCACAAGTTCCCCGTGTTGCAGGAGTCTCTTCCCATGCTCACCGTCAAGGCCTTCCATGTGATGTTCATGGTGACCTGGTTCGCCGGCCTGTTCTATCTGCCGCGTCTGTTCGTCTATCACTGTGAACTGAGCAGCCCCGCCGAGCGAGCGCGCTTCGAGCTGATGGAGCGCCGCTTGTTCGTGATGATGACCATTGGCGCCAGCGGCACCGCGCTGTTCGGCCTGTGGCTGTTGGTGGATTACGCCTGGCAGGCTTATGCCAAAAGTGGCTGGCTGCATCTGAAATTGACGCTGGTGCTGCTACTGCTCGGCTATCACGTCTATCTATGGCGGCTGATGCGTGAGCTGGCGGTGCGGCCGGGCATCCACAGCGGCCGCTTTTACCGCTGGATCAACGAGATTCCCTCGCTGTTCCTGGTCGTCATCGTGCTGCTCGCGGTTACCAAGCCTTTTTGAGTGCGCCGCCCGCGACAACGAAAAACGGCGCCCAAGGCGCCGTTTACATCGAAATGTGGTAGCTAGGGGCGGGCTCGAACCGCCGACCTCATCATTATGAGTGATGCGCTCTAACCGGCTGAGCTACCTAGCCACAATTCAGCCCGCGCTGTCGCGGAAGAGGGCGAATTTTCCGCGCTGGGCGGGCTCCTGTCAAGCACCGAGGCGGACGCGGGAAGCCGGCGCCTCAGATCGGGATCCGCGCTGCATTCGCAAATTGCGTCACCGCGCTTGCGCCCTCAACCGCCAAGCGAAAAAAGACCCGGAGGATTGCTCCTCCGGGTCTTTTCATCGGCAACACAATGGGCTTACCGCGTTTAGATCAGAACGATTCCGTTCAGTGGAACTGTTCTTCTTCGGTGGAGCCGGTCAGCGCCTTGACGCTGCTCGATCCGCCCTGGATCACGGTGGTGACATCGTCGAAGTAGCCTGCGCCGACTTCCTGCTGGTGCGACACGAAGGTGTAACCCTTCTCGCGGGCGGCGAATTCCGGTTCCTGCACCATCTGGGTGTAGTGCTTCATGCCTTCACCGCGGGCGTAGGCATGGGCGAACTGGAAGGTGTTGTACCAGTTGATGTGGATGCCGGCCAGCGTGATGAACTGGTACTTGTAGCCCAGCGCGGACAGCTCATCCTGGAACTTGGCGATGGTCTTGTCGTCCAGGTTCTTCTTCCAGTTGAAGGATGGTGAGCAGTTGTAGCTCAGCAGCTTGCCGGGGCAGGCCTTGAGCACGGCCTGCGCGAACTCGCGGGCAAAGCCCAGGTCCGGCGTACCGGTTTCACACCACACCAGATCAGCATAGGGCGCATAGGCCACGCCGCGGCTGATGGCCTGCTCCAGACCATTCTTGACGCGGTAGAAGCCTTCCTGGGTGCGCTCGCCGGTCAGGAAAGGCTTGTCGTTGGCGTCATGATTCGAGGTGATCAGGTTGGCCGCCTCGGCATCGGTACGGGCCAGCACGATGGTCGGCACGCCCATCACATCCGCCGCGAACCGTGCCGCGATGAGCTTCTCGACGGCTTCCGCAGTCGGCACCAACACCTTGCCGCCCATGTGGCCGCACTTCTTCACGGCAGCCAGCTGGTCTTCAAAATGCACACCGGCGGCGCCGGCGGTGATCATGTTCTTCATCAGCTCAAAGGCGTTTAACACGCCGCCGAAACCGGCTTCGGCGTCCGCCACGATGGGCAGGAAGTAGTCGACGAATTCCTTGCTGCCGGGCTCGATGCCGCGCGACCACTGGATTTCATCGGCGCGCTTGAAGGTGTTGTTGATGCGTCGCACCATGGTCGGCACGGAATCGTAGGCGTACAGCGACTGGTCAGGGTACATGGTCTCGGAGGTGTTGCCGTCGGCGGCGACCTGCCAGCCCGACAGGTACACGGCTTCCAGACCGGCCTTGGCCTGCTGCATCGCCTGGCCAGCGGTGATCGCACCGAAGGCGTTCACATAGCCCTTCTTGGCCTCGCCATTGACCAGCTTCCACAGCTTCTCGGCGCCACGCTTGGCCAGCGTGTGATCCAATTGAACGCTACCGCGCAGACGGACGACGTCGGCAGCGGAATAACCGCGCTTGACGCTCTTCCAGCGGGAATTTTCGGCCCAATCTTTCTCCAGGGCCTTGATTTGTTGCTCGCGCGTGATCGACATCATTTTCTCCACGATTAGGGCAGGTAGTCGTAAGCAGCCAGGGTCAGGAAATCCACGCACTCATCGGCCGTGGTGATGCGATCCATGATCTGTGCGGCCTCGTTGAAGCGTCCGTTGGTGTAGGCGTCCTCGCCCACCTCGTTGCGGACCACTTCCAGCTCCTCGGCGAGCAGTCGACGGAACAGGGCGGCGGTAACCGTCTCCCCACTGTCGAGGCGAATGCCGTGGCGTATCCACTGCCAGATCTGGGTGCGACTGATTTCTGCCGTCGCTGCGTCTTCCATCAGGTTATAGATCGGCACCGCGCCGCGACCGCTGATCCAGGCTTCGATGTATTGCACGGCAACCCGGATATTCCCCCGCAGTCCCGCCTCGGTCGCTGCGCCTTCACAGGGCTGCAGCAGATCGCGTGCGGTGACGGAGGTGTCGTTGTCTCGCATGACATGGAGCTGGTTGAGCCGGTTGGGCCCGATGTACTGGTTGAAAACCTCGACCGCCACGCCGGCGAGGCCGGGGTGGGCAATCCAGGTTCCATCATGGCCGTTGCGCGCTTCCCGTTCTTTATCGGCGCGAACCTTGGCCAGGGCGATCTCGTTCTGTCCGGGATCTTTGACCGGAATGAACGCCGCCATGCCGCCCATGGCCAATGCACCCCGCTTGTGGCAGGTTTTGATCAGCAGCCGTGAGTAGGCATCCAGGAATGGCTTGTCCATGCTCACGGCACCCCGGTCGGGCAATACCCGATCGGAATGATTCTTCAGGGTCTTGATATAGCTGAAGATATAGTCCCAGCGACCGCAGTTGAGGGCGACGATGTGGTCGCGCATCTCATAGAGGATCTCGTCCATCTCGAACACCGCCGGCAGCGTCTCGATCAGGATGGTGGCCTTGATGGTGCCACGGGCGAGTCCAAAGTGGTCTTCGGAGAAATCCATCACCTGGGCCCACAGCCGGGCTTCGAGATGGCTCTCCATCTTTGGCAGGTAGTAGTAGGGGCCGGTGCCCTTGGCGATCAGATCGCGGGCGTTGTGGAAAAAGTACAGGCCGAAGTCCACCAGCGCGGCGGGAACGATCTGGCCGTTGAGCGTGATGTGCTTTTCCGGCAGGTGCCAGCCCCGCGGCCGGGCGATCAGCACGGCGGTCTTGTCGCTGAGCCGGTAGGTCTTGCCATCCGGGTTGGCGAAGGAAATGCTTCCCGCCACCGCGTCCTTCAAATTGATCTGTCCCTGGATCACATTGTCCCAGGTCGGCGACAGGGCATCCTCCAGGCAAGCCATGAAACACTTGACCGGAGCATTGAGGGCGTTGATGATCATCTTGCGGTCCACGGGACCGGTGATCTCCACCCGCCGATCCTGCAGATCCGCCGGGATCGGCGCCACCGTCCAGTCGCCAGCGCGAATGGCTGCGGTTTCAGGGAGAAAATCCGGCAGTGCGCCGCCATCGAAGGCTTGCTGACGCTCACGCCGCCGCGCCATCAAGCGGTCCCGCTCGGGAGCGTAGCGGGCGACCAGCTCGGTGATGAACTCAAGGGCCTCGGCGGTCAGCACCGATTGATACTCGGGCGTCATCGGACCAAGGATCGCGATCTCACCGTTGCGGGTCTGGTAGGGCGTCATGGCAGTCTCCTGCGGCACATGGACATCAAGGATTCAAGGCAATGCAATAGCGCGAGCCCAACGCCTCAGAGGCATCGGGGCAACAGCCAAGCCCAGGGGTACGGGACCGGATCAGATGGGCCATTCATGACGGAAAGCCGCCACGGACCTGTGGTCTTGTTCTGGATCACTCTCGCACACCCGCAATCGCCGGGCCTATTTGAATCGCCAATAATAGAGCTTTTGAAATATATTTGACAGCCCAATCCATTCAATTTTTAATATTTTTCTGATCAATCATTGATGGCATGCAGGGAGCACCGCCTGATGGAGGAACCGTCTCGACACTACTACAAACACAACCGCCTGCAACAACTGCGGGGGTTCTGTTACGCCACCCAGACCGGCAGCATTTCCAAGGCCGCCGAGCGCATGTCCCTGAGCCAGCCGTCGGTGTCCTTGCAGATCCAAGCCCTGGAGCGCGAACTGGACGTGGTGCTGTTCGAGCGCCGCGGCCCCAAGATCAAGCTCACACCCGAGGGACACATCCTGTATGAGCTGGCGCTGCCGCTGGTGGAAGGACTTGAGGCCTTGCCGGAAAATTTCTCGGCGCGCCGCGGCTCGCTGGAATCCGGTCAGCTCAATATCGCTGCCGGGGAATCTACCCTGCTCTACCTGCTGCCCGACCTGGTCGGCCGCTTCTCGGCGCGCCACCCGGGCATTCATTTCAACCTGCATAACGTGACCGGTCGCGACGGCATGGAGATGCTGCGGGCCGATGATGTCGACCTGGCCGTCGGTTCGATGCTCGATGTTCCGGACGACATCAGCTACTGGCCCATGTATTCCTACGACCCCATGCTGATCATGCCGCTGGATCACCCGCTGGCGTCCCAGGACAAGATCACCCTGGAGGAGATCAGCAAATACGGGCTGCTGCTCCCCCCACGCCACCTCAGCACCTGGCGCGTGGTGCGCATGGTATTTCAGCAGCACAACCTGGATTTCAAGGTCACCCTGGAGGCCGGCGGCTGGGAGGTGATCAAGAAATACGTGGAAATGGGCTTTGGCATTTCCATTGTCACCAGCATCTGCCTGACCGGCCATGAACGGCTGCACGCCGTCCCGTTGAACGACTACTTCCCCCAGCGCACCTATGGCGTGGTGGTGCGCAAGGGGAAATTCCTGACCCCTGCCGCCAAGCGCTTCATTGAGATGATGGATCCGGATTTCTTCGAGCGTTTGGAAGAGGAAGATCCCCATGCGCTGGTCAACATCGTGGAATGATGGCTTCTCAAGCGCTTGAGGAAGCAGCATGACGCCGCGCATCGGGCTGGCCCTGGGCAGCGGTTCCGCCCGCGGCTGGGCCCATATCGGGGTACTTGAAGCGCTGGAGCAACTGGGCATCCGGCCTGATGTGGTCGCCGGCTCGTCCATCGGCGCCCTGGTCGGGGCCGCCTATTGCGGCGGCGAGCTGGCCGAGCTCAAGTCCTGGGTGCTGGGGCTGGGGCGGCTCGAAGTGGTGCGCATGCTGGATTGGAGCCTGACCGGTGGCGGCCTGCTGCACGGCCGCCGCGCCTTGAATCTGTTCAATGAGCGACTGGCGTCCAAAACGCTGGAAATCCTCTCGCCGCGCTTCGCTGCTGTCGCCACCGATCTGGGCACGGGTCGGGAGATCTGGCTGACGCAGGGACCCATCCTGGATGCCGTGCACGCTTCCATCGCCCTGCCGGGCCTGTTCAAACCCGTGCAATCCGAGGGGCGCTGGCTGGTTGATGGTGGGCTGGTCAACCCGGTGCCGGTGTCCGTGTGCCGGGCCTTGGGCGCCGACATTGTGATTGCAGTCAATCTCAACGGCGACATTCTCACCCGCCGCCAACGGCCAGCGCCCGCGCCGGCGGCGATCACCTCGGCCGATCCACTGGATGTGGCCAGCGAACCGGCTGCACCGCGTTGGTCCCCACGCAACTGGATCTCGTTTTTCCAGGGGGACGGCGGCGTCAGTCCAAGTGCGCCGCCCGGCCTGTTCGATGTGACGACCACGGCCATCAACATCATGCAGGATCGCATCACCCGCAGCCGCATGGCGGGGGATCCGCCCGATTGGCAGATTGCGCCGCGCCTGGGCCAGATCGGCTTGATGGAGTTTTACCGCGCGGCCGAGGCCATCGCAGAAGGCCGTGCCGCTGTGGAACGCGCCCAGGAGGAATTGACGCGTCTGCTGGGCGTGTGAGGGGGCCCCTTTGCAATCAGGCGGTCAGGGGGTGCTCGCTGACAATCAGGCCATCCCCGTCCGCATAAAGCCACGCGCCGGGACGAAAATGCACGCCGGCGAAACGCACCGGGATTTCGCGCTGCCCCTCCCCGCGCTTGATGCTCTTCAGCGGATGGGTGGCCAGCGCCTTGACCCCGAGCGGCAATTGGCCAATTGCCTCTGAATCACGAATGCAGCCATGGACCACCACCCCGGCCCAGCCATTGCGCACGGCGAGTTCCGCAAGCTGATCGCCAAGCAAGGCGCAGCGCATCGATCCACCGCCGTCCACCACCAGCACCCGCCCCGCGCCCGGCGTCTCCAGGATGCTGCGCACCAGGGCATTGTCCTCGAACAGCTTGACCGTGGCGATGGCGCCATGGAAGGCGCGCTGTCCGCCGAAGTCGCGGAACATCGGCTCGGCGACCTGGATCGCATCGGGATGGGCGTCGGACAGGTCGGTGGTCGCGTGGGACATGGATAATCTCCTGAATCAGGGCCGTCACGCCGGCCTACTTTTGATGAAGTGCCTTCCATTCGACGTAAGGCATGCCGTAAATCAGCTCACGCGCCTGCGGATCGCTGAGCGGCATGTCCAGGGCGGCGCTTTCGCTGGCATACCACTTGGCCAAACAGTTGCGACAGAATCCAGCCAGATTCATCAAGTCGATGTTCTGCACCTCGGGGTGCGCCTGCAAATGCGCCAGCAGGCGCCTGAAGGCCGCGGCCGCAACCCGATCGTCGAGCACCTGAGTCATGCGTCCCCCGCGTACCGGCCTGATAATGTTTGCGCCATCCTATCATCGCCCCTGGCTCGTCGCATGGGGGCCGGATGCGCCTGGAGATCACGCCGATATGGCCCGCAAGCACCTGCTCATCGTCTTCCATTCCCAGACCGGCAACACCGAACGCCTGGCATGCGCCGCGACACAGGGCGCCCTGGCAGCAGACGCAGTCGAGGTCCGCTGCCTGTGGGCCAAGGAGGCCGCTGCACGCGATCTGTTGTGGGCAGAGGGACTGCTACTCGGCACGCCGGAAAACCTGGGCTATCTGTCCGGCGCATTGAAGGATTTTTTTGATCGCACTTATTATCCGGTGCAAGGTCTCATCCAGACGCTGCCCTATGGCCTGTTCATCAGCGCGGGCAATGATGGTCGTGGCGCGGCCCAGCACATCCAGCGCATCGCGCGTGGCTACCCGTTCCGCCTGGTGCAGGAACCGCTCATCTGTCGCGGGACGCCGACCGAGGCGCATCTGGCGCAAGCCCGGGAAATGGGCGAGGCGCTGGCCACGGGCTTGGGTTTGGGCATCTTCTGAGGGCGCTTGCTTTTCAAGCAGCCAGAGCTGCCCTACAATCGAGGATTAACTTCAGGATTGCCTTCTGTGACAGCAAGGATTGCTGGATGACCGATGAAACCTCCCTGTTCGAACGCGAGCCCGATCAGGTCAGACGCCTTCACGGCGGATTTTTCCATGCCATCCCCCATGCCCGCGAGCTGGGACTGGAAGTGGTGGACATGGGTGCGGGATGGGGACTGCTCAAGATCCCCTATCGCGCCGAGCTCGTTGGTAATCCCCAGACCGGCGTACTGCATGGCGGCGTCCTGACCTCGCTCATCGACAGCGCCTGCGGTCTGGCCGTGTTCTGCCGCCTGCCGCGCATGGAAGCGATCGCCACCCTCGACCTGCGCATCGATTACCTGAAGCCCGCCACCATCGGCGAAGACCTCTTCGCCCGGGCTGAGTGTTATCGGCTCACCCGCCAGATCGCCTTCGTCCGCTCCGTCGCCTACCAGCGCGATCCGCAGCAGCCCGTCGCCACCAGTGTGGCCACCTTCATGCGCAGCAGCGCAAGTTCGGTTCGCGCTCCCCGTCCGCCGGAAAAGGCCTAACCCCCATGGAATTGCAGCAACTGATCCAGACTGCCCGGGAACAGGGTGATTTATCGGGACTGATGGGCCACATTCCCTACGCGCGGCTGATCGGCATGGACATGCGGCTTGATGAAGCAGGCCAACCGCTGTTCGTGCTCCCCTACCAGAGCAAGAACATCGGCAATACCGCCCTGCCGGCCTTGCATGGCGGGGTCATCGGCGGTTTCCTCGAAAATAGCGCCATTGTCCACCTGATGTGGAACCGCGATGCGGTGGAAATGCCAAAAACCATCGATTTCTCGCTCGACTACCTGCGCTCCGGACGCGCCATCGACTGCTACGCCCGCTGCGAGGTCACGCGTCA
Organism: Pseudomonadota bacterium; assembly: GCA_002862435.1. Classification (GTDB taxonomy): domain Bacteria; phylum Pseudomonadota; class Gammaproteobacteria; order UBA5335; family UBA5335; genus Macondimonas. The sequence goes on along the minus strand of PKDC01000059.1, from coordinate 2 downwards.
GG
>PKDC01000001.1 GCA_002862435.1 Pseudomonadota bacterium | reverse complement strand
GGTGGTGGCAACTACATGATCCGCGTCGTGCTGGTGGATGTGCCGCGCGGCCAGCAGTTGGCGGCGTTCCAGGTGCCGGCGACGGCGGACGACATGCGCAGCGCGGCCCACCGGGTCAGCGACCTGATCTATGAGCAATTGCTGGGCGAGCGCGGCGCCTTCAATACCCGCATCGCCTACGTCAACGTGCCCAATCGGCCCCGCGTCGGCCAGCCTGCGGAATATCTGTTGATGGTGTCCGATGCGGATGGGGAGAACGGCCGCACCGTGCTCAAGTCCAAGGAGCCGTTGATGTCGCCGGTGTGGTCGCCGGATGGCCGGCAGCTCGCTTATGTGTCCTTTGAAAGTGGCCGCTCGCAGATCTTTTCCCAGGACCTGGGGACGGGCAAGCGGCGCCTGCTGTCGTCCAAGCCGGGCATCAATGGCGCGCCCAGTTGGTCGCCGGACGGGCGGCAGATGGCGCTGGCGCTGTCGGATGGCGCCAATACCCATATTCACCTGCTGGACCTGGAGGGTGGCGGCTTGCGCCAGCTCACCCAGGGCGCGGCCATCAACACCGAGCCGACCTGGTCGCCGGATGGCAGCAAGCTGGCATTCACCTCCGACCGCGGTGGGCGCCCGCAGATCTATGAGCTGGACGTCGCCACGGGCCAGGTTCGCCGGTTGACCTACCAGGGTAACTACAATGCCCGCGCCCGCTACAGTCCGGATGGCAAGTCGATCGTCTTCATCAGCGGGGGGTCGACGTTCCGGATTGCCGTGCAGGATTTGCAGACGGGGGCGTTGCGGGTCTTGAGTCAAGGATCGGAAGATGAATCGCCCAGCTTCGCGCCCAACGGGGCCATGATAATCTATGCCAGTCAGTACGGGGACGCTGGCGTCTTATCCACCGTGTCCTTCGACGGCAAGGTGCGCCAGCGTGTCGCCGGCAGCGGGGATATCCGGGAAGCTGCCTGGTCGCCGTACCGGCCCCGTTAAGGTCAGCTTGGCTAGGGAATGTCAATGAAAATGATTGGGAGTGAATCGATCATGCAGCTGCTTTCAAAATGGATGGTGGTAGGGGTAATGGTGCTGGCCCTGGCGGGATGCGCCGGCAGTTCCAAGAAGGCGACCAAGGGCGCTGCAGGCGGCGAATGGGCGGCGGGCGCGGGTGGCGCCGAAACCAGTCCCTTGGCCGAAGGCGGTGGCTTGAAAGGCGATGAATGGGGCGCGGTCCAAGGCGCGACGGCGGGCAACAGCGGCTATGGTTCCCCGACGGATCCACGCGCCGCCGCCCTGCAGTCGCAGGTGATCTATTTTGAATATGACAGCAGCGTGGTGGCTCCCCAGTACATGGAGGTCGTCCGTACTCACGGCGAATACCTGAAGAAAAACCCCAATGTCCGGGCCAACCTGGAGGGGCATACCGACGAGCGGGGGTCGCGTGAGTACAACATCGCCCTGGGTCAGCGTCGCAGCGATGCAGTGATGAATCTGCTCATCGCCCAGGGCGTTTCGGCTTCGCAGCTGTCTTCTGTCAGCTTCGGCGAGGAAAAGTCGGCGGCCTATGGCAGTGGTGAAGACACTTGGTCGAAGAATCGCCGGGTTGAGGTGCGTTACGCGCCCTGAATGGGGTGGAGTCGACCCGGTTGTCGCTTGGGCACCGGGTCAGGATGGCAACACGACAGTCGTGAGGGGTTCCAGAATGGTGAAGGCAGGGGTGTGGGGAGCGGTGATCCTGACTGCGGGGGTGCTGGCGGGTTGCGCCCCCATGCAGCCACAGTCCCAGGATGATCCCATTGCATTCCGCATCAATCAGATCGAAAGCCGCATGGAGAAGCTGGAGCAGAGCCAGCAAGGCGGTCGCACGCTGGATGTCGTGTCGAGCCAGCAGCAGATCCAGGAGGATTTGCGCCAGCTCAAGGGCAGCCTGGAGCAGCAGGCCTTTCAGCTTCAGAATCAGGAGCAGCGCATCAATCAGATCATGACCGAGCTGCAGCAGCGGATCCCGGCTTTGGGTGGCGGCGCAGTGGCACCGGCGGGCGAGCCGCCGGCGCAGGATGTGCCCGCAGCAACCGATGGCACCTCGCCGGCGGCTCCCCCGGCACCCGTGCCGGTTGCATCGCTGCCGCCGGTGGCCGGCGAGCAGGCCAACTATGACGTGGCGTTCAACCTGCTCAAGGAAGGTCGCTACCCTCAGGCTGCCGATGCCTTCGGTCGCTTCCTGCAGCAGTATCCGTCCAGCCGTCTGGCGCCCAACGCGCAATATTGGCTGGCCGAGTCCCAGTATGTGGCGCGTAATTACGACGTGTCCTTGGCGGAGTTTCGCAAGGTGGTGGCGCAGTATCCGGGCAACCCCAAGGTGCCCGACGCCTTGCTGAAAATCGGTTACATCCACAGCGAAAAGCAGCAATGGACCGAGGCCAAAGCAGCTCTGGAGCGGGTGGTTCAGGAATATCCCGGGAGCGGATCAGCTGACCTGGCACGCCAGCGGCTCAACCGGCTGCAGCGGGAAGGCCACATTCCGGGGTGACCACGACGGATGCACGGCTCGCGCTGCGGGCGCGGGTGACCGAGATTTTCCATTCCCTGCAGGGTGAGGCAGCCAGCGTCGGCTCCCCGACAGTGTTCGTTCGCTTCACCGGCTGTCCCTTGCGCTGCAGTTATTGCGACACGGCCTACGCCTTCCACGGCGGGACGGTGCAGCCCCTGGCGGATGTGCTGGCCGAGGTGGCCCGTTATCCGGCGCGGCATGTCTGTGTCACCGGCGGTGAGCCGCTGGCTCAGGGTGAGACGTGCCGGGCCTTGCTGGCCTTGTTGTGTGAGCGCGGCTATGCGGTGTCACTGGAAACCGGCGGCGCCCTGCCCATTGCCGACATCGATGCGCGCGTCAGTCGCGTGGTGGATCTCAAGACCCCGGGTTCCGGTGAAGTTGAACGCAACGATTGGGGCAACCTGGCGCTGTTGACGCCGCACGACCAGATCAAGTGTGTCTTGAGCGACCGGGTGGATTACGAGTGGGCGGCCGCGCAGGTTCGTGGCCGCGATCTGGGCGCCCGCTGCACCGTCTGGTTCTCGCCAGTGCATCGGCGGCTCGACCCGCGCCACCTGGCGGAGTGGATCCTGGAAGACGGCCTGCCCGTGCGGCTGCAACTCCAGCTGCACAAATTGCTCTGGGGCGAAACCGCGGGCCACTGAGGTCTTGGGAGGGAACATGGCGGATCGCGCCATTGTGCTGTTGTCCGGCGGTCTTGATTCAGCCACCACCCTGGCCTTGGCGCGGGATCAGGGATACGACTGCTTTGCCTTGAGCTTTGCCTACGGCCAGCGTCATGACGCCGAATTGGCGGCAGCGGCGCGGGTGGCGGCGCATTTCGGGGTGCGGGAACACCGGACCGTCTCGCTCGATCTGGCCGCCTTCGGCGGCTCGGCATTGACGGACCCCACCATTGCCGTGCCCACCGCGCCTTCCGCCGGCATCCCGGTCACTTATGTGCCGGCGCGCAACACCGTGTTTCTCGCCTATGCCCTGGCTTGGGCGGAGGTGTTGCCGGCACGGGATCTGTTCATCGGGGTCAACGCCGTCGATTACTCGGGCTACCCGGATTGCCGCCCGGCGTTCATCGAGGCCTTTGAGCGTCTCGCCAATTTGGGCACCCGGGCCGGCGTGGAAGGGGATGGCTTTTGCATCCATGCCCCCCTGATCCAATGGTCCAAGGCCGAGATCATCCGCTGTGGCGTGAGCTTGGGAGTGGACTATGCCCTGACGGTGTCCTGTTACCAGGCTGACGATACGGGCGCCGCCTGTGGTCGCTGTGATGCGTGTCGGCTGCGCGCGACGGGATTCCTGGAGGCGGGCATGGTTGATCCGACCCGCTATGTGCGTTCGCCCTGAGGCTTGTCATTTGGCCCCGCTGGGGTATCATGGCGACCCGTTTTCCCTGTCCCCGCAGGGCTGTTAGCTCAATCGGTAGAGCAGTGGCCTTTTAAGCCATTGGTTCCGGGTTCAAGTCCCGGGCAGCCCACCATTCTGCCTATTTTCGTTCATCTTGCCCGCCTGAGTCCCACCTGCCCTGCGACAGTGTGTCGCATGGTGTTCTGTGCGCCCCCGGCCTATGCTTGGACCATGGGGCGATTGCCTCGGTTTTCCAATTTCATTGGCATGAGGAGACAGGTCATGGCACAAATCATTCCGACGCGAGCCCTGGGCGCTGCAGTGGTGGTTTTTTCCGTGGGGCTGGGCGGATGGGCAATGAAAGAACTCGAGCATTATCTGTCCGTGACCTGTCTGGCGCGCGGGGAATGCTACGGGCGCATGGACTGGGTGTACTGGGTAACGCTGGTTCCGCCCTTGACGCTGGCAGGCGCGCTAGCCTCCCTGCTGGTCATCCTGTTTGCGCTGGCAACGAGTAGCCGATTCAGTTTGCGCATGATGGGGCAGGGCGCCATGCCGGATGTGGAAACCACCCAGGCGGTGCGTCGTCTCAGCCACAGCCTGGCGGGTGTGGGCGCGCTGTCGTTGATGCTGTTTGCCGGCGTGGCCGTCTGGTTCACCCAACTGTAAATGCGCCTGCGCCCAAGTGCTGTTGCGCCGCAGGAATCCCTGATCAGGGCATGCACACAGGTTCAGATAGATCAGCGCGCCGCAAGCGCAGGTTTCACTGGGACTTCCCCGCTGAAACCTGCGCTTTGTCGTGTCATCCCTTGGGCGCGGCGTTTACGGCGACCCCCATCCGGTTTAGCGTCTCACGCGCCTGTTGGCCGACCGGACTGTCCGACTGGGCGGCGATGCGCAGATGTTCCACCGCCAGCTCACGATCGCCCCGGGCCAGCGCCAGTTCACCCAAGGCATTGTGGGCGGTGGCGGTAGGCAGCAGGGCGACGCTCTTCTCCAGATATTGCGCCGCTTGATCGGGGCGATTCAGCGCCTTGGCGGCCAGCCCCGCGCCGACGTAGTGTTGGTAGTAATCCCCATCCAGGGACAAGGCGCGCTGGTAGTCGGTCAGGGCCTCGGAGGGGCGCGACTGCTGCAAGGCCAGAAAACCCAGCAAGCCATGGAACAGCGCCTCCTTGGGTTGACGTTCGATGGCTTGCGCCACCAGACCTTGGGCCTTCTTGAAATCCTTCTCGCCCAGGGCCTTGACCGCCGCGTCATAGGAGGCATAAGCCGGCTTGTCCCGCAGCAAGCTGGCCGTTCGCGCCTTGAAACGTTCGGCATCCAGCTCCCCGCGCACACCCAGTTGCTGCGCGCGCAGCCGGTTTTGCGCAACCCGCTCGGCGGAAGGCGGGTGGGAGGCGAACAGGCCTTCCACCCAGTTGCTATTGCGGCCTCCGGAGAGGCGCACGAAGGTTTCCTGCAGCGTCACCGCCGCATAGGGGTCATATCCGGTGCGGGCCATGTAGCCCATGCCGTAATGATCAGCCTCCAGTTCGGCTTCACGGCTATAGCGTTGACTCAGAACCGAAGCGGCCAAGGCCGCGCTGCCGACCGCCAGCGGTGCGTAGCGCTCATCCGCGCTGCCTGCCGCCACGGCCACCGCCATCACACCCGCCTGCAGCAGCAGCGCACGCTGCATTTGCTGCGCGCTGTGGCGCGCGGCGGCATGGGTGATTTCGTGCCCCAGCACCGCAGCCAGTTCGGCTTCATTGTTCAGTTCAGTCAAAAGGCCCCGGTTCACCGCCAGCTTTCCGCCGGGCATGGCCCAGGCATTGGGCACGGAGCTGTTCAGCACCACGAATTCATAGGGCAGCGGCCGGTCGGCGACCGTGGCCAGCTTTTGGCCCACCTCGCGCACATAGGCGTTCACTTGCGGATCCACCTTGTACTGCCCGCCCTGCATTTGCTGGGCCGGGCCGTAATTTTGGCTGCCCAGGCTGATTTCCTGGTCGGCGGAAATGATGCTGAGTTCGCGCTGGCCGGTGACGGGGTTGACGGCGCAGGCGGCCAAGCCCGTCACGAGCAATCCCAGCAGAAGAAGGCGGGTCATGCGCCACATGCGATTTGATCTCCGATGTGAAATATTTCTTGGAGTGGAACTGGAAATGCGCGTTCCCGGCGCGCGCGGACAACTTTCTGCCGTGCGGAAAGTCTACACCGCAGACTGGATGCTAACGATGGCGCGTCCGGGGATCGGGGCGACACCAGAGCGTAAGGAGAGGATACAGATGAAGAGCAAGCGCAATTTCAGGCCCTGGATGTGGATCGTGGCGTGGCTGGCGCTGTCAGCGATGGGGAATGCAGGAGCGGTAGCGCCGCCGCCGCCCCTGCCCGCCGAGGTGCGCGCCCTGGGGGGGGATTGGCAGCTTCAGGGCAGCGCGCGTTTTCGCAAGTATTTGATCAACGTCTACGACGGCCGGTTGTGGGTGTCGGCGGGGCGCTTTGACCCTCAGGGGCTTTACGCCCTGGATCTGACCTATGCCTTGGCCTTCAAGGCAAAGGATCTGGCCGCGCGCTCGGTCGAGGAGATGCGCCGCATTGGTGAAACCAACGAAGCCGATCTGCGGCGTTGGGATGGCGTCATGCGCACGGCCTTCCCCGATCTCAAGGCCGGCGATCGCCTGGTCGGTGTCAATGTGCCCGGCCGGGAAACCCGTTTCTATCTCAACGACAAGCTGTTTTCGACCGTTTCTGATCCGGCATTCGGGCCGGCGTTCTTTGCCATCTGGCTGCATCCGCGCACCAGCGAGCCGGCCTTCCGGCGCGATCTGCTGGCCGGTTCGCCCACCGGGTCATGACCATGACCCATGAATCACCCGAGGCGCCCGCTCGGGTGCGCCTGGATCGCTGGTTGTGGGCTGCTCGATTCTTCCGCAGTCGCGGCTTGGCCAGCGAGGCGGTGGCGGGTGGCAAGGTGCATTGCAATGGCCAGCGCGCCAAGCCTGCCCACGGAATCAAGATCGGGGATCAGCTCCAGATCCTGCGCGCAGAGGAGCGTTTCGAGGTCACCGTGCATGCTTTGGAAGTCCGCCGTGGATCTGCGTCCACGGCATGCGCCCTGTACAGCGAAACCCCGGAGAGTGTGACGGCTCGCGAACAGCTGCGGGAAAACCGTCGCCTGGCCCCCGCCCCGGATCCGGGCCAGCGCCCGGACAAGCAGGCGCGCCGCCGCTTGCAGGCGCTGCGCCGCGGCACGTGAAGATGCCTCGCCCCCTGACGTTTGGGTATACTGCGGCGATAGCCCCCCGCAGGAGCCTCCGGTGCCGTTGGATGTGCGCACGCCCCCCGTTGCCGTGGATCTGGTCATTGAACTGATCGACCGGCCGGAGCCGTCGCTGGTGCTGGTGGCGCGCCGCTTTCCGCCATTGGGCTGGGCCTTGCCCGGCGGATTCGTGGAGATGGGTGAAACGCTGACGGCAGCCGCCTGCCGTGAGGCGCGTGAGGAAACCGGGCTCGATGTCAGTCTGGTGGCGCTGTTGGGCTGCTATTCCGATCCCGCGCGCGATCCGCGCGGACAGACTGTGAGCGTGGTCTATGTGGCGCATGCCACGGGCCGTCCGCAGGGCGGCGATGATGCTCGCGAAGCCGCCGCATTCACGCGCGCATCCTTGCCGGAGCTGGCCTTCGACCACGCCCGGATTCTCAGCGATTACTTCGAATTCTATCGGCTTGGTCATCCCGTTCCCCTGCGTTGAGGGAGCGCATCGAGCCTGCGGATACTGTCCTCTGCCGGCGCTGATCCGCCGCTGGAGGGAAGCAAGGAGACCGGCCGGGGGGACCCTCCGGGTCGGTATTGTTCCACACACCGGGCTGATCCCCCGGTCCAGGAGACCCGCTGCCCATGTCCTATCGTCATATTCAACTTCCCGAACAGGGAGAGAAGGTTCGCTTCGGGGAGGACGGTCGTCCTCAGGTTTCCGACCAGCCCATCCTCGGCTACATCGAAGGGGACGGAATTGGTCCGGATATCACCCGTGCCTGTCTGCGCATCTGGGATGCGGCGGTGGAAACCGTCTACGGCGGTCGCCGCAAGATCCACTGGTGTGAGCTGTTTCTCGGGGAAAAGGCCGCTGGGCTGTATGAGGGGAATTATTACCCGGAGGAAACCCTGGCAGCGATCCGCGAGCTGGGTGTGGCCATCAAGGGGCCACTCACCACGCCCGTCGGCGGCGGCTTCCGCTCGCTGAACGTCTCCTTGCGCCAGGATCTGGATCTCTATGCCTGTGTCCGCCCGGTGCGCTACTACGCGGGCGTTCCCTCCCCGGTGCGCGAGCCGCAGTTGATCGATGTGGTGATCTTTCGCGAAAACACCGAAGACGTCTACGCTGGCATCGAGTACGCCTCGGGCTCGCCGGAAAACAAGAAGCTCGCGACCTTCCTGCGTGAGGAAATGGGCGCCGAATTCTTCGAGGATGCGGGCCTGGGCATCAAGCCGATCAGCCCTTTCGGCAGCAAGCGGCTGGTGCGCCAGGCGATCCAGTACGCCATTGACCAGGGCCGCGAGAGCGTCACCCTGGTGCACAAGGGCAATATCATGAAGTACACGGAAGGCGCTTTCCGTGGCTGGGGTTATCAGGTGGCACGCGAGGAATTCGGCGACCGCACCATCACCGAGACCGAGGTGTTCGAGGAGCATGGCGGCAAGGTCCCCGAAGGCAAGATCCTGATCAAGGACCGCATCGCCGACATCATTTTCCAGCTCATGCTGTTGCGCCCGCAGGAATTCGACGTGCTCGCCACCATGAACCTGAATGGCGATTACCTGTCGGACGCGATTGCCGCGCAGGTCGGCGGGGTCGGCATCGCGCCGGGCGCCAACATCGGCGATGGCGTGGCGGTGTTCGAGGCGACCCACGGCACGGCGCCCAAATACGCCAATCTGGACAAGGTCAATCCCGGTTCGCTGCTGTTCAGCGGCGTTGACATGCTGGAGTTCATCGGCTGGAAGGAAGCAGCCGATGTCATCCGCGAGGCTTTCCAGGATGTCGTGCGGGACAAGGTGGTGACCTACGACTTTGCCCGTCAGATGGAAGGCGCCCGCGAAGTCGGCACCAGCGCCTTTGCTGACGAGCTCATCACGCGCATCCGCGCCGGCATCGACGTCCAGGCACGTGCCGAGGCCCGCCGCCAACGCCGCCTGGAGGACCGCCAGCAGCGCGAGCGCCAACGCATCAGTGCGCCCATGGAATCCATGCTGGAATCGGGCCGCAAGCCCACGGCCATCGGCCACATCATGACCCGTAAGCTCGTCACCATCGGGCATGAAGAAACCATTGATGAAGCGGTGCGCCTCATGCGCGAGCGTGGCGTGAGTTCACTCATTGTGAAACCCCATGACGGCCTGGGCTGGGGCATCCTGACGCGGCGCGATGTGATGGGGCGAGTGGCGCAGGCTGGCCTCAATTCGGCCGAGGTGACCGTTGCCGAAATGGCGACCACGCCGGTGATCACCGTGCCCATGACCGAACCCATCAGCGCCTGCATCGACCGCATGCTCAAGCATCGTATCCGGCGCCTGCTGGTGGAGGAAAAAGGCCAGATCATCGGCATCGCCACCGAGACCGATATGGTCAACGCGGTGGAACTGTTCAACTGGATTCGCGCTGAGTAAAACAGCATCGCCCTCTTGAAGGCCGCTTCGAGCGGTCGCGGCCTATCCTTGATCATCCGGCCTGCCCTGCAGGCCGGATTTTTATGGGCCGGCTTGATGGCGCGTCGTCGGCCTTGCATGCTGGGAGGCGGCCGCCTATAAAACCCGACAGAAAAGCCAATCCGGTTCCAAAGTGACACACTGAATCGTTTATTGAGCCGCTCCCCATCCCCTCCGACTCTTGAGACCCATTCCCCATCCCGCATGAAAATCCCGAAAGATCTCCAGCCGCTGATTGACGATGGCATAGTCGATAACGTGATTCGGCCGCTGAAAAGCGGCAAGGAAGCATCCGTCTATCTGGTGGCCTGTGGCGCCGATGTGCGCTGCGCCAAGGTGTACAAATCCGTTGAACAGCGCGGCTTCCACAAGCTCGCCGAGTATCAGGAAGGGCGCAAGACCCGCAACAGCCGGGACCAGCGTGCCCTGGGCAAGCGCAGCAAGCACGGGCGCGAGGTCGAGCAGGCGGCCTGGAAGAACGCCGAAGTGGATGCGCTCTACCGGCTTGACGCCGCAGGCGTGCGCGTGCCCAAGCCCCATGGTTATTTTGACGGCGTGTTGCTGATGGAGCTGGTTGTGGGCGCCGACGGCAATGCGGCGCCTCGGCTCAATGATGTTGCGCCCGCAGCGGAGGTGGCGCGCGCGTGGCATTGCGAGCTGATTGCGCAGATCGTGCGCATGCTGTGCGAGGGGCTGATTCATGGGGATTTGTCCGAGTTCAACGTGCTGGTGGGGGTCGATGGCCTCGTGATCATCGACCTGCCGCAGGCCGTGGACGCCGCGGGCAACAACAATGCCTTCAGGATGCTGGAACGCGACGTCAACAATGTCCGGGCTTACTGCGGCCGTTTCGCGCCCGAGTTGCTGGACACGGAATACGCCCATGAAATCTGGGCGCTCTACACCGAAAATCTGTTGCAGCCGGACAGCCCCTTGACCGGGCGATTCGTGCATGACGAGACGCCGGCGGACGTGGATGGCGTGTTGCGCCAGATCGAGGAGGCGCGCGAGGAAGCCATCCATCGCAAGAGCTATCTCGAGGACAGCGACGACTAGATCGGGGCACAGCGGGATCCGCCGCGCTTTCGCGCAAAAAAAGCGGCCCGCAGGCGCGGGCCGCAACTCCAGGTGGAGACCCCGGCGGGACACGGGCCGGGGAGAGGGCTTTGCAGGGAGCCTTTAGAAGCTGTAGCGCAATCCCAGGTCAACGATTTGGGTGTCGTATTCCATGTCCACCTTGCCGCCCGCCTGATCCTTGAACTGCGGGTCATCCAGCGCCATATACCGATAGGCCAGCACACCGGCCAGGTTAGGCATGAAATCATAGGAAACGCCGAGGATGGCCTGGTAGGCCAGCACGGTATCGTCATCATCGATGACCGAGATATTCCCCAGGTTCACATTCGCATCCACTTGGGCATAACCCACACCGAGACCGACGAAGGGCACCAGCGGGCCTTCCAAGAAGTCGTAATAGCCGTTGAGCATTGCGCCCCAGACGCCGACATCGCCGTTCAAGCCGCCTAGTACGGAAAGCTGGACGGGGCCCAGCCGGCCGCTCTCGATGTCATTTTCCTGCCAGAACAACTCGCCTTCCACCCGGAACTGGTTGGGCAGCTTCATGCCCAGGGCAACGCCCGCGCCGTAGCCATCGTCGAATTTCGAGATCACGTTGCCGCCCGCCGGCACCGGACCAAAGTCATTGTCAAAAATCCAGTCCGCATCATCGGTCATCACGATGCTGCCGCGAGCGGCGACATAGGATCCTTCGGTGGCTTGCAGAGCGGGGCTGATCACAGTGGCGGCCAGGGCCAAGCCGGAAAATAAACGAGCGCGCATGGGACTCTCCTTCGTTGGTGGCCGGGAAACAAGTGCCCCGGCGACGGATTAAAAACATGTACAAAAATAATACATAATTTCCGGTGAATGCAAGATGTAATTCGATTATTTAATCTATATCTCCAGAATTTCGGCCATTTTATGGCTTTCAAGGCAGGCCATGTCTGGCGTCTTGGAGTATGTTATAGCGGTATTGGAAATATTTGTACAGCTTTTGTCTTCCAGGGCTCAAACGTCTTGTGCCCGCCAGAAGAGGCCGGTCACCGGAATCGCTACCGGCATCCGGAACCTTTCCCCGCTGGGGGCGTCTTCAGGGGATTACAGGGAGGGCAGGGCATGCGGATTGGACTGATCATCATCGGGGACGAACTGCTCAATGGTCGCCGGCAGGACCGGCATCTGGCGCACATGATCGAGGCGCTGGCGGCGTGGGGGCACGAACCGGCCTGGTGCCTGATGCTGGGGGATGATCCCGACTACCTCACCGAACAACTGCGCCGGACCCTGGCCACACCCGATCTCACGTTCTGTTTCGGTGGTATTGGCGCCACCCCGGATGATCACACCCGCCCGTGCGTGGCCCGTGCGGCAGGTGTCCCCTTGCAACGGCATCCCGAGGCGGCCGCGCTGATCGAGTCCCGCTTTGGCGCCGCGGCGCATCCCTATCGCATTCGCATGGCCGACCTGCCGGAAGGTGCCCGACTCATTCCCAATCCCGTCAACCAGATCCCCGGATTTTCGCTGGGCGATCACCATTTCGTGCCGGGCTTTCCCCAGATGGCCTGGCCGATGGTGGACTGGGTGCTTGAGACGCACTATCTCCATCTGCGCCGCGCGACGGGACCGGCCTTGTACGCACTCACAATCTCAAGCAAGCCGGAGAGCGAGTTGATCCCTCTTATGGAAACCGTGCTGGCCGAGTATCCGGAGATCAAGCTGTCCAGCCTGCCCCACATCGGTGATCGACCCCACATCGAGCTGGCCTTGCGCGGGGAGGTGGAGCGGGCGCAGGCGGCCTGGGAGCGGCTGACCGGATTGCTCACCGCTTCCGGGATCGGCTTCGAATCCAGGCTGGCCAGACAAGCCGAAAACCGGGAGGTGCGTGATGGAAGCGGAACATGAACTGCTGCATCAGCGGGTGGCCGTGGTCACCGGCGGGGCTGGCGGAATCGGCCTGGAGATCTGTCGCCTGCTGGCCACGGCGGGCATGCGGGTGGTGCTCACCGCGCGCGGCCAGGAGCAGGCGGAACGCGCCGTAGCTCAGATCGAGGCGGCCTCCGATCAATTGCTCGTCCCCGCCGCCCTGGAAGTCACCGATTCCGCATCGCTGCGGTCCTTCATGGACTGGCTCGATCGCACCCTGGGCCGCGTGGACGTGTTGATCAACAACGCCGGCATCGCCCCGCAGGGCCATCGGTTCATGGAGATGACCGACGCCGAGCTGGATCTGGCGATGCAGACCCATCTCTATGCCCCCCTGCGGCTGATTCGCGCCGTCCTCCCGCAGATGCAGGCGCAGGGCTACGGCCGCATCGTGAATGTCTCCTCCAGTCTCGGGCAGCTTGCGCAGATGGGCGCGCGCTGGCCAGCCTACCGCTTGTCCAAGGCGGCGCTCAATGCATTGACTGCGGTCGTGGCCGCCGATGTGGCGGGGAGCAACGTCCTGGTGAATGCGGTGTGCCCTGGTTGGTGCCGCACACCGCTGGGCGGCCCTGATGCGCCGCGCACGGCGGCGGAAGGCGCGGCGGACATCGTCTGGCTGGCGACGCTACCGGATGACGGCCCGAGCGGGGGATTTTTCAGGGATCGATTGCAACAAGCCTGGTAGCCGCGAGGGGCGAAGCCGGAGTTTGTGATTCACAGGACGGCGGGACCTGCCAGGCCTGGCCGAAGGGCACCGCCCGAAAACAGGCGGGGTCTCGCCCGGTTTGGCCTTGTATCCGCAGCAGACCGGGCGCGGGCGCACCCTCATTGCCTGGAGCAGCGGTGAGGTCAGCTTGCGCCAGCGCTTGCGCCAGATCAGCCGGCGGCTGGTCCTGTCCCTCTTCCGCCAGGCGGAAAGTGCCATAGTGGATCCCGAGCCCCGAAGCGGCACCCAGGATGCGCCACGCGGCGACCGCCTCGACGGGATTCATGTGCACCGGTTGCATGAACCAGCGCGGCAGGTAAGCCCCAATGGGCAATAGCGCCAGGCGCAGTCCGGGAAAGCGCGCGGCAATGGCGCCGTAGTGGGGGCCAAATCCGGTATCCCCGGCGAAATAGATCGCCCCACCCGGCGTCTCGATCACATAGCCCAGCCACAGCGTGCGATTGCGATCGAACAGGCCGCGCGAGGTCCAGTGCTGCGCCGGCACGCCGTGGATCCGCACCCCCGGGCCCAGATCCCAGGCTTGCCACCAATCGGTCTCACTGACCTCGCCGATCCCCGCCGCCCGCAGCGTGCCCGCGTTGCCCAACCCAGCGAAGATGCGCGGATGGTCGCGTTCCCACAGCCGCTTGAGGGTGGCCAGATCCATGTGGTCATAGTGGCTGTGGCTGACCAGCACCGCGTCGATGGGCGGCAGGTCTTCGAAGCGGATCCCCGGCGGGATGTGGCGATCCGGCCCCATGAACGAGAACGGACTGGCCCGATGCGACCAGATGGGGTCGGTGAGAATGTTGAGTCCAGCGGTCTGGATCAGCACCGTGGAATGATTGATCGGCGTGACCCGCAGCGCCTCGCCCAGCACGCGCCGCGGCGGCGGCGGACCGGGCGCAACCGCCTCATAATCCCGCCATGGCCCCGGCTCCCGTTGGGCCAGCCATGCCACATAGTCGCTCAGGTGGCGTTCGCGCGGGATGGCCATGTGAAAGCGCCGCCCATCGAAATGATCGCTCACCGGCCCGCTGTAGCCACTGCCGTCCAGCGCCAGGCCCAGATAGAACAGTGCCACGATCAACGCCAGCAACAGGCCGCGCGCCATATTTTGTCCTTATCCTGATGACCCAATGTCCTGGTCAGTCTAGGCGCGTGCGGGATGCCGTCAAGCGCTGACTGACAGCTAGAATCCAGTCGTTGTGAAACAGGGGGGGATGTATGACGCTGCAACTGATTGGCGCCGGATACGGCCGGACGGGCACAGACTCCACGAAGGAGGCGCTGAATATCCTCGGCTTGCGGTGTTATCACATGCGCGAGGTGATCGGGAATCCGGCAAACAAACACCATCTGGCTTTCTGGCGTCGGGTGGCCGATGGCGAGCCGGGTGTGCAGCACGATTGGGAACAGGTGTTTCAGGACTACCAGGCGGCGGTGGATAACCCGGCGGCCTGCGTCTGGCACGAGCTGATGGTGGCCTACCCGGATGCCAAGGTCTTGCTCACCGTGCATCCCGGTGGCGCGGAGGCCTGGTATGACAGCGTCATGGAAACCATCTATTTCACGGAACTGCTGTGGCAGTGGAAGGTGCTTGAGGCCGTCGTTCCGTTTGCCCGCAAGTTTGGCCCGATGGCCAGAAAGCTCATCTGGCAGCGATTTCACAAGGGCACCATGAACAATCGCGACGCAGCCATCGCGGAATACCACCGCCATGTCGCGGAGGTGAAGGCTGCGGTTCCAGCGGAAAGGCTGCTGGTTTTCAATGTCACGCAAGGCTGGGCGCCGCTCTGCGCATTTCTCGGGCGCGCGGTGCCGGATCAGCCCTATCCCCGCGTTAACGACAAGGAAGCGATGCAAAAGGAAATTCAGGGCATGGTCAAAGGCGCGTACGCCATTGTCGCCCTGGCTGGGGTGGGGGTTTTGGCGGGCCTCGCCTTGCTTTTCAGTCTGCTCTGATAGGCCCTATCAAATTCTATTTACAATGCGCGCGCGCGGTTCAGGCGAAATCCTGCGGCGCCTGGCGTTGCCAGTCGACGAGCGAGCTGCGGAAATCGAAGCGGAAGGGGAAGTTCAGGGTTTTGAGTGTGGCGGGAACGATGTGGGTGGGGCGGGCCGCCTTGCGTACCCGCATGGGGTGGATGGGGCTGTTGCCGCCCAGCGCGGCGTTGATCAGCCCGGCGGCGGGGATGAGCAGGGACAGGGGGAGCGGGATCACCGGGGCGCGGCTGCCCAGGTGCGACTTGACGTGTTCGACCAGCGCGCCCAAGGGCTCGGTGGGGTCTTCCACGTAGTTGTAGCGGATCAGGGCGTCGTCGCGATCCATCAGGAAGACGATGCTGTCCAGCAGGCCTTCGATGTAGCCATAGGACTTGTGGATGTCGGGCGAGCCGGGATAGGCGAAATAGCCGCGCTTGATGGCGCGGATCATGCGCAGGATGTTGCCCGGATCGCCGGGGCCGTAGATCACCCCGGGCCGGCAGATGATCAGTCGCCGGCCCGGCGCGGCCGCCTGCCAGCGCTCGTGCATCAGCTCGGCGGGGTATTTGGAGGCGCCATAGGGCGACACCGGGCAGATCGGCGCGGTTTCATCGGTCGGGCCGTCGGTGGGGCCATAGACCGCGATGCTGCTGGTGAAATACAGGTTCGGGCAGCCCACCGCCTCGGCATAGGCGATCACTTCCCGGGCGCCGGCCAGGTTGGTGTCGAAATATTCGATGGCTTCATGGCCCGGCTCGCGATGCACCGCCGCCAGGTTGAAGATCCACGCCGGGGCCTCGGGGGTGAGGTCCGTCGGGATCGGTCGGCGCACATCGGTGACCGACGCGCTCAGCGCCGGCCCGGTGGGCAGGGGGCTGGGGCGCAGGTCGGCCAGATGGATATGATCGAAGCGGCCCGTTGCCGCGAGGCGCCGGGCCAGGTGCGCGCCGATGAAGCCGGCGCCGCCGAAAATGATGCAGGTGGTCATGCTGGGTTTCCTGCTCCACAGTGCTTTGCCAAAGAGCCCCCTATCGGCCCGGTGGCGGGCCTCCTACAGGCGATGCCCCATTGTAGGAGCGGCGCCCCGCCGCGATCGACGCCGGCGGCCGCACCCCAACCTTGTAGGAGCGGCGCCCCCGCCGCGATCAACGGCCGGCAGCCACACCATAACTGCGTAGGAGCGGTGCCCCCGCCGCGATCGGCCTTTGTGCCAAAGGGCCTCCCTATCGGCCCGGTGGCGGGCCTCCTACAGGCGATGCCTCATTGTAGGAGCTGCTGATCGCGTTCGGTCATGAAGTCATCCGTCACGCCGGAGCCATCGAAAAAATCATCCCAGCCGTGCCCGATCGGGACAATCAGCCGCTCCTGGCCCCTGCGGATGATCTCGACCCGTTGCACCTCATCGGGCGAGGCCACCGCTTTGGGTAGGCGCACCGCCTGACTGCGATTGCTCTTGAAAACCGTGGTTTCGGTCATGGCGAATCCTCGGGCGCTGAATCATGCGCGGAGCGGTGGGCATTTTGGTTGCTCGTGAGGGTCAGGGCCCATTCGTTCGGATCGCGGCAGCGATCAGGCCCGCCAGATAGGTGTTGCCGTTGGGGCTTGGATGGATGCCGTCACGATAGAGGTCTTGAGACAGGCCCGGCGCTTCAAGCACGTTCAATACCCTGACCTGCTGACCTGCTGACCTGCTGACCTGCTCCTGCACGTGTCGTGCGAATTCCTGATAAGCAGCGCGCTCGGTTTCCAAACCCTGAGTCGTAGGACGATCTGGCCACAGTACAACAAGCACCCGCGCATGAGAGGAGAGGCTGTGTAGACGCTCACGAAACAAGGCCTCGGTTTCTGGAATGAAGGATGGCGCTGGTTCTGTGGCCAGCGGAACGGGGCCGGCCGTCAATCCCGGCAATCGTGCCTGTAGTTGAGGCAGGCCGTATTTCTCAACGGCGTACCAGAGCGCGCTGATTGGTTTGTGCCGAGGATGCGTCAGTTCCGAAGACCACTGGCTTCGTCCGGCGAGATCGCCACTGTTCAGAACCCAGACAATGTCTTCGCAGGCCGAAACCACCTCTGGGAAGCGATCCATGTATTCAACTTCATTGGGTACGCCCCAACTTCCCGCCGCAGCCGACCAGACATCCACGCCGGATAACTGGCGCTGCAGCGTGGGACCCAGCTTTTCAGCCTGGTCCAATGGGTTTCCTCCCCAGACGATCGAATCTCCGATCAGGAGCAGATCACGGTTCCGGTTTGGCAGCCAGGGCGGCGAACCCTGCGATTTTTCATTGACCTGCCAATGATTCTTGTCAAGAAATACGCCCGTCTGATTTGGCTGGGGAATGTACCCGATGCGGGCGTCAGCCTCATATACGGGGAAGTCAATGACGCCGCCCAGGCGCATTCCGGCTTCCCCAGCGCTAATCAGGCCAACGACAACGATCACCAGTTTCATGGCGCGGCGGGAGGTGAATCTGCGAGTGCCTGTGGTCATGTGCTTGCCTCGGAAGTTTGGTGAAGTCCTACAACCGTGCTTCCGACACGTGCGCCAGATACCACCGGTAGGTTTCCCGGATGCCGTCTTCCAGACCGATGCGGGCGCGCCAGCCGAGCGCGTGGAGGCGCGAGACATCCAGCAGTTTACGCGGCGTGCCATCCGGCTTGCTGGGATCGAGCACGATCTCGCCCTCGAAACCCACCACGCGCTGCACCAGCGCCGCCAGCTCGGCGATGGAAATATCCTCGCCCACGCCGACGTTGATGATGCCCTCGTCCTCGTAGCCCTGCATCAGGAACAGGCAGGCATCGGCCAGATCGTCCACATGCAGGAATTCGCGCCGCGGCGTGCCCGTTCCCCACACCACCGCCTGCGCCGCGCCGCTCGCCTTGGCCTCGTGAAACTTGCGGATCAGCGCCGACAACACATGGGAGTTGGCGAGATCAAAGTTGTCCCCCGGCCCGTAGAGATTGGTCGGCATCAGACTGATGGCGTCGAAGCCGTACTGGCGCCGATAGGCCTGGCACATCTTGATGCCCGCGATCTTGGCGATCGCATACCACTCGTTGGTGGGTTCCAGCGGTCCGGTGAGCAGGCAATCCTCCGGCATCGGCTGCGGCGCGAACTTGGGGTAGATGCAGGACGAACCCAGGAATTGCAGCTTGCGCACCCCATTGCGCCAGGCGGCATCGATCACCGCGGTCTGGATCTGCAGGTTGTCGCGCAGAAAATCCGCCGGATAGCTGTTGTTGGCGTGGATGCCGCCCACCTTCGCCGCCGCCAGAAATACATACTCCGGCCGCTCGGCGGCGAAGAACGCCTGCACCGCCGCCGCGTCGCACAGATCCAGTTCGGCGCGGCTGCGCAGCAACAGGTTGCCAAAACCGGCCTGTTGCAGCCGGCGCACGATGGCAGCCCCCACCAGCCCGCGATGACCGGCGACGAAAATCCGGCTGTCCTCATTCATGGTGGTCATAGGTCGGAAACCCCTCACGGCGGCACAGTTCATCGCGTTCGGCCGACTTCAGGTCCTCCCGCACCATCTCGGCCACCAGCTCGTCGAAAGTCACCTTGGGCGCCCAGCCGAGCTGTCTCTTGGCCTTGGCGGGATTGCCGAGCAGGGTTTCGACCTCGGTGGGGCGGAAATAGCGTGGATCGACGGCCACCAGACAGCGGCCGCTGCGCGTGCAGATGCCGCGCTCATTGATGCCTTCGCCTTCCCAGCGCAGCGCGATGCCGAGTTCCGCCGCCGCCCGCTCGACAAACTCGCGCACCGAGTGCTGCTCGCCGGTGGCGATCACGTAATCATCCGGCGTGTCCTGCTGCAGGATCAGCCATTGCGCCTCCACGTAGTCGCGCGCATGGCCCCAGTCGCGCAGGGCGTCCATGTTCCCCAGATACAGCCGCTCCTGCAGGCCGAGCTTGATGCGCGTCAGGGCGCGGGTGATCTTGCGTGTGACGAAGGTTTCGCCACGCACCGGCGACTCGTGGTTGAACAAAATCCCGTTGCTGGCATGCAGCCCGTAGGCCTCGCGGTAGTTCACGGTGATCCAGTAGGCATAGAGCTTGGCCGCGGCGTAGGGCGAGCGCGGATAGAAGGGCGTGGTCTCGTCCTGCGGAATCGCCCGCACCTTGCCGTACAGCTCCGAGGTGCTGGCCTGGTAGAAGCGCGTGGTCTGTTCCAGCCCCAGGATGCGGATCGCCTCCAGCAGTCGCAGCGTGCCCATGGCGTCGGAATTGGCGGTGTATTCCGGCGTCTCGAAGGACACCGCCACATGGCTCTGCGCCGCCAGATTGTAAAGCTCGTCCGGCTGTACCTCCTGCACCACCCGGATCAGGTTGGTGGCATCCGTCAGGTCGCCGTAATGCAGGATCAGGCGCCGGTCCTTGGTATGGGGGTCCTGGTAGAGGTGATCGATGCGATCAGTATTGAACAGCGAGGCGCGCCGCTTGATGCCGTGGACCTCGTAACCCTTGGCCAGCAGCAGCTCGGCCAGGTACATACCGTCCTGACCGGTGATGCCGGTGACTAACGCGCGTTTGCTCATGGATTACCTCGTGGCAGTGGAAACACCGCCCACCAGCGCGGCGGCCTCGTCCTGGAAACGGGACATGATGGCCCCCTGGGCCAGATTTTCTTCGGCGTAGGCGCGCGCCGCAACGCCCAGTGCCCGGCGTCGCGCCGGGTCGGCGGCCAGCGTCGCCAGCGCAGCGGCCAAGGCCGTGCCATCGCCCGGCGGCACCAACACACCGCAGCCGGCGACCACGCGACCCACCTGCGTGTCCGGTGATGCCGTGGCGAGCACCGCCCGGCCGCTCGCCAGCATACCCGTGAGCTTGGACGGCATGACGAGATCCGCCGCATCGGCGCGTTGCGGCAACAGATGGATGTCCGCCAGATTCAGCAGGTCATTGAGCCGCTCGGCGGGCTGCAGCGGGATCCAGCGGATGTTGGTGAGGTCCTCGGCCAGTGCCATCAACCGCTCTCTCGCGCTGCCGGCGCCGCCGATCACGAACACCACGGATGGATCATCCTTCAGCGCACGGGCCGCCTCCACCAACAGCTCCAGCCCCTGCTTCTCGCCGAGATTGCCCGAATAGAGCGCCACCACGGTCTCCGGCGCAATGTTCAGTTCGGCCCGCAAGGGGCTTGGGATGGACAGGGGCCGGATGGATTCGATATCTGCCCAGTTGGGCAGCAGTGGTGCGCGTTCCGGCGCGATGCCCTTGGCGATCAGCCGCTCGCGCATCGCCTCGGATAGGGTCGAGACGCGGTCGAAGCCACGCAGCAGCGCCCCCTCGCAGCCCAGCGCGAAGCGGCGCAGACCGCCCTCGGGCAGCAAACCGAGATCGAAGGCCGCGTCCACCTCCAGATCCTGGATGTGCAGCCAGGTCCGGGCGCCGCACAAGCGCGCCGCAAGCAGGGCCGCCGGCGCGCAGAACAGCGTGGGCTCGATCACCACCACCAGATCCGGCCGCCAGCGCGCCTGTGCCAGCATGACCGGCGCGCTGGTCGCGGCAAAGCTCGCCAGATGCGCCAGCCGTTTGGCCCCGCCGGGCTGCGCCGGCACCCACAGCGGGCAACGCCACAGTTCGGCGCTTGCGCCGCTGTCCCAACGCCAGTTCTCGCGTTGATAGCGCCCCGCCCCATAGCCATCCCCCACGCGCCAGGCGGGGTAGTAGGGCGGGGCGGTCACCACCCGCACCGCATGGCCCTGCGCCGCCAGCCAGCCGGCCATCTCGCCGGTGTATTTGGCGATGCCGATGAGATCAGGCGCGAAGTTGATGCCGTGGATCAGAATTTTCATCGCAAGGGCGTCCGGAGTCCTTCGGGGGATGATCGTAGTGGTGACATGGCCCATTGCCAAACGGTCTCAACCCTGTAGGAGCGGCGCCCCCGCCGCGATCGGCCCCGGATGCCGCACCCCCCATCGGCCCGAGGGCGGGCCTCCTACAACCACCGACCCTGTAGGAGCGGCGCCCCCGCCGCGATCAACCCCGGCGGCCACACCGCACCGCCCGAACAGAAAATCCGCCTGCACCGCGCAGTCGGCGCCGCCCTCAAGGAAACGGCCCATCGCAGCGGCAAGCAGCTCCACCAATAGGTCAACCCGCTGGCGCGCTGACCAGGCGTGGACGCCCAGCCATCTGTAAGTGGCCAAATTCACTCATCGTGAAGCAGGATGGAATCTCTGGTCAGTTCCACGAAGTGGCAATTTGAGCAGGACACCGCGAGCGCCGGAAGTCGCTCCTGAAACAAAGCCAGCAACTCGGCATTGGGAATATTGCCCGTGCTGACAAGCAGCAGCCGAGCTGGGCGTCCCTGGACGAGAAATGAATACACAAAATCGTCATCCTTGGTGACGACAACCCGGTTCTCTGCGTCGGCCACCCTGCAGATCTCATCATCGGGTGTACGGTTGGCGCGCGGGAGATCAAGCGTATGGGCCGCGTCATGACCGGCGTCAGCCAGCCAGATCGCAAGGCGCTTGGGGAGTTGCGCGTCAACCAGGAACCTCACGCCGCCTCGATGCCTGCCCGTTTGATATGCATGATGCGGGCAGCAAAGGCCAGCGCGGCGAAGATATCCTCGCGCTCGAGATCCTCATAGTCAGCGAGAATTTCCTCGGCAGTCATGCCCGCGGCGAGCCATTCGAGGATGTTCTCGACCGGATAACGAAGTCCGCGTATGCAAGGCTTGCCGTGACAAATGGCTGGGTCGATGGTTATGCGAGCGTTCATTACCATGATTCTTAACCCCGGAAAGAACGAACCTATACAGTTGCGAGCCTAGCATGTCGCTCGCTCAACCGCCGCGCCACCCCCCCAACCCCGTAGGAGCGGCGCCCCCGCCGCGATCAACCCCGGCGGCCACACCCCAACCCCGTGGGAGCGGCGCCCCCGCCGCGATCAACCCCGGATGTGGCACCTGGCACCCAACCCATAGGCCCGAGGGCGGGCCTCCTAAACCACCGACCCTATGTAGGAGCGGCGCCCCCGCCGCGATCAACCCCGAATGTGGCACCTGGCACCCAACCCATCGGCCCGAGGGCGGGCCTCCTACGATCGTGCCATCAAATCCACACCGCATCCCAATGGGGGTAATCACCCGCTTTTTCCACCAAACCTGCGCGCAGCGGATTTCCCACCAGATATCGCGCAGCGTTCTCCAGGTCCTCCTCGCGGCGCATTGCACGGTCGTGAAATCCCGGCTGCCAGATGCGCATCCCCAGACGATGGGCGGTCACGGATTTGACGGCCCCCACAACCGCGGACAGCGTGCTGCCCTCACCGAGCTCCAGCAACCAATGGAGGTGGTCCGGCATGACCACATAGGCCAGGGTCCGCGCCCGCTTCTCGGCCTCCTCCAGGCGCAATGCCTGAACCAGCGTCCTGGCCGCAAAAAAATCTCCGAACACCGGAGTGCGCTCGCGGGTTACCGCAGTCACCAGATACACCCGCCCAGCTTCCGAATAACGCCCCCGCCGCAACGCCGAGGCATGTGGTCTGCCGTCCATGGTTCGGCTCCCCGTTCCAACGATCTCGGCCCGAGGGCGGGCCTCCTACAACCACCGACCCCGTGGGAGCGGCGCCCCCGCCGCGATCGGCCCCGGATGTGGCACTTGGCACCCAACCCATCGGCCCGGGGGCGGGCCTCTACAACCACCGGCCCTGTAGGAGCGGCGCCCCCGCCGCGATCGGCCCCGGATGTGGCACCGGCACCAACCCATCGGCCCGAGGGCGGGCCTCCTACAACCACCGATCCCGTAGGAGCGGCGCCCTCGCCGCGATCGGCCCCGCCGGCCACACCCGAACCCCGTAGGAGCGGCGCCCCCGCCGCGATCGGCCCCGGATGTGGCACCTGGCACACAACACATCGGCCCGAGGGCGGGCCTCCTACAATCACCGACCCTGTAGGAGCGGCGCCCTCGCCGCGATCGGCCCCGCCGGCAGAGGCGGGACGTCAGGGCGCGTCTTCGTCCGGCACGTCGAGCAGGCGCTCGCTGCGCCAGACCCGAACGACACGCACCTGCTTCGGGTCACGCCGATAGACGATGCGAAACGGTGGCCGGATCAGTTCGCGCAGAAAAGGCTGGTCGAACTCGGGGACGATGCGTCCCATGTCCGGATGATCGGCGAGTGCCTCGATGCCCGCAACGATTTCGCCGACCAGGCGCTCGCCCACCTCGGGCACGCCCTGTCCGGCGTACCACGCCCGTATCGACTCCAGATCGGCCAGCGCGGATTCGGCAAACCGGATGGCGGCCTTGGCCATGCGGCTACTTCAGACCAAGCCGCGCCTTGGCCTGTGCAAGCGACAGCTCTCTGCCCGCCTCGAGGTCGGCGAGACCGGCAACGACCGCCCGCATGAATGCACGTTCCTCTTCGGCCGCCTCGTAGTCGCGCACCGATTGCACCACGGCCACGCCGCGCCCGCGGCTGGTGATCAGCACAGGCCGGTGCGCGTCTGACGCATGCTTGACGACGCGGCCGGGGTTGACCTTCAGGTCGGCCAGCGGAATCACATCCTCGGAGAACTTGGTGCCCATACCGGGATCCTCAGGTCCTGTAGACAGGGCCGACAATAGCACCCATTCAAAGACCTATCCAGCGATCAACGTCGGCGGCCACACCCGAATCCCGTAGGAGCGGCGCCCTCGCCGCGATCGACCCCGGATGTGGCACCGGCACCCAACCCATCGGCCCGAGGGCGGGCCTCCTACAACCACCGGC
>PKDC01000064.1 GCA_002862435.1 Pseudomonadota bacterium | reverse complement strand
TGGGGATTCCGCCTGGACGGGGCCTGCTGTGGGGCCCCGCCAGACTCAACACTGCAGGCGGGCCGGCGGGCGGCGCCGAAGCCTGCCCCGCCTCCAGCTGCTGGTGGGCGGCGGGGTGCGCGATGTGCTGCTTGGACTGCGGCCCAAGGACTTCGATGTGGCGACCGATGCCTTGCCCGAACAGGTGCGGGCCACCTTTTCCAACTGCCGGCTGATCGGTCGACGCTTTCGCCTGGCCCATGTCCATTTCGGCGGCCATATCATCGAAGTGGCCACCTTCCGG
Source organism: Pseudomonadota bacterium (assembly GCA_002862435.1). Taxonomy (GTDB): domain Bacteria; phylum Pseudomonadota; class Gammaproteobacteria; order UBA5335; family UBA5335; genus Macondimonas. The sequence continues at coordinate 24,562 of PKDC01000064.1, read as the reverse complement.
GGCGCCGGCGCCGAGGGGGATAGCGATGGCGATGTGTTGGTGGATGATCGCGGCCGTGTGTTGCGGGACAACGTCTATGGCAGCCTGGAAGAGGACGCCTGGCGGCGCGACTTCACCGTCAATGCGCTGTATTACAGCGTCGAGGACTTTGCCATCTACGACTATGTCGGGGGCATGGCGGACCTGCGCAACCGGGTGCTGCGGCTGATCGGCGACCCCTGGACGCGCTATCGCGAAGATCCGGTGCGCATGCTGCGGGCGGTGCGCTTCGCCGCCAAGCTGGGCTTTTCGCTTGAGGCGCGCACGGCGGCGGCATTGACTGAGCTGGCTGGCTTGTTGGCTGATATTTCGCCCGCGCGACTCTACGATGAGTCCCTCAAGTTGTTCCTGGGCGGGCATGCGGCGCAGACCTTCACCCTGTTGCGTGAGCATGGCCTGTTTGGCTATCTGTTTCCGGCCACCGAGGCGGTTATCCGGCGCGAAGGCGAACAAGGCCCTACCCTGCGCTTGTTGAATCAGGCGATGGTCAACACCGACCAGCGCATCGCCGAGGACAAGCCGGTGACGCCGGCATTCCTGTTTGCCGCGCTGGCGTGGGGCCCGATACGCGAGGCCGTAGCGGCGCGGCTCGAGGCCGGGATCCCGCCGGCCCAGGCCCATTTCGATGCCACCGAGGCGGTGGAAGCGGCCATGCCGGTCTTGCCGCCGCGTCGTTTCCGGGCGCCCATGCAGGAAATCTGGCGCCTGCAGCCCCGCTTCGAATCGACCACGCCCAAGCGCGCCAATGCCCTGTTGGCGCATCCCCGATTCCGCGCCGCCTATGATTTCCTGCTGTTGCGGGGACATGCGGGGGAAGTGGCCGAGCCGATCCTGGCGTGGTGGACCGAGCTTCAGGCTGCGGCTGCCGAGGAGCGGGAAGCCCTGTTGCAAAAAACCCCGCAGGCGAGCGCGACCGAGGCGCCCTCGCGCCGCCGTCGCCGCCGTCGAGCCCCGCGGCGCCGCCCCGAGGGCGCGCCCACGCCATGAATCACCGCCCGGCACGGGCCTATATCGGCCTGGGCAGCAATCGTGGTGATCCCGTGGCGCAGCTCCGGCGCGCACTAGCGGCATTGGGAGGGCTGCCCTTCAGTCGGCTGCAGGCGGTTTCGCCGTTCTATGTCTCGGCCCCCATGGGACGCCGCAATCAAGCGCCGTTCGTCAACGCCGTGGCCGCGCTGGATACCGCGTTGGCACCCATGTCCTTGTTGTGGGCTTTGCAGCGCATTGAAGCCGCTCAGGGCCGGCGGCGCGGACGCCGGCGTTGGGGGCCGCGTCCGCTGGATCTGGATCTGTTGCTTTATGGCGCGCGGCGGATGCGGACGGCGCGTTTGCAGGTGCCCCACCCCCGTCTGACGCAGCGCGCCTTCGTATTGCGGCCCTTGTGTGACGTCGCGCCCGGCATCCGCGTTCCCCCGCGCCAGCGCAGAGCCCGGGCCTGGCTGCGGCGCCTGGGCAGCCAACGGGTCGCCGCCTTGGCCGAGCCGACGGGAACCCTTACAGCGCTCGAATCAGCGGTGGCAGGCACATCAGCGCAATGGCCGCAATCAGCAGGCCCTTGACCACCACGCCGCCCAGGGTGCCGATCAAGGTACCCAGCCCCGCCCGCCCGGCCTCGGCCGGCGCTCGCCCACTCGCCAGTTCCGCCGCGATGGCGCCCACGACGGCGCCGAGCAGGAAGCCAAAAGGCGGGAAAAAGACCACACCCACGACCGCGCCGATCAACGCGCCCCAGACGCCACGGGTGCTGGCACCGTAGTAGCGCGCCCCCAGCACCGTGGTGAGATAGTCCAGCGCCAGCGACAGGCCTGCCAGCAGCGCACCGATGGCGATTTCCCGCACTCCTAGATAAGCAAAATCCCCCAGCCAGGCGGCAAACAGGATGCCCACGGCAGCCAGCGGCACGCCCGGCAGCAAGGGCAGGATCACGCCAGCAGCGCCCGCGAGCAGGAAGATCAAAAAAATCACCAGGGCCAGGGTATTCATGCAAGCGGTCTCCGGGTCGAGTAAGGGGAATGGTGGCGGATGTGGCGTTCTTCTTGCTTGAGGGCCCGTTGGGCTCTGGCATTCAGAGCGGCGGGGATCGTGATGGTTCGGCGATGTTGAAAGTGATGCTGGTGGACGATGACCCCGGTCGCGGCGCCATTTTGCGCCAGGCGCTGACCGATGCCGGCTACGCTGTGTTCAATTGTCCGCTGCGCGGCGTGAACCTGCTGGCCGAGCTGCAGCGCAGCGGGGCCGACGTGATCATCGTCGATATGGACGTGCCGGACCGCGACACGCTGGAATCGGTTCGCCATATCAGCCGGGACTTCCCCCGGCCGGTGGTCATGTATGCCGAGTCGGCCGATGCCGACATCATGCGTCAGGCGGTGAAAGCGGGGGTCAGCGCCTATGTGGTGGACGACATCAATCCGCGCCGGGTCAAGCCCATTCTGGAAGTGGCGGTGGCTCGTTTCAAGGAGTTCCAGGCGCTCCGCGATGAACTGGAAAAGACCCGCAACACCCTGGCCGAACGCAAGGTGGTGGATCGCGCTAAGGGGATCCTGATGAAAAAACGCGGCATGGACGAGGAAACCGCCTACCAGGCCCTGCGCAAACTGGCGATGGATCGCAACCAACGCTTGGCCGATGTGGCCCGTACGGTGGTGGAGATGGCTGAGCTGCTCGGTTGACGACTTGCGGCTAAGCACTGAAAGAGGGCCTTTCGCCCGCCAACCCGATTATCTTGGTGCGTTTCGAGGAACTGCAGCCTAAGCCGATGGCTTGCCCTGCGCGGTGTTGCCGTGTTTCTGCGGTCATCGGCAATTGTGGCAGTTTTATTGCAGTGAGCTGTTTGGAGGCCAGTCAAAGACGATTTGCCTCATTCCAAGACAACGACGTCGATCCCAGCGCTTGCGCCGGGGTCGCGTCGTTTTTTTTTTGCTCTGCCCGCCCGAATCCGGGGCAGGACCATCAATCGTGACTCAGGACACAGGAAGAAACAGCATGCTGAAAAAAAATGCAGGCGCAACCGCAGGATGGGCGATTGTTGCGACCCTGTCGGTCTGTTCCGGGACCGCCTTGGGGGCAACGGAAACCGATCCGCTGACGGCGGCCATCACGCGCGGCAAGGTGGATGTCGATTATCGCCTGCGCGGCGAATGGGTCGACCAGGACGGGATTGACGAGGAAGCTGCCGCCTATACCGGCCGACTGCGGCTGGGCTATAAAACGCGCGATCTCAATGGCTTCGGGGGCTACGTCCAGCTCGAACACGTCGATGCCTTCCTGGGGAAGGACTACAACAGCACCGACAACGGCAAGACGCAGTTCCCGGTTGTCGCGGATCCGGCTGACACCGAGCTCAACCAGGCCTATCTGAGTTACGGTGGTTTTTACGACACCGACATGAAGCTGGGACGCCAGCGCATCATCCTCGACAACGCCCGTTTCGTGGGCAACGTAGGCTGGCGCCAGAACGAGCAGACTTTCGATGCTTTCAGTATCCAGAACAAATCCCTGTCCAAGACGGTGCTCACCTACGCCTATCTGGACCGGGTCCAAAACATCACTTTCGATGAAATCGAGTTGAGCGCCCATCTCCTGAACGCGGCCTATGACCTGGCGCCTTGGGCCAAGCTCATCGGCTACGGCTATTTGCTGGATTATGAACTGGCTGCCGGCCCGACCCAGGATACCCAGACGTTGGGGCTGCGCGCCCAGGGCGCGATGCCCGCCGGGCCTGCCAAGCTGCTGTACACCCTGGAGTATGCCCAGCAAGGGGATTATCAGGATTCCGGGCCTGCGGTGGACGCGGACTACTATCTGATCGAGGCCGGAGCTGTCCTGTCCGGCATCACGGTCAAATTATCACGCGAAGTGCTGGGTGGAGACGGGGTTTATAACTTCCAGACCCCGCTGGCAACCAAGCATGTCTTCAATGGCTGGGCGGACAAGTTTCTCGGCGACTCGATCGCGGGGGGCAAGGGCCTGCAGGATAATTTCCTGACGGTAAGTGGCGCGGTGATGGGGGTGACCCTCACGGCCATGGTGCATGATTTCAAGTCCGATGCCGGCGACCAGGACTATGGCACCGAATGGGATGTGATGGCGACCAAGCCGGTGACGCCCAACCTGTCGCTGACCCTGAAATATGCGGATTACCAGGCGGATACTTTCGCTACCGACACCCAGAAAATCTGGCTGATGGGTGAGTTCAAGTTCTGACCGCATGACGCGGGCGTTCGAGCTGCGCCGGTGACCCCGGCGCCCGATGCACTGTTGTCGTGCCTGATTCCTCCCCGGCGCACCATGGCAGCAATGCCATTTGACGGCTTCGGCGCTGCCGGAGCCGTCTTTTTTTGTAACTCGTGCATCTGCAGGGAAAACAAGATGTGGCACGAAGCATGCAATTAGGCTAAGTAAGCGATTCTTCCCCGGTCCAAAGGCGGGCAGGGTTCAAGAATCACACGGCTACCCCTAGTGGCTTGGAGGACAAAGGCGTCCTGGACCCGTTCATCATGCGGGAATCCAGTGGCGCTTTTTTTATGGATTTTTTTGGGTTATCGGCCAGGAGCGGGCATTGGACCATCAAGCGAGCCATCAGGATCTGGAACTCAGCCATGTGCGGCTGGGCTTCATTCCACTCACCGATTGCGCCGCGCTGGTCGTGGCGCAGGAGCAGGGGTTGTTTCGGCGTCATGGGCTCAGCGTGCGTCTGTGTCGGGAGCCTTCGTGGGCCAATATCCGCGACAAGGTGGACAGTGGGGCACTGGATGGCGCGCATATGCTGGCTCCCATGGCGCTGGCGGCAGGCCAGGGGGTGCCGGGAGCCGGTATCGAGCCTGTGGTCACCGCCTTCAGCCTGGGATTGAACGGCAATGCCATTACCGTGTCCCGCGCACTGCATCAGCGCATGCTGGAAGCGAATCCGAACGCCATGACCGAGCGACCCTGCACGGCACGCGCCCTCAAGGCGGTGATCGAGGCGGATCGACGCGCGGGGCGGCCGGCTCTCACCTTTGCCACCGTGTTCTCCTTTTCGGCCCATAACGATCAACTGCGCTACTGGTTGAGCGCGGCAGGCATTGATCCCGATCGCGATGTGCGTCTGGTGGTGATCCCGCCGCCCCAGATGACCGATCACCTGGAAGCCGGGCTCATTGACGGTTTCTGCGTCGGCGAGCCCTGGAACAGCCAAGCGGTCGCCCGGGAGATCGGCTGCATCCTGATCAGTGGTTATGAGCTGTGGAACAACGCCCCCGAAAAAGTGCTGGGTGTGACCCGCGCCTGGGCCGAACGCCATCCCAATACCCATCGCGCCCTGCTCCTGGCCTTGCTGGAGGCGGCGCAATGGCTGGACGAGCCGGGCCATCGCGCCGAGGCCGCCGATCTGCTCGCCCAGGAGGCCTATGTCAATGTGCCAGCCGAGCTGATGCGCCGCTCCATGACGGGACAGATGGCCTATGTGCCGGGGGAGGCGCTGCGCGCCCTGCCGGACTTCCATGTGTTTTTCCGTTACGCCGCCAACTTCCCCTGGATCTCTCACGGCCTGTGGTTCCTGACCCAGATGGTGCGCTGGGACCGGCTGGCAGCGCCCACGGATTGGCAGCAGGCTGCGGCACAAGTGTATCGCCCCGATCTGTTCCGGGAGGCGGCCGCGCTGCTGGGCCTGCCCGCCCCGGCCATGACGATGAAAACGGAAGGGGAACATGCACTGCCCTGGACGCTAGCTGCCAGCCAGCCGATTGCCATGGGTCCCGACCGTTTCCTGGATGGGCGGATTTTCGATCCACGCGCGCCACTTGCTTATCTCGATGAATTTTCCGCGGCGTCCCCTGCAATCGCTGGGGACGCCTCGATATCAAATCTTTCCAATCCTTCCTCTTCCACACAGGAGTCTTCATGAACAGGTCTTTCTTCAAATCCACCCCGCTGCGCGGCCTGGCATCGGCGGTCACGCTGGCCTTGAGCTTGCTCGGCGCCAGTCTGGTTACCAGTCCTTCAGCCAGCGCGGCGGTGGGCGCGCCCGAAAAAGAGGAACTCAAGCTCGGTTTCATCAAGCTCACCGACATGGCACCGCTGGCAGTGGCCTACGAGAAGGGCTATTTCGAGGATGAGGGCCTGTACGTCACCCTGGAGGCCCAAGCCAACTGGAAGGTGCTCTTCGACCGAGTGGTCACCGGCGAGCTCGACGGAGCGCACATGCTGGCGCCCATGCCGCTGCTGGCGGCCACCGGCACCACCACGGCTGCCGAGGTGATTACGCCCTTGACCCTGTCCTATAACGGCGCTGCCATCACGGTGTCCAATGCGGTCTGGGCGGAGATGAAAAAGCAGGTGCCCCAGGCCGATGGCAAGCCGGTGCATCCCATCAGTGCGGCGGCGCTTAAGCCCGTGCTGGAGTCTTACAAGAAAAACGGCAAGCCCTTCAATCTGGGCATGACCTTTCCCATCGGCACCCACAATTACATATTGCGTTATTGGCTGGCGGCAGGCGGCATTCATCCCGGCTTCTATGCACCGGCCAAGGGCGATAACAGCGGCAACATCAAGGCGGAAGCAATGTTGTCGGTAGTGCCGCCACCGCAGATGGTGCCGACCATGGACGCAGGCACCACCGTGGGTTATTGCGTGGGTGAACCGTGGAACCAGCAGGCCGTCTTCAAGGGGCTGGGCGTGCCGGTCATGACCAGCGAGAACCTCTGGCCCGATGGCGCCGACAAGGTATTCGGCATGACCAAGTCCTTTGCCGAGAAAAATCCTAATACCACAGTGCGCATGGTCAAGGCCCTGATCCGTGCCTCAGCCTGGCTGGATGCCAACAACAACGCCAACCGGCCGGAGGCAGTGCGCATCATCGCCAAGCCCAACTATGTGGGTGCCGAGGAGCGGGTGATCGCCAACAGCATGACCGGGACCTTCGAATTCGAGAAGGGTGACAAGCGGCCCATCCCGGATTTCAACAAGTTCTTCCGCGGCTATTACGCCTATCCCTATGCCTCGGACGCGGTGTGGTGGCTGACCCAGATGCGGCGCTGGGGTCATATCCCGGAGCAAAAGCCGGACAGCTGGTATCTGGACGCCGCCAAGAAAGCCTATCGCGGTGACATCTATCTGGCCGCCGCCAGGGAACTGGTCGCTGAAGGCAAGATCAAGGCTGCTGATTTCCCCGATTTGAGCAAGGACTTCTCGTTCAAGCCGCCGCGCAAGGGCCCGCTGGACGGCATCGAGTTCGACGGGCGCAAACCCAACGCCTACCTGAATCAGTTCGCCATTGGACTGAAAGGCAATGAACAGCCCTGATCCAGGGCGCATGTCCCACGCCGGATCGGGCTTGCGCCTGATCCGGCCCCTTCTCGGGAGATCCAGAGTCATGAACACGCACGCGGAATCGCTTCCCGTCCCACGGGCAAGCCTCATTCATCGGGGGATGCATTGGATGAGCCGATTCAACCGACTGCGCCTGCCGCAATGGACGTTTTCACCGCTGTCGTGGGCGCGGGCACTGATTCTGCCTGTGCTGGGCATGCTGGCATTCCTGCTGTTCTGGCAGATCGGTGCCAGCCAGATCAATACCTCCTTGGGCCAGTTTCCGGGGCCCATGGAAACAGCCCGTGAGGCCCGGGGCCTCTACCATGAATTCCTCCAGGAACGCGAGAAGGCCGCCGCCTTCAACTTCCGCCAACAGGAGCGCGCCGCCGCCCGGCTGGCAGAGGATCCCCAGGCAGACGTGCAGATTCGGCCCTATACCGGCCGACCCACCTTTCCCGACCAGATCGGCACCAGCCTTGTCACAGTGATGAGCGGATTTCTCCTGGCCTCGTTGATTGCCGTCCCGCTCGGGGTGCTGATCGGTCTCAGCAGTGGCCTGTATGCCAGCGTCAATCCGCTGATCCAGCTGCTGAAACCGGTTTCGCCGCTGGCCTGGTTGCCGCTGGTGACGCTGGTGGTGAGCGCGGCCTATGTCAGCGAGGACCCGCTGTTTGCCAAATCCTATCTGGTGTCCACCATCACCGTGATGATGTGCTCCTTGTGGCCGTCGCTGATCAATACTGCGGTTGGTGTGGCGGGGGTTGACAAGGATCTGGTCAATGTCAGCCGGGTGCTGCGGCTGGGGTGGATTACCCATGTGCGCAAGATCGTGCTGCCCTCGGCGGTGCCGATGATTTTCACCGGGCTGCGGCTCTCGCTGGGAGTTGCCTGGATGGTGCTCATCGCCGCCGAGATGCTGTCGCAGAATCCGGGGTTGGGCAAATTCGTCTGGGACGAATTCCAGAACGGCAATCCCCAGTCGCTGGGCCGGATCATGGTGGCCGTGCTGACCATTGGTCTCATCGGCTTGGTGTTGGATCGGGGCATGCTGTTGCTGCAGCGTGCGCTGTCCTGGGACAAATCCGCCATCACCCGCTGAACGAGGAACATTGCCATGGCCCAGTCCTATCTCGAACTGACGCAGGTTTCCATCACTTTCCCCACCCCACAGGGGCCGTTCACTGCCTTGCAGGACGTCAACCTGGGCATTGCCCAGGGGGAATACGTCTCCCTGATCGGTCATTCCGGCTGCGGCAAGTCCACCGTACTCAACATCATCGCCGGCCTGTATCAGGCGAGCACTGGCGGCGTCATCCTGGACGGCCGGGAGGTGAGTGGTCCGGGGCCGGAGCGGGCAGTGGTATTCCAGAACCATTCCCTGCTGCCCTGGCTCAGCGCCTATGAGAACGTGGCCCTGGCCGTGCGTCAGGTGTTTCGCGGCCGCAAGACCCGCGCCGAAATGCACGCATGGATCGAGCACAACCTGGAACTGGTGAACATGACCCATGCGCGCCACAAGCGTCCCAATGAGATCTCCGGCGGCATGAAGCAGCGGGTTGGGATCGCCCGTGCGCTCGCCATGGAGCCCAAGGTGATGCTGATGGACGAACCCTTCGGCGCGCTGGATGCCCTGACGCGAGCGACCCTGCAGGAAACCGTCATGGACATCCACGCCCGGCTCGGCAATACCATCGTCATGATCACCCACGACATGGACGAAGCCGTGCTGTTGTCCGATCGCATCGTGATGATGACCAATGGACCCGCGGCCACCGTGGGGGAAATTCTCAGCATCGACCTGCCTCGCCCGCGCGCGCGCATGGCGCTGGCGGAAGACCCGGCCTTCCATCACTACCGCGCCGAAGGTTTGCGCTTCCTGTACGAGCGCCATCGTCTGCCGTCGGCGGCCTGAGCGGAAAATGAAACCGGCGGCACCTTTTGGCCGTGATTCGAATCACGGCCAAGTTCTTTGATCGCCGCCTGGATGGACTGCTTCATTTGGGATTTCGCCAGCAACCCCCTTTGAATTGACTCACTCAATTGAATCTTGCTCACATGGGCCATCATCTTCCTGGGAGTGCTGCATGCCTATCAACCGGGAACGAATGTTAGACTCGACCGTCGAAGCGTGAAAAAGGCACGCTCCAAAAGATGGCATCGAGATAACTAGGAGGATGGGATGAAAAGAATCTGGATCGGGTTGTCGGCAGCGATTGTTGTGCTTGGGCTTTCCGCTTGTGCACCCAGCCAGTCTCCCGGTGTTTACCAACGTGATCAGGCTCAGCGCGGGCTTGAAGTTCAAACCGGAGTGATCGAGAACATCCGGGCGATAGTGATCGAGGGCAACCGTTCAGTGGTCAGCCAAGTTGGTGGTGCTGTGTTGGGTGGTGTACTGGGTAGCACAGTCGGCAGTGGCACGGGTCGTCGCGTGGCCACCGCCGCCGGAGCCGCTGCGGGTACCGTGGCTGGACAGGCGGCTGAAGAACGTGCCAGCCGCCAGCAGGGCGTTGAAGTGACCGTCCGCCTGACCGATGGCAGCGTGATTGCCGTGGCCCAGGCGGTTGATCCGTCCATGGCGCCATTCATGCTGGGCGAGCGGGTGCGAGTGCTGCGTGCCGCTGACGGGACCTTGCGCGTCAGCCGTTGACCCTGACCCTTAAAATCCACACACTTTCAGGCGGGCGTGCTGTTTTTGGCACGCCCGTTTTTCGTTCGTGGATGAAGTGATGTTATTGCGCTACCAGCTTGAGATGCCCCAGCCCGCCGAACACGGCTATCGGGTCCGTTGCCATTTGCCCGAAGCCTTGCCCGGACAGCGCTTGCGCTTGCCGGCCTGGATTCCGGGCAGCTATTTGATCCGCGACTTTGCCCGCCATGTGGTGACGCTGGAGGCCCGCGATGACGCCGGTCGTGCTGTTCCTATGACCAAGCTGGACAAGTCCACTTGGCAGGCGACACATGCGGGCGGGTCTCTGGATTTGGTATGGGAAGTCTATGCCCGCGATACCTCGGTGCGCGGCGCTTATCTCGATGGCCACTGGGGCTTTTTCAACGGCAGCAGCCTGTTCCTTGAGCCGCTGGATGTGGCAGTGACGGAGATTGAGGTGGATGTCGCCGCTCCGTGCGCGAATTGGCGCCTGGCCACGGCACTGGACCCCGTGGCCGTGGATGGGCAGGGCTTCGGGCGCTACCGGGCGGCCGATTATGAGACCTTGATCGATTGCCCCGCACTGATGGGGCCATTGGCGCAACAGGTCTTCACGGTGGCCGGCGTGCCCCATGTCCTGTGGGCGCTGGACGCCGACCCCCAGGCGGACCTGGCGCGACTAGGGGGTGATCTGGCGCGCATCTGTGCCTGGCAGGGGCAGTTGTTCGGTGAGCCCCTGCCGATGGACCGCTATCATTTCCTGCTGCGACTGGCGGGTGACGGCTATGGGGGTTTGGAACATCGGACGAGTTGCGCGCTGCTGGCCCAACGCAAGACCCTGCCCCAGATCGAGGAATCGGCGGTTTCGGCGGATTACGCGGAATTGCTGGGGCTGTGCAGCCACGAGTATTTCCATGCCTGGCACGTCAAGCGGATCCGGCCCGCGCCGCTCGTGGGGGCGGACCTTAGCGCCGAGGCCTATACGCGCCAGTTGTGGGTGTTCGAGGGCATCACCTCGTACTACGACGATCTGGCGCTGGTGCGTTCCGGTTGCATCGGGGCGCCGCAGTACCTCGGCCGGCTCGCGCATACCCTGACCCGGCTGCGGCGCACCCCGGGCAGCTTCCGGCAAAGCGTTGCGGATGCCAGCTTCGATGCCTGGATCAAACTGTACAAGCCCGACGAAGCCACGCCCAATCACACTGTCAGCTATTACACCAAAGGCAGCGTTATTGCCCTGTGTCTCGACCTCATGCTGCGCCGGGAATCTTCAAATGCCGTGAGTCTCGATCAGGTGATGCGCCGCCTGTGGCAGGATCATGGCCAAAAGGCGATCCCCCTGCCCGAGGCGGGGTTTGAGGCGTTGGTCGCTTCCCTTGCCGGAGACGCGGCGGGAGGGCAGTTGCGCGATTGGGTTCACGGCCGCGAAGAATTACCAGTCACCGAATTGCTGGCGGATTTCGGGGTGGATCTGCATTGGGCTTGCGCGCGCGATGCCCGCGATACCGGGGGATATGGCTTGCCACCCCGTAGTGGCCGGCGTTCGGATCTGGGGCTGCGGGTGCGCGTCATTGCGGAGGGCTTGCGCGTGGAATGGGTCGCGCCGCAGGGGCCGGCGGCGCGCGCGGGCATGGCCTGTGGCGATGTGTTGGTGGCTTTGGACGGCTTGCGGCTCGATGCCGAGCGACTCGAACGGATGCTCATGAGCGATGCGGCGGGACGGACGATGGCGGTACACGGATTCCGCGAGGATCGTCTGATGACCTATGCCGTGCAGGCCGATCCCGCGCCTCTGGATACCTGCTGGCTGCATTTGCCAGAAGGTTTCGCCACCCGCCACCCGGCCGGGGCGGCTTGGCTGGGTTCTTCGGCGCCCATTCAAGGCCATTAGGTTTTTCCATTCAATGGGATGAATCGAGGAATATCGCCGCCATGGGTTTATTGATCAAGCTGTTGCTGAGTTACCTGCTGGGGTCGGTGCTGGGCAGTCTCCTGTTGGGTCGACTGCGTGGGGTGGACGTGCGCCAGCATGGCAGCGGCAATGCGGGGGCCACCAATGCCCTGCGGGTGCTGGGGCGAGGGATGGCGGTGGCGGTGCTGGCCATTGATGCCGGCAAGGGGGTGCTGGCGGTCACCCTGATTCCTGCCCTGCCCTTCGGCGCCGGCCCGGAATTGCCCTGGTTGCCGGTGCTTTGCGCCTTCGCCGTCGTACTGGGCCATGTTTATCCCCTCTTTCACGGTTTTCGCGGCGGCAAAGGAGCGGCCACCCTGCTCGGCGTCGTCTTGGGCTTGATGCCGGCGGGGGTGATCTGGATTTTTGGCGCCTGGCTGTTGGTACTGGTTCTGAGTGGTTATGTGGGGCTGGCGACCGTTTTGGCCGCCGCAGTCGCGCCGCTGTATGTGGCTTTCGGCACGCCGGAGGGCATTGCCTCTCCCTTGGGTCTTTTCGCGGTGTTAATGGCTGCTTTCGTTTTTTATACCCATCGCGAAAACATCCGGCGGCTGAGGGCGGGCAATGAACACCGCTTCGAGCGGGTGATGCTGTTGCGGCGCTTGCGGGGGTGAGCAGTGCCTGAGTCCAGCGGCGAGCTGACCGATGTCCAGAACCATTTGGTGCAGGCCTTGGCCGGGGGCGCGGTGGTGTCCGGCGCGGCCCTGGCCCACGAGCTGGGAGTGAGCCGGACTGCGGTCTGGAAACAACTGCGTCAATTGGTCGAGATGGGCGTGCAGCTGCTGCCGGTGCGCGGTCAGGGCTATCGACTGGCAGCGCCGCTGGAATTGCTCGATCGGGAGGCGATCCTGCACGCTTTGCCGTCCGAGCTGGCTGCGCGGATCGGGGCCTTTCACCTGCCCTTTGCAGTCGATTCCACCAATCTGGAACTCTTGCGCCAACCCGCTGGAACGCAGCTGCGGCTGTGTCTGGCGGAGTTCCAGTGGGCGGGGCGCGGGCGTCGCGGGCGCAGCTGGCAGTCGCCGCTGGGTGGGCAGATTCCGCTGTCACTGGCCTACACCTTCGCAGCACTGCCGGCGGATTTTTCCGCCCTGGGCCTCGCGGTGGGGGTGATGGCCGCCTCCGCCCTGCGCCAGCTCGGGGCGCAGGAGATCGGGCTGAAATGGCCCAATGATCTGCACTGGCAGGGACGCAAGTTGGGCGGGGTGCTGATCGATGTGCGCGGTGAGACCGGCGGACCCTGCGAGGTGGTGGTGGGCGTGGGTGTCAACGTGAATTTGGCGCCCGAGGCGCTGGGTCAGGTGGATCAGCCCTGGACGGATCTCAGTCGCATCCTTGGCGTGGCGCGTCCCCATCGCAATCGCATTGCGCAGCAGTTGATCGTCGATCTGGTGCAGGGTCTCGATGTGTTTGCCGATCAGGGCTTGGCACCTTTCCTGGCCGATTATGCAGCGCGTGATGTCTTGGCTGGCCGCGTGGTGCGGGTGGAGCAGAACGGTCAGTGGTACGAAGGAACGGCACTGGGGGTTGATAAGCGCGGCGCGCTGCGGGTGCGCCATCAAGACGGTATCCGATCCTACTGGTCTGGTGAGGTCAGTGCGCGGGCGTTGCCGGGATGAAGCTGCTGCTGGATCTGGGCAATACCCGCATCAAGTGGGCCTGCCGACCGGCCGGAGCGCTGGAATTTTCGGCACGGGGGGAGGCCTTGTACGCGGCGCAGGATCCCGCTGGCTCGCTGGCCGAGATCTGGCCGTCAGCCGTGCCACCGGCGGCCGTGTGGTTGTGCAGCGTGACCGATCCGGCGCGCACGGCGGCGTTCGGACAGGCCTTGGCGCAACGCTGGGGATGTCCGGTGCACCCTGTCGTGCCGCAAGCCGAGGCATTCGGGGTCCGTTGCGCCTATGTCGATCCGCTGCGGCTGGGCGCGGATCGCTGGGCAGCGCTGGTGGGGGCTCGCTTGCGCTGGCCGGGACCCGTCTGCATCCTGGATCTGGGAACGGCGCTGACGGCTGATGTCCTGGATGAAACGGGGCAGCATCTGGGAGGCATCATCGCGCCGGGACGGCAAATGTTACAGCGCAGCCTGTTGGGCGGGACGGCGCGCGTGGGCTCCCAGGTCAAGGACCTGGAGTCGCTGGAGCAGGGTGGCCTGGGGCGTGATACTGATGCCTGTGTCGCCTGGGGGGTGACCCACTGCGTGGTCGGCTGCTGTGCCCAGATCGTGGCGGCGGCCCGTACCCCGCTGGGGTCCGGGATGACGGTGGTGCTGACGGGGGGTGATGCCCTGTGGGCCCATGAACTCCTGCCATTTGCCAGCCGGATCGAACCGGATCTGGTGCTGTGGGGACTGGCGGTGATGGCGGGTGATTAAGGTTTTTCACGTAATGGTCATGGGCCTGCTGCTGGCCTGCATATTGCTGGGTATTTGGCAGTTGCGTGGGACCCATCCTGCCCGCCAGCCCAGCGAGCCGGGCGCCGCAGTCTTGCAGGTGCTGAAGCCTGTCGCTGCGCCTGAGCCGGAATTTCAGGCGCCTCCGATCGTAAGGACCGAGCGTGGCGCTGACCCCGTCCCGGCTCCAGCACCGGATGGGCGATCTGAGGCGGGGGTTCGGGATCGGTGCTGGCGAACCGGTCCGCTGGACGAGGGGAAAATACGGACGGGCTTGAAACGATTTGCGGCGCCTGAATTCAATGCCAGGTTGGTCCAGGAAGCCCGGCGCGACAAGGTGGCCGACTGGGTGTATTTTCCCCCTTTGGCGACGCTCGCCGCAGCCCGCGAAGAGCAGCGGCGGCTCGCGGATCTGGGCGTCCAGGATCTGGCCGTGGTGACCACTGGGCCGATGCGTAACGGTCTCTCACTGGGTCTGTTTGCCGAGCCGGGGGGCGCCTTGCGGCGAGTTGCCGAGATGAAGGCATTGGGTGTGACTGCGCGTATTGAGCCCCGCTACCGGGACCTGGAGCGGAATTTCATGGTGGTGCGCTCGGCAACCGTGCCTGATGCCGAGCATTCCTGGCGGCCAGTCGCTTGTGAGTGACAGCGGCAAAGAGTCGGGTGGCGCGTCGCTCGGCTGAGCTGAGTTCTTGAGAAACGGTGAGAGTGGTCGACATCCCTATCAGTAGGCACCCTCACCTGGCTTTCCCGGAATGATTGAATGGAAAACGAAAACAGAGAGAACGCATTTATGATGCAGCCTAATGAGATGCAATCCGTAGCCGAACCGCTATGGAGTGACTCGTTGCAGGTCCTGCGTCCCAAGCGCCGGACGCTGCTCGACGGATTTGCCGACGCCAGCGATTTTCGTACCCGCCCCCTGGAGCGCCAGGATTTCAGGGCCCTGTGGCAATCCGCATCCCGGCGCCTGACACCGTATTGCCTGGATCCGACTCGGCAGCAGGTGATCTTCGTGGAGACGCCTGAGGGCATCAATCTCGTTGATGATCATCCCTTTCTCTACGAAGCACAGCGGCGTCATGCCGTGAAATTGCATGCAGTGCCTTATGCCGCCGTGATGGCTCTGGCTGCCGAAATCCCGGATGCCCTGGCGCGCACCCCGGTCATCTTCCTGCACAGCACCGGGCGCTGCGGATCGACGCTGCTGTGTCGATTACTGGGTGATGCGGCGGGAACTGTTTCTGTTTCCGAGCCGGATTTCTATAGCCAGCTGGTGTTGTTGCGCGAGGGGGCGACGGCTGCGGACGAAGCTCAACTTGGCCGGATTACGGCAGCCTGCACCCGGTTGTTGGTGGCGCATCTGCGTGGCGCCAATCCCGCAGCGCAATCGGTGGTGATCAAGCTGCGCGGCGTGGTGGTGTTCGCAGCGGATCTGCTGGCTCGCGATCTGCCGGATGACCGGCATCTGTTCCTTTATCGCAATGCAACCGATACCGTGGATTCCTTTTTCGCAATGCTGATGCGGGTGCCCTTGATGCGTCTCGCGCGCAAGGTGCGACTGGAAACCATGGTGTTGCGGCTCTTGGCATTGATCAATCCGATGAAACGCAATCCGGGCGCGCTGGCGCCACTGTACAAGCAAGCCCATTACCAGAAGCAGATTCCCGAGGACTTGGCCGCTTTCCTGGCCATCGGCTGGTTGTCCAAGATGGATCGTGTGCTGGATTTGCAGCGCAACCCGCCGGGTTTTTTCCAGGCGGTGTTGCGCTATGAGGATCTGTGCGTCCAGGGAACCGCGCTGATTCCAGACCTGCTGGCGGCCTTGAGCTTGCCGGCCGCGGACGAGGTGGCGATGGCGCGCATGGGACGCACGATGTCGCGCAATGCCCAAGAGGGGTCGATATTGGCAAGCACTGGCGGATCGACTTTACGTCCCCGGCAACGGGAGATGATTCATCGCATGCTGGCGTTGCACCCCGAAATTCAGGTGAGCGACTACCTGTTGCCGGGAACGCTGCGACGGGAGCAGGGATGAATCAGCCAAGTCCGGGATCGGAACAAGAGGCGAGCATTGGTCGCGCCACGCTGCTGCGGGTCATGCTGGCCCTCATCTTGCTGGTTGTTCTGGTCTTGGCATACCGGTCCTTGGATCTGGGTCGTTTCACCGATCGGGAACAATTCGGCGCCCATCTGGCGGCTCTGCGGGGCTGGCAGCTTCAGGCCGGCTGGCTGGGAGCGACCGAGTTTGCCTTGGCCGGGATCGCCGTGATTGTCCTCAATGTGCCCTGCGTGCTGGTGGTGCTGGCTGCCGCGGCGCTCTATGGGGCGATGGGCGGGATTGTGATGGGCGTGCTCACCTTGAATGTGGCCAGTGTGATCATCTATCTGGCAGGTCGGCATCTGGGGCGGGCAGCGGTGATGCGGGTCTTTGGCCGCATCATGCAGCGGGTGGAAGCGCATTTTGGGAATCACGGCTTGATCAGCGTGATCCATCTGCGCTTGCTGTTTTTCGCGTTGCCGCCTGTCAACTGGTTTCTGGCGGTGATGAACCTGCGCTTGCGGGATATGGTCTTGGGGACCTTGATCGGCTCTTTCCCCAAGATCGCGCTCTATGCCTGGCTTGGCGATGTGGTGATCGAGAAGCTGGCCTTTCATCCCGAGCGGCTGCACTGGTATAGCCCGGAGTTACTCACGCCCATGCTGGCTGGAATTGGCCTGAGCCTGATGTTGCGTGTGCTGGATCAGCGCTGGATCACGCCGCGCGCCGAGCAAGCCTGAGCAATCATCTGGCTGGCTCGCGGGCTGGCGTGAAGTGGGCAACGGCCGGAGCGGCGGATGGTGCTGGGTGCAAATGGGCCTCACAGGCGCGCAGCAGGATGGAATCGGCCTCGGTGAGATAACGTAGTGCGCGATGGTGGCCAGGGATCTTTTCCGGGTGCAGGCGCGCATTGAACACGCGCTGCATGATGCGTCGCCCGCGTCCCGAGAGGGTGTCGAGGCGGAAATAGACCAGGCTCATGCCGACCGTCTGGCGCGCACTGAAATCGGCGAAATGCCCCTCTTCCAGAAATCGGCGGAAGGGAGGGCGGCCATGCCACCAGGCTTTCAGGCGATCGCTGTTGTCGAACAGGTAGGGGTGCCCGCAGTGCTTGAGAATGCGCTGACGGATTTTTTTGCGCCGGTAGTAAGGTGCGAGCGCCCGGGCTAGCCAGGTTTCATAGCCCGCGATGTACGGCCCGATCAGCACCAAGCCGCTGGCTGTCGGCGTGTGGCCGGCCGCCAGGGTCGCATGCAGGGCGCAGCTTAATGAAGAGGTGCTCAAACTCATGCCCACCAGCAAGGGCCGTTGTGCTCCGTCGGTCAACATCAATTGCAAATCATGCAGAACGGCTGTGATGTCCACATAGCCACCGCGACCCTGATGTTCGTAATGGGCTTCATAGACCGCGCTCACTGCGGGATGATCGAGCAGACCTTGAATCAAGGCATCACCGAAACTGCCGCGCACGGGGTCAAATCCACCGGGAAACAGCACAACGGGCACGCAGGAGGCGGGGGGGTTGTTTTTGCGCCGGGTTTCGATCAGGTAATGCCCCTGGAGCGCCACCCCGTTCCATTCAGTCAGGTAGCGCGCTGATTCGTCCTGGAATCGGATGGGGTGAAGATGTGACATCTCGTGCATGAGTGTGTGAACCTCGGATCTGGGTCGTGTCCAACGGCGGCGGCGCTGATGAGTGTATCGGCTAATTGTATCGGCACAATATGTCATCCTTGAGCTGCTGCCGTTTAAGCCGGTATCCTTGGCGCGGCTCAGTCGGGCGCTTCCGATCTTTTGCTGGCGTAGCTCAGTTGGTAGAGCAGCCGATTTGTAATCGGCAGGTCGCGGGTTCAAATCCTGTCGCCAGCTCCATGGCTGTTATCCATTCATTCGCCCCCATGGGCGGGTGTACTGCGCGTCTGTTCCGGACTTGGGAAGGCGCTTGTCGGTGTGGATGAAAGGCTTCAAGCAGCGCCGCAGGGCAGCAATCTGAATTTGAACAAAATGTGCATCCCGATCCACGCCACGAATGGCAGGATCTGGACCAAACCAGCGTCAACCGGGAATGTTGAATATGGCGATTCGCATCAGAAACAGATGGTCTCTGTTGGCCGTTCTGTTCTTGGCCGCCTGCGGCAAGGAAGAAGCAGTCGCGCCGCCGGAACGGCCGGCGGTGTTGATTACGACCGTGGTGGTTGGTCAGCAACTTGTTGAAGAGACCGAAGCCTCTCTGGGGAGGCTGCAGTCGAACGTGGATCCGAAGATTGCCGCAGAGGTCCCGGGGAGGGTGCTGTCGGTTGCTGTGGAAGCGGGCGAGACGGTGGCCCAGGGGCAAGTGCTGGCGCGTCTGGATGAGCAGGATTATCGCCTCGCAGTCGAACGTGCCGGCGCCGACGCGCGCCGCCTGGAGGCCTTGAGCGCCCAGCAGCAACGGCAGGTAGAACGCTATCAGCAACTGGTCAAGGAAAATTTCTTTTCTGCCAATGCGCTCGACGAGATCGTGACGCAACTGGCGGGGACCCGTGAGCAGCTTGCCGCTGCCCGCACCCAGCTGGAGCAGGCACGCAAGAATCTCGACCGAACCGCTGTCAAGGCGCCCGCTGCCGGGGTTATCGCCCAGCGGCTGGTCAGCCCTGGTGACTATGTGGGGGCCGGAAATCCATTGTTCCAGCTCAGCACCGACCAGACTTTGCGGGTGGTACTGCCTTTCCCCGAAAGCCTGGGGAATCGGTTGGAGGTTGGGCAAACCTTGCGCCTCTATGCGCCCATGGCGCCTGAGGAGCGTGTGGAAGTCCCCATTACGGAAATCCGCCCGGTCATCGGCGCCCAGAATCGAGCGATTGAAGTCCTGGCGGAAATCCGTAATCCAGGCGGCTGGCGCGCGGGTGGCAGCGTAACCGGGGAGGTGGTGCTGGTGCGTCGCGAAGGTGCCGTGGTGGTTCCGCCGTTGGCGCTGATTCGGCGTCCAGCGGGCACGGTGGTGTATGTCATCACGGGCAATCAGGCGAACGAACGTCTGGTGACGGCAGGCGTGCGTACCGCGCGCTTCGTGGAAATCCTCGATGGCCTCAAGGGTGGCGAGACCATCGCGGTCGAGGGCGCTTCTTACCTGAGTGAGGACGCCAAGGTGCGCCAGGCGCAGGAGCGCGGCGCATGAATCTGCCGGAGTTGTCGATTCGTCGGCATGTGCTCGCGTATATGCTCAATGCGGTATTGCTGCTGTTCGGGATTATCGGTTTTCGTGATCTGGGGGTGGACCGTTTCCCCAACGTGGATATCCCGGTCGTCACCATCACCACCATCCAGCCCGGCGCCAATCCGTCCGTGGTGGATGCCAGTATCACCAACATCATCGAGCGCCAGGTCAACAGCGTCCCGGGGATCGAGAATATCCGCTCCAGTTCCACGCCCGGTGTGTCGGTGGTGGCGATCAATTTCGAGCTGGAAAAGAATGTGGATGTGGCCTTCAACGAGGTCCAGGCCAAGGTCAACCAGGTGCTGAGCCAGTTGCCCACGGATGCCGATCCGCCCATTGTGGCCAAGGTGGAAACCACTTCCCAGCCCATTCTCTGGCTGGCCCTGCAGGGCGACCGGACCGAGCAGCAGCTGAATGTCTATGCCAACAACACCTTGCGCAAGCAGTTGGAAAACGTCAATGGCGTGGGCGAGGTGCGCATTGCCGGTTCGCGAGAACGTACCGTTCGCGTTGAAGTGGATCCGGCCCGTTTGGCCAGCTACGGCCTCACGGTTCAGGATCTGCTTCAGGCTTTCCAGCGCGAGCATTTCCTGTTGCCCGGCGGCTTCGTTGTGGGCAAGGAGACCGAATCCCTGCTCAAGCTGGACCTGGAGTACCACGATCCTGCCGCGCTCCGGGAGATGATCGTCGGCTTTGTCGACGGCGCTGCAATCCACTTGCGCGAGGTGGCGGAGGTGGTCGACGGATTGGCCGATCCCCGACAGCTCGCGCGCTATAACGGTGTGCCCATGGTGGGCCTGGGCATCGTCAAGATTGCCGGCAGCAATACCGTGGCCATCATTGATGAGGTCAAGCGACGGCTGGATGAAGAGATCCGTCCTCAGCTTCCGCCGGGCATGACCATCTCGGTAGCCACCGATACCTCCACTTTCATTCTGGAAATGGTGCATGCGCTGCAGGAGCATCTGATCACCGGCACCCTGCTCGCCGCTGCCATCGTCCTGCTGTTCCTGCGCAATTTCCGTTCCACCCTGATCATCGCTGCCGCGATTCCGGTGTCTCTGATGGGCGCGGTCGCGGTGATGTATTTCTTTGGCTACACCTTCAATGTCGTCACGCTGCTGGCCTTGCTGCTCCTGATCGGCGTGGTGGTGGACGATGCCATCGTGGTGCTGGAAAACATCTACCGCCACCGTGAGGAGTTGGATCCCGATCCGGTCAGCGCGGCCTTGAACGGCACCCAGGAGGTGATGTTCGCCGTGCTGGCCGCGACGCTTTCCCTGGTGTCGATTTTCGTTCCCGTCGTGTTCATGGGCGGGATCGTGGGGCGCTTTTTCGAGTCCTTTGCCGTGGTGGTGGTCTTCGGCGTGCTGGTCTCTTGGTTCGTCGCACTCACTCTCACGCCCATGATGTGCTCTCGCTATCTGAAGGTATCCCACGAGCACGGGCGGGTCTTCAATGCCTTTGAACGGGCGTTCCGCGGCATGGAATCGGGTTACCGTAATCTGCTGGGGCGGTCTTTGAATGCACCTTGGCTCGTCATGCTGCTGGCCGGTTTGGTGGTGCTCTCCAGTAGCTTTTTCTTTGCCAACGTGGGCGGCGAGTTCGTGCCTGAAGAGGATCAGGGGCAATTGTTTGTCCAGCTCAAAACGCCCTTGGGTTCTGGCATTGAGTACACTGACAGCCGGCTACGGGCGATGGAGGCGGTTTTGTCCCAGGAGCCCACGGTGGTGGGCTACTTCACCGCGATCGGCTTGGGTCAACAGGGCCAGGTCAATCAGGCAGTAGCCTTCGTGACCATGAAGCCGCGCGGGGAGCGGGACATCTCCCAGCAGGATCTGGCGGTCAAGCTGCGTGAAAAAGCCGCAAACATCCCAGGGGTACAGATCTTTGTTTCCGAGGTGCCCGCGTTTGGCGGGGAGCGCGGCGAACCGCTGCAGTTGGTGTTACGTGGGCGCAGCCTGGGGGACGTGGCGCGTTACGCCGACGAGATTCGCCAGCGGCTGTTGACGACGCCGGGGATGGGAAGTGTCGATCTCACCCTGCAACTTGACTTGCCCCAGGTGGAACTTGCAATTGACCGGGAGCGGGTCGCCAGCCTTGGCATGTCCACTTTGGAGGTGGCGCAGGCGGCCAATATCCTGGTGGGGGGCTTCGATGTCGCGCGTTATAACGATGACCCAGGCGATGGTGAACGCTACGACCTGCGGCTGAAAGCCCGTGAGGGCGTATACGCGACTCCGGATGACTTGCGAAATATTTTTCTGCGCAATCGCGCCGGCGATCTGGTGCGGCTGGATACGGTGGCCAGTGTGCGCCAGTCGCTGGGCCCTGCCGAGATCGGCCGATTTGACCTGAACTATGCCGGGTTTTTCTTCATCAACCCCACCATGCCGCTCGCCGAGGCAGTTGGCCACGCGCAGGCGATTGGTCAGGAGATCCTGCCCACCGGATATACCCTGGATCTGACCGGTCAAGCCAAGGAATTTGAGGATACGGCAGGCTACATGATCTTCGCGCTCGTGGTGTCGCTGGTGTTGCTGTACATGGTCCTGGCCAGCCAGTTCGATTCCTTCCTGCAACCACTCATCATCATGGTTGCCCAGCCCTTGGCTGCCATTGGGGGGGTGGCGGCGCTCTGGCTGCTTGGCTACACGTTGAACATGTTCTCCATGATCGGGATGTTGCTGCTGGTGGGGCTGGTGGCGAAGAATTCCATCCTGCTGGTGGATCTGACCAATCAGCGCCGCGCCGAAGGTGTGCCATTGCAACAGGCACTGATGGAAGCCTGTCCGGTGCGGCTGCGACCGGTACTGATGACCTCGCTCACGGTGATTTTCGCGCTGTTGCCGGCGGCGCTGGGCTTGGGCGCCGGCGCGGATACCAACGGTCCGCTATCGGCGGCGGTCATCGGCGGGATGGTGACATCCACCGCGCTGACCTTGGTGGTGGTGCCGGTGGTGTATCTGTTGGTCGAACGGATGAAAGAGCGTCGCGGATTTCATCCGGCCACGCATCAGGGGACAGATCATGCGTAATCGGATCGGAAAAGCCGGCGCCGGCCTTGCCTGTCTTCTCGCGGCAATGGGCCTGAGTGGGCCTGCTTCCGCCGAGGGACTGGTGGAAATCTACCGGTTGGCCCAGACCCGCGATGCGGCCTATGAGTCCGCGCGTCATCGCCTCGATGCCGTGTATACGCTGAACCAGCAGTCGCGCGGGGTGCTGTTTCCCAGCATCGACCTGAATGGTGGCGCCAATCGCAATTGGCTGGATGTGGAGAGCGATCCAGTGTCCTTTCCTGGCCCGCCGGGTTCGCCGCCCAGCTCGATCGATCAGAGTGGTCAGGTCAACAATGCTACGGGCTGGAATTATGGTGTACAGCTGCGCCAGCCGCTATTTGTGGCGGAAGCGATTTTCCGCTACGGACAGGCCAAGCGACAGATTGCACTGGCTGAGGTGGAATACGCCATTGCCCGTCAGGATCTGATCCTGCGCACGGCATCGGGGTATTTCCAGGTCCTGCAGGCGGATCAGGCGCTGGCATCCAGCAAGGCAGAGCGGCGTGCACTTGAGCAGGAGCTGGCCCGTGCCCGGAAATCCTTCGAGGTCGGGACCGTTGCCATTACCGATGTGAATGAGGCCCAGGCCCGCCATGACCTGGTGTCGGCGCAGGTGCTGCAGTATGAAAATGATCTCGCGGTGGCGCGCCAGCAGTTGACGCGCATCATTGATCAGGACGTGCCCCCATTGCGCGGGCCACGGGCAGACTTTCCACTAGCCCCCCCCGAGCCTGCGCTCCAGTCGGAATGGACGGAGCGTGCGCGCCGGTCCAACCTGTTCCGTGTGGCGAACGAATTGGGGGTCGAGGTCGCGCACGCCGAGGTGCGGGCTCGGCAGGGCGCCCGTTTGCCGA
Organism: Pseudomonadota bacterium; assembly: GCA_002862435.1. Taxonomy (GTDB): domain Bacteria; phylum Pseudomonadota; class Gammaproteobacteria; order UBA5335; family UBA5335; genus Macondimonas. Next base: position 1,093 of record PKDC01000064.1, on the reverse strand, counting down.
CGGTGTTCCTGGTGGGGAACTATGATGTTCAGGAGTCGCGCCGCCCGAGTTTCGGGGGGGAAGTCACGCGTACCGAGACCGAGAGCAGTGTGGTGGGGGTGCAGCTCAGTGTGCCGCTGTTCCGGGGGGGCTTGCTGGACGCTCAGGTCAAGGAGGCGGCAGCACTTTACGGGCAGCGCAAGAGCGATCTGGTGGATGCGACCCGCGGCGCTGAACTTCAGGCCAGCCAAGCTTTCCTGCAGATGAATACGTCGATTGCGCAGGTTCGGGCCTTTGAACAGGCCGTGAAGTCAAGCGTAACCGCCTATGAATCGGCGCGGCGTGGCCGGGAGGTGGGCGTGCGGACCGCCGTGGACGTGCTGTTCGCCCTGCAACAGGTCTATGTCGCGCAGCAGAACCTGGATAGCTCCCGTCTGGCTTACCTGTTGGGTCGGCTCAACCTTCAGTCTGCGGTTGGTGGCCTGGAACCCGCCGATCTGGAAACAATTGATGCCTATCTGTCAGAAGCCGCAACCCGGGCCCTGCCGGTCGAGATTCGCTGAGGTTTGACAGTGATCGGCAAGCTGAAGATAATGGCAAGCTTACATTTCGGAGGGGTTCCCGAGCGGTCAAAGGGAGCAGACTGTAAATCTGCCGGCTCTGCCTTCGTAGGTTCGAATCCTACCCCCTCCACCAGATTGCGTACGGGTTCCATCAAGGGCGGCTCGCGGGTGTAGTTCAATGGTAGAACTTCAGCCTTCCAAGCTGATAGCGTGGGTTCGATTCCCATCACCCGCTCCATAAGTTGTCTTTGGTGGGCTGTTTTTTTAGGTTCAGGGCCCATATAGCTCAGTCGGTAGAGCACTTCCTTGGTAAGGAAGAGGTCACCGGTTCAAATCCGGTTATGGGCTCCACGATTGATGGATGGCTTCTCGTCGCGCAATGAGGGGCCGTTTTGGCGTATTTGATTTCTCATGGAGACTGCTGCGCATGGCCAAGAGCAAGTTTGAGCGTACGAAGCCGCATGTGAATGTGGGGACGATTGGTCATGTGGACCATGGGAAGACGACGTTGACGGCGGCGCTGACGAAGGTGTTGGCGGAGAAGTTTGGTG
>PKDC01000019.1 GCA_002862435.1 Pseudomonadota bacterium | reverse complement strand
CTCAACCGTGTTTGGCGACGCCTTCCCAGTAACGGGCTTCCAGATCCTTCTTCGGCAGCTTGCCGGCCAGATTGCGCGGCAACTGATCAACGAAATCGATGATCTTGGGCAGCTTGAAGCCGTACAGCCCGACTTCCTTGCAGTGCGCCAGGATCTCGGCCGCATCGGCGTACTGGCCTTCCTTCAACTGGATCACCGCCGCCGGCACCTCACCCAAGTCCTTGTCCGGCGCCCGCACCACCGCCACGTCGGCAACCTTCGGATGAAGCTTGATTGCATGCTCGATCTCGTTGGGGAACAAATTCACCCCGCCGGTGATGATCATCTCCTTCACCCGCGAAGTGAGATACAGGAAACCATCGGCATCCAGATAACCAATCAGACCGTCGTCGTACCAAAGCTCGCCATCAATGGGAATAAAGCATTCGTCGGTCTTGGACTGCTGCCCCACATATTCCAGGCCGCTGGTCAGCGCCGAACGCACCAGCACCTTGCCTTCCTGACCCGTTGGCGCCCAGCGCTGGGTCTCGGGATCATAGATACGGCATTGGGCCGCTCGCACCTTGCCAACGCTCTCGTAGCGCTTGGGATCGGCCTGATAGTCCTCGGGGACCAATACCGTGATCAGACCGGTTTCGGACGCGCCGTAGTACTCGTAGAACACATCATTCTTCGCCCCCTGGCGACGGAACAGGGCATTGATGCCCTGCTTCACCTTGGGGGGGCAAGGGGCAGCCGCGCAAACGATGGTGCGCATGCTGGCGAGGTTGTATTTGGCCTTGATCTCATCCGGCAGGGCCAGTACCCGTTCCAGCATGGTCGGCGCCACGAAGGTCCAGTTGATGCGCTCGTCCTGGATCAGTTGCAGGAAGCCCTCGGCGGTGAACTTGCGCATCGGCACCACCGTGCCGCCGAAAAAGAACGGCAGCACGCCGATCTGCACCCCGGCGTGATAGAGCGGCCCCGGAATCAGGGAGCGCGCATTGCCGGTGATGGGATCGTGGCATTCACCCAGCCCGTACCAGTCAAACGCGCTGGCCTGCATCAGGGTCAAACGCGTCACCTGCTCCCGGCTCACGCCACGGCGGGCCTTGTCGGACTCGCCGAACATGGCGTCTTGGTTGAGATTGATGTACTTGGGCGTACCGGTGGTGCCGCCGCTGTAGGGCTTGGACGACATGGCAAAATGGCCCGGCGGCAGGCTGGGTGTGGCGCGATGGATCAGATCCTCGAAGGACTCAAAGCCCTCGCGCCGTTCCTGGCCCACCAACAGGACCCGTTCGACCGTGGGCATCTGGTCGCGCACCTTGGCCACCGTGTCGGCAAAGCCCGAATCCACGACCAAGATCTTGGCATTGGCCCGCTGGACGCAATCCACCAGTTCCTGGGGTCGCAAATGCCAGTTGAGCATGGGCATGGCGGCACCGGTCAGGGCACAGGCAAGATTCAGCTCGAACCAGTGGGAACAGTTGTAGAGCAGTTCTGCGCAGGCATCGCCTTCGCGCACGCCCAGCTGATGCAGGCCATTGGCCAGACGCAACACCCGGTCCTTGAACTGGGCAAAATTGATGCGCTGATCGCCATCGACAATGGCCTCGCGCTGGCCCAGGGTGTCCCACAGCGACAGGAAAAACTGACGCGGCAGCTCAGCGCGGTTCAGGCGGCTGCGCACAATGGTCTTCAGGCCGGTGCGGGCCAGGGTGCCGTAACCGATCTGATGGGTAATGGCGCGCAACGCGCGACGGCTGGGCTCTTCACGTAACAATGCCAAGGTCGACATCGCGATCCTCCATGATGTTCTATTACAGTCCATCACCGCCGGTAAGCGGCGACCTCCTTCCTGGATCCGAAAGTGTCCCAGCATACCGACCGGTTGGCAAGGCCAGGGCCATGCGCCTGTTGATCGTCAAGCTCTCCTCGATGGGAGATGTGGTCCACGCCCTGCCGGCGCTGAGCGATGCTGCGCGCGCGCGGCCAGGCCTGCGAGTCGACTGGCTGGTGGAGCCCGGGTTTGCGGCCATCCCCGCCCGCCATCCGGCGGTGGACCGGGTCATCCCGATCGCGTTGCGGCAGTGGCGCAAACGCCCATTGGACCGGGAAACCTGGGCCCAGCTGCGCGCGAGCCATGCCTCCCTGCGTGCCCGCCCTTATGACCTCATCCTGGATGCCCAGGGGCTCTATAAAAGCGCTCTCCTCGCCAGGCTTGGGCAGGGACCGGTAGCGGGCCTGTCGCGCAGCGCGGCGCGCGAACCGCTGGCAAGCCTGGCTTACCAGCGACGCATCGACGTGCCACGCCCGCTGCATGCGGTGGAACGACTGCGTCGTCTATTCGCCGAAGCCGTGGGCTATCCACTCGCTGCACTGCCGGTCGATTACGGCCTTGCGAGTCGCGTCCAAGTCGATCCCCGGCTACTGGTCTTCCTGCACGGCACGACCTGGGCCAGCAAGCATTACCCCGAGAGCGCCTGGCGGGCGTTGATCGACCTGGCGGAAGCGCAGGGTTACCGGGTGGCGCTTCCCTGGGGCAATACGCTGGAAAAGGCGCGCGCGGATCGGCTCGCGCAGGCCAGCCATCGGGCGCACGTCCTGCCCGCCTTGACGTTGGATGGGCTGATGGATGTGTTGTCCGCAGCTGCTGGGGTCATCACCGTCGACAGCGGTCTGGGACATCTGGCCTGCGCCATGGGGCGCCCGATAATCGGGATTTATGGCGCCACCGACAGCGCGCGCACCGGATTGAATGGCGGATCCAGCCACAATCTGCGCGCCGATCTCGCCTGCTCGCCCTGCATGAAACGTGACTGCCCTCGACTACCCGCCACAGGCACCGACGATCCCCCCTGCTACGCCACGATTCACCCCGAGCGCACATGGTTGCAACTCCAAGTCCTGATGGACCGCACCGCGCCAAGGCAGGATGGCAGCGCGACCTGAAACGGGGGATTCCCGGAAAAAAGCACGCCGAGCAAAATCCAGCGTCATCACCGTCGATCCAGGTATGTCATCCCGTGAACGTCGAGCCACCGTCGCAACCGGGTGCCGCCCGCTTCTCCCTGCAGGGGGTTTATGGAGAAGTGCGGCATCAGCAAATCCTGGGCAGCAGCTCGCCGCTGCCCCATTCCAGTGGACGACTGAATTCCAATGGGCTCTCCAGCCATACCCCTTCGCCCTGAGTGACCTGCCCGATGGTCACCGCCCCGGCGCCCAGGGCGCAGGCCCGCAGTGCCCGCAAGGCGGCGCTTTCCTGCTCCGGCGGCACGATGGCGATGAATCGGCCCTCACAGGCCAGTTGCAGCGGATCGATTCCAAGCAGCTCGCAGGCCGCACGCACCGGCGGCTCCACCGGCACGGCCGCCTCCGTAATGTGAAACGCGAGACCCGCCGCGCGGGCAATTTCGTGCACCACGGCGGCCAAGCCGCCGCGCGTCACATCCCGCAACACATGCACGCCTTCCCCACCCACGGCATCCAACAGGGCCTCAACCGGCGCGATCAAGGGTGCGCTGTCACTGATGAAATCTGTTTCAAACCCCAAATTCTCGCGAGCGTTAAGCACCGCCAGTCCATGCCGGCCCAGATCCCCGGAAAGCAGGATCCGGTCACCGACGCGCACCTGGCGTGGATGCAGATTGCGATCAGGCGCCACCGTGCCCAGCCCGGTCATGGCGAGATAAAGGCCATCCGCCTGGCCGTGCCCCACGACCTTGGTGTCTCCCGCCACCACCTGCACACCGCAGCGCAGCGCAGCGCGCTGCACGCTGTCCAACACTCGCTCCAGCAACGCAATCGCCAGGCCTTCCTCCAGGATCAGAGACAGGGTCAGCGCCAGCGGCTGGGCGCCCGCCATCAGGAGATCATTGACGGTCCCGAAGACTGCAAGCGAACCGATATCGCCACCGGGAAAGAACAGCGGCTGCACCACAAAGGCATCGGTGGCCAGGGCGATCCGCCCGGCGGTTGCCGGCAGCACGGCTGCGTCATGGAGCGCAGCGGCCTCCCGCTTCAAGCGCGGCAGGATCACCCGTTCCAGCAACGCCTGACTCATCCGCCCGCCGCCGCCGTGCGCCAACCGGATCTCGATCGGATCCGAAAAAGGCGCCGGGCACAGCAGCGCGCCCTGAACGTTTGCGTCCGAATTCATCCCTCCTCCATCGGCGCGCGGTAGTGGAAATAGGCGGCGCAGGCACCCTCGGCGGATACCATCGGCGCGCCCAAGGGATGTTCGGGGCGGCAACGCCGGCCGAAGGCGGGACATTCGGTTGGGGTCAGCCGACCGGTCAAGACCGCTGCCGCCTGGCAGTCCGGATGGCTTGACTCCGGCATCTGGTCGAGCGGAAACCGGGCCTCGGCGTCGAAAGCTTGCCAAGCAGGTCGCAGGCTCAGCGCCCCGTTCGGAATCTCCCCCAGGCCGCGCCAGGGACGGGTGGCAGGTTCGAAAACCGTCTCCAGCAGGCGCTGTGCATCGCCTTTGCCACCGTCCGTCACTGCCCGGGCATAGGCGTTTTCCAGACGCGCCTGCCCGCCCTCCAACTGATCGACGGCGCGCAACACCCCCTGCAGGATATCCACGGGTTCGAAGCCCGTCGCCACCACCGGCAGACTGAAACGCTGGACCAGGGGCGCGTATTCGGCAAGTCCCATCACGGCGCAGACATGGCCCGCGGCAAGCAGGGCCTGGATGCGATGGTTCGGTGTCGCCAGCAGGGCTGCGACCGCCGGCGGCACCCGCACATGGGCGACCAGCAGGGAAAAGTTGGCCAGCCCCAGGGCCTGGGCCTGGAGCACAGCCAAAGCCGTTGCGGGGGCCGTGGTCTCGAAACCCACGGCAAAGAACACCACCTGGTCCTGGGGCTGGCGCTGGGCGAGGCGCACGGCGTCGAGGGGTGAATAGACCACCTGCACCCGGGCGCCGCGAGCCCGGGCAGTGGAAAGATCCTCGCCGCTGCCCGGCACACGCAGCATGTCGCCGAAGGAGCACAGGATCACGCCAGGCGTCCGGGCCAGGGCAATCGCCTGATCGATGCGTGCGGTCGGCGTTACGCAGACCGGACAGCCCGGACCATGGATCAGCGCGATCCCGGCGGGTGCCAGCAGCCGGTCCAGGCCGTGGCGCAGGATGGCGTGGGTCTGCCCCCCGCAAACCTCCATCAGCGTCCAGGGCTGACTCACTCGGCGGGCGATGGCTTCGACGCATCGGCGCATTGCGTCGCGGTCTCGGTAGGGATGGGACGCCATCACGCCTCCCCCGCCAGCCAGCCGTCCAGCTCCCGCGCCGCCTCGGGATCGAGCCGGGTAATGGCCAAACCGGCGTGCACCAGCACGGTGTCCCCGACTTCCGCCTCGGGCACACAGGCAAGACTCACCACCTTGACCACCCCGCCAAAATCGACCCGACCGGTGCGGAACAAGGGCTCCTCGTCGCTGCGGCTCAGCAGCCGTCCCGGGATTGCCAGACACATGATCAGCCTTCCTCCCAAACGCCGGCTGCCAGCGCGGCCTGGCCCGCCGCGAGAGCGCCATCGTTGACCGGCAACCGCTGCGGCCAGAACACGCGCCGTCCTTGGCCACGCAGCAGTCGGAGCGTGTGCCCGAGCAGCAGGGTGTTCTGGAAACACCCCCCGGTCAAGACAACCGTCTTCATGTCCAGTCGCGCCACCGCCTGCGCAATGAGCGCGGCCAGGCTCAAATGCCAACGGGCGGCGATGGCGGCAGTCGAGTTCCCCGCCTGACGGTCCGCCAGCGCGGCCCGCAGGGCCATCCGCCAGTCCATGTGGATCAACCCCGCCCTATCCGCGACACAGGAAACGGCGTAAGGCGCGGCTGCCCTCCGCCAACTCCGGGCCAGTGTCTCCAGCGCCATGGCCGCCTCGCCCTCGTAAGTCACGGGATCGGTCCGCCCCAGCAGTGCAGCCATGGCGTCGAACAGCCGTCCCGCACTGGTGGTGGTCACACAAGCCGTGCCTGTTTCCAGCATCCGTCCCAGACCCCGCAGGGTCTGAACCTCGAACCCCAGCCGCGATGCCCAAGCGCCATCCAAGGGTTCTCCCAGCGCTGCGAGCACACCCAGGGCGGTGCGGCGTGGATCGCCCATGGCTGCATCCCCACCGGGCAACTGGAACGGGATGAGCGTCCCCACGCGCCGCGCCCGGCCGGCTTCCCAGGCCAGTAATTCGCCGCCCCAGACCGTCCGATCGGTGCCAAGGCCGGTGCCGTCCCAAACCACGCCCAGCAACGGATCCGGCAATGCCGCTTCCAGGACCGCCGCCGCCAGATGGGCGTGATGATGCTGCACAGCGATCAGCGCCAGGCCCTCCCGCTCGGCCTGCGCCGTGGCCAGCCGGGTAGGGACATAATCGGGATGCAGGTCGCAGGCCAGACGCTGGGGCGCAAGGCCGAACAGAGCCGGCAGGGTCATGCATTCCTGCGCCCAGGCGGTTTGCGCCTCGGGATGATCCAGATCTCCTCGATAGCCACCCACCACCAGCCGGTCGGCGACCGTTACCGCAAGACCATTCTTCCATTGCCCGCCCACCCCCAGCACCGGCATTACGGGGCGCGGCAGGCGCAATTCCTCGGGAACGCGACCCCGGCCCAGGCGCAGCATCATGGTCTCGCCCTCGAAAACCTGTGCCACGCTGTCCTCCACCGGCCGCACGATGGGCCGGTCATGCAGCAGGAAACCCTCCGCGATCCCCTGAAGCGCCGTCAAGGCATGGCCATTTTCGAAGCACAGAGGCGCGCCGCTGCGATTGGCACTGGTGGCAACCACGGGAAAACCGAGTGTTTCCAGGAGGAGATGATGCAGGGGACTGTAGGGCAGCAAGGCCCCGAGCCGATCGAGGCCGGGAGCCAGCGCGGCGCAGAGTGGATCGCCCGCTCGCCGCGCCAGCAGCACGATGGGGGCGAGCGCCGATTGCAGCAGCGCCGCTTCCGCCATGGAAACATCACAGCTGCGCCGCAACTGCGCCAGATCGGAAAACATCACCGCCAGTGGCTTGGCCGGCCGCGCCTTGCGCGCGCGCAATCGCGCTACGGCCGGCCCATCCCGGGCATCCACCAGCAGATGGATGCCGCCGACGCCCTTGACCGCCACGATGCCACCCGCGCGCAGCGTGACGATCGCCTGCGCCAGCGCCGCATCGCCCAGCGGACCCGGCCGACCCGCGGCGTCATGCCAGGCAAGCCGTGGTCCGCAGGCCGGGCAGGCCAGGGTCTGGGCATAAAACCGCCGATCGGCGGGGTCTGCATATTCCGCCCGACAGTCCCGGCACAGTGCAAAACGGGCCATGGCGGTGTGGACCCGGTCGAAAGGCAGGCGATGCAGGATGGACCAGCGTGGCCCGCAGTGGCTGCAGGTGGTGAAGGGATAACGATAGCGGCGTGCAGCGGGATCGAACAACTCCGCCCGGCAGGCTGGGCAGGTGGCGAGATCGGGCGCGATCGCGGCCGCCGCAGGGTCGATGGTTTGGCTCGCTGCGATGACGAAGGCACTCTCCTGTTCCAGGGGCCGTTCCTCGCGGCGCAGGCACTCGATTCGGGCGGGCGGTGGAATGCAGGGCAGTTCCCGGTCAAAGCGCGTCACTGCCGCCTCGGCGCCCTGGACCTCCACGACCACCCCGCCGGGCGTGTTGGCCACCCAGCCGGTCAGGCCCAGATCTGTGGCCAGCCGGTGAACGAAGGGCCGCAGCCCCACCCCTTGCACCCGCCCGTGACAGATCAGGCGCACCCGAGTCTGCATCCCAGGATCGGTCATGAATTCAGCGGACCTCGATCGACTTGAGCACCAGATGGGCGGCGTCGGGATGGGTCAGATCCTCCGAGCATTCAATGGCCAGGTGCGCAGCCTCGGCCGGTGTGTCCTGCGCCTGATGGAGGAAATGTTCGCGCAGATGGGCATCGGTGAACTGGCTGAGGGCGCCCGCCCATAATTGCACGCTGACCACCTCGCGGGCTCCAGCGGCCCGCATTTCTTCCTCGATCTGCCGCAGCAGGCCGGCGATCAAGCCTGATTCGTGCATGTCATGACCTCCTCCAATTCGGCCTGCAACCGGGATACAACCTGAGGCACGGCAGCGGCCACCTCGGGGCTGAGTCCCTCCCCCAGCCCGAAATCCGCCCCTTCGACGCCATAGACCACCAGGTGAGTCGGCAGCACGCCCAGACTTTCGGCCAGCGCGATGCCCTCAGCCAGCCCCAAGCCATGGGTGGAGCCGCCCTTCCAATGCGCCGGCCAGTGCTGCGCGGCCGGTTGCAGGCGATGGCAGGTTCCCGGCGGCGCACCGGAATGGACCGCATCCACCACCCAGATTTGGCGGCGGCCTTCCCACAGCGTGAGCAGCTCCAGGGCTTGGCGTGGCAGCAGATGAATCGCCACAGCGGCGGGCGCCACGGCTCGCAGGGCCTCGACCACCACCAGCCCAACCCCGTCGTCGCGACGCTCCGGAGTGCCCAGACCGACCACCAGCAGGGACTTCATGGGTAGCGTACGACGTCCAACTTCAGAAAATGGGTGGCGCAAGAGATGCAAGGGTCATAGCTGCGGATCGCCTGCTCGCACAGGGCACGCAACCGATCGTCCGCCAGATCCAGATTGGCCTGCGCCAGTGCCACCAGATCGGCCTCGATGCGCGCCTGATTGACGGCTGTCGGGGGCACGATGCGCGCGCTGTCGATAATCCCATCCGCCGCAATGCGGTAGTGATGATAAAGCGTGCCGCGGGGCGCCTCGGTGGCGCCGTGCCCCTCCCCCGCCCGAGGCATCACGGCCATCGCGGCGGGCTCGAAGGGCGCGTACCCCTTGATCAGCCGCAGAGCTTCCTCGCAGGCCAGCAGGATTTCCACCGCCCGCACCACGATCGCCTGGTAGGGATTGCGGCACACGGTGCCCAGACCCGCCGCCGCGGCCGCCACCCGGGCGCGGGGCGTAAGGCGCTCCCGGTTCAGGGCATAGCGGGCCAGTGGTCCCATCAAGACGGGCGTGCCATCCGGGCGCCGACTGTGCAGCGCGGTGGAATGGGAGACATGGGTTTCCGTCAGTACCGCCGGGAAGTCGGACACGGGCCAGTCGCCACCCCGGCTGGACGTGAGCCGGCCAGCGTTCATGGGATATTCATCGGGATGAACGAGGGCAATGAATTCGTAATCGACCTCGAAATCGGGGAAATCGAGATCCGCGACGAAGCGGATCGTTTCCTCTGCCGCCTCTATCGCCCACGCCAGCTCCGGGATCAGCCCTTGCAGGGTTTCCAAGGGTGGCGCGCGGTAAAAACCACCCAGCCGCACGTTGACCGGATGGATGGCGCGCCCGCCGACCGCTTCGACCAGGGCATTGCCCAGCTTCTTGAGTCGCAAGCCGCGCCGCACCGCTTCCGGATGCACCCGCGCCATCTGTACCGCATCAGGAAAGCCCAGGAAGTCGGGCAAATGCAGGAGATGCACGTGCAGGCCGTGGCTTTCGATCCATTCCCCGCAATACAGCACCCGCCGCAGGTCCTGGATCGCGGGTGGCAGCGCCACGCCGCAGGCATCCTCCATCGCCTGGCAGGCACTCATCATGTAAGCAACCGGACAGATCCCGCAGATGCGCGCGGTGATATCAGGCGCCTCGTGGAAATCGCGCCCCCGCAGCAGCGCCTCGAAATAGCGCGGCGGCTCGAAAATGGCGAGTTCGGCGCGGGTCACCCGGCCGCCCTCGATCTCCAGATGCAGCGCCCCCTCTCCCTCCACCCGGGCCAGGTAATCCACGCGCAAGGTGCGGGTTTCAGGATTCATGGCGGCGACTTTCCACTTCAAACGCGGGGGCCACGGCATTGAATGTCCGGTACAGCCGCGTCAGGGCCGGTTTGCTCATGCCCAGCCCCGCAAAGCGTTCGCTCAAGGCCGAAGTGTTGGCCTGCTCCCGGGGACCAAAGCAGCCATAACAGCCCCGACCATGAGCGGGACACAGGGCGCCGCAGCCGGTCTGGGTGACCGGGCCTAGGCAGGGCACACCGTGGGCAACGAGCACGCAGGGATGCCCTGCCGCCTTGCAGCTTTCGCACACGCTGCCCTGGGGCAGGCGCGGAGCGTGGCCATGCAGCAGCGCGGTCAACACCGCCAGCAGTTGTTCCTTGCGAATGGGACAGCCCCGCAGCTCCAGATCCACCGGCACATGAGCGGCAATGGGCGTGGCGGTGGCCAGGCTGTCGATGTACTCCGGATGGGCATAGACCGCCTGCCGGTAGGCATTCACGTCGTCGAAGTTGCGCAGCGCCTGGATGCCACCGGCCGTGGCGCAGGCACCGATGGTGATCAGCATGCGCGATGCGGCGCGCACCTGCTGGATGCGTACCGCGTCATGAGGGGTGGTGATGGAGCCTTCCACCAGGGAAATGTCGTAGGGACCCGGCTGGATGTCACTGGAGGCCTCCGGGAAGTTGGCGAACTGCACCCGCTCCCCAAGCGCCAACAATTCATCCTCGCAATCCAGCAGGCTCAACTGACAGCCGTCGCAGGAGGCGAACTTCCAGACCGCCAGACGTGGCGCTTGCCCTGTCATGTCACAACTCCCGCACGTCGAAGAGATCAGCCACCCGGTCGAAGCGCAGCACCGGGCCGTCCCGGCACAGGATGTAGCGTCCCCATTGGCAGTGGCCGCAAGTGCCCACTCCGCACTGCATGTTGCGCTCCATCGAGATATGGATACGGTCCTCGGACACACCGCGTCTTTGCAGTGCCAGCACGGCGTAGCGCATCATCGCCTCCGGACCGCAGAGAAAAGCCACGGCATCGGCTGGATCGAAACCGCCGCGCTGCACCAGTTTGGGGACCACCCCCACATGTCCGCGCCAGGCGGGTCCGCCGCGATCCACGATCACCTCCACCACCAGATGGGGCCGACGCGACCAGGCAATGACGTCGTCGCGAAACAGCTCGCTCGCTGGATCGCGACAGCCGATCAGCAGGAACACCCGGCGGAAGGCCTCGCGATGGCGCATGGCATAGCAGACCACCGGCCGCAATGGCGCGAGGCCAATGCCGCCCGCCACCAGCACCAGGTCGCGCCCAAAGGCGGCCTCTAGGGGCCAGGCCGTACCAAAGGGACCGCGCATCCCCACCACCTCCCCTTCCCGCAGGGTCTGCATGGCCCGCGTCACGCGACCCACGGCGCGCAGGGTGTGCATCACACTGCCCGATTCCTCCGGATCGCCGCTGATGGAGATGGGCACCTCACCGACGCCGAAGACGTAGAGCATATTGAACTGGCCCGGCCGAAACAGCGGCACTTCTCCGGCTTCGGGTTGCAGCTGCCACGTAAACACCGCGCCGTCCGACGTCTCGTCCCGACGGGAGACGATTCGCCAGGGCGCGGGCATCAGAACATCATCCGGGACAGGCATGGCATTCGGATCCTCAAGGCTATCCATAGAGATCCGAAAGCTGCATGCGGGTGGCTTGAAGCCGCTGGGCAACCACCGCCAGCAAACCCCGGGTGATGGCATAACCCACCGCGCTGTCGGCGTCCATGGCGCTGCGCAGGCAAGCGGCGTCCAGCGCCAGCACCTGGGTGGGGACCCGGGCCACGGCATCGAAATGCCAGCGATGGGGGGGCAGGAACCACGACCAGCCGACCGCTTCCCCCGCGCTCAGGGTTTCCAGTGGGGCATGGCCGGTGGCGGCCCCGGCGATCTTGATTTCCACCTGGCCAGCCTCGATCAGATAGAAGGTCTTGGCCGGTGCATTCTGGCGCAGCAGGTACTCATTCTCGCCAAACCGGACCTCATGGACACAGGCAGCCAAGCGCTCGCGCACCGCAGGCATCATGTCGGCACAGAAGGGATGTCGGGCAAGGCGTTCAGGGATGTCCATGGTCGCTCTCCGAAGCAGCATCGGGATAAGGTGCCGGCGTGGCCCGCAGGGCAGCAATTTCGGCTGTGATATCGATGCCCACCGGGCACCAACTGATGCAACGCCCGCAACCCACACAACCCGAGCTGTCGAACTGGTCGTGCCAACTGGCCAGCTTGTGGGTCAGCCATTGCCGATAGCGCGAGGCAATGCTGCCGCGCACGCTGCCGCCAGGCAGGTGGGAAAACTCGGGATTGAAACAGGACTCCCACTCCCGGCTGCGTTCTGCGACCGCATCCTCCAGATCGGCCTGATCCACCGTCCGGGTGCAGTAGCAGGTCGGGCAGACCGCCGTGCAATTGCCACAGGCCAGACAGCGCGATTCCAGCGTCTCCCAGTGAGGATCTTCCAACTTTTCATCAAGCAGTTCGTGCAGGCCGGCCGGGTCCATGCGACTGGCCATCTGGGCGCGGGTAGACGCCCAGACGGCTGCAGCCGCCTCCCGATCCGCTGACTGCGCCGGGAGCATCTGCAGGTGACTCAACAGCTTGGCGCCTTGATCTGAACCGGATTCCACATACCAGCCCACGTTGCCATCGGAATCCAGGATTTCGGTGAGCGCGAGATCGAAGCCCGTTTCGGCGCGTGGACCGGTCCCCATGTCGGCGCAAAAACAGGTGCCGCCTGCGCGCCCGCATTGCACGGCGACGATAAACAGCCCCGCCCGACGCGCCTGATAAGCGTGGTCGGCTTGGGTGCCGGTCCCCAGGACGCGGTCCTGGATCGCCAGGGCCGCCAGCTCACAGGCCCGCGCACCGATCAAGGCGAGCCGGCGGGGTTCTGCAGTCAGGGAATCGAAGCGCAGCGTCCCCTCAGGGGTACGCGTGACGCGGAACAAGGATTCGCGGGGGGGGTGCAGGAAGCGCTTCCAGCTATGCGCACCCACCGTGTGGTCAAACAGCCGGGGATCGCCCGCTTGGCGATGGAGGCGGTAGCTGCCTGGCGCCTGCTCATCGCGCCAGCCCTGGGGCAGGGATGCAACACCGGCGAGGACGTCATAGATGATGGCGCCGTCGCGTACCGTGGGGCCCACCAAAGTACGGCCTTCGGCTTTCAGACCCTCGAACAAGCGTTCCAGCCCAGGCCGATCCAGCATCGCCTCCCGCGCTCCCGTCATCATCCCTCCCTGCCGCAGGCCCTGTATGGCGCCATTCTGGTGCTCTCCAGGACTGCGAGGCTTGATTCAAATCAAAGCGAGCGGATTCGATGGTGGTCCGAGCGAGGTCAAAGCACAAGTGACCTCTGGATGACACAGTGTGATGCGCCAGGTAATTGACACCTAAAAAATCGATCAGTCATTTTTCTTGAAGTGACTGATCATGCGGCGCCGCTTGTTCAACTGACGAGTGGTTAGTGGGTTGGGGCGACCTTCAAAAGGGTTTTCGCCTGATTTGAATTCAACTCGCATCGGCGTACCGAAAAGCCCCAGGGATTTTCTGAAGTAATTTATCAAATAGCGCTTGTAAGTATCTGGAACGGAATCTGTTTGATTGCCATGGATCACGATCACTGGCGGTTGCCGACCGCCCTGATGGGCATAGCGCAGTTTGATCCGCCGACCCCGCACCAAGGGAGGCTGGTGCACCGTGACCGCCTCCTGCAACAAACGGCTGAGCTGGGGCGTCGATAGATCGGCACGGCCTGCGGCGTGGGCAGCCTGGAGCGACTCGAACACACCGCCCACCCCGGAACCGTGCAGCGCCGAAATGAAATGAGTACGAGCAAAATCAGCGAAGGGCAGGCGCCGAGCCAGTTCCGCGCGGATACGCTCACGCGCGCCGTGAGACAGCCCATCCCATTTGTTCACCGCCAGCACCAGTGCCCGACCCCGCTCGATCACCAGCCCCAGCAGACTGGCGTCCTGTTCCGTGATACCTTCCCGGCCATCGAACATGAACAACACCACATCCGCCGCATCAATGGCCTGCAAAGTCTTGACGATACTGAACTTTTCGATGACCTGATCAACCCGTGCGCGGCGCCGGATTCCTGCCGTATCCACCAGCACATAATCCTGACCGTCGCGCGCAAACGGCACCGCGATCGCGTCCCGCGTGGTTCCCGGGGTTTCCGAGGCCACCAGCCGCTCCTCGCCCAGAATGCGGTTGATGAGGGTGGATTTACCCACATTGGGGCGGCCGACCACGGCGACCCGGATGGCCGTATCCGATTCCTCGCGAGGTTCTTCCAGCGACCTGGGCAGGATCGCACAAACCTCCTCCATCAGCTTCGCCACGCCCTGGCCATGGGCTGCGGAAAGCGCATGGACCGTGCCCATGCCGAGGGTGACGAAATCGGCGGCTGCCGCTTCCGGAGCCAGGCCTTCGCTCTTGTTGGCCACCAGGAACACCGGCTTGCCACTGCGGCGGACCCACTGCGTCAACACCTCATCCTGGGCACTCAATCCCTCGCGAGCGTCCACCAGAAACAAGACCGCATCGGCCTCATCCAACGCCCGGCGTGCCTGATCGGCGCTCAGGGCATCCAGTCCCTCGGCCTCACCGGACAGTCCGCCGGTATCGACCACCACATAAGGCGTCGGACCCATCCGGCCATAGCCATACTGGCGGTCGCGCGTGAGCCCCGGAAAATCGGCGACCAAGGCATCCCGACTGCGCGTCAAACGGTTGAACAGGGTGGATTTACCCACATTGG
This sequence comes from Pseudomonadota bacterium, assembly GCA_002862435.1. GTDB lineage: Bacteria > Pseudomonadota > Gammaproteobacteria > UBA5335 > UBA5335 > Macondimonas. The sequence continues at coordinate 12,253 of PKDC01000019.1, read as the reverse complement.
GGCGGCCCAGAAGCGCCACCACCGGCAGCATCGGAACCAGGGGTTCCTCAACCACGCCGAATCCGAAGGGCGGCCAGCCGCCCTCCCCGGCCCTGGATCACCACGACGCCATTACCAGTCGCCAGCGGTCGGGCACTGATGCCTTGACGATCCACGCGATCCTGAGCCATCACCTGCCCGGTTTCCCGGTCCAGCCAGAACACATAGCCTTCCGCATCGGCGACCACCAATCGGTTCTCCGACAAGGCCGGCGCGGTGAGATCACGCCTGAGCAGTGCTTCCTGGGTCCACAGCGGATTGCCCGTCTTGAGTTCCAACGCGCTGATGCGGGACTTGTCATCGACCTGATAGATCTCCTCGCGGCTTGCCACCAGGCTTTGATAGGACGATGTGGGACGATCCCAGACCCGCCGACCCGTGCGCAGATCAAAACCCGCGGCCTTGCCCTGGAAGGTCACCACGAACAATCCCCCCGCGAGCACTGCGGGATCGCCGTCCACGTCCACCAGCCGCTCCACTTCCGAACGGCCGGCGGGAACAGCCACGGTTTCTTCCCAGGCCAGCCGGCCATCCGTCAGGCGCAGGGCGATCACCTTGCCGTTGTCCAGGCCGACCATGGCAAAGCCATTTTCCAGCAATGGGGCGCCCGTCCCGCGCAGGGTGAGCGAAGGCACGGTGCTCTCATAGACCCAGCGGCTGCTGCCGTCGGCCAGATTCAAGCCCGTGACGCGCCCGTCCAGCGTGCGCACCACCACCACCCCCTGATCGCCACGAGGCGTGGCCAGCACCTCGCCACTCATCTGGCGGCGCCAGCGCACACTGCCATCGTTGGCAGCCAGAGCCAGAACTTCCCCATCCAGGGTGCCCAGCAACAGGGTGTCTTCGGTCCAGGACGGCCCGGCAGAAATGCGGGTGCCCGTCTTCACGGCCCACAGCTGCTTGCCGCCGTTCAAGGCCACCGCCACCACATGGCCGTCGGCGCTGGCCGCAAACACGCGATCACCGCCGATAGCCGGTGCCAGATAGGGGAAGCGTTCCTCGCTCTTGCCGCCTACATCCAGCGACCACAGCGACTCGACGGACAGTGGGCTGTCGATCTTGGGCAAGGGTGCGGGCGGTTCCACCGGTTTGCTCAACCAATTCAAGCGTCCGCAGGCACTGAGTCCCAGCATCAGCACAATCATCAGCCAGAAACGCGCTTTCACGATGCTTCCCCCCCCAAATCCTTGAGTTTCAGGCTAATCAGACGATCATCCATTTTTGCATCGACGGCAGCCTGCCGCGCAGCCCGATAGGCCTCACGGGCCTCATCCAGACGCCCCAGCAGGCGCAGGGCGTCGCCCTTCACCTCATCCGAAAAGGCGGCGAATGGGGAATCCCGATCGATGCTCTTGAGCGTTTCCAAGGCCTGCTCGGATTTTTCCTGAGCGATCTGCACCTGGGCCTGTCGCACCCGCGCCAGATGGGCCAACGGGTCGCTTTTCGCCAATTTCTGGGCGCGCTGCAAGGCATCAAGGGCCGCGTCCAGATCTCCCTTGTTCACCGCGCGATGTGCCACCTCGAACTCCGCCAGGACAGCATACGGCGAACTGGAGAACCGCTCGCGCAAGGTGTTCTCTAGCGCCAGGATGGACTGGGCATCGTCGCGCGCGACAGCAACTTTCATCTGCTCATAGTATTCGGAGGCCTGCCGGGCCTGGCTGCTCTGGTGATTCTGATAGAACCGCCATCCCCCAATGAGGGCCAAGCCAAACAGCACCCCCGCCAGCAAATAATTGCCATAGTCCTGCCACCAGCCCTTGAGCCGGTCGAAGTCATCTTCACCATCTTGCTGCGCCAAAACTGCCGCTCCTTGCTAAAACACTCGATTCTATCTGGCAATTACCGGCCCGCGCCAAGACCCTGTTGCGCCAACCATTGCGCCAGGTCCGACAGCGGAACGCTGCTCTGGGCTTGCTCCTCCCGCAAAGGCTTGACCTGGACATTGCCGGCAGCCCATTCCTGCTCCCCCAGAATCAAGGCGAAGCGCGCGCCGCTGCGATCGGCTCGCCTGAGCTGAGCCTTGAAACTCCCTCCACCGCAATGCTGGATCACGCGCAGACCGCTGCTGTTACGCAATTGCTCCGCCAGTTGCAGGGCTGAGGGGGCCAAGCCGGCGCCCGCCCAGACCAGATAGCAGTCCGGCGCAAGTGATGTTGGAGCAATCCCGGCATCTTCCAGCAGGGCCACCACCCGTTCCATACCCAGGGCAAACCCGACCGCCGGCGTTTCGCGCCCACCCAACCGAGCGACCAGGCCGTCGTAGCGGCCACCCGAACAAACCGCGTCCTGCGCCCCCAAGCGGTCCGTGATCCACTCGAATACAGTGTGGGTGTAGTAATCCAGGCCCCGCACCAGACGCGGATTATGGGTGTAAGCCACGCCGGCCGCATCCAGAAGACCGCAAAGCCCCTCGAAATGGGCCCGGGAGGCCGCATCGAGACTATCTGGCAAGCTGGGAGCCCCGGCAATCAAATTCGCCATCGCTGCATTCTTGCTGTCCAGGATGCGCAGGGGATTGGTGTGCAGGCGGCGCTGGCTGTCCTCATCCAGACTCCGCTCATGCTGACTGAAATAAGCGACCAGGCGTTCACGATAAGCGGTTCGGCTCTGCGGCGTCCCGAGACTGTTGATCTGCAGGCTAACGGTCGAAAGGCCCAGCGTCTCCCACAGCCGCGCACTGAGCACGATTTGTTCGGCATCGACGTCCGGACCGGGCATGCCGAAGGCTTCCACCCCGATCTGGTGGAATTGACGGTAGCGGCCTTTCTGGGGTCGTTCATGACGAAACATCGGGCCGGCATACCAGACCCGTTGCGTTGCCCCTTCCTGAGCCAGCAGGCCATTCTCGATCATGGCCCGCACGCAGCCGGCAGTGCCTTCCGGGCGCAGACTCAGGCTGTCTCCACTGCGGTCGGTGAAGGTGTACATCTCCTTTTCGACGATATCCGTCACCTCGCCGATGGAGCGTTGAAACAAGGCGGTACGCTCGACCAGCGGCAGGCGGATTTCCTGGTAGCCACGCGCTGCCAGCAGTCCCGTAGCCGCTGCTTCCAGATCACGCCAGCGCGGCGTCAAATCCGGCAAAATATCGTTCATGCCGCGCACGGCGGTCAAAGCAGTCAACTGCGGTTTTCCTTGGATTCGCGGGGATGGAATGGCGTCAATCAGAAGGTGCGATGCATCTCATTGGGGACGCTCCAACTTGAAGCGGGCCACCGTGGAATTGCCAACCAAGTCGGTAATAGGGACAGCCTGTCCATCAATCTCCACCGCCACGCCCGGGGCATAGCCCAGATAGAATGCAAAAGGCGGGTCGCCGCTCACTTCCTGTTCACTGCCCGCCTTGGCGAGGCGGTAGATCAACTGTCGGCCGCGAGCATCGCGCACCTCGGTCCAGCAATCTTCCTGATAGCGAATCTTGAGGACGGCCGTGCGCTGCACTGGCAAGCCTTCATCAGGGGCGTCATCAGGCTTGCCTGCCACTGCGGATTGAGCGGCGTCCGTAACAGGAGCGGGATCGGATTCAGCCGCCTGCCGCGAATCAATCACCGGCAGAGACGGTGGGACAGTCTCCACCGGCTCGGCTTCGCCTGGAGCGCGTGCATCCTCCGTCGCCACCTGCTCATCGGCTGGTGTTTCCGTTGGGGATATCGCTTGCGCCTCGGCAAGACCTTCCGATGCCGGATCCGCAGTCACGGCGGGATCCTGCATCGACTCGCTCTCTTCGACCGCAAGAACAGGTACTGGCGTGGGATCCGGTTGCAGCCACCAGAACACCACGGCACCCAAGACCACGAGCAACAAGATGGCCGAGGCAAGCTGACGCCCGCGCCCGACGTCGCTGAGATCCGTAGTGCTCCGCTTGCGCGCAGGGATCATCTGGAGTGGATCAGTGGTCGGCACCCAGGATTCGAAATCGCGCACCAAGGCCGTCTCGTCCAGCCCAACCAAGGCCGCATAGCTGCGTAAATAACCTTTGATGAACAAGGGCGGTGGCAAGCCGGCCAGATCTTCCGACTCAATCGCCTCCACCATGCGCGGGGAAAGCCGCAGCGCATCAGCGACATCCTGGCGATCCAGGCCACGCGCTTCCCGCGCGGCCCGCAACAAAGCGCCGAACCCGTCTGGCCGGGGGGAGGCGTCATTTTTGGAATTGGCGTCAGGGGCTGGAGGCGTCATCGCCATACTCCTTCTTCAACCGGACTGCCAAACGCTCGGCAGCGGCGGTATTGCCAGCAGCCGACTCGATACGATAGGCCAGGCTCAGCGAATCCCGCTCCGGCGCAGTCAGTTGATGATAACGCTCCAGATAACCACGGGCCGCCGCATACTGGCCTTCTTCAAAAGCCAGGCTGGCCCGTTCGCGCCAGGCCTGCGCAAAACGGGGGTCAATCTCGATCGCCTGGTCCAGATACGCCTTGGCCTTGGGCAGATCAGGCAGCTTGCGGATGCAAAGAGCCGCATTGGTATAGGCAAAGGCGGGAGTTCTATAGGTCGGATCAGCCAGGGCTGCGAGAAATTCTGATTCCGCAGCCCGCGCTTTGCCCTGGGCGCAAAGGAAAGCGCCGTAGTTGTTATGAGCGGCTCCTGGATTTTTGGCCAGGGCGATGGCGCGCCGGTAATGCACGTCGGCCTTGGCACGCTGGCCGAGCCGGGCATAGGTTTCAGCCAAGCCCAGGTATGCCTCCGAGGAGTCTTGATCCAGTTCCAGTGCGCGTTGAAATTTCTCAATGGCAACGGCGTATTGCCCGTTCTCGAGATAACCGTAGCCAAGCTGGAGGGTGTAGTGCAAGGCATCCGTGCTGTTCCCTTTCGGCGCCGCCTTCCCGGCACAGCCCACCACCAGCAGGCTGGCAAAGACCAGCGCCAGCCAGCCAGCCCAGCGCTTCATCGGGCCGCCTCGACATGGCTTTCCAGCCGGCGCAGGCGATTCATGACCTGCCCGGCCAATTGCCCGCAGGCGGCATCGATGTCATCGCCCCGGGTGCGGCGCACGGTGACGATATAGCCGCGGTTGAGCAGCAACTCCTGGAACCGGCTTACTGCCGCAGCCGAGGAGCGCCGATAGGGTGTTCCGGGGAATGGATTGAACGGGATCAGATTGATCTTGGCCGGCACATCCGCCAGCAGTTCCGCGAGGCGGGCCGCTTGGACCGAACTGTCGTTGATGCCATCGAGCATCACGTATTCAAAAGTGATGTGGCTGCGGGCGCTCTTGCCCGCCATGTAGCGCCGACAGGCCGCCAGCAATTCCGCAATGGGGTATTTGCGGTTGATCGGCACCAGTTCATCCCGCAGGACGTCATCCGGCGCATGCAGGGAAACCGCCAGCGCCACGTCGCATTGCGCCTTGAGTCGGTCAATGGCGGGCACGATGCCGGATGTGCTCACCGTGACGCGACGCTTGGACAGCCCATAACTCATGTCGTCCAGCATGATGTTGAGCGCGGGCAGCAACGCGGGCAGGTTCAACAGGGGTTCGCCCATACCCATCATGACCACGTTGCTGATGATGCGCTCGCCATCGGGCGCATGACCCAAGGCGCGGTTGGCCACCCAGACCTGGGCAATGATCTCGGTGGCGGTCAAGTTGCGGTTGAACCCTTGATGGCCGGTCGCGCAAAACGTGCAGGCCATGGCGCAACCCACCTGCGAGGAAACACATAGGGTGCCGCGATTCTGCTCGGGGATGAACACCGTTTCGACGGCGTTGCCGCCATCGACCCGCAGCAGCCATTTGCGAGTCCCATCCGCGGATTGCTGGTCCAGCAGCACCTCGGGCGGCCGGATCTCGGCCACCGCCGCCAGCCGACTCCGCAACGGTTTGGCCAGATTGGTCATGCAGTCGAAATCGGCCTCGCCGCGCTGATGGATCCACTGCATGATCTGCTGGGCACGAAAAGGCTTTTCTCCCAGCTCAGCGAAAAAGGATGTCAGACCCTCCCGATCCAGGCCAAACAAGGCGGTTTTATCTGACATCCGTATTTCCCATGTGCCCTGACCGCGCCTTAGGCGCGGGGACAAAGATCCAGGCCGCTGAAGAAAAAGCGAATTTCCTCGGCCGCCGTGTCGGCGCCGTCGGAGCCGTGGACGGCATTGGCATCGATGCTGTCGGCAAAATCGGCGCGGATGGTACCCGGCTCAGCCTTTTTGGGATCCGTCGCCCCCATCAGGGCGCGATTTTTCGCGACGGCGTCCGGACCTTCCAGAACCTGGATCATCACCGGCCCCGAGATCATGAAATTCACCAGATCGCGGAAAAAGGGCCGCTCACGATGGACGGCATAGAAACCTTCGGCCTGGGCCGCGCTGAGCTGCATCATGCGCGCCGCGATGACTTTCAGTCCCGCCTGTTCGAAGCGGGTATAGATCTGACCCACCACGTTCTTGGCAACGGCATCGGGCTTGATGATGGACAGGGTACGTTCGACAGGCATCAAAGATTCTCCGGAGGATTGGGAAAAACGCAGGATACAGGGTTTGATCGGCAACAACCGAAGGAGCGGACACCGCGCCCAAAGTCGCCTAGTTTAGCCTTGCCGCCCTCGGCGGCCAAGCGCTCAGAAGGTGACGCTTTCCCCGCAACCGCAGTTTTCCTTGACATTCGGATTGTGAAACTTGAATGCGGCATGGAGTCCTTCGCGCGCATAATCCAGTGACATCCCTTCTAGCAGGGGCAGGATGTCGCGGTTAACCACCACGCTGACCCCATGCTGCTCGAATACTTCATCATCGGGCGCCACCGCATCCGCATAGTCCACCACATAGGACCAGCCGGAGCAGCCCGTGCGCTTGAGTCCCAGACGCAGGCCCAAGCCGGATCCGCGGCGCTGCAATTGCTGCCGCACCTGCTTGGCTGCCGTTTCCGTCAGGGTAATGGCCATCTCAATTTCCCTCTGTCCGTTAACCGAATTCCCCATCATCCCCCTGTGTCCCTGCGTTGTCATGGAAGTTCCCGATCTGCGCAGGAATCCACTGGACGAGGTTCGCACCGAGCATGGCAATGTGGATGTTCCCACTGCAGGATCAGTCAAGCCGAGGAAGCCGTCAAGCGCAGAAAATGGACCATCAGGATCAGTCCCATCAACCCCGCCGCCAGCCCCGCAAGGGCGGTCCAACGGGCCTGTTGAAGCATGTGCGCTTCGGATTTGATCGACAGGATAAAAGGCGTCCCGTCACTGGGCGCCGCAAGCCAGTCACTTTCGGGCTGGCGCGCCGCCTCCTCATGCGCCGTTTCGGTCTCCGCGCGCGCGGCTTCGCGGGCCATGTCCCATTCAGCCAAGTCAACCTGGCCATCACCATTGCGGTCGAAACGCGCGCGCAAGGTGTCCGGATCGCGCTTCCATTCCGCCAATCGCCGGATCAACTGCGCGCGGGCATCCTGCCCATCCTGCGCGCGACGGGTGCGAAATTCCCCCAATACATAAATTTCCTGCCCCGACGGCAGTAATTTTTCCGTATAGCGGTAGGGCGTATCGGCAAGCCAGCCCCACCAGCTGGTGGGTGGCCCCGAGCGCGGCCACGGGGTCGATCCGTACCAGATCCTGACTTGAGCCGTCACTTGCGCACCATCGGGCCGAACCATACAGACGCCGGAGCCATCATCCAGCAAGAAGGGTACATCGCTGCGCCGCTGCGCCACGGTATTCCAGCGCCGACGCCCGCCACTATCGCTATCCCGTCGGGAAACCGTGCATTCCCACCACACCGCCGGCTGAGCCGTCATCGGCGAAACCAGATGTTCTTCCGGGGGAGGACGCACCCGCCCGACCAGCTCCACCACACCCTGGGCCGCGGAACGGATGCGTGCCGTGGGGGTATCGCGCACCCAACGGATACGTCGCAAGCTGGCATACCAGCCCCCGAACCCACCCAGGATGAGCATGGCCGCCAGGCCGAGGAGTTCGGGATCCACCATGATGTCGCTCAACTCCCGAACAGCGAACCCAGGGACACATCGGCCGTGTCCTCGGCGTCGAATTCAAGCAGATCAGCACTCTCAAAGCGGAAGAAGCGCGCCAGGATCACGTCGGGAAAGGTCTCGATGCGGATGTTGTTACGATTCACGCTGTCGTTGTAAAACTCGCGCCGATCGGCAATGGCATTTTCCAGCCCGGTAATGCGTTCGCGCAAATGCTGGAAGGACGCATCGGCCCGCAGCTCGGGGTATTGCTCAGCAACCGCGAACAACTGCCCCAGCCCGGTACGTAACAGGGATTCGGCGCCACTCAAAGCCGCCATGTCCTTATTTTCCCGAGCCTGGCCCACTGCCGTGCGTGCGCTGATCACCCGCTCCAGGGTTTCCCGCTCGTGCTGCATGTAGCGACGGCAGGTTTCCACCAGTTTGGGTAGTTCATCATGACGCTGACGCAGCAGCACGTCGATATTCGACCAAGCCTTGGAGACGTTGTGCTTGAGCCGCACCAGGTTGTTGTAGATGACAATGACATAGATAATTCCCACCAGCGCTATCGCTGCCAGCACCACCCAAACCATCAGCGGATCCATAATGTACCTTTCCCCCAGGGCTGCGACTGGCCCCGCCCATGCATGAATTGACCCTGACCCGCCCGGATGACTGGCATCTACACCTGCGCGATGGCGCCATGCTGACGGCCGTGCTCCCGGCGACGGCGACGGTGTTTGGCCGGGCGATTGTAATGCCCAACCTGCGTTTGCCCATCACCACCGTCGCGCAAGCCGCCGCCTATCGTGACCGGATTCTGGCCGCTCGCCCCCCGCACAGCGACTTCGTTCCCCTGATGACGCTGTACCTGACGGATGCCACCGCGCCAGAGGAGTTGCGCCTGGCCCGGCAATCCGGCTTCATCCACGGGGTCAAGCTCTATCCAGCGGGCGCCACGACCCATAGCGAAGCCGGTGTCACCCATATCGACCGGATCCTTCCGGCGCTTGAGACGCTGGCTGAAATCGGGTTGCCGCTGCTGGTCCATGGCGAGGTGACCGATCCCAGCGTGGATGTCTTCGACCGGGAGGCCCGCTACATCGACACGGTTCTGGGCCCGCTGCTGGAGCGCCTGCCCGGGCTCAAAGTCGTATTCGAGCACATCACCACCGCTCAGGCGGTCGACTTTGTGCGCAGTCATGCCCACGGACTGGCGGCAACCCTCACCCCTCAGCACCTGCTCTACAACCGCAATGCGCTGTTTCAAGGCGGGCTGCGACCCCATTATTACTGCCTGCCCGTGCTCAAGGCCGAACGCCACCGCGGCGCCGTGCTGGAAGCAGCCACCTCGGGCGATCCGCGCTTTTTCCTCGGCACCGACAGCGCGCCACATCCCCGCACGGCCAAGGAAAGTGCCTGTGGATGCGCCGGGATCTACTCCGCTCCCCTGGCCCTGCCGCTCTATGCCGAAGCATTCGAACAGGCCGGCCATCTCGGCCGGCTGGAGGCCTTCGCCGCCTTTCACGGCGCGGATTTCTACGGACTGCCGCGCAATCAGGAAAAAATCACCTTGATCCGCGAAAATTGGCTGGTCCCGGCAAGTCACCCAACGCCTGATGGCGAGCTGATTCCATTGCGTGCAGGCGAGGTATTGCCGTGGCAAGTGGCAACCGATGCCCAAAACCGCCCGTGGGCGGGAGACCATCCATGACCCAGCCCGCGAGCGCCCTGATGCAACGATTCCGGGGGTTTCTCCCGGTGGTGGTGGATGTTGAGACCGGTGGATTCAACGCCCAGACCGATGCCCTGCTGGAAATTGCCGCTGTGCCCCTGGGTCTCGATGCGGCCGGTTTGCTACAACCAGGGACAGTACATTCCTTCCATGTCCAGCCCTTTGCCGGGGCCAATATCGAAGCCGCGGCCTTGGCCGTGAACGGCATCAATCCGCATCATCCCTTGCGGCCCGCGCTGCCCGAGGCCGAGGCGCTGCGGCGCATTTTTGGCGAAATCCGGGGAAAAATGCGGGAAACAGGCTGCCATCGAGCCATACTGGTCGGGCACAACGCCCACTTTGACCTGGGCTTCCTGAACGCCGCAGTAGCCCGGAGCGGCGTCAAGCGCAACCCCTTCCACCCCTTCAGTTGCTTCGATACCGTTACATTGGGCGGGGTGGCCTATGGGCAAACGGTGCTGCGCCGGGCGGCGCTCCTGGCTGGACTCGCCTTCGACCAGACGTCAGCCCACTCCGCGGGCTATGACGCGCAACAGACGGCGGAATTGTTCTGTCGGGTGGTGAACGCCTTCCGTGGCGTCTACGAACAAAACATCCTTGACAGCGAAAATGCAGTGATAGCGGATGAGGACGATCAGGCGGGCTGATCAATCTTGTTGCTGCTCGCCTCCAGCAGACGCTGCAACTCCCCGCTTTGATGGAGGCTCACGGTGATATCACATCCCCCGACCAATTCCCCGCCAATATACAGTTGGGGAAACGTGGGCCAGTTGGCGTAGACCTTGAGCCCCTCCCGCAACTCGGGTTCCTCCAGGATATTCACCGTGGCGAAGGGAGTTTTGGATTCTTTCAGAATGCCGCTTACCTTGGCGGAAAAACCGCACATCGGGAAATCCGGCGTACCCTTCATGAAAAGCAAGACCGGCTGGCTTTTCAGCAGGGTCTCAATTTGACTGACCAGTGCATCGTTCATGACGCAGACTCCTTGAAACGCGAAAAATACGAATGGGACAAAGTCACCACGACACGGCCTTGACAGCGTATCACAACAGGCCATGAGCCGCCTGGAGCGATCCTGCAAGCAAACCGGCCCGAGCCTGAGCTCTCCAAATGTCTGCCAAGATTGCTCCTGCCCCTCAAGACATCGCTGGCATGACGACCGGGTGGCGCTTGAAGTCGATCTTCAGTGGCTCCCTCGGCAACCTGGTGGAATGGTATGACTGGTACGCCTATGCCGCATTATCGCTGTACTTTGCGCCTGCGTTCTTTCCCAGGGGAGACCCGACTTCCCAGTTGCTGAACACGGCGGCAATCTTTGCCGTGGGCTTTCTGATGCGACCGCTCGGCGGCTGGCTGCTGGGCCGCTATGCCGATCGTCATGGCCGCAAGTCGGCGCTGATGCTGTCGGTGCTGATGATGTGTGCCGGTTCCCTGATCATCGTCCTGACGCCCGGCCATGACCGTATTGGCATCGCCGCGCCCACCCTGCTTGTGATCGCGCGCTTGTTGCAGGGACTCAGCGTCGGTGGCGAATACGGTGCATCGGCCACTTATCTCAGCGAAATGGCCAGCCGTGCGCATAGCGGCTTCTGGTCAAGCTTCCAGTATGTAACCCTGATCATGGGTCATCTGCTCGCGCTGACGGTGCTGCTGGTGCTCCAGAAATTCCTGAGCGAAGCCGAACTGCGCGACTGGGGATGGCGCGTCCCCTTCGCCATCGGCGCGCTGGCCGCGATCGTGACGTTCATCCTCCGTCGCAACATGGAAGAGACTGCCGCCTTCACCCATCAGCAAGACGACCCAATGCAGCGCCGGCGCGAAGGCACGCTACGTGAACTACTGCAACATCGACGGGCGGTACTGACGGTGATCGGCCTGACCTTGGGCGGTACAGTGGCGTTCTATACCTACACCACCTACATGCACAAGTTTCTGGTCAATAGCGCCGGTTTTGACAGGCAGACCGCTGCGCTGCTCAACGCCGGAACGCTGTTGCTATACATGCTGATTCAGCCCGCTGTGGGCGCGCTGTCCGACAAAATCGGGCGGCGCCCGGTGCTGATCGCCTTCGGGGTGTTGGGTAGCCTGCTGACCGTGCCGATCCTGAGTCAACTCCAGGACGTGCAAACCGTCACGCAGGCGTTCTGGCTGATCCTGGGAGCGCTCACCATCGTCAGTTTCTACACTGCGATCAATGCCATCATAAAAGCCGAACTGTTTCCGGTCGAAGTGCGGGCGCTTGGTGTCGGTCTGCCCTACGCGCTCACGGTCGCCCTGTTTGGCGGAACCGCCGAATACGTGGCCTTGTGGTTCAAGAGTCACGGCATGGAAAGCGGTTTTTATTGGTATGTCACCGCGTGCATCGCCTGTTGCCTGATGGTCTACCAGATCATGCCGGACACGCGATCCCACTCCCGCATGGCAGACGATTGAATGTGTCCTTCGGCAGAAGGGGCGTGGGGAATCGCATTCAGGAAGCGAAAACTCAGTCACTTGGCGTCAGGGTGATCCTGCCGCCGGGCGCGAAACGTTTGGGGTCCCGGCGTTTTCAATCTCCAGCAGCAAGTCATGCG
>PKDC01000062.1 GCA_002862435.1 Pseudomonadota bacterium | reverse complement strand
CTCCAGATGATGACGCTTCCAATCTACCACCACCGGCGAATGACCCGTCAGCGCAATCGGAGCAGTGCCCGCCAGCAGGCGCAAGCCCGCTGCTTCCAGGTTGAGGCTGGGCAGCCGAAGCTGACCTGTGCCCCAATCCACCGCGCCTTCGGTCTTGATCAAGAGACCATCCATCCCCCGGCCAGCCCATAGCAATTTCTGCCCGGCGAGTTCCACTCCCTTCAGTTGGGCCTTGGATTGCGCCGCGTCCACCGCCACCTCGCTCACCGCCAACACGAGCGCCTCGATGCGTTGATTGGCGGTTTGATACGGACCGATTTCGAGTTTCACCGGCCCCAGAGTGCTCGGCGCATTGGCCTGCCAGATTCCTCCGCCGGATAGTTTGAGTGGCAGCACCCCGTCGCCCAGAAGCTCGGCGCTGCGCGGTCGGGTCTCGAGCACCAGATCTTCCACGCCATAGCGACCCGCGCTCGGCGCGACTTCCAGTTTGGCCTCCAGCGTGGTTTCCGCATCCAGGCTGGGGGAGCCCATGGACAGGGTGAAGGACGAACTCACCGGTACCGCGCCACCCCATCGCACCCGGCCGGTGGTCAGGTCCCAGTTGGTCAAGGCATAGCGTTGACTGCCTTGGCGATCATCCCAGAGCAGCCGCCCCTCGCGAATACGCACGCCCGTGATATCGAGTTGATTCAGGGCAAAACGCGTGTCGGTGGCGCGAGACTCGGCAGGAGGGGGTGGGGTTGCGGGCCGTTGGGGGTCTGAACTGGCCAGACGCTCCTGGATATCCTGCCAGTTGGTGCGGCCATCCGCCGCGCGCGCCAGATTGAGCTGCAGGCCATCCAGCGCGATGGTGCCGAATTCCAGTCGACCCGACAGCAAGGGCCACAAGCGCACGCCGGCTCGGGCATGACGTACCGCCAGCATGGGCGCGTCCCCGAAGCCCGGCGCATTGCTCAGCGTCACCCCGTTGAGTTCCAACCCCAGCCAGGGAAAGACGCTCAGGCCGAGCTTGCCATCCAGCGTCAGCGTGCGTCCGGTTCGCTCGCTTACCACGCGAATCAGATCATCGCGGTAGGCATTGGGATCGAGCACCCGCGGCAGGATGAGCGCCAGCGCGCCGCCCAGAATGAGCACGCCCAACGCGCCCAAACCCATCGCCTTGATCCATCGGTTCATACAGTGTCCTCGTCATATCCAGGCGACAGGCCCTTTCCGGCCTGCACGAGCATTCAAGACCGCCGGCGGGCCGGGATGTTCCGGATCATCCGCATGCTCACGGGGACAGCCCACGTCGGATGGTCGGCTGTGTGCCCGGTTCCCGGCCAGGATCGAAGTTGGCGGAACGGCTGTCGCGTCTAACCGGTCGCAGTCCAAGGGCTACCGGCTGGCGCGAAATCAGGCTCCCGCCCCGTTTCGGGCCCACCGGCAACGGCGCCGTCGCCCTCAGGCTGCGGCGGGCGGCAGGTGGGCGGGGTCGGCAATCTGCCGCGCCAGGATGCGCCGGAACACATCCGGGTTCTTGATGTGAGTGAGTTCTCCTGGACGGGGAAAGTGCAGGTCATGCAGGCGCGACAGCCAGAAGCGTAGCGCCGCAGCACGCAACAGCGTCGACCAGATTTCCCGTTCCACCGCCGAAAATGCCCGCTCGCGGGCATAGGCGCCCACCGCTGCTGCCACACGCGGCGGGTCCAAAGCCCCGTCTTCCATAGTGCACCAGTCGTTGACGGCGATGGCCAGATCGAACAACAGCACATCGTTGCAAGCGTAGTAGAAGTCGATGACACCCGAGATGCGATCGCCCTGGAACAGCACGTTGTCGCGGAACAGATCGCCGTGGATGACTCCGCGCGGCAGGTCGAGATCACGCAGGCGCGCCTGGTGATTCAGCTCCTCCGTCAACAGCCGCTGGCCGGCTGGATCCAGATGGGGCAGCAGCACCTCCGCCATGCGCTGCCACCACTGGGGTCCGCGGCTGTTGGAGCGCTGGCGGGGATAGCTTTGCCCGGCCAGGTGCAGACGGGCCAACATTTCGCCCATCGCGGCGCACTGGTTGGCATTCGGCTCCAGGGCGCTGCGTCCCGGCAGGCGCTGCACCAGCGCGGCGGGCTTGCCCTTGAGCACCAACAGGATCTGGCCATTGCGATCCGCCACCGGCGCCGGGCTGGGGATGCCGTGGGTGTCCAGGTGATCCATCAGGTAGAGACAGAATGGCAACTCGCTGACATGCAAGGTTTCGAACAGCGTCAGCACCCAGCGCCCACCGCTGGTATTGACAAAGTAGTTGGTGTTTTCGATGCCGGCGCGGATGCCCTGGAAATGCTGCAGATCGCCCACGGTATAGGCATCGAGGAAGGCGACCAGCTCGCTGCGTTCAACCTTGGTGAAAACCGACATGAAACACCGAAATCGGGGCGGGGAAGCGCCAAGCTTAGCGCAAGGCGCTCCATCGGGTGAAGCCGGCGTCCGCCGTGGTAGCCTGCAGACACCAGAACGCCTCCGACCCAAAGGACAAACGCGGCGGACTTCCCCTATGCTTCAGGCTGTATCCCTGATGAAGCCGCGCGCCATGCCCTTGTCCGGTTTTGAGCAAAGCCAGTTTCATGACGGCGCCACCACATTCCCGGTGTATCGCACCGGCACAGGCCCCGGGGTGGTCATCATCCATGAAATCCCCGGCATCACCCCACAGGTGGCGCGTTTCGCGCGCCGCGTGGCCGACGCCGGCTTCACCGTGGTGCTACCCGAGCTGTTCGGCACCGCCGGCCGCCGCCTGTCCGTCGGCTATCTCGCCGATTCGGTGGTGCGGGTGTGCGTGCGGCGGGAATTTCATGTCCTGGCCCGCAATGGCACCAGCCCCATCGTCGAGCCGCTCAAGGCCTTGTGCCGGCAACTGCATGCCGAGCTGGGCGGCCCTGGCGTGGGCGCACTGGGCATGTGCCTGACCGGCAATTTTGCCCTTGCCATGATGGTCGATCCGGTGGTGGCGGCGCCGGTGTTGAGCCAGCCTTCCCTGCCCTTCGGGATCACGGCGTCGCATCGCGCGGCGCTGCACCTCAGCGAGGCCGATCTGCGCTGCGTCAAGGATCGGGTGTCGCAAGGCGCCCGGGTGCTGGGGCTGCGCTTCACCCATGATCTGGCCTGCCCCAAGGCACGCTTCGATCATCTGCGCCGCGAGCTTGGCGAGGGTTTCGAGGCCATCGAGATCGACTCCGGCCCTGGCAACGCCCATGGCATTCCCCGTTATGCCCATTCGGTGCTCACCAACGACCTGGTGGACCGCGAAGGCCATCCCACCCGGGCCGCGCTGGATCGGGTGCTGGGTTTTTTCGCCGAGCGCCTGAAGGCCGCATGAGACCGTCATGAGCGACGGCAGCGCCGTGCCACCCGCCGAAATCATGCCCTTCATCGCTTCTGGCCAGTCCGAGGACGGCCGGCCAGCGCGGGGCAATCTCTGGGCCGCCCCGCCTCCTCCCGGTGGCGAGGAACAGGTCCAGATACTGCTGTCCCAGCCGGGAATCCGCATCGAGCGGATCGTCAGCCACGGCCAAGCCAGCCCACCGGGGTTCTGGTACGACCAAGGGGAAGGGGAATTCGTCGTGCTCCTGGCCGGCGCGGCCACGCTGAGCCTGCAGATCGCCGATGGCATTCATGAGACGGTGGCGCTGCGCCCCGGCGACTGGCTCCACCTGCCAGCCCATTGCCGCCATCGCGTGGATGCCACCGCCGATGGCCAGCCAACGATCTGGCTGGCCGTGTTCTTCCCCGCCGCGGTGAGCGAGGCATAGCGAGACCGCGGCTTGACCTTCAGCTTTTCAGCGGGCGGTACTTGATGCGATGCGGGATGTCGGCGGCAACCCCCAGGCGGCGCTTGCGGTCGGCCTCATAATCCGCGTAGTTGCCCTCGAACCACAGCACCTGGCTGTCGCCCTCGAAGGCGAGGATATGGGTGGCAAGCCGATCCAGAAACCAACGGTCATGGGAAATGACCACGGCGCAACCCGGGAAGGTCAGCAGGGCTTCTTCCAGGGCGCGCAGGGTTTCCACGTCCAGATCGTTGGTGGGCTCATCGAGCAGCAAGACGTTGCCACCCGCTTTCAGCACCTTGGCCAGATGCACCCGGTTGCGCTCGCCACCGGACAGTTCGCTGATGCGCTTTTGCTGGTCGGTGCCCTTGAAATTGAAGCGGCCCACATAGGCCCGTGACAACGCTTCATAGGTCCCGACGCGCAGCATGTCCTGGCCGTCGGAGATCTCCTCCCACACCGTCTTGCTGTCGTCCAAGCTATCCCGGCTCTGGTCGACATAGGCCAGCTCCACGCTGGGACCCCGGCGCAGCTCACCCGCATCGGGCTGCTCCTGGCCGGCGAGAATGCGGAACAGCGTGGTCTTGCCGGCGCCGTTGGGGCCGATGATGCCGACAATGCCACCCGGCGGCAGACGGAAGCTCAGGTTCTCGAACAGCAGGCGGTCGCCGAATGCCTTGCGCAGGCCCTCGGCTTCGATCACCAGGTTGCCGAGGCGCGGCCCCGGCGGGATGTACAGCTCCTGGGTCTCGTTGCGCTTCTGGAATTCTTGCGAGGACAGCTCATCGAAGCGGGCCATGCGCGCCTTGCTTTTGGTGGTGCGCCCCTTGGGGTTGCTGCGCACCCATTCCAGTTCCTCCTGCATGGCCTTGCGGTGGGCCGATTCCTGTTTTTCTTCCAGGGCCAGGCGCTTCCCCTTCTGCTCCAGCCAGTTGGAATAGTTGCCCTCCCAAGGGATGCCGTGGCCCCGGTCCAGTTCCAGGATCCAGCCGGCGACGTTGTCGAGGAAATAGCGATCATGGGTGACGGCAATGACCGTGCCCTTGTAGTCGTGCAGGAAGCGCTCCAGCCAGGCCACCGATTCGGCGTCCAGGTGGTTGGTGGGCTCATCGAGCAGCAGCATGTCGGGCTTGGATAGCAGCAGCCGGCACAGCGCCACGCGGCGCTTCTCGCCACCGGAGAGCTGAGTGACATCGGCATCCCAGGGCGGCAGGCGCAGCGCCTCGGCAGCAATCTCCAAAGTGCGGTCCAGTTCCCAGGCGCCGGCGGCGTCGATCTTGTCCTGCAGCTCGGCCTGCTCGGCCAGCAGGGTATCGAAATCCGCGTCCGGATCGGCAAAGGCATCGCTGATGGCGTTGAAGCGGTTCACCAGGGCTTTCAGCTCCCCCACGCCCTCTTCGACATTGCCGCGCACGTCCTTGTCCGGGTTGAGCTCCGGTTCCTGCGACAGGAAACCAATCTTGGTTCCGGGCTGGGGGCGGGCTTCGCCTTCGAAGTCCTTGTCGACCCCGGCCATGATGCGCAGCAGGGTGGATTTGCCTGAGCCATTCAGGCCCAGCACGCCGATCTTGGCGCCGGGAAAGAAGGACAACGAGATGTCGCGCAGGATTTCCCGCTTGGGCGGGACGATCTTGCTGACGCGGTGCATGGTGTAGATGTACTGGGCCATGGGCAGATTCCTGAATTGCGGGGCGTGTCCGACATTGCGCCGAACGGCCAGGGGGCGTCTGGGATCGGGTACAATACCCCGTTTCGATAGCCCCCGCCCATCTGTCAAGGAGTCGCCCCGCCATGTTCAGTCCCAGCATGCGGATCGCCGGGTTCGATGACGAACTCCAAGCCGCCATGACCGCCGAAGCGCACCGTCAGGAAGAACACATCGAGCTGATCGCCTCGGAAAACTACGCCAGCCCGCGGGTGCTGGAGGCGCAGGGGTCGGTGCTGACCAACAAGTATGCCGAGGGCTATCCCGGCAAGCGCTACTACGGCGGTTGTGAGTACGTGGATGTGGCCGAGCGGCTGGCGATCGAACGCGCCTGCACGCTGTTCGGCGCCGCCTATGCCAATGTTCAGCCGCATTCGGGTTCACAGGCCAATCAGGCGGTCTACATGGCGCTGCTGGAGCCGGGCGACACGGTGCTGGGCATGTCGCTGGCCCACGGCGGCCATCTCACCCACGGCGCTTCGGTCAACTTCTCCGGCAAGATCTACAAGGCCTTTCAGTATGGCGTGAACGAGCAGGGCCTGATCGATTACGAGCAGATGGCGTCCTTGGCCCGCGCCCATCGCCCGCGCCTGATCGTCGCCGGCTTTTCCGCCTATTCGCGGGTGGTGGACTGGGCGCGCTTCCGGGCCATTGCCGATGAAGTGGGCGCCTACCTGTTGGTGGACATGGCCCATGTGGCGGGCCTGGTGGCGGCCGGGGTGTATCCGAGCCCGGTGCAGATCGCCGATGTGACCACCACGACCACCCACAAGACCCTGCGCGGCCCCCGCGGCGGACTGATTCTGGCCCGCGCCAACCCCGACATCGAGAAAAAGCTCAATTCCACGATCTTCCCCGGCATCCAGGGCGGCCCCCTGATGCATGTCATCGCGGCCAAGGCCGTGGCCTTCAAGGAAGCGCTGGAACCTGAATTCACGACCTATCAACGGCAGGTGGTGGACAATGCGCGCATCCTCGCCGCGAGTTTGATGGAACGCGGCTACAAGATCGTTTCCGGCGGCACCGACAATCATCTGATGCTGGTCGATCTGATCGCCCAGGACTTGACCGGCAAGGATGCGGAGGCGGCCCTGGGGGCGGCGAACATCACGGTCAACAAGAACGCCGTGCCCGGCGACCCCCGCTCCCCCTTCGTCACCAGCGGCATCCGCCTGGGCACCCCGGCCATCACCACCCGCGGTTTTGGCCCGGCGGAAACCCGCCAATTGGGTCACTGGATCGCCGATATCCTCGATCACATGGGCGATCCCGCCGTGATCGCGCGGGTCAAGGGCGAGGTACTGGCCTTGTGCCGGCGATTCCCGGTGTACACCGAAGCCTGACCGCGCAGGAAAACGCACCATGCATTGCCCGTTCTGCGGGGCTGCCGATACCCGGGTGGTGGATTCCCGGCTTGCCGAGGACGGCAGTCAGGTGCGGCGCCGGCGCGAGTGTCCCACTTGCAGCGAGCGCTTCACCACCTTCGAGCGCGCCGAGCTGACCCTGCCCCGGGTGGTCAAGCGCGACGGCAAGCGCGAGCCCTTCAGCGAGGACAAGCTGCGGGGCGGCTTGCTGCGGGCACTGGAAAAGCGGCCGGTGCAGGCCGAAGCCGTGGAAGCGGCCCTGGGGCGCATCCTGCGGCTGGTGCGCGCCAGCGGCGAGCGCGAGGTTGCCTCCCGGCGCATCGGGGAATGGGTGATGACCGAATTGCGGGATCTCGACCAGGTGGCCTATGTGCGGTTTGCCTCGGTGTATCGCAGCTTCCAGGACGTGAACGCGTTTCGCGAGGAAGTCGAGCGCTTGCAGGAAGCGGTGGCGCCGGCCGATGCGGCGCCGGAGCGCCAGATGTCCCTGCTGCCGGAGGCGAACCAATCGGTCGCCGGCGAGGAGATGCCGTGACGCAGGCCGATGATGCGCGCTACATGGCTCGGGCGCTGCGGCTGGCTGAACGCGGGGTCGCGACCACGCAACCCAATCCGCGGGTGGGCTGCGTGCTGGTCGCCGGCGGGCGGATCGTGGGGGAAGGCTGGCATATGCAGGCCGGCGCGCCCCATGCCGAGGTCTATGCGCTGCAGCAGGCCGGTTCGCAGGCGCGGGGCGCCACCGTCTACATCACCCTGGAACCCTGCAGCCACTATGGCCGCACGGCCCCGTGCAGCGAGGCGCTGATCGCGGCTGGGGTCACGCGAGTGGTGACGGCCATGGAGGATCCCAATCCCTTGGTGCGGGGGCGGGGGCATGCCCTGTTGCGGGCGGCGGGCATTGCACTGACCGAGGGGGTCGGCACGGACGCGGCGCGGCGCTTGAATGTCGGCTACGTCCAACGCATGACCCAGGGACGGCCGCGGGTCACACTGAAGCAGGGGGCGACCCTGGACGGCCGCACCGCCAGCGCGGGCGGAAACAGCCAATGGATCACCGGCCCCGCCGCGCGGGCGGATGTGCAGCAGCTGCGCGCACGCAGCGGGGCGATACTCACCGGCAGCGGAACGGTGCTGGCCGATGATCCGGCGCTGAATGTGCGCCTCCCCGGCCAGGCGCTGGCGCCCGATGGGCGGATGCTGCCCTGGCATCAACCCTTGCGCGTGGTGCTGGACCGCAGGCTGCGCATGCCGCTCCGGGGGCGGCTGTTTGGCGCTGGCGGGGCGCTGTGGATCTATACCGAGCGCTCGACGCAGGAGCCGCAGGCGCTGGCCCTGCGTGAAGCCGGTGCCCAGGTGGCAACCCTGCCCTCCGGCGCGGACCTACCGGGGGTCCTGTCGCACTTGGCCAGCATGGGCGTGAATGACGTACTCATCGAGGCTGGCCCGACCCTCGCAGGCGCCTTCGTGGCGGCGGATCTGGTCGATGAGCTGGTGGTCTATCTGGCACCGGCCCTGCTGGGGGACGACGCGCGTGGCATGTTCCAGCTGCCGGGCCTGATCGGGCTCGATCATCGGGTTCGGCTGCGCATCCTGGAAATGCGCGCCGTGGGCGAGGATTGGCGAGTGCGGGCGGTCCCTGACCGACGTGGGACGGAGGCGGATTGAGATGTTCACGGGTTTGATACAGGCGGTCGGCGTATTGGCGGAGCGGACGCCGCAGGCGGGCGATGTGCGGCTGCGCATCGGCGGTGCAAGTGAGATCATCGCCGGCCTGCAGCTGGGGGCGAGTATCGCCGTCAACGGCGCTTGCCTCACCGCAACGACCTATACGAACGACGGATTCTGGGCCGATGTGTCCCGCGAGACCCTGGACTGCACCACCCTGGGTGATCTGAGGCCGGGTGATCCGGTCAATCTGGAGCCGGCGTTGCGGCCCATCGATCCCCTGGGCGGGCATCTGGTCAGTGGTCATGTCGACGGCATCGGGCGCCTGGCGGACCAGCGCCCCGACGGACGGTCCTGGCGTTTGCGCTTCGAGGCGCCCGCCGAGCTGGCGCGCTACATCGCCGCCAAGGGGTCGATCTGCGTGGACGGCGTCAGCCTCACCGTGAACAGCGTCTCCGGGCGGCTGTTCGAGGTGAACATCATCCCCCATACCCGCGACCGCACCGTTCTGGGCCATTATCAGCCGGGCCGGCGAGTGAATCTGGAAGTGGATCTGCTGGCGCGTTATCTGGAGCGGCTGATGCAGGGCCAGGCGAGTGAAGGCGGCGTGACCGAGGCGCTGCTGCGGCAGCAGGGATTTGTGCCCCAAGCGGGAGAGGGATAAAGCGCATGGCGCTGAACACCAGCGAAGAAATCATCGAAGACATCCGCCGCGGCCGCATGGTCGTGCTGATGGACGACGAGGACCGGGAAAACGAGGGTGACCTGTTGATGGCGGCGGTCCATTGCCGGGCCGAGGATGTCAACTTCATGGCCCGCTACGGTCGTGGACTGATCTGCCTGACCCTGACGGCGGAACGCTGTCAGCAGTTGCGGCTGCCGCTGATGGTCAGCGCCACCGACGAGAAGCATGCCACCAACTTCACCGTGTCCATCGAGGCGGCGCAGGGGGTGACCACGGGCATCTCCGCCGCCGACCGGGCGCGCACCATCCAGGCGGCCGTGCGCGCCGATGCCGCGCCGGACGATCTGGTCACTCCCGGGCATATCTTTCCGCTGATGGCCCAGAAAGGCGGCGTCTTGACCCGCGCCGGGCACACCGAGGCGGGATGCGATCTGGCGCGGCTGGCGGGATTGGAACCGGCCTCGGTGATCGTGGAGATCCTCAGCGAGGACGGCACCATGGCCCGTCGCCCCGAGCTGGAACGCTTCGCCGCCGAACACGGACTCAAGATCGGCACCGTGGCGGATCTCATCCGCTATCGTCTGGAGACGGAAAAGACCGTGGTGCGCAGCGCCGAGTCCGTGCTGTCCACCCGCCATGGCGATTTCCGCCTGCTGGCCTATGAGGACGCGCTGGATCGCACGGTCCATTTCGCCCTGGTGCGCGGCAACCTGGATCCCGAGACGCCCGCCCTGGTCCGCGTGCATGTGGAAAATACCCTGGCGGACCTGCTGGCGCTGGACGATCCGGACGGGGGTTGGCCGCTGGACGACGCGCTCGCCTATATGGGCAGGCAGGAACAGGGCGTGCTGGTCGTGCTGCGCAAGCCCGAGCCACCCTTTGCCCTGTTGCAGCGGGTGCGGGAACAGGGCCTGCCCACCCGGCCGCCGGCCCACCGGCCCGGTGTCAGCGGCGTGCTGCGCACCCATGGCATTGGCGCCCAGATTCTCAAGGATCTAGGCGTCCATCGCATGCGGGTGCTCAGCTCCACCCGCCGTTTCCAGGCCATCTCCGGCTTCGGCTTGGAAGTGGTCGAGGTGGTCTCCCCCGACTGACCCAGCCCCGCCTGCGCGCGGCTTTTTTCGACTTGACCAACGGAACCGAACCATGTCCACAACAACCGTGATCGAAGGCCATCTGCTGGCGGGCGATGCCCGTTTCGCCCTGGTGGCTGCCCGCTTCAATGACTTCATCGTCGATGCCCTGGTGCGCGGCGCGCAGGATACCCTCTTGCGCCACGGCGCCAATGCCGAACACATCACCCTGATCCGCGCGCCCGGCGCCTTCGAGCTGCCGCTGGTGGTGCAGCAGGTGGCGCGTAGCGGGCGCTATGACGCTGTCATCGCGCTGGGCGCGGTGATCCGCGGGTCGACGCCTCATTTCGAGCATGTCGCCGGACTCTGCGCCAAGGGGCTGGCCCAGGTGGCCCTGGAAGCCGCCCGCCCGGTGGCTTTTGGCGTGCTCACCGTGGACAACCTGGAACAGGCCATCGAGCGTGCCGGCACCAAGGCCGGCAACAAGGGGGCCGAGGCCGCCCTGTCGGCGCTGGAAATGGTCAACCTGCTGCGCGCCCTCGGAAGCTGAGGGTGGCCAAGACCAACAAGCCCCGCAGCGTGGCCCGGCGCTGTGCTTTCCAGGCCCTCTACCAGTGGCAACTGACCGGCGGCACGGCGCATGAGGTGCTGACCAATTTCCTCAGCGATCCGGAGGGGCCAGCGTTCGATCGCGCCCATTTCGAGTCGCTGGTCGACAAGGCCATTGCCGATTTCCCGCGCTGGGAAGGGCTCATGGCCAAATGGGTCACCCGTCCCCCGGGCCAGCTCGACCCGGTGGAAAAAGGCGTGTTGCTGGTGGGACTGGTGGAGCTGGCGGAATGCCCGGAAGTTCCTTACCGGGTGGTGCTGAACGAGATGGTGGAAATTGCCAAGCTGTTCGGCTCCGCGCAGAGTCATGCCTTCATCAACAGCGTGCTCGACAAGGCCGCGCGGGTCTTGCGGCCACTGGAAACCGTGACGGCGCCGGCCCGGGGAAAGGGTGGGTGAATCCGGGCACGCCGGAATTCGCGCTCATCGACCGCCATTTCACGCGGACCACTCGCCGCGCCGACGTGGTGCTGGGGGTGGGCGACGATGGCGCCCTGCTCCAGCCGCCGGCCGGGTCCTGGCTGGTGCTCACCACCGACACGATGGTGTGCGGTACCCACTTCCTCCCCACCGATGACCCCGAAGCGCTGGGTCACAAGCTGGTGGCGGTCAACTTGAGCGACCTGGCCGCCATGGGCGCCGATCCAGCTTGGCTCACCCTGGCGCTGACCCTGCCGGAAATCGACCACGACTGGCTCGCGGCTTTCTCCACCGGCCTGTTCGGTCTGGCCGATGCGGTGGGCGCCGAACTGGTGGGGGGCGACGTGACCCGCGGCCCGCTGACCCTCACCCTGCAGGCGGCGGGCACGGTCCCGGCGGGGATGGCCCTGCGGCGCGATGGCGCGCGGCCGGGGGATGGCGTGTATGTCTCCGGCACCCTGGGGGATGCAGCCCTGGCCCTCGCCCTGCGCCTGGCGGGCGCCACCGTTCCGGCGCCCCTGGCGGCGCGCCTGGATCGCCCCAGCGCGCGGCTGGCCCTCGGGCGCGCCCTGCGCGGACAGGCCAGCGCGGCCATCGACGTCTCGGATGGGCTGTTGGCCGATCTGGGCCACCTGTGCGTGCGCAGCGGGGTGGGCGCCGAGATTGATCTTCCCAGGCTACCCCGCTCGGAAGCGTTCCTGGCCGCCGCGCGCGGGGAGCTGGATGGCGACAAGCCACTGAACGGCGGGGACGATTACGAACTGTGTTTCACCCTGCCCGCTGGGCAGGCAGACGCGGTGTCGGCGTTGATCCAGGCGGGCAGCTGCCCCATCACCCACATCGGCCAGATCAGCGCCGCGCCGGGGGTACGCTGCCGCGATGCCGCAGGCCGCCTCGTCGCACCTTCGCGGGCCGGCTTCGATCATTTCACCGCCGAGCGTGGAATGTGAGCGAGCTGCCGAAGTCCCATCGTCCCTCTCAATTGCCATCCCTGTGGCGCCATCCTGACCTGATGCTGGCGACGGGATTGGGCAGTGGCCTCAGCCCCTGGGCGCCGGGAACCTGCGGCACGGTAGTCGCCATGGGCATTTACCTGCTCGGGCTGCAGGCGCTTGCGCCCTGGGCATACGTTGGTGTTCTGGTGCTGTCGTTTGTGGTGGGGGTGTGGGTTTGCGGGCGGGCCGAACGGCTCGTCGCCTTGCACGATCCGGGCATGCTGGTCGTCGATGAATGGGTCGGCTATTGGCTGACCCTGCTGCCGGCGGTGATCAGCGGCGCAGCGGGATGGCCGACGGCGCTGGTGGGTTTTGTACTGTTTCGCCTGTTCGACGTGTTCAAGCCGTGGCCGGCCAATGTGGCTGATCGGAAGCTGCCCGGCGGACTGGGGACGATGACGGACGATGTGCTGGCCGGCGGCTATGCGGCGCTGGTGATGCTGCTCATCTTCTGAGCCGTCCGTGCCCAGCGCGCCGCAAGCAGGGCGGGCTGGGCACGATGCGGTCGATTTGCGTTACGCGACGGCGTCCTTGACCCGCTCCACTGCGGCATAGGCGGAGTGGTTGTGGATGGATTCGAAGTTTTCCGACTCCACCGTATAGGCCAGCACCCGCGCATCCGCATCCAGGCGCGCCGCCACATCGCGCACCATGTCCTCGACGAACTTGGGGTTGTCGTAGGCCCGTTCGGTGACGAATTTCTCATCCGGCCGCTTGAGCAGGCCATAAAGTTGAGCGGATGCCTCCGCCTCCACCAGGTCAATCAGGTCCTCCACCCACACATCGCCCAGGCAACGCACCTGCACGGTGACGTGGGAACGCTGGTTGTGCGCGCCGTAGTCGGAGATTTCCTTCGAGCAGGGGCACAGGCTGGTGACCGGGATCACCACCTGGACCAGGGTCTGGGCGCCCGCCGGCGTGGACATGCCGGTCAGGGTCACCTCGTAGTCCATCAGGCTGCGCACCCCCGAGATCGGGGCCGACTTGGTCACGAAGTAGGGAAATGCCACTTCCAGAAACCCGTTATCGGCCTCCAGGCGTGTGGTCATGCGGTCCATCAAGGCATTCAGGCTACGCACCGTCAACACCTCGTCGTTCTCCCCCAGGATCGCGACGAAGCGGGACATGTGGGTGCCCTTCTGGTGATGCGGCAGACTGACATACATGTTCAGCCGCGCCACGGTGTGCTGCACCGCACCGGAGCGGTCCGCCACCCGCAGGGGATGGCGGATGCTGCGGATGCCCACCCGATCGATGGGAATGCGGCGATGATCGGCGCTGCCCTGCACGTCCGCGATGTCGGTAACGACGGCGACAGCCTGACCCGGATGCTTCATGATGGCGATGTCCTCAAAAATCTTCTGATGCCAATGCTGATTTCGGATAACGGCGGGTCATCCCGGCGTCTTCCCCGCAGCCCAGGCTGCAACATTCCGATGCTAAAGCCTTCGATGGCGGAGGGGAAGCGAATCGGCATGCTTGGCGGGAAAAATCAGTCCGAACCCAAGGGTTGTCACTCGCTGTAGCGCACCTTGGCACGGTCGGTTTCCCAGATCGTCACCGCCGAAACCCGCACTTCTTGGGCCGCCAAATCACGGCCCAGTTCCCCGTAAATATAACGGGCCAGTTGCTCGGCCGTCGGGTTGACGCGATCAAAGGGGGGCAGGTCGTTGAGGTGGCGGTGATCGAGCCGGTCGGTAATCGCCCGGGCCGCCGCCTTGATGTCCTGGAAATCAATGGCCAGATCAATGTCGTTGAGGGATTCGGCGACGACTTCCGCCTCCACTTTCCAGTTGTGCCCGTGCAGGCGGGAGCAAGGCCCCGGATGCCCGCGCAGGATGTGGGAAGCGGAAAACTCGGTGAGGATGGTGAGGGTGTAAATGCCGGCCATGATGGCCCTCTGGGGAACAGCGAGGGGGCCAGTAAACTACCGGATTTCAAGCCAATGCGCAATCAGGTCCGTCCCGACCCCGCGGCGGGATCGGGACAGTAGGCCATCGTTTCAGATGTCACGGCCCCAATACTTGTAGCTGTAGCTGTACTTCATGCCGCCGTCGTTTCCAAAATAGCGGGTGTGCCCGAAGTAACGCCCGGAAACCGGATTGCTGACTTCGCTGTCATGTCCCAGCTCCCAGTCGGTCGGGCTCAGCCTGTAGGCATAAATGTTTTTGTAGACGTCCACTCCAGCGACGGTCTGGTCGAACGTGGCGTTGAAATCAAAGGTGAAGGCCTGTCCACTGACATTGGCCAGTTCGCTGTCCTGCATCGCGACCAGTTCGGCCTGCGCGGCCAGGGGCGCCAGGGCCAGCAGGCCTGCGACGGAGATGAGTTTGTGCTTCATGGAATGACTCCCAAAAATAGATTGCAGCCAAGACTTCCTGCCGGGAAGCCATTCCAAACCTATCGAATCCAGATGACAGATCAGTGCACTCCGCGATGACAAAACCGTTCCAATCCGTGATCGGGAGACACAAAAAAGCACCCCGCCGGAGGCGGGGTGCTTGGGTTCGGAACACAGGCTTCCGTTAAGGCCGGGGCGAACTCAGAAGTCCATGCCGCCCATGCCACCCATACCGCCCATGTCGGGCATGCCACCACCGTGGCCGCCGTCCTTCTCGTCCTTGGGCTCTTCGGCAATCATGCACTCGGTGGTCAGCATCAGGCCGGCCACGGAGGCCGCGTTCTGCAACGCGGAACGGGTCACCTTGGCAGGATCCAGGATGCCCATCTCGATCATGTCGGCATATTCGCCGGTGGCGGCGTTGTAGCCATAGTTGCCGCTGCTTTCGGCAACCTTGTTCAGCACCACCGAACCGTCTTCACCGGCATTGCCGACGATCTGGCGCAGGGGTTCTTCCATGGCGCGCAGGGTGATGGTGATGCCCACGTCCTGGTCATGGTTGGCGCCGGTGAGACCCTTGATCGCCTGCTTGGCGCGAATCAGGGCAACGCCGCCGCCGGGCACCACGCCTTCTTCCACCGCCGCACGGGTGGCGTGCAGGGCGTCTTCAACACGGGCCTTCTTTTCCTTCATTTCCATTTCGGTGGCAGCGCCCACCTTGATCACGGCCACGCCGCCGGCCAGCTTGGCCATGCGTTCCTGCAGCTTTTCCTTGTCGTAATCGGAGCTGGCTTCCTCGATCTGGCGGCGCAGCTGCTCGATGCGAGCTTCGATGTCCTGTTTGCGGCCGGCGCCATCGACGATGGTGGTGTTTTCCTTGTCGATCTGGACCTTCTTGGCATAACCCAGATCTTCCAGGGTGGCCTTCTCCAGGGTCAGGCCGAGCTCCTCGGAAATCACTTGGCCGCCGGTCAGCACGGCCATATCCTGCAGCATGGCCTTGCGACGATCACCGAAGCCGGGGGCCTTGACGGCGCAGACTTTGACGATGCCGCGGATGGTGTTGACCACCAGGGTTGCCAGGGCTTCACCTTCCACATCCTCGGCCACGATCAGCAGGGGCTTGCCGGACTTGGCCACGGCTTCCAGCACCGGCAGCATTTCGCGGATGTTGGAGATCTTCTTGTCGTAGAGCAGGATATAAGGCGCTTCCAGCTCACAGGACATGCTCTGCTGGTTGTTGATGAAATAGGGCGACAGGTAGCCACGATCGAACTGCATGCCCTCGACCACGTCCAGCTCGTTGTCTAGGCTGGAGCCTTCCTCGACCGTGATCACGCCTTCCTTGCCGACCTTTTCCATTGCCTTGGCGATCAGGTCGCCGATGACGGTGTCAGAGTTGGCGGAAATGGAGCCGACCTGGGCAATGGCCTTCTGGTCGTTGCAGGGCTTGGAGAGCTTCTTGATCTCTTCAACCGCAGCGCTCACGGCCTTGTCGATGCCGCGCTTCAGGTCCATCGGGTTCATGCCGGCGGCCACGGCCTTCATGCCTTCACGCAGCAGGGCCTGGGTCAGCACGGTGGCGGTGGTGGTGCCATCACCGGCCACGTCGGAGGTCTTGGAAGCGACTTCCTTGACCATCTGCACGCCCATGTTCTCAAAGCGATCCTTGAGCTCGATTTCCTTGGCGACGGACACGCCATCCTTGGTCACGGTGGGGGCGCCGAAGCTCTTTTCCAGAACGACATTGCGGCCCTTGGGACCCAGGGTGACCTTGACGGCGTTGGCCAGCACGTTCACGCCACGCAGCATGCGGGCACGGGCGTCTTCACCGAATTTCAGTTGCTTAGCAGCCATTGGGAATAACCTCCAAAATTGTAAAAATCAGCCGGAATGAATGGCTTAGTTCAGGATTGCCATGATGTCGTCTTCGCGCATCACCAGCAGTTCCTGGCCGTCCAGCTTGACTTCGGTACCGGAATACTTGGCGAACAGCACCTTGTCGCCGATCTTCACGGCCAGGGTGCGCACTTCGCCGCTGTCCAGCAGCTTGCCGGTGCCGATGGCAACGACTTCGCCCTTGGCGGGTTTTTCCGTTGCGGAGTCGGGAATCACGATTCCACCGGGGGTAGTCCGTTCTTCTTCAAGGCGCTTGACGACCACACGATCATGCAAAGGACGAATATTCACTTGAGGATCTCCTCGTCAGGTTGAACGCCGGATGGCGTGTTAAGGCGTTGAGTGGCTCACTCGGTTGTTAGCACTCACCAGATTCGAGTGCCAATAATAGCCTCAGTTACCGGTGAGTCAAGCTTCTTGACCGCAGCGGCACGCGGCAATGACCGCCTTGCTTGCCGGGATCGGCAGCGGGCGCAGTTCGTCGGGGCAGCGCGGTTTCAGGCAGCACCGCTCCTGTGCGACCCTTAAGTAAGCGCTGAATAAATCCATCCTGGATTTCTCAGCGCTCGCCATCGGAAAAGCGTGGTTTTCCGATGGCTCACAAGATCAGCAGCTTACAGCCGCTGATCTGGGCAGCACCTCCCTGCGCTGCGGGACACGCTGAATACTTCAGCGTTTCCTTTACCCTGAGCTTTCCAAATGCTGACCCCGGGCAAGGAATGACCATGTCCACCGATCGCCGCATGCCGCCGACTGACGTCGCACCCACATCGGAACTCGTCGGCGCACTGGAACAGCCGTGGCACGCCTTGCCGCCCGAGGCCGCGCTGCAGCAACTTCATACGTCCGAACACGGCCTGACCCCAGAGGAAGTAGCGCGGCGCCTGGATCAGTGGGGTCTCAACCAGCTTGCGCCCGTGCCGCCCACACCGGCATGGCGGCGGTTTCTGCGTCAATTCGACAACCTGTTGATCTATGTGCTGATCGCAAGCGCGACCGTGACCGCTGCACTGGGGCACGGCGTGGATACCGGGGTGATCCTGTTGGTGATACTGGCCAACGGCCTGATCGGCTTCCTGCAGGAAGGCAAGGCCGAACAGGCCCTGGCCGCCATCCGGGCGATGATCGCGCCGCAGGCCACCGTACTGCGGGACGGGCACCGCCAAACCATCGAAGCGGCTCATATCGTGCCGGGGGATCTGGTCCTGCTGGAGGCGGGAGATCGGGTTCCGGCCGACCTGCGGTTGTTGCGGGTCAATCGCCTGCGCATCGATGAGGCAATCCTGACTGGTGAATCGGTGCCGGCCGACAAGCAAATCGAGGCGGTTCCGCCCGCTGCGGCGCCGGCGGACCAGTTGGATATGGCTTTCTCCGGAACCCTGGTGGTGGCGGGATTGGGCGTGGGCATCGCCGTTGCCACGGGCCGTCGCACCCAGATCGGTCACATCAGCACCCTGCTGCAACAGGTCGAGAATCTGGAAACGCCCCTGCTGCGACAGATGAACCAGTTGGGACGGCAACTCACCTGGGTCATCCTGGCCGTTTCCATGGCGATCTTCGGCGTGGCCCTGCTGCGTGGCATGCCCTGGGACGAGGCGTTCATGGTGGTCGTGGGGTTGGCGGTGGCCGCCATTCCGGAGGGCTTGCCAGCCGTGATGTCCATTGCGCTGGCCATTGGCGTGCGGCGCATGGCGACGCGGCAGGCCATCGTGCGGCGCATGCCGGCAGTGGAAACCCTGGGCGCGGTCAGCGTCATCTGTACGGACAAGACCGGCACCCTGACCCGCAATGAAATGATGGTGGCCCATGTCGTGACCACCGGCAGGGAAATCAGCGTCGGCGGCGAGGGCTATGCCCCGGTGGGGGCATTTGACTGCGCCGGAACGCCGATTGATCCGGCGCAGGACGAACTGCTCGCGCAGGCGGCCCTGGCCGCGTTGCTGTGCAATGACGCGGCGGTGTTGGAACACAGCGATGGCTGGCGCGTGAGTGGCGACCCCATGGAAGGGGCCTTGCTGTGTCTGGCACAAAAGGCCGGACTCGATCCCAAGGCCCTGCGCGATGCCCATCCCCGGCTGACTGAATTTCCCTTCGACTCCCGTCACCAGTACATGGCCACCCTGCATGCCGAAGCGGATGGTGCGAGCATGCTGTATGTGAAGGGTGCGCCGGAGCGGGTGCTCGCGTTATGCGCATGGGAAATGGCGCCGGCAGGGGTTCGCGCGATCTCCAAGGCATTTTGGCTCGGACACATTGATGATCTGGCGGCGAGCGGCCATCGGGTATTGGCGCTGGCCCAGCGCCGGTTTGCCGCGCCCCCGGCCGCCCTGCACGCCGAACACCGTGAACAGGAACTGGTGCTGCTGGCCCTGCTGGGCTTGCAGGACCCGCCGCGCGCGGAAGCGATCGCAGCCATCGCGGAATGCCAGGCAGCCGGTATCCGGGTGAAGATGATTACCGGCGACCATGCCGGAACCGCCGTCGCCATAGCGCGTCAATTGGGTCTGGTCGATGCCGGGGCGGTCCTTGGTGGGGCGCAGTTGGAAGCACTGGATGAGGCTGCGCTGCGCGAGGCGGCGCAACGAACCAGCGTCTTTGCACGCACCACGCCGGAACATAAACTGCGGCTGGTCACCGCGCTGCAGGCGAGCGGCGCAATCGTCGCCATGACCGGAGACGGAGTCAACGATGCGCCGGCCCTGAAACGCGCGGATGTTGGCGTTGCCATGGGCAGGAAAGGCAGCGAGGTCGCCAAGGAGGCTGCCGCGATGGTGCTCATGGACGACAATTTTGCATCCATCGTCGCGGCAGTGAAAGAAGGCCGCACGGTCTACGACAACCTGCGCAAGGTGCTGGCCTGGACACTGCCGACCAATGGCGGCGAATCGCTGGCGATCATCGCCGCAATTGCCTTGGGGCTGACCCTGCCGATCACCCCGCTGCAAATCCTGTGGATCAATACCCTGAGTGCGGTGGGGCTGGGACTCATCCTGGCGTTTGAGCCCGCCGAGCCCGATCTCATGCGGCGAGCACCGCGTCCGGCTGGCGCCGCGCTGCTGTCCGGCTACCTGCTCTGGCGCGTGGGGCTGTTGACAGTCCTGATCGCGGCGGGCAGTTTCGCGGCACTGGCGCTGGCCCAAATGCATGGCGCAAGCCTGGAACAGGCGCGCACCGTGGCCGTGAATGTCATGGTGGTGATGGAAATCGCCTATTTGTTCAATGTCCGCTATCTGAATGCGGCATCCATGACCCTGCGCGGACTGCTGGGGACGCCTGCCGTGCTGATCGGCGTCAGTGGCGTGACGGTGATGCAATTGCTGTTCACCTACGCGCCGCCGCTGCAGCGCCTGTTCGACACCCGTCCGCTATCGCTGGAACAGGGGCTGTGGGTCATCGGATTTGGAATCGCCCTGTTCGTCGTACTCGAAATGGAAAAATTCGTGGCCCGCCGCCTGTTTCCAGGCATCATCCACCCCGCGGCGCCAACCCATCGCAAACACAAGGAGACAAACCCATGAAATCACGTGCCGCCGTCGCCTGGGAGGCCGGCAAACCTCTGTCGATCGAGGAAGTGGAAGTTGCTGATCCTCAAGCGGGCGAGGTGCGCGTGCGCATCGTGGCCACCGGGGTCTGCCATACCGACGCCTTTACGCTGTCGGGGGCCGATCCCGAGGGGCTGTTTCCCGCCATCCTCGGCCATGAAGGCGCCGGCGTTGTGGAATCGGTCGGTCTTGGCGTGACCCTGGTAAAACCGGGCGATCATGTGATCCCGCTGTATACGGCCGAATGCGGGGAATGCAAATTCTGTCGTTCGGGCAAGACCAACCTGTGCGGCGCAGTGCGCGAAACCCAGGGAAGGGGCGTCATGCCGAATGGAACCAGCCGTTTCTCGCTGAACGGCCAGCCCATCCACCACTACATGGGGACCTCTACGTTCAGCGAATACACGGTGCTGCCGGAAATCTCGCTGGCGCGCATCGACCCGACTGCACCCTTGGAAAAGGCCTGTCTGCTCGGCTGCGGCATCACCACCGGCATCGGCGCCGTGCTCAATACCGCCAAGGTGGAAGCCGGCGCGACGGTCGCTGTATTTGGACTCGGTGGCATCGGCCTGTCCGTGATCCAGGGCGCGGTCATGGCCGGGGCCAGCCGCGTCATCGGGATCGACACCAACCCCGCGAAGTTCGTCATGGCCCGCCAGATGGGCGCCACCGACTGCATCAATCCACAGGAATACGCCGAGCCCATCCAGCAGGTCCTCATCGCCATCACCGACGGCGGCGTGGACTATTCCTTCGAATGCATCGGCAATGTGCAGGTCATGCGTCAGGCACTGGAGTGCTGCCACAAGGGCTGGGGCGTCGCTACCATCATCGGTGTTGCCGGCGCGGGCCAGGAGATTTCCACTCGGCCATTCCAACTGGTCACCGGGCGGGTATGGAAGGGCTCGGCCTTTGGCGGCGTCAAAGGTCGCAGCCAACTGCCGGGTTACGTCGACCGCTACCTCAAGGGCGAGATCCGCATCGATGACTACATCACGCACACCTTCGGCCTGGAGGACATCAACCGCGCCTTCGACCTCATGCACCGGGGCGAAAGCATCCGCTCGGTGATCCTGTTCTGAACAGGGCGATAAGCGTGGGGCTAGGCCATGCCGTTTATCCAACAGCACGGCAACCCGGCTCAGGCGGAACGCATATCCCCCGATTGTTTTACAAGCGCTCGCAAACACCGTATCTCTTGGGAAACCATTGGAAAATGGATGTCTGAACCGCCCCCATATGGAGCATGCCATGAGAATCGTGATCACCTATCTGCTCGCGCTGACCCTGTTTTTGGCCATGGATCTGGTCTGGCTGGGCTATGTCGCCAAGGATTTCTATCTCTCGCGCATGGGCACGATCATGCTCGATCGACCCAAGATGGGCATTGCGGTGCTGTTCTATACGGTTTACGTGATCGGCCTGATGGTTTTCGTGATCACGCCCGCCCTGGCAGGTGGCAACTGGCAAGCCGCCGCGCTGAATGGTGCCTTGTTCGGTTTTTTCA
Organism: Pseudomonadota bacterium; assembly: GCA_002862435.1. GTDB lineage: Bacteria > Pseudomonadota > Gammaproteobacteria > UBA5335 > UBA5335 > Macondimonas. The sequence goes on along the minus strand of PKDC01000062.1, from coordinate 5,508 downwards.
CCTATCTCACCTATGACGCCACGGCTTATGCCGTCCTCAAAGGCTACGACCCATTGGTCGCCGTGATCGACACTGCCTGGGGAAGCTTCCTCGCGGCGGCCGTCAGCGCCAGCACGGTCGCCCTGATCCATCTGTTCGGGCCAAAAGGCTGATTCAGGTACACAGCCATATTCACACGCGGAGCGGGAATGACAGCCATCAGCCGGGCGGCGGATGCATACGGGAAGTGTAGCGTTGATGGCGGCGCAAGCCGGATTGGCGCCGTCCAGTGCTTGCTGGGGCTCAGTCAACCGGGGCGCTGCGGCCCAACCAATCCTTGGCGAACTGCCAGGCCACCCGGCCGCTGCGCGAGCCGCGTTCCAGTGCCCATTGCAGCGCGGCCCGGGTAACCGCCTCTTCCGTGACATCGGCAACCCCGAAGCGGACCAGCCAGTGACGCACCACGGCCAGGTACTGGGCTTGGTCAAAAGGATGAAAGGACAACCACAATCCGAAGCGTTCGGACAGGGAAATCTTCTCTTCCACCGCCTCGCCCGGATGAATCTCCCCTTCCAGCACCCGCGTGTCACGGTTGTCGGCCAGGGATTCGGGCATCAGGTGACGGCGATTGGAGGTGGCATAGATCAGGACATTTTCGGGCGGCGCGCTGATCGAGCCTTCCAGGACAGCCTTCAGATGCTGATAGCCCGGCTCGTCCCTGGCAAAGGACAGGTCGTCGCAGAACAGAATGCAGCGTTCTGGTCGGCCATGGAGCTGGCCCAGCAGGTCGGGAAGCTCGTCCAGTTGCGCCTTGCCGACCTCGATCAGCCGCAAACCGCGCGGCGCATAGGCCGCCAGCACGGCCTTCACCAGAGACGACTTGCCTGTCCCTCGCGCGCCCCACAGCAGGGCATTGTTGGCGGGCTGACCGGCCAGAAACTGGCGGGTGTTGCGCTCCAGGATGTTTTTCTGTCGGTCGAGCCCGAGCAGATCATCCAGGGCCATGACCGATGGAGCGGACACCGGCTCCAGGATGCCCCGTCCATTTCGCCCGCTGCGCCAACGCCAGGCCGCGGCCTGCGCCAGATTGACCGGTGCGGGGGTGGCGGGAGGCAGCCAGGCTTCCAGCCGGTCCGCCAGCCCATGCAGCCGATCCAGCAGGCGCTCCAGATCATTTTCAGGCATGACTCAGCGCCTCTTGAGGTGTCCCGCGGCCCTCTCGCTTTTCCTCGACGGGCGCCGTCACCGAGCCCGGCAGCAGGATATTGCTGAGGCGCCATTTGAGCCCATGGCGGCTCAGCACGAAGTGAATCAGATCGCCTTGGTGCGTGCGCGCCTGCACGGAGAAGCGATTCGGGCTATCGAAACGGGTGCGGGCATCGCGGAAAGGATCGGCGGGAGGTGCCGTCCCGGGGGCATCGGGATCGGCCGGCGGTACAGTCGCGGGCCGGGGGCCATACCCCGCCATCAGGCTGGCCAAGCCGGGCGGCGTGATGAGCGCGTCCACGGCGTGATCCGCCAATTGCGTCGTCAGGCCCAGGGCCAGGGCCGAGAGCGGACTGTCGCGCAATTGCGGGATTGCTTGGGCAGTGCGTGCGTTGATCTGGTCCTTGAGGTTGCTGCGCAGCGTTGGAAAGTCCACTTGATCTGCGAGCCGTTCGGGATCCTGTTCCTGAATCGCGGTGCGGAGCTGGTACAGGGTCAAATAAGGTCCAGCGACGCCGGCGCCGACGAGCAGGGCCAGTACCAACAGCGCGAACATAGCCATGCGTTTCAACATCAATCGCCCCCGTGTGGATTTAGCGCTTCACGATACCACGGAGACTCGGGTCGCCCCGCGCGGGTTGGGGCTCATTCCGAAAGCCGAGCGGGCGAGGAATCGAGGGGCAAAGGCATTTCCCCCCAGCACCGTGAGCTCACGTCGTGCGCCCACTTGGGGTTCGTTTATGGCGTCGAGCAGGCCGCGGGGGCAGGGATGCCAGGGGGCCTGGGACACCGCCTCGTCCGGCCCGGCTTCGACCGTCTGCGCCAGATACATGATCTGGAATCGAAAGAGTGGTCATGTAAATATGCATTGCCCTGAAAAACATGAATCAGACAAGCGGCTATCCGGAGGAAACCATGATCCAGTTTTACCAGCTCAAACGCACTTGGGATATCCCCAATCTCTGTCATTTTTGCTGCAAGACCGAAACTTATCTGCGCATGGCGGCGCTTCCCTATGAAGTCAATGCCACACTTCCGCTAATGGCTCCCAAGGGAAAATTGCCCTATATCGTCGATGGTTCTGCGCGCATGGGCGATTCACGATTCATCGTCCGCTACTTGAAAAAGACCTATGGCGATCATTTGGATCAGCAGCTCAGCACAGCGCAAATCGGCGCGGGACGTGCCATGCAGCGATTGCTCGAAGAACATCTTTATTGGGTCACCATGTTTACGCGCTGGGATTGGACACGGGAAAACTGGGAGACCAATAAAACAGCGATTTTCAGCGGCATGCCCGTTCTGATTCGAGATGTCGCCGCCTATCACACGCGCCGAGGAATCCGCAAACAGCTTTGGGGACACGGTACCCGACGGCATAAACCCGAGGAAATTTTTGAATTGGGATTTGAGGACATTGATGCGGTGTCAAACTTCCTGGAGAACAAGCCCTATCTCCTTGGCGAGACACCCACCAGTTTCGACGCCACCGGATATGGCTTTCTGGTCAATACGCTCGCGTGCCCGATCGAATCGCCGGTCAAGAACTATGCACTGACCAAGAAAAATCTGGTGGACTATGTCAATCGCATGCAAACGCGTTATTACACTGATCTTGTTGCCGCATGAATTCGACTGGCTTCGCGACTGTTTGGTGGGATCAAGCGGATGGCTGGGAGTTGCATGTTCTATGACGAATCCCGTTCGAAGCCGTCTCGTGTGAAATCAGCAAGCCACCAGGCGCTCTTGCACTTCATCCTTGAAACCGTCAACCCGCTGTTTAGCGGAGAGGCTTCAATGAGCGGCCGGGGAATCGAGGGGAAAATGGCAGCGCACCGCACGCTCGGGACTCAGGGACCTGAGCGCGGGCGTCTCGCCCTCGCAGCGCGCCTGGGCGCGCGGACAGCGCGGATGGAAAGCGCATCCCGACGGCGGGTCGAGGGGCGAAGGCATTTCCCCCAGCACGGTGGGCTCACGCCGTGCGCCCACTTGGGGTTCGGGGATGGCGTCGAGCAGGCCGCGGGTGTAGGGATGCCAGGGAGCCTGGAACACCGCGTCTGCCGGCCCGACTTCAACCGTCCGCCCCAAATACATGACCTGGATGCGGTGGCTGATGTGGCGCACCACGGCCAGATCGTGCGCGATGAATACGAGCCCCAGCCCCTGTTCGGCCTGCAGGTCCTGCAACAGGTTCACGATCTGGCCCTGGATGGACACATCCAGCGCCGACACCGGCTCATCACACACGAGCAGCCTGGGGCGCAGCATCAACGCCCGCGCGATGCCGATGCGCTGGCATTGGCCGCCGGAGAATTCGTGAGGGTAGCCATCCATGGCGTCCGGCGCCAAGCCCACCCGTTCCAGCAGCGCCAAGGCCCGCGCGCGGATCGCGAGGCGCGTCATCGCGGGTTCGTGGATGCGCACCGGCTCGGCCAGAATCTGGCTCACCGTCATGCGCGGGTCGAGGCTGGCCAGCGGGTCCTGGAACACCATCTGGGCATGGCGGCGATGGGCACGAAGCTGCCGTCGCGACAGGGCCGTCTGATCCACGCCTTGCAAGGCCACCGTGCCGGCATGGATCGGCGTCAGCCCCAACAGGGCGCGACCGAGGGTGGATTTCCCGCAGCCCGACTCGCCTACCACACCCAGCGTCTCCCCGGCGGCGAGGCTCAGGCTCACGCCGTCCACTGCGCGCAGCCAGCGTCGGCGCCGCAACAGGCCGCCGCTTACCGGGTAATGCACCGCGAGATCGTGCGCTTCCAGCAAGTTGGCGCCGTTCATGCGTTTGCTCCCGTTTCCGCGCCGGTTTCGGGAGCTTGCCAGTGGCAGCGCCGACCGCGCGTCTCCGATTCGTCTTCCCACGCGGGCCGGACGGTGGCGCATATCGCCATGGCGTGGACACAGCGCGGCGCAAAGGGGCAACCCGACGGTCGCGTGCGGGGATCGGGGGGATGGCCGGGGAGAGTGGCCAGCCGCCGCGCGCCATTCTGGCGACTGGGCAGGGATTCCAGCAGCCCCTGGGTGTAGGGATGGCGAGGGTGTTCGAGCAATGCGGCCACGGGTCCCTGCTCCACCCCCTCTCCGGCGTACATCACCAGCATGCGATCGCACACCGCGGCCACCACGCCCAGATCGTGCGTAATGAGCAGCATGGCCGTGCCGAGATCCCGCCGCAGGGTGCCCAGCAGATCCAGGATCTGGGCCTGAATGGTCACATCCAGGGCCGTGGTGGGCTCATCGAGAATCAGCACATCGGGTTGGGGCAGCAGCGCCATGGCGATCATCACACGCTGGCGCATACCGCCGGACAGTTCATGGGGATACTGGTCGAGCCGGCGCGCGGCATCGGCGATGCGCACCGCGTCGAGCATGCGCAGGGCGGCGCCGCGCGCCTCGCGGCGTGATTGGCCGCGATGCAGACAGAGCGTTTCGGTCATCTGGCGCTCAATGGTCAGATATGGATTCAATGCCGTCATGGGATCCTGGAACACCACCCCGATCCGCGCCCCGCGAATCCGGCGCAGCTCCGCCTCCGGCATGTCCAGCAGGGAGGTCCCGGAGAGCCATGCCGTCCCGGCGGCGCGCCCATTGTCGGCCAGCAAGCCGAGCAGGGCCATTGCGCTTTGGGTCTTGCCTGAACCCGACTCGCCCACCAGCGCCAAGGCCTCTCCCTGGGCCAGGGTGAAGCTGAGCTCGCGCACCGCCTCCACCGGGCCATTGTCGGTCTGGAAGCGTACATTGAGATCGCGTACCGCGAGCAATGGCGTGGGTTGCGCCGTCGTGACGGGCTGATGCGTGGCTGCCGGGGCCGGGCGGTTCATCACAATGCGCTCATGGTCTGTCGTTCACGGGGGCCATCAGCGATCCTTGGGGTCCAGCGCATCGCGCAGCCCGTCGCCGAGGAAGTTGAAACAAAACAGGGTCAAGGCCAGAAACAGCGCCGGGAAGATCAGCAGCCAAGGGCCGGCTTCCATCTGCTGGGCGCCATCGTTCACCAATGCGCCCCAGCTGGTGTAGGGCTCCTGCACGCCCAGTCCCAGGAAGCTGAGAAAGGATTCGACCAGGATCACCTGGGGGATGGTGAGCGTGACGTAGACCATGACCACGCCCAGCAGGTTGGGCACGATGTGGCGCGCGATGATGCGCCAGCCGGGAGCGCCGTAGGCCTGGGCGGCGAGGACGAATTCGCGTTCCCGCAGCGACAGGGTCTGGCCGCGCACGATGCGCGCCATGTCGAGCCAGTTCACCGCGCCGACCGCGATGAAGATCAGAAAGATATTGCGCCCGAAAAACACCATCAGCAGGATCACGAAGAACATGAAT
>PKDC01000009.1 GCA_002862435.1 Pseudomonadota bacterium | reverse complement strand
GATCGAGAAATGGGTGAACAGGCTGAAGGCCTGGCCCAAGCGTCCGATGAAGACGGCCACGGGGTTTTCCGTGCGATGGGTCAGTTCATGGCCCACGGCGATGGAGGCCAGGGCGCCGGCCAGACCACCCAGTACGATGATGCTGAAGGTCGTCCAACCAGTGCTCAGTTCCGCATGGCGCGCCAGGATGTCGATGCCCGTCAGACTGGTGACGGCGGCGCCAAGGCCGAACAAATCGTTCGGCAGGCCCATGTACCAGGCCACCAGCGCGATCATGGCGATGCTGGCGAACTGACTGACGTATTGCATCGGATAGAAGATCCAGGCCTGCTCGTAGGTTGGCTCTTCCTCGTAGCGACCGGAGAACAGCTCGGCGGCAAGTGCCACCACAGCGAGGGTGACGACGTAAACGAGGGGCCAACTGCCCCCCACCAAGGCAATCGGAATGCCGGCCAAGACCACCCAGGTGCCGATGAAAAATCGATTGTATTTCCAGAGTGCGTGAATCATGGTGTCTCCTCCATGGTTTTAAGGTATGCAAACGGGCCCCTCAGCCCGGGCAAGCCATCCGTTGATCCTGATCGAGGATGCGGTGGCTTCTTGTTGATTTGAAGTTTCAGTGTGGCTCAATTAAACGAATGGTCAATGTCAATTCGAGTGTTTTTTTGCGGTGAGGTTCCCTCGGCTCAAGCCGGGAAGGACTACACAGCTGCGGCGCAGTTCGAGCGGGGCGTCGCCGAAATGTCTGCTCACGCATCGGGCGGCACGCCACACTCAGCTTTGGCAGGGTTCGGGCGCCTGACTGGCCGCCTGAATTCCCGGCACATTCGGCGCGTTAGTCCTGCGGGCTGAGGACTTCGCTGATGCGGCGCAGGGCTTGCGGGACGTCGCTGCCCAGGGGAATCGCGCCGGCACGGGTGATGGCGTCGCGGTGCAGGGTGGCGAGGTGACCGCCGACGAGGATAGGAACGCGCACGCGCCGCACCAGGGCGCCCAGTTCATCCTCAAGCGCCGGCCAGTAGGCGCCCACCGATCCGGCCAGCACGATGGCGTCGCTGTCCGAACGACGGGCGGCCAGCGGCAGATCGGCGAAGGGCATGTTGGCGCCCAGCAGGACGATGCGGTAATTGCGGGTGAGCGCGGCGAGACAGAACAACAAGAGCGCCAGCTCGTGGTTTTCGGTCGGCATGCAGGCGCACAACAGTTTGGGGCCATGGGTGTCGAGCGCCATGTGGTGGAAGCGGGCGCCGAGCTTGTTGCGCAGGAACACACTGAAGAAGTGTTCTTCAGCCACACTGCCCTCGCGGCTCTGCCAGCGCCGGCCGAGTTCCTCCAGCAGCGGCACGATCAACTGGCTGGTCACCAGTTCCACGGGATAGAGTGACAGGGCTTCGTTGTAGATGGTGTTGAGGGTTTTTTCGTCGAAGGCACCGACGGCCTCGATCATGCGTTCGATGTAGCCGCCCCAGGGGCCGCGATCCCTGCGCGGTACGGCGGGTGTGGGCGCTTCATCGCCGCGCTGTTGGGATTCGAGCGCGGCGCGCGCCTGACCGATGGAGACCCCCCGGTCCAAGAGGCCCAGCACTTGTTCGATGCGCTGGATGTCGGCGCGACTGTAGAGACGATGGCCCTTGGGCGTGCGCTGCGGGCGGATCAGTCCATAACGGCGCTCCCAGGCGCGCAAGGTCACCGAGTTGACGCCAGTGAGGCTGGAGACGGTGCGAATCGGGAAGAGCTCCTGATCGCGCGTTGGGGCGCTTTCCTGGATCAATGGATCGGGCTCTCCTGCGCCAATTTTGCTGCTGTACATGGCTGACCTTGTCAATCCGGTTATTTTAAGCGAGTAATCCAGCAACCACTCACCGGGAATTTTGCCGATGTCGAAAGCGCCGCTGGTGACCGAGGTCCATTTTCAGATTGCCACGTCACGGCCGTTGGTTTGCGCCCATGCCTGGCACCCGCTGCGCGGAGCCGGGCGATGAGCCGGGCGCTGCCTCCCATCCGGGCGATCACCTTCGACCTGGACGACACCCTGTGGGAAATCGGCCCGGTGATCCGGGCGGCCGAAGCGCGTTCGGAGCTGTTTCTGCGGCGGCATTTCCCCGCCATGGCGCAACGCCTGCCGGCTGGCGAGGTGCGCCGGCGCATGAATGTCCTGGCGGCCCGGCGGCCGGAACTGGCCCACCACGTCACCGCTCTGCGCATGACCGTGCTGGCGGAGGCGGCGCAGGATGCGGGGGTGCCCGTGCGCGCGGCCGAACTGGCCTTTGCCGAGTTCATCCAGGCGCGCAATGCGGTGACGCCCTTTCCCGATGCAGTGCCGGTCCTGCGGGCCTTGGGCGAGCGTTTCGCCCTGGCCAGCATCACCAACGGCAATGTGGATGTGACGATGACCGGCCTCGCCGAGTTGTTCCGGCTTCATGTCAGCGCCGAGAGCGCAGGCATGGCCAAGCCCAATCCCGCCATCTTCCACCACACCTGCGCGGCGCTGGACGTGGCGCCGGAGGAAACCCTGCACATCGGTGATGATCCCGAGTGCGACGTGGTGGGCGCGCGCGCGGCTGGCTTGCGGGCGCTGTGGTTCAACCGGCCCGGCCACCGCTGGCCTGGACCGGGCCAGGTGCCGATCCATGTGCGGCAATTGACCGAACTGCTGGCCCGGCTGTTGCCAGCCACGGGCGGCTGAGCGGGCGGCCTTCACGGCAGCTTCCGGAATGACAGGGTGACCTGACCAAGCTCGATACCGAATTTGCTCATGCGCGCCCGGTTGAGCAGCACGCCGTCGGGCTGCAGGTACATCCAGTCGTCGAACTGGACGTGATAGGTTTGCTCGCCGACCGGTAGCGCCAGGGTGTAGGTCCAGTTCAGCGCCCGCCCATGCACCACCCCCTTGGCGACACCGATCACATCGTCGGCGCGGCCTTCGTAGTGATTGGCATCCAGTCGCTTGATGCGCCAGATGCGTTGGGATTTCTCGCCGTCGTTGTAGACAAAGTCCTCGGTCATGACCAACTCGCCGTTGACCATGCGCCCGTTGATGTCCACTTCAAAACTGCGCTTGAGCTCGCCGGAGCGGTCCTGGAACATGCCCCAGGCCCGGGTCTGGCCGAGGAAATACTGCTCCAGCACCAGCGGCGGCTGGCTGCCTTCATAGATCTTTGGATTCACGCCGGCGCAGGCGGTGAGCGCCATCAGGCTCACCAGGAGCAGGCCGCGGGTCAGCTTGGATCGGTTCATGATGCATCGTCCTCGTAAAACAGGTTCATGTGGGCAGGGCAATCTGTTGGCGCAAGGCGCGCTGGTCGGTTTCGGTCAGGGGGAAACGCCACATCAGGCCCACGGCAGCGAGCTTGATCAGCACCGGCAGGCCGCCATAGAGCAGGGCCAGCGTGGTCAGCGCAAAGGGAGTGTTTTCGCCTCGCGCCTCCAGGCCGGCCCAGTCCAGCAGCGGGTACGCAATCCCCACCGCCAGGGCCAGGGCGGCCTTGGTGGCCATGCCCCAGAGGGCGAAGAACAAGCCGGCGCGGGAATTGCCGCTTTGGGTGGTGTCGAGATCGATCACATCCGCCTGCATGGCGGAGGGCAGGGCGAGGTCGGCGCCCACCGTCAGGCCGGTGAACACGCACACGGCGAAGAAAAACCAGAACTGCCCGGCCTGGATGAAGGGCACCGTGGCAAACACGGCACAGGTGAACAGCATGGCCAGGCACCAGGTGCGGTGCTTGCCCAGACGGCGCGCCAGACCCAGCCACAGCGGCAGGCCCAGGAAACCGGCACCGAAATAGGCCAGCAGCAGGATGCCCGCGTCCTGATCGTTGCCGATCAGTGTCTGCACGAACAACAGAAACAGGCTGGCCGGGAGGCCATTGGCGATGCCGTTCAGCAGATAGGCGCCCAGCAGGCGGCGGAACGGGCGGTTGTCCGCCAGCAGCCGCAGGCCCTTGTTCCAGGGCACCTCGGCATCGGGCTGGGCGCGTTCCGGCACCTCGCGCAACAGCCAGATGGCGCTGGCCGGCAGGGTCAGCAGGGCGAAGCCGAACATCACAGCCAGCGCCGTCGCCCGTGAGGCGCCCGCTGCCTGCATCGCGCCGGGGATCAGCACGCCCAGGATCGTGCCGACAATGGCAAAGGCTTGCGACACGCCATAGATCCTGGCGCGCTCGTGGTAGTCCGGGGAGAGCTCGGCCGCCCAGGCGTTGTGCGGCAGGGACAACACGGTCCAGCCCAGTGTCACCACGATGCTCCACAGCAGCAGATACCCCCAGCTCACGCCCACCGGTGCCAGGAACAGAAAGCCGGTGCCCAGCAGGGTGAGGGGGACGCCCAGCACTACCCAGGGCCGGCGGCGCCCCCAGCGCGTCGGGATGCGGTCGCTCATCAGGCCGACCACCGGATCACTGAGCACATCGAACAGCCGCGAGATCAGCAGCACGGTGCCGACCACCGACAGGCCCAGTCCCAGTTCGTCGCTGAAATAGGGCGGCAGGTAGATCAGCAGCGGGATCGCCAGCGCCGCCATGGGAAGCCCGATCGCGCCGAAGGCGGCGAGCATGCGCCGGGACAGCGGCTCAGCGGTGGGGTTCATCGCCTCAGCGCCGCGTCAGCACGGTTTGCATCACATCGATGCGGCCGGTTTCAAAGCCCACCTGGCAGTAGCACAGATAGGCGTGCCACAGCCGCTGGAAGCGGGCGTCGTAGCCCATGGCCGCTAGGCTGTTGGCCTTCTCGCTCACGGCTTGGTCCCAATGCGCCAGGGTGCGCGCGTAATCGGCGCCGAAGGTGAAGACATCCAGCGCTTGCAACCCCGCGGTCTCGGCACCCTCCAGGAAGCGCTCAGGCGAGGGCAGCATGCCGCCGGGAAAGATGTAGCGCTGGATAAAGTCGGCGCTGCGGCGATAGTCCTCGAAGCGTTGCTCCTCGATGGTGATGACCTGGATACCGGCGCGACCACCGGGCTTGAGCCGGTCATGCACCTGTTGAAAGTAAGTGGGCCAGTATTGCTCGCCCACAGCCTCGAACATTTCGATGGACACAATGCGGTCGTAGGTCTCGCTCACATCGCGGTAGTCCATCAGCTCGAATGTCACCCGGTCTGCCACACCCGCGCGCCAGGCTCGCCGCCGGGCTTCTACCAGTTGCGCCTGGGAGAGGGTGATGCTGGTGACGCGGCAGCCGGTCTGAAGCGCCGCCTGGATGGCAAAGCCACCCCAGCCCGAGCCGATTTCCAGCACATGGTGCGCGGCGTTGATTTCGAGCTGGTCGATCAGGCGCTGGTATTTGCTGCGCTGGGCGGTTTCCAGGCTGTCCTCCGCGGATTCAAAGACAGCGCTGGAGTAGGTCATGCTAGGATCCAGCCACTCACCATAGAAGGCATTGCCGAGGTCGTAGTGAGCCGCGATGTTGCGCCGGCTCCCCGTGCGGGTGTTGCGGTGGCGCCAGTGGTACAGGGTGCGCAGGCCGCGCCACAGGGCAAAGCCATTGGAAACCTGGCCAAAACTGGTTTCGTTGGCTGCGCCCCAAAGGAGAAACTGCGTCAGGTCGGCGGTATCCCAGTCGCCGTCGACGAAGGATTCCAGCAGGCCCGTATCGCCGCCGGTCAACAGGCGGCCGATCATGCGGGGATGATTCAGCACCAAGCTAGCCTGCGGGCCGGCATGGCGACCCCGCACGCGCACTTCGCGGCCATCCGGCAGACGCAGGTCCAGTTGGCCGTATTCCGCCCTGGCTAGCACGCGGGCCAGCAGACGCAGGGACCAAGGCAGTTTGGGCAGGGCGGCGCCCCGTTCGAGGATGATGGGCGGTTGACTGGACATATCAGGAACTCCTGGGAGTGGAAGCAATCGGGGGTTGGGGATGGAAGCGCGCGCCGCGCCACCACAATTTCAAGGCCTGCCAGTGGATGGCGGTGATCACCTTGATTCCCGCCCAGGGCATGCGCAGCACCTGGGCGAGCAGGCTGCGATCGGTCAAGGAGCGGGCCTCACCGTGCAGCTCGGCGATGAGGGACGGCGCGCCGTCCTGCCAATAGGCGACCGTGGCGGCGACGGATCGCTGCGGGGCCTCGAAACGGAAGCGGTATTCGCCTGTTACCGGGAAAAACGGGGAAACGTGAAACTGTTTGCGCTTGCGGGGTGGGGCCTGCAGGTCCAGCGGCTGCCCATCCTCGCCCGCGAGGACGTAGCAGTGACTGCCGCGATAGGTGTTGTGGACCTCGCACACCAGCGTGCGCAAGGCGCCCTGATCGTCATGGCAGTACCAGATCGTCAGGGGATTGAAGGCGCGCCCCAGCACGCGCGGAAAGCACAACACCCGAAGCGTGCCGCCGGGATAGGCCAGCCCATGTTCCGCCAACAGCGCGCCGATCCAGATCCGGGGCGGGGTGCCGTCGCGCGGCCCGTGGTCGCGATCGTAGAAGCTCACCAGGTTCGGTCGGTTGTGCGAGAACAGCCGCAGTCGTCCTTCCAGCCGATCCAGGTCATCCACCTCCAGACAGAGATTGAACAAGCGATAGCCAAACCGGTAGCGCAGGCTGCCCGGCCGGGTGTGCTGGATGCGGATGCGATACAGGCGGCTGCTCATGGCGCGGGTCTCAGGCCGTCTCGGGCAGGGGCTGCCGAGTGATGTGTGTCGCGCCCGCGTCCCGCGTGATCCGCTCGGGCAGGCGTTCTTCCCAGGGCGGCGTGATGCCGAAGGCGCGGCCCACAGCCAGTCCCGAGCGGATGCCGTCCTCATGGAAGCCGTAGCCGAAATACGCGCCGCAGAACCAGGTGCGCCGCTGGCCCTGGATGCGACCCAGCAGCGGTTGCGCGCGCATGGCGCGCTGGCTGAACACCGGGTGGTCGTAGTGGTATTCCCCCCAGACCTGAGCCGGATCGGGCTCGCTCAAGGGATTGAGCGTCACGAAATAAGGGCGCGTCTCGGGCAGGCCCTGCAAACGATTCATCCAGTAGCTGACCGCGACAGCCCGGTCGCCGGCCACGTTGGTGCCCGAGAGGTAGTTCCAGGAAGACCACAGGCGGCGCCTTTGCGGCATCAGGCGGGCATCGGAATGCAGTACCACCCGGTTGGGCTGGTAGGGGAAGGCGCCGAGCAGGCTGGACTCCCAGAAGCCAGGCTGTTCCAGCAGGGCAAGGGCCTGGTCGGCGTGGCAGGCCAGGACCACCTGATCGAAGCGCTGGGCCGTGCCGGCCTGGTCCACCACCGTGACGCCCTTGTCGTCCCGCCGGATGGTGCGCACCCCGTGGCCGACGCGCAGGCCCGAGCGGAAGCTTTCGGTGAGCTTGCCCACATAGCTGCTGCTGCCGCCCACCACGGTGCGCCATTGGGGATGGCCCTGCACGTCCAGCAGGCCGTGGTTGTTGAAAAAGCGCATGAAGCCGGCGGCCGGAAAGGCAAGCATGGTGCGTGGCGGGCAGGACCAGATCGCCGCCGCCATGGGCAGCAGGTAGCGCGTGCGCAGGGTTTCGCCAAACCGATGCGCATCGAGGAAATCGCCCAGGCTCTGTGTGTCCAGCGCCGGGTCATCGAGCAGGCGTTTGGCCAGCCGGTTGAAGCGCAGGATCTCGCGCAGCATCTGCCAGTGGCTGGGCTTGAGCAGATTGCGACGCTGCCCGAACAGGGCGTTGAGATTGTCGCCCGCATACTCCAGGGCGCCGCCGTCGATGGACACGCCGAAGGACATGTCGCTGTCGCGGGTGGCGACCCCGAGATGACGAAACAGGGCGGTGAGATGGGGGTAGTTGGCTTCGTTGTAGACGATGAAGCCGGTGTCCACCGGCACCGCGCCGTCGGGAGCGGGCGCGTCCACGGTGTGGGTGTGGCCGCCGAGGTAGTCGTTCTGCTCGAACACGGTGACCTCATGCTGGCGGGCCAGCATCCAGGCGGCTGAAAGTCCGGAGATTCCGCTGCCGACAATGGCGATGTTCATGCTTGGGCGCTCCTGAATCCGAATAATTCAATATATGTACAATATTTAAGTTTTTGAATATAAATATTAATGTGGCGTTACAGGGTAGGAATTGAATCGCTATGTACAATATTTGTACGAGATAATTCGGCGCGTGTCAAACTTTCTTGAGGCCTGTTGCAGCCTCAAGGCCAGTTTCCGATCAGGAAGGGGGGCGATGCGAGCGCTCAGGACAAATGCAATGCACCGGTGAGCACGACCGGGCCCGTGGGCGCGCCGGCCATGGAACCACCAGGGGGTTCCACGCTGATCGCCAGCGTTCCGCTACGCTTGAGCCATGCGGTGCGCGCTGCGTCCAGTTGGATGATGGGGTGGGTGCTCTTGGGCAGCACACCCAGGGAAAGGGGGGGCTGAGTGTCGGCGATGGCCCAGAGCTCATAGACCCGATCTGCGGGAGGGGCCAAGGCGTCAGTTCCCAACCCGCTGAGAGTAAGGGTGTTCTGTTGAGCGTCGAAATGAACCACCAGCGTGGCCTCACTCCGATCGTCTGCCAGCACCGCGACCACAGGTAATGGTGCCGGCGCCAGCGGCTTGCGCAGGCCAACGCTTTCCACCCACAAGCCAAGCGCGAGGACGCTGACGAGCAGGGTGGCTCCTCGCCAGAGATGCAAGCTCGACCAGGCCAGACGCCACGGCGCCGGCCGGTTAGGCGCAAGATTCAGGCGCTTGCTGATGGCTTGCCATACACGAGGCGCGGGGGAAATTGGGGGCAGGGCTTCGTCAAGCGAGGACAGTCGGTCCTGCCAGGTCTTTGTGCGCTCTCTGACCATGTCGTTTTCCTCCGCGTGATCGCGCAACAGACGTTCGAAACGGCGTCGGGCAGGTCCCCGCAGGGTTCCCAGGGCGTATTCCGCAGCCAGCCGATCAATGCGTTCCGGATTGCGGTAGTTCATGGCGATAGGCAGCCTTTCAGTTGCATCAAACCGCGCCGGATCCAGCTTTTTACCGAGCCCAGCGGCAGGGAAAGATGGTGTGCCAGTTCACGATGGGATAGCCCTCGGTAATAGGCCAGGAGAATCAGTTCGCGCGCACGGGCTTCCAGGGCGTTCAGGCAGCGCCCCAGTGCACTGGCGTCGCCGGCTGCCAGCAGCTCCTGGAGTGGACCTGCCCCCTCATCGGCCAAGGTATCCAGTACGGATCCACTGTTTGTTTCGAGAGAGGTTTCGAATTCGGGACGCCGCAACCAGTCCAGGCAGCGGTTACGCACGATCTGGGTGAGCCAGGTCAATGGCGCGCTGACATCGGCGCGGTAATCCCCAGCGTGATGCCAGATCTTTATATAGCATTCCTGCAGGATGTCCTCGGCCCAATCGCGGCGACGCACCAGGCGCAAGGCCACGGCATATAGGCGCGGAGAGGTGGCGTGATATAGCCGTTCGAAGGCCAGGGCGTCCCCCAGGGCCGTACGCGCCAGCCAATCGACGAGTTCATCGGTTGCAGGCATGGCGCAATTCCTCGCAGGCGGTATGGGCTGAGGTGGCAAGGTACTGGGGTTTGTATTGCTTATACGCAGCAGCGCCGCCATTGGATGCAATCGGCAGAAGTGGAATTTTTTGAAGGCGAACACGGCGTGGCCATGCGCGGCCGAGCGCGGCAAACGCAAGAGGCTAAGGGGGTTTCCCTAGAGTGCGCAAAGCGCCAAGGGTGATGTCAGGCGCGATTCAGAACAGGGAAAGTGAGCGGGTTTCCCTGCCGATCCGTTGCGCTCTCAGCGCCAGCGCAGACCCAGATTGATGCCAATCACCTGGGCATCGGTATCGTTGCCTTGTGCGCCCCCATCCAGACGCCAGTCGGCATAGTAGGGTTGGACCAGCACGCTTTGAGCTTCGTCCAGGGGCGAGGCCAGGCTCAAGGATACGCGCCAGCCGGTACCCGCATCCGGTAATTCGCCGGCAGCGGGGGCATCGGATCGTACATCTGCGTTCCACACGGCCCAATATTCGGCTGTCAATTCCCCTGCCAGGCCCCAGGCAGGCGGCAGGGCAACGGCTAGGCCAAGCGGTGAATAAGTGATCTGGCGCTCGAGATGGTCAGGCTGGGCATCGCTTTCCCAGCGCCTGTGGGCCAGGCCGCCGAATGCCCACAATCCCGCGCCGAGCTGAGGGCCGATGCGGTATTCGGCGCTCCATGCGGTGTCATCGGATGATTCCAGTGTGTCTCCGGCCCGTTCGCGATCGGCGCTGCCGATTTGGTAGCTGCCCGCCAGTTCGCCGCGCCAGTTGCCCACGCTTTCGCGGAATGCGAGGTGCAGGCCCTGCAGGTCGCCGTTGTAGGAAGCGCCTTGCGGCGCTTCGCCTTCATGGTGGGCGAAGTGGTATCCCGCCTCGTAGGCCCAGTCCGCCCGCGCGACTTGGGGCAAGGCCAGTGCCAGCAGCAGTGGGAGAGCGATGAATCGATGCGGAATCAAGAGATGTTTCATGGGAAAACCACTGTCTTGTTGCCGTGCACCAGCACCCGGTCCTGCACGTGGTAACGCAAGCCGCGCGCCAGCACCGCCCGTTCCACATCCCGCCCCAGCGCGATCATGCGCTCGACCGAGTCGCCGTGGTGAACGCGCATCACATCCTGTTCGATGATCGGCCCGGCGTCCAATTCTTCGGTGACATAGTGGCAGGTGGCGCCAATGATCTTGACCCCGCGTTCATAAGCCTGCCGGTAGGGATTGGCGCCCGCGAAGGAGGGCAGGAAGCTATGGTGGATGTTGATGATGCGGCCACTGAGGCGGGCACAGAGCGCTGCTGGCAGGATTTGCATGTAGCGCGCAAGCACCATGACATCGGCCCGCGTGTCCTCGAACATCTTCTCGATGCGCTCGAACGCCGCAGTGCGTTCCTCGGGGGTGACCGGCACATGATGGTAGGGCAGCCCGAGCTGCTCCACGTCCTGACGCAGGTCCTCGTGGTTCGAGATCACCCCGACCAGGTCGAAGGCGAAGTCCTGCCGGCGCCAGCGGTAGAGCAGGTCGGCCAGGCAGTGGTCCTGTTTGCTCACCAGCGCCAGCACCCGGCATGGCGTGGCGGAGGAGGAAACGGCCCAGTCCATGCCAAAGCGTTCAGCCAGCGGGCGCAGGGCGTCCTGGAAGCTGACTTTGGTGAAAGGCAGGTTTTCGGCGCTGATTTCATAGCGCATGAAGAAATGGCCTGTCACCGGGTCGGAGTGCTGGCTGGCCTCGGTGATGCTCGCGCCAGCTTGGGCGATGAAACCGCTCACGGCGGCGATGATGCCGACCTGGTCAGGGCAACTGGCGGTAAGGGTAAAGGTCGGGCTCATGGAGACGACGGGTCTGGCTGCGGGGCGGCCCAGCATAGCAGGCCGTCCCGCGCCGGTCATCGTCCTCAAACGGGCTGGATTGCGGTCCCCGGCAGCTGGCTCAGGCCATCCACAGGGTGGGGCTGGCCCCGGGTCAATGTGGCAAGTCCGGCCTGGTAGAGTCCCTGGGCTTTCGCGGGTTCGCCCAGCTGGACCAGCAGTTCTGCGAATTCCTGGTAAGTGATGGGATCGGGTGCGGCCGCCAGCGCCGCCTCGTAATAGTGGCTTGCCTTACCCCAGATCCGCTCGTGGCGGCACTGGCGCGCTGCGGCCCGCAGCAACACCGGCTGTTCGCCGTACTGCACGATCCAGCGCTGCACCTGTTCAAGTTGCCGGGAGCGCTGGCTGGTGTGGATCTGGCCATACAGGTCCACCAGAGGTTCGGACCAGTGGGTACGCAGATGGTGTTCCACGATGTCTGCGGCTTCATCGGCCTGGTGCAGCTTCATCAGGCCCCGTACAAACGCCAGCACCAGGGGCGTATGCGTGCGCAGCTCGCGGCCGGCATCCTTCCAGGTGGCTTCCAGCGCCCCCACATCACCGCGCTCCACCGCGATGTCCATTGAAGCGCTGAAGACCTCGGTCTCCAGCTGGCGCTGCGCTTCGGGCGCGAGCGCGGCGAAATCACGCAGCCGAGGCAGTAAGCCGCGCAGCGCACTCCAGTCACGCCTGGCCAAGTGGCAGGTCACCAGCAGCTGCAGCCGGCGAGCTTCGACGGCCGGGTCATCCAGCATCGACAGCGTGGCCAGGGCCTGTTCATCGCGACGATCGTCGAGCTGCATTTCCGCCTGGGTGATGAGCACGGCGGACTGGCTGGCCGGATCGGCTTCGAAGGCCTGATGGAGATAACGGTCGCGGCGGTCGCGTGCTTGCTGGCGGTGAGCGGCCCGCGCCGCCAGCAGGTAATGCAGGGCCGGGTTTTCCACCGCCGCGTATTTCACCAGCGCCTTTTCGGCATGGGCGAAGCGCCCGCTCTGCAGGTCCAGCAGGGCGACCCGCAGGGCTGCGCGCGCGCGCGTCAGGCGCTTGTTGCTGCGCCGCAGCCGCAGCCAGCGCGGCAGATGCCATACGCCCGCCAGCATCCGCCAGGCCAGCCAGAGGACGCCCAGGGCGGCGCCCAGCAACACCACGAAGAAGATCAGCGAGGTCTCCACCGTCCAGCCCTGCCAGGCCAGCAGGACATAGCCGTTATCGTCCTGCAGCAGCAATCCGGCCGCAGTCCCCAGGCCCAGCAGAGCGAGCAGCAACAATGCCCATTTCATGGCATCACCATCTCGGCTTCCAGCGCTCGCAATTGGCCGAGGGAACCGCTCAGGTCGGGGCGCTGCGGGTCAATCTGTATATTCCGCAGGGCTTCCATCTGTTGGCGGGCCGATTGGACGGCAGGATCCTGGGCATCGAAATAGGTTTGCAGGCTGCCCAGGGCGCCATCCAGTTCGCTATGGAAGGTCTTGCCGTCCCGCTGCAGCAGGGCGAGGCGGGCGGCCTGGATCTGCAGGATGGTTTGCAACCGCTGTAGCCGCTCCAGCTCCGGCGAAGCCAGCGCCGCGACGGGTCCCTCCGCGCGGCGGATCTCCAGCAGATTACGCAGTACAGCGAGCCACTGCTGCCACATCGACGGTGCTTGGGGATCCACGGCGGCCGTCGGGCTGGCCGACCAATGGTCCGGGACATGGCGCAGCAGCGGCCAGTGCTCCACGTCATGCGCCAAGGTGGACAGTTGCAGCGAGATGCCCGGCAGGTCCACCGTCGGTAGTGCACGCAGCGCAGTCATTTCGCGCGCCAGGGTTTCCCGCACCGGCAGGAAGCGTGGATCACCCAGGGTTTCCAGATTCTTGTCCGCTAGCCACAGGGCGCGCAGGGCCGCGGTCGCATCCCCGCGCAGTTGCAGCGCTTGGTTTGCCATTTGCATCAGGTAGATGGCCTCGGCCCGATACCAAGCCGGCCGGCCCTGACGCAACAGCTCCAGCACCGGATCCACCTGGAGCGCGGTGGATTTGGCCTGCTGCCGCGTGGCTTCGAGTTCGGTTTGCAGACTGGTCAGGCGCCGTTCCAGTTCGGTGGCGGGCATCTGGGCCGCGCGGGTTTCGGCCAGCCGGGTGCGCACTTCGTCCAGACGGTCACCAAAGGCAATTTTGATGCTGTTGATGCTCTGGACTTCCTGCCACAGCACCGCCATGGCCGCCACCAAACCGAGCAAGACGAGCCAGCGGATCGCGCCCAACACAATGGCGAGGCCCCGACGTCGGCGCGGAGTGGTCGGTGTCCCCGTGGATGGGGTTGCCTCCGGGGGGGCGAGTTCGGACATGACGACTTCCTTATGTGTCCAAGGCTGCAGCGGCGTTCAGGGTAAGGCCCGTTGTTGCGCCCAGCGTACCAGCGTCTCCATCAGAGCCGCTTCATCTGCGATGGCCTGCAGGGGTGGCGGGCCAAAGTCCATTTTTTCGGCCTGTTTTACCATAGCCGCACTAAGCACCACCACTTGCGCGGCCCGCAGGGCCTGCCGGAGCGGGCCCTCCGGAACCAAGGCAAACAGATTGGCCAGGGCTTCCGGGCTGGTGAACACCAGCGCATCGGGCGGTGCCGGTTGGCTGAGTCGCTTGGCGACGACCTCGGGCGGCATGGCTGGGCATTGCCGCCGATAGACCTCAGCGTAGCTGACCTGTGCCCCACGGTGGCGCAGACTGTCCGCCAGCAACGCGCGACCCCCCATGCCGCGCACGATCACCACCCGTTGCCCGATGGGCGCTGCCAAGGCGGGGTCATTCAACAGGCTTTCGCTGCGATAGTCGTCGGTCGGCACCCGGTCGGGCGCGCGTCCCGCGTCCTTCAGCGCACGCGCAGTGGCGGCGCCGATCGCGGCGATACACGCCGAGCTGCGCGCCAACAGATCGGGGCACAGCGCCAAGGCATGAAAGACCGCATTGGCGCTGGTGAAAATCAGCCAGTCGGCACTCAGTCCCGCCTTCAGTGCGTCGCGCGCAGGCTGAGCATCGGCGATAGGGACGATTTCCAGGGTCGGGAGCCGCACGGCCGTGCCACCGGCGGCGGCGATGCGCTCGCACAGGCCCTCGGCCTGATGTGCGGGGCGCGTTACCAGGATGCGCAGCCCGGCCAGAGGGGCGCTCGCCGTCACGGCGCGTGCGACGTCCATGCACGCAGCAGCCGGTCGGCGCCGCGCGCGAGCAGGATTTCCGCCAGCGCACGCCCCAGCGCCGCCGCCTCGCTCACGGATCCTTCGATGCGTTCGCGCAACAGCACTTGCTCCTCCAGGCCACCGACCAGGGCGTCCAGCACCAACTGGTCACCAGCGACCACGGCATGCGCGGCAATCGGCACCTGGCAACCGCCATTCAAGCGGCCATTCAGTGCCCGTTCGGCGGTGACGCGATGGCGGGAGGTGGCATGATCCAGCGGCGCCAGCAGCGCGTGCAGGGTGTCGTCATCGCTGCGGCACTCGATACCGATCACGCCCTGGCCCACCGCCGGCAGGCTGATCGACGGCGACAGCCGTTCGCTGATGCGCGCAGCGAGGCCCAGCCGGTCGAGCCCGGCGGCGGCCAGCACGATGGCATCGAATGCCCCATCGTCGAGCTTTTGCAGCCGGGTGCCCACATTGCCGCGCAGGAAATCGAAGCGCAGGTCGGGCCGCAGGAAACGCAGTTGGCATTGGCGGCGCAGGCTGGAGGTGCCGATGCGCGCGCCATGCGGCAGGCCCGACCAGCCGCCCGACTGCCGGCTGAGCAGGGCATCGCGCGGGTCGGCACTCTCCAACAGGGTCGACAGGCACAGGCCGGCAGGCAGCTCAGCGGGGACATCCTTCATGGAATGCACGGCCAGATCGGCTTGGCCCTCCAGCAGCGCCTGTTCCAGCTCCTTGATGAACAGCCCCTTGCCGCCGATCTTGGCCAGGGGCACGTCGAGGATGCGATCGCCCTGGGTCTTGATGGGGACCAACACAATGGCCTGCCCGGGGTACAGTGCCCGCAGGCGCGCGGCCACATGCTCGGCCTGCCAGAGCGCCAGAGGGCTGCGGCGGGTGGCGATGCGCAGGGTGCGGTCGGACATGCCCGGGATCCTGATTCAGGGAAAGGGCTCCCATCCTAGAATCCCCGCCGAGGGGCTGCAATGGCCGGGGTCAGGTTCTTGTGCTTTGCAGGGCCTGGCGTATCAGACGCAGGTGGCGTCGACTCACCGCGATGCGTTCCGGGCAATCCTTGAGTTGCAGCCAGTGCCGGACACCGCGTTGGTGCAAGGCCTCCAGATAGGCGATGGCCACAAGCGCGTTGCGATGTGCCCGCACGAAGCGACTGGCAAATTCCGCTTCCAGTCGCACCAGGGAGTCTTCGATCAGCAGTTCTCGCTCGTGGTTGCGCACGGTGACGTACTTCTGGTCGGCCTTGAAGTAGCGCACTTGTTCCACCGCCACCACCTGCACCATGCTTCCCAGTCGTGCATGCAGCTGGGTGCGGGGTGCCGCTACGGGCGCATCATGGCCATCGGCCCGTGGCGAAGGCCGGTGCTGCTGGCGCGCCAAGGCCTGCACCAGGCGCTCGCGGCGCACTGGCTTGACCAGATAGTCCGACGCCTGAACCTCGAAGGCGGCCAAAGCATGATCGGCATAGGCGGTGACAAAGATCACCGCCGGCGGCGCGGCGCCGGCACCCAGCAGCCGGGCGGTCTCCAGTCCGTCCAGACCCGGCATGCGGATGTCGAGCAGGACGACGTCAACAGTAAGTTGGGCACACAGCAACAGCGCCTGCGCGCCACTTTCGGCTTCACCCACCACCCGGTGCTCCGGCAATTCGGCGATCAATTGCGCCAGCCGGGCGCGCGCTGGTGCTTCGTCGTCCACCAGCAGGATATTCATGGGATCGCGCGCCCCGCGCCATCGGGCACGCGCGTGAGGAACGGAAACACCAGCGTGACCTCGAAGGTGGTTGGCGTTTGCCGCAGATCGAGGCGCCCTTGCGCGCCGAAGCTCAAGGCCAGTCGCTGGCGGGTGTTGTCGATGGCCAGGCCGTGCCCATGGCGCGGCTTGCCGTCGTGCGGATTGCGCAGGGACAGTTCAATCAAGCCCTTGTCCACGCGGCCATGCAGACGGATCGTGCCGCCCTCGGGCCGTGTTTCGATGCCGTGGTAGATGGCGTTTTCCAGCAGCGGCTGCAGGGTCAGCGCAGGCAGCAACGCCTGCTCCGGCAGGTCATCGGTGGCCCAATCCACGCGCAGCCGCGCGCCCAGCCGCAGCGTTTCCAGGTGCAGGTAATGCCGGCACAGGGTCAATTCGTCCGCCAGCGTGACGAAGGTACCGCTGGCAGCCAGGCTGGCGCGGAACAGATCCGCCAGATCCTCCAGCGCCGCCTCTGCCACGCGCGGTTGACCGCGGATGAGGGCGGTGATGGTGTTCAGGGTGTTGAACAGGAAATGCGGCCGAATGCGCGCCTGTAGTGCGTCGATGCGCAGGGTGAATTCCTCGCGCATCCGCTGCGCCAGGACGTGTTGCAGGTACAGATAGCGCAGGGCCAGCGCCGCCACCAGGGTCGCGATGAAGCCAAGGCGCAGGGTCGGGGCCAGATAATCCGAGATTCCGCTCATGTCGCCCGGATCCCTGAACAGAAACTGTCCCAGCAGGGCGGTGCCAAGGGCCAGTCCCAGCACCAGGGCCAGGATCAGGGCACTGGCCAGTGGCAGCGCCAGTTGCGCCAGGCGCGCGCGCAGGCCGCACAGCAGGCCTGCACTCGACAGCGCCACGCCCTGGGCATAGAGCGACACCCGGCTCAAACGCAGCCAGAAATCCTCCGGCGGCATGGCCAGCGTCAGGATGAAAGCCAGCAACTGCACGCTCAGCACCAGCGCCAGCGTCACCCGCAAATCGCATAGTTGGGGCAGGAAAAACCCATCCGGCGCCAGTGGTGGGCCCAGATCGGAGAAAGCGGAAAGCGGTGAAAGTCTGACCTGCATGACGCGGCTGCGATTTGGCCCGATATAATCCGCCTTATCGGCAGCGATCCGGCGGCGTTGACTCTTTTGAACGTCTGCCCGTCGCGTCCTTATCCCCAATGGAGTCGGCATGAGTGTTCCGCAACCCCCCGCCAAGCCCTGGGGCGGACGTTTTTCCGAGGGCACCGATGCCTTCGTGGAAGCCTTCACCGCCTCGGTGGGCTTCGATCAGCGCCTGTACCGTCAGGACATCGCCGGCTCCATCGCCCATGCGCGCATGCTGGCGCGGGTCGGCGTGCTGAGCGCGGCGGAGTGCGAGCAGATCGTCGCCGGGCTGGACGCCATTCGCGCGGAAATCGAGGCCGGGCGCTTCGAGTGGTCGGTGGCGCTGGAAGATGTTCACATGAACATCGAGGCGCGACTGGTGGCGCGCATCGGCGAGGCCGGCAAGAAACTGCACACCGGGCGTTCCCGCAACGATCAGGTCGCGACGGACATCCGGCTCTATCTGCGTGAGGCCATCGACGCGCTGGTGGGCGAGCTGGACCGCTTGCGCGGCGGCTTGCTGGATCTGGCCGAGCGCGAGGCCGACACCCTCATGCCCGGCTTCACCCATTTGCAGGTGGCCCAGCCGGTCACCTTCGGTCATCACCTGATGGCCTGGCACGCCATGCTGGTGCGGGATCGGGAGCGCTTGCACGACTGCCGGCGGCGGGTGAACGTGTTACCGCTGGGCGCTGCGGCGCTGGCGGGCACGGTCTATCCGCTGGATCGGGCGTACGTGGCCGAGCAACTCGGTTTCGCGGCGATCAGCGAGAATTCCCTGGACGCGGTGAGCGATCGGGACTTCGCCATCGAATTCGCCGCCGTTGCCAGCCTGATCCTGATGCACCTGTCGCGCTTTTCCGAGGAACTGGTGCTGTGGTCCAGCGCCCAGTTCGATTTCATCGCCTTGCCCGACCGTTTCTGCACGGGTTCGTCCATCATGCCGCAGAAGAAAAACCCCGACGTGCCCGAGCTGGTGCGCGGCAAGACCGGTCGGGTGTACGGCAATCTGGTGAGCCTGCTGACCCTGATGAAGGCCCAGCCCTTGGCCTATAACAAGGACAACCAGGAGGACAAGGAGCCCTTGTTCGACACCGTGGACACGGTGGCCGGTTGCCTGCGGGCCTTTGCCGACATGGTGCCGGCGATTGAGGTCAAGCGCGACAACTGCCGCGAGAGCGCGCGGCGCGGTTTTGCCACGGCGACGGATCTGGCCGATTATCTGGTGCGCAAGGGGATTGCTTTCCGCGATGCCCACGAGATCGTCGGCAAGGCGGTGGCGCTGGGGGTGCGTGAGGGGCGGGACCTGTCGCTGCTCAGCCTGGCAGAGCTGCAATCCTTCAGCCCGCTGATCGAGGCGGATGTTTATGCGGTGTTGACCCTGGAGGGGTCGGTGGCGGCGCGCCGAGGCTATGGCGGCACGGCGCCGGAGCAGGTGCGCGCGGCGATCGCACGGGCGCGATCTGTGCATGAGTGACGCCGGTTACTTGGGCGATAAATCAATCTTGGGGGGTTTGCAATGAAATGGTTCAACGGATTGGCTGGCGCTTCGCTCCTGTTGGCAGGAAGCCTGGTGCAGGCGCAGGGCATCGGCTATGACCATGTCGATTTGAGCTACCGGACGATGGATCGGGATGGCGCAGACAGCCTCGATGACACATTCGACGGGCCGGTCATTCGCTTGTCGCTGGGCATTACCGACACGCTTTACGGCATCATCGAAAATTCCTACCTGGAAGCGGACAGCGCGGACGTGGACTTCTCCGACCTGCTGGTTGGCGTCGGCTATCGTCAGGCCCTGGCCCCGGACATGGATTTCATTGGCGAGGCCGCCTGGCTGCGACGCGACATCGACACCCCCAATCGCTTCGAGGATGGCAAGGAAGACGGTTTCCAGCTCGCCGCTGGCCTGCGCTACCTGGCGAAGGAGATGCTGGAGTTGAACCTGACCGCCCTGTATCAAGATGGAATCCTGGACGACAACGAAGCCATGCTGCGGGCCGGCGGGCTCTGGTCGGTCTATGGGCCGCTGGGTGTTCAGGCCAGCGCAGCGGTGGGCGCGGATGCGACGATCTACGACTTGGGTCTGCGGGTGTCGTTCTAAAGCCGATGTTATGCGGCGGCACAATCTGGCATCCGCCGCAGGGCGGTGGCTGAATCGGTCAGCTACCGTCGAACATGCCTGTGGGCATGTCTTCTCAAGTGAAATCAGTAACTCAGCAGGCAGTGTTGCACCTTAAACTTGAAACCACCCTGCTTTCGGCGTGGCGGTACATGCCGGCGTAGCCGCGCTCGGGGCGGAGGCTGCCACTGCGCTGCTGTTCGGCTCCATAGGGGCCGTAGTCAAAGCTGGCCACAACGGCACCGCTGCTCAAGTCCCGCAGCGCCCGCACGCTGCCCAGGTGATCCCGTTCCTGGTAGAGCCGCCGGCCGGCCCGCCACTCGCCTTGCGGATAGGGATAAGTCGCATTGCCCCCGCTGCTGCGAAATTGGCAGATTTCCTCGCCGCACCAGGTGAGGCTGCGGAGACTGTCATTGCCGCTCTCGCTCACGCGTCGGCCGAGGCCGTCATAGCCGAAGCGGTATTCAAGCTCGCGGGTGACGTCCTGTGGCTGGATGGCCACTAGGCGGTTCTCGGCATCGTAGCGATAGCGCCAGCGCCCATCGGCAATCAGGTTGCCATTGGCATCGTAGTCGAGGGCCTGGCCCTCCCTGTATTGACCCAGCGGTTTCTGCGCAGGTCAATACAGGTCACGCCCATGGCCAGGTAGACGGCCTTGTTACGGACCAGGCCCTCGTCGCGGATCTTTACCCGCAGGGCATCGAAGTAGACGATCGCGTAGGTCGCCTCCAGCGGCCGGTTCTGCCAGGCGACCGCCTCATCCATGACGGCCTCGGTGACCGCCGAGACCAGGCTCGGCGAAACCGTGATGCCGTAGATCTCCTCGATGTGCGCCTGGATATCCCGCGTGCTCATGCCCCGGGCGTACAGGGCGATGATCTTGTCATCGAAGCCGGGGAATCGGCGCGCGTACTTCGGAATCAGCAGCGGATCGAACTGGCCGTTCCGATCACGCGGTATGTCCAGCACCACCCGGTCATCGGCCAGGGTGACGGACTTGTGAGAATAGCCGTTGCGGTGATTACCGGCGGCCTGCTGCGCCTCGTCATCGAGATGCACGTCCATCTCGGCGGACAGCATGCGCTCGGCCAGTCGCTTCTTCAGTTCGCCGATCAACCCGTCGTTGCCAAGCAGGGCAGCGCTATGCTTGCGCCCCTCCAGCAACTGGTCAATCAGCTCGTCGTCAATCGTGGACTTGCTGCGTCTTGCCATAGGATCCTCCTCGGATCGCTATCATGGCTCAGCACACGGAATTTCTTACACCCTCAAAAAACCTGGTTTGATTCATTCCTACATTCTCCCTATGCGAACCAGAGATAGCAGCAAGAAATGACCCACTGTACCAATGGTCAACATAACAATTGTTCCCGTCAGCATCTTTATTGAAAGAAAATCCGTGTCCTTAACTAAACCAGGATAAAGTGTAAATCCCAAGAGCAAATACACCAGAACAAATACCGCAGATGCTACAACCGAAATATAAGCGATTTCCTTGTAGGGCAGTGCTTTCGTCTTCAGGTATGCAACAAACAAAACCGCCAGCAGCGCAAGTAGTAAAGGCAAATAACGAGTCATCATCCCTTCTTGGTAACGTGACGCAATAATAAAACCCCAAAACCCCAGAACCTCAAATACTCCGATGTAGCCAATAATTCTATACATGGCTATTCATCATTTTACGGTTACAGGGATAGATCCATCGTGACCCATCAGATTCGGGAAAAGTGTTTTTCACCGACGTCCCCCCGCTTTCAGTAGCGAGTTGATCTAGAGTCCGGGGTTGATGGTAGTGGATGCCAGCTGCCTCGCATAGAGCGAAGGTGTCAGGCCGCCCAATGCCTTCTTCGGTCGTTCTTCGTTGTATTCCTGCCGCCACGTTTCGATGGTGGTGCGGGCTTGGAGCAGATGGGTGAACCAGTGCTCGTTCAGGCACTCGTCACGCAGGCGGCCGTTGAACGATTCGACGTAGGCGTTTTGGTTGGGCTTACCCGGCTGGATCAGGCGTAGTTGCACGCCCTGCTGATGCGCCCAGATCACCATTGCCTTGCCGCAGAACTCCTTGCCGTTGTCGGTGCGAATGACCTGCGGCAGACCGCGTGAAAGCGCCAGACGGTCGAGCACGCGGGTCACGCCCAGCCCGGAGATCGCGCGCTCCACTTCGATCGTGACCGCCTCGTGGGTCGCGTCGTCGACGATCACCAGGCACTTGATGACCCGCCCTTCAGCCGTGCGGTCGAACACGAAATCCATTGACCACACCTGGTTCGCGGCGACCGGCCTCACCAGTGGCTGGCGCTCTCCCGGCTGCACCTTCTTGCGCTTACGACGACGCACCTGCAGCTGCGCTTCTTGGTAGAGGCGCTCGACGCGCTTGTAGTTCACCCGCATCCCGCCCTGGCGCAGCTTCAGGTGAATCATCCCGACACCGTAGCGCCGGTGCCGCTGCGCGAGCGCCACGATGCGCTCACGAAGCTCGACGTTGTGATCCGGCCGTGGCGCATAGCGGTACGCGCTGGCGCTCATGCGCACGATCGCCAGCGCCCGCCGCTGGCTCAGTCCCTTGCCCACCATGCAGCGCACCTGCTCCCGCCGGGCCGGTGCGCTCACCATTTTTTTCGCAGGACGTCCTTGATCACCTCGTTTTCGAGGACCTGCTCGGCCAGCAGCTTCTTCAGCCGGGCGGTCTCCGACTCGAGCTTCTTCAGCCGCTTGGCGTCCGGCACGCTCATGCCGCCGAACTTGCTGCGCCATAGGTAGTACGAGGCTTCGCTGAAGCCATGCCGCCGGCACAGCTCCTTAACCGGCAAGCCGGCCTCCGCCTCGCGCAGGAAGCCGATGATCTGCTCTTCGGAAAAGCGTTTCTTCACGTCCAATCTCCTTGCTGACAGGGATTGGACTCCAGATCGTTGCGCTACTCAAAACAGGGGGGACGTCGGTGTACCATATAACCCGAACGGATCAATGCGACTAATCGGGTTTCCTTCAACATAGGCATAAAGATTGATGCCCCCGGCCTCAGCGCGACTTGCATCTGGATCGATCATCAACCGGTATATGCCACGCTGCGGTATAGGAGATTTCAAGAAGACTTACGAACCCGGTGGCAGGCGCTCACGCAGCCGATAGACCAGCTCCAGCGCCTCGCGCGGGCTGAGTCGGTCGGGATCGATCGCGCGCAGCATTGCCACCGCTTCGGGTTCCGGCGGCGCGAATAGGGAAAGCTGGGGCGTGGGCGCGGCGGATGGGGATAGGCCGGGCAGCGTTTCCAGCGCTTCCAGGTGGTGCCGGGCGCGGGCGACGACGTGGCGTGGAACCCCAGCCAGCGCGGCGACCTGCAAGCCGTAGCTGCGACTGGCCGGTCCGTCCCGCACGCTGTGCAGGAAGATCAGCGCCTCGCCGTGCTCGGCGACTTCCAAATGCACGTTGGCGACCCCAGTGAGGGTTTGTGCCAGCGCGGTCAGCTCGAAGTAATGGGTGGCGAACAGGGTGAAGGCGCCGATGCGGGTGGCCAGATCCTCGGCGCAGGCGCGCGCCAGCGCCAGGCCGTCGTAGGTGCCGGTGCCGCGGCCGATCTCATCCATCAGCACCAGGCTGCGGGCGGTGGCGTGGT
The DNA here is from genome assembly GCA_002862435.1 of Pseudomonadota bacterium. Lineage (GTDB taxonomy): Bacteria > Pseudomonadota > Gammaproteobacteria > UBA5335 > UBA5335 > Macondimonas. The sequence continues at coordinate 5,093 of PKDC01000009.1, read as the reverse complement.
GGAGGATGTTGGCGGTTTCGGTCATTTCCACCATGAAGGTGGAGCGTCCCGAGGCCAACTCGTCGGCGGCGCCGATGCGGGTGAAAATGCGGTCCATCGGGCCGATGCGGGCCGTCTGCGCCGGCACGTGGCTGCCCATGTGGGCGAGCAGCACGATCAGCGCCACCTGGCGCATGTAGGTGGATTTGCCGCCCATGTTCGGGCCGGTGATGACCAGCAGGCGCCGGTCCCCGTCCAGGCTCAGGTCGTTGGGCACGAACGGTCCATCCAGCGCCTGTTCCACCACCGGATGGCGCCCCGCCTCGATCTGAAGTACCGGTTCCGCAACCAGTTCCGGCTCGCTCCAGTTCAGGCTCAAGGCCCGCTCGGCCAGGCACAGCAGGCTGTCCAGCGCGGCGACCGCGGCAACCGTGTGTTGCAGGCCGTCCAGCTCGCCCGCCAACTCGCCGAGCAAGGCGTCATAAAGCAGTTTTTCGCGCATCAAGGCCCGTTCCCGCGCGCCCAGCACCTGATCCTCGAAGCTTTTCAATTCTTCGGTGATGTAGCGCTCGGCGCCCTTGAGGGTCTGGCGCCGGGTGTATTCGGTGGGCACGCGTTCGGCATGGGTGCGCCCCAGCTCGATGTAGTAGCCGTGCACGCGGTTGTAGCCGACCTTGAGGGTGGCGATGCCGGTGCGCTCCCGTTCGCGCCGTTCCAGCTCCAGCAGGAAGCCGTTGGCGTTTTCCGACAGGGCGCGCAACCGGTCCAGTTCCGCATCAAAACCGGGGGCGATCACGCCGCCTTCGCGCAGCAGCGCTGGTGGCTCGTCCGCCAGCGCCCGCTCCAGGCGCTGGCGCATCGCCGCATGGTCGGCCAGATCGCCCATCAGGCCATCCAGCAGCGGGCTGTCCAGATCAATCAGCAGTCTGCGCAGCTCGGGCAGGCGCGCCAGCCCCCCGCGCAGGGTGGTCAGGTCCCGTGGCCGGGCGGTGGCCAGGGCGATGCGGGTCAGGATGCGCTCCAGGTCGCCCATGCCACGCAACAGGCGCTGCAGGGGTTCCCCCACCGGGGCGTCGCGCAGGGTGGTGATCGCCTGGTAACGGCGGCGCAGTTCGCCCTGCTCGCGCAGCGGTCGCTGCATCCAGCGCCGCAGCAGGCGGCTGCCCATCGGTGTCTGGGTGCGATCCAGCACGGCGGCCAGGGTGTGGTCGGTGCCGCCGCGCAGATTGGTTTCCAGCTCCAGGTTGCGGCGGGTCGCGGCATCGAGCAGTAGGCTGTCCTCGGGATGCTCCACATGCAGCGCGCGCAGATGGGGCAGGGCGCCGCGCTGGGTGTCCTGCACATACGCCAGCAGCGCGCCCGCGGCGGCGATTCCGGCATCGAGCCCTGCTGCGCCGAAGCCGCCCAGGTCATGGGTCTGGAACTGGCGGCACAATTGTTCCTGCGCGCTGATCACATCGAAATGCCAGGGCGGGCGCCGCCGCAGGGCGCGATGGGCGGACCAGGGGGCGGGCAGGGCGAGGTCTTCGGGAATCAGCAGTTCCGCGGGTTGCAGCCGCTCCAGTTCCGCCAGCCAGTCGGCCTCGTGGACCGTTTCCAGGATGCAGAAGCGGCCGCCGGACAGATCCAGCCACGCCAGGGCGTGGCGTTCACCAGTGCGGTTCAGACAGGCCAGCAGATTGTCGCGATGGGTCTCCAGCAGGCTGTCTTCGGTAACCGTGCCGGGCGTGACGATGCGGCTGACGGCGCGCTCCACCGGACCCTTGCCGGGCGTGGGAGTGCCCACCTGTTCGCAGATCACCGCCGATTCGCCCAGCTTGAGCAAGCGGGCCAGATAGCCCTCCAGGGTGTGGTAGGGGACGCCGGCCATGGCGATCGGCGCACCGGCCGATTCACCGCGCTGGGTCAGAGTCAGGTCCAGTAGCGCGGCGGCGCGGCGGGCATCGTCGAAGAACAGCTCGTAGAAATCCCCCATGCGGTAGAACAGCAGGTGGTCGGGATGCTCGGCCTTGATGCGCAGATATTGCTGCATCATCGGCGTGTGTTGCGGGGAGGAGAACGGAGGCGGAACGGCTGGCTTCATGGATGCATTCGCTGGGGTCACAGGTGGGCTTGGGGTCGGTCATTCCACGCATGAGGCGGTCTGTCCGGGCGACAAGCGGGCATTGCGGCGCATTGTAGGCTAGCCACGAAGCGGGTGGGCCGTCCATAAGGCTGGGGCGACAGACGGAGAAATTAGCGCCTGGGGGCTATCCCGGCATCGGCGTGGCGCGGACTAGGCGCGCCGCGAAGGCTCGGCCTACAATGGCCACCGGTCCGTCCCGGATCGGCTTTGAACGTGATTGCAAGACTCATGTCGGACGCCCTGGCCGCTGCCCAGAATCTTTATCACAGTGCGCTGGATGTCTGGTGGGTTTTGCCGCTGTCCATCGGTGTCATGGTCGGGAGCACCGTGCTGCTGCCCTGGCTGGTGATCCAGATGCCGCCGGATTACTTCCTCAAGGGTCATCGCTATCCATTGGCCCGGCGCGAGCGCCATTGGACGCTGCATGTGGCCCTCGTGCTGGGCAAGAATCTGCTGGGGCTGCTGATGGTGCTGGCCGGGATTGCCATGCTGGCCCTGCCCGGCCAAGGCATCCTGACCATCCTCGCCGGGCTCATGGTGATGGATTTCCCCGGCAAATATCATCTGGAGGGGGCGATCATCCGGCGCCCGGCCGTGCTCAAGGGTCTGAACTGGATTCGTGCCCGCGCCCACAAGCCACCGCTGATTCCGCCGCCGCGTCATCCCTGGCGCGACGAGCACGAGGGCTGAATTGCTTCAGTCCCAGCGGAAGCCCCGGGCGCCAACCGTCAGAAATACCGCCGCCATACCCAGCAGGATCGCCAAGTGCGGAGCGATCTGCAGGAATCCTGCCCCGTCGAACATCACCGCTCGCGCCGCCTCGATCACATGCGTCAGGGGCAGCAGTTCGGCCGCTCGCTGCAGCCAGGGGTGTAGTCCTTCGGTGGAAAACCACACGCCCGACAGGAACATCATCGGCCAGGTGATGAGGTTGAGCAGACCATCGGCCAGTTCCTGGCTGGACAGCCGCGCGGCGATGATCAGCCCCAGACAGGTCAGCGCGATGGCGCCGCAGGCGAAGACGCTGAACAGGGCGAGCGGATTGCCCCGCACGGGCACGTCCAGCAGCACCCAGGCCAGCAGGAATACGCCGCTGGTAATGCTCAAGGTCAGCCACAGGCGGGACAGCAGCTGGGCGGTGAGGAATTCGAACGCGGTGAGTGGTGTCGCCTTGAACCGCTTGAGCACACCGTTCTTGCGGTAGCGCACCACCACATACCCAACCCCGAACAGGCAACTGAACATCATGTTCATGGACAGGATGCCCGGCAGCAGCCAGTGGGCGTAGCGCACCGCCGTGCCGCTCACCTGCTGGCGGATCGGCGGCGGCGTGCTGACGGCCTCCAGCGCCCGCGCCAGGATTTCGCCATGGGGCGAGTCCCGATTCACCCAGTAGCGCCGACCGGATACATCCAGCAGCAGATCGAGCTGATGGCGTTCGACCTTGATGATGGCGGGCCCCAGATCGTCCACCGGCACGCGCAGGATATGCGGCAAGTCTCCCAGCGGATCGGCGCCGGTCGTCGTGGCGCCATAGAGACCCACGCGATATTGCGCCGGTCCGTCGCCGTTATAGGCCAAGCTGAAGCCGAACACGATCAGCAGGGGCAACAGGACGTTCCAGGCCAGGGAGGCCCGGTCACGCAGGAATTCCCGGTTGCGCGCCTGCCACACCACCCAGAACCGCATCAGGCCTTTCATGCGCGCAACTCCTGTCCAGTCAGCTCCAGGAACAGATCCTCCAGCGTGGCGGTGCGAATACGCAGTCCGCTCAAGTCCGCTCCGGCGTCCAGCAGCCGGCGCAGTGTTTCGTTCACCGCGCGGGTCGCCAGCTCCAGGCCATGCAGGGTTTCCTGCGCGGCAAGCTCGGCCCGCGCCAGCGCCGGGGCCTGATCCGGCGGCAGCACCAGGATCGATTCATCGAAATGGGCGGCGAGCAGGGCGGCCGGGCTGCCCTGGGCGATGATCCGGCCGTGGTCCATGATGGCAACCTCATCGCACAGGGCGTGCGCCTCCTCCAGATAGTGGGTGGTGAGCAGGATGGTGCTGCCGCCTGCCTTGATTTCCCGCACCAGTTCCCAGAAACGGCGCCGCGCCTGTGGGTCCAGCCCGGTGGTGGGTTCATCCAGGAACAGCAGGGCCGGGCGGTTGGCCAGGGCGATGGCGAGCAGTACGCGCTGGCGCTGGCCGCCGGAGAGGGTGTTGACGTACTGGTTGAGGAAGTCGGTGAGGGCGCAGCGCCGCACCAGTTCGTCGAAGTCTGCATGGCGGCGATAGAGGTGGCCGAAGGTGTGCAGCGCCTCACGCACGGTCATGAAATCCTGCAGCGCCGTGCTCTGGAACATCAGCCCGATTTCCTGGGGATAATCCCGGCCCACCGGGGCGCCGCGGAAGAGGATCTGGCCGGCGCTGGGTGGGGTGATTCCTTCCAGCATTTCCACGGTGGTGGTCTTGCCGGCGCCATTGGGACCCAGCAGGCCAAAGCACCGTCCTTCGGCGACGACGAAGCTCACGCCATCCACGGCCCGCTGGCTGCCATAGTCCTTGAACAGCTTGCAGGCTTCCAGCAGGGCAGGGGGCATGGGCAGTACAACTCAAAGGGTAACGGGACGGTGGGCCATGTTAGCCGCTGGTACGGGCTTGCGACAGGGGGCGGTCGGGTGCGGCGTTCGGATGTGGGCGAATCCAGACGGGCGCTCGGGCCAGTTGGCGCAGCACGTTCATGCGCCGTCGCAGGGGCCACCATTCATAGAGAAAAATCTCCAGTGGGCGCCACAAAGCCACCCAGCCCAGAATCAGCAGCCCCTCGCCCAACACCCGGGCCGGGAGGCCCGCCCCCCACTGATTTATTGTCTCGCTGGTGATGAGGCAGATGCCCAGGAATCCCAAGCCGATCAGCAGCGCGGTGCGTCCGTCCCGCAACAGGCGGTTCAGCGTGCGGCGGCTACTGAGCGCCCGGTCGGTGAAATAATGGGCCAGGGCCTCGGGC
>PKDC01000016.1 GCA_002862435.1 Pseudomonadota bacterium | reverse complement strand
ACGGCTTCAAGCTGCCCAAGATCATCGATTTCGTTGATCAGTTGCCGCGCAATCTGGCCGGCAAGCTGCCGAAGAAGGATCTGGAAGCCCGTTACTGGGAAGGCGTCGCCAAACACGGTTGAGACCATTCGGAGCGAATGGCTGCGTAGTCAATCCGCATTTCTGCTCACCCAAGGCGGCCCGGCAATCGGGCCGCTATCCTTCCTGTGTCGCCAAACTGCTACTCAGGCGTGACGTTGCGCTTGCCGGGCTGCTGACTGTGAAGCGCAAACCGGCATGATGGCCACCCCTTGTCGGACCGTTCAGGGTCTCGACAGGTTTGAGCTGAGAGGATCGTAGCCAGTTGGCTGGTGAGTTGTGCGGGTTGATTGGACATTGATTGACGTACACCAAAGCGCATCCCTGGCGGGGCCAGGGGTGCAGACGACGACGCCCCCGGAAGCTCAGTGGGGATCGGACAGGAAGGGATAGTCGGTGTAGCCGTGGGCATCGCCCCCATAGAAGGTGGCGGGATCGGGCGTATTGAGCGGCGCATCTTGGCTTAGCCGGGTCACCAGATCGGGATTGGCGATATAGAGACGGCCGAAGGAGATCAAGTCGGCCGTGTCATCTTCACGTGCCTTCAGCGCCCGTTTGCGGTCGTACTGGCCATTGGCGATATAGGGGCCACCGAAGCGCCGCCGCAGCGACTGGAAATCGAAGTCGGGCGGCGCCACCTCGGTCGGCGCCCATTCCACCACATGCAGATAGGCCAATCCGTAACCGGCCAGCCGGGAGGCCACGGCGTCGAACAGGCCTTGGGGATCGCTGTCGGACATGTCGTTGACTGGGCTGCTGGGGGAGATGCGGACCCCGACCCGATGGGCGGGGACGGCGGCGACCACGGCCTCGACCACCTCGGTCAGGAAACGCAGTCGATTCTCGATCGATCCACCATAGGCATCGGTGCGCCGGTTGCTGCCGTCACGCAGGAACTGGTCGATCAGATAGCCGTTGGCGCCGTGGATTTCCACCCCATCGAATCCGGCCTGGATGGCCCGCGTAGCGGCTGCGGCGTACTGGGCGACGATGTTCGGGATTTCGCTCACCTCCAAGGCACGTGGCATGACGAAGGGCTTGGGACCCGTCCAAGTGAAGGCGTTGCCTTTGGGAAGAATGGCCGAAGGGGCCGCCGGCAGGGCGCCGCCCGGTTGATAGTCCGGCAGGGAGATGCGGCCTACGTGCCAGAGCTGGGCGAAGATGCGACCGCCGGCGGCATGAACGGCGCTTGTGATGAGCTGCCAGGCCTGCACGTGGGTGTCGTTGTACAGCCCCGGCACGTTGGGATAGCCCACGCCTTCCGGCGCGATGACGGTGGCTTCGCTGATGATCAGGCCCGCGCTGGCGCGCTGAGCGTAGTAGCGGACGGCGAGTTCGGACGGCGTATTGTCGGGCTGGGCACGGCTGCGGGTAAGCGGTGCCATGACCACACGATTGGCCAGTGTCAGGTCACCCAGTCGAAGCGGTTCGAACAAGTCATTGATCGGCATGCGAACACTCCTGGCATTCGAGAAAGGTTGGGTCAAGCCGCCTGGCTGTTTACCGCGTCATGGATGAATTGCAGCTTGGCGCGGACAGCGGGAGTCAGCACAAAGGGATAGGCGTCATCCAGCCCCATGCTGCGGTTCAGCGCATTGGTCAACACGCTCAGGCTGAGCCATTGATCCATCAGTGCGGTGAAGTCCGTCCCAGGCGCAATGGCAAGCAGACTGGCATCCGGTGTGGTGTCACCAGGAACGCGACGGACAATCAATCCGAAATCCGCAGCGGTTTCCATGGTGTCCACCATGTGCACAAAGTGCGCCCAGGTCTCCGCCCAGTCTTCCCATGGGTGAGAACTGGCATAGGCGCTGACGAAGTGTTCGGGCCAGTCGGCGGCAGGACCTTGCTCGTAATGGCGCTTTAATGCCTCGCCATAGTCGGCACGTTCGTCACCGAAAGACTCACGGAAAGGCGCTTCCAGCGGTGTGCCCGCGATGAGGCGATCCCAATAGTAGTGGCCGAGTTCATGGCGGAAATGGCCCAGCAAGGTGCGGTAGTTTTCCCCCATTTGGAGGCGGTTACGGGTGCGGGCGACCGGATCGGCTTCCGCCACATTCAGGGTAATCAGACCATTGTCATGGCCCGTCAACACAGGCTCATGGCCTGGGAGCGGTTCGGTGAATTCGCTGTCCGGGTCCTTGTCGGCCATGAAGTCGAAGGCCAATCCGCGTTCTTCATCGTCCAGCTTGCTGATCAGCGGCAAACCCAGGCGCAGGAGGGAATAAAGTGCATGCCGCTTGGCCTGCTCGATCTGGCCCCAATGCACCAGATTCTGAGGCACTGAAAGATCAGGAATGGTGTGGTTGAGCCGACACGCAACGCATAAGCCGGGCGCCTCGGTGGCGGGCAGGAGCCAATTGCAGACGGCGTGTTCCACCTGATTCTGACACAGGGTGTAATGCGCCTCGGCATCTTGCGCGGCGGCGTAGCCGCCCTCTATGGGTTCCAAAGCGCTCATTTGCAGCCTGTCAGGCAAAAAACCGACAGACCGTCCGCAGGCAGAGCAAATCGTATTCGTGAAAAACAAGCTGTTACCACAAACGCAACGTCCAACTTTCATCGATAGGATCTCCAGAAACCGAGGATGATCGGAGGGCTTTAGAGGCATCCTGTCCCTGATAGTGCCCTTAACGATTTTTGGGCGCGGGGACGACTTTGCTTATTCCGTGATGCGATAGCGATCCTTGAGGCGCACATAGTGGGCGGCGGAATAGGCGAGAAACCCCCGTTCCGCTTCACGCAGCAAGCGGGCGGGGCGGGCTGGACTGCCGACATAGAGCCACCCACTGTCCAGCCGCTTGCCCGGCCCTACCAGGGCGCCCGCGCCCAGCATGACCTCCTCTTCGAGCACCGCGCCGTCGAGGATCAGCGCGCCCATGCCGATCAGGCAGCGTGCGCCGATGGTGCAGGCATGCAGCACCGCCCGATGTCCCACGGTCACATCCGCGCCCACCGTGAGTGCCGCGCCGCCGGGCGAATAGGGGCCATCGTGCGTGACGTGGCAGACGGCGCCGTCCTGGATGTTGCTGCGGGCGCCAATGTGGATGACGTTGACGTCGCCTCGCACCACCGCGCCGGGCCAGATCGACACGTCATCGGCGAGCATCACCTGACCAATGACGCTGGCGGCTGGATCGACATAGACCCGCTCGCCCAACTGGGGCAGGACATCGAGATAGGGACGCAGGGACATGGCGGGTTTCCTTCAGCGCAGGGTGACCACTTCCTCGGCCGTGGTCGGGTGAATGGCGAGGGTGAGATCCAGGTCCGACTTGGTCGCGCCCATGCGGATGGCGACGGCAAAACCCTGCAAGGCCTCGTCCACGCCGGGTCCGATCATGTGCAGGCCGACCACCCGCTCCTCGGGGCCGACAGTCACCAGCTTGATGGCGGTGCGGGGTTTGTCTGTGGTCATGGCGTGATAGAGCGGCACGAAGCGGCTCTCGAACACCTGCACCGCCGCATCGCCGAAGCGCGCCCGCGCTTGCGATTCACTCAAGCCCACGGTGGCCACCGGCGGATGGGTAAACACCACGCTGGGCACTGTATCGGGATCGATGGGCGGGGGTGTGGCGCCGCCGAACAGGCGTTCCGCCAGACGCCGACCGGTGGCAATGGCCACGGGCGTCAGGGCCGGTTCGCCGCTGACATCGCCGATGGCGTAGATCCCCGGCACGGTCGTGCGTGATTGTGCATCGACCCGCAGAACACCTTGGTCGTCCGGCGCCAATCCCACGGTTTCCAGGCCCACATCGGCCAGGTTGGGAATCCGCCCCGTGGCCCAGAACAAAGCATCAAAGGTCTCACGTTCGCCGCTGGGATCCACCACCGCCACCTGGCCATCGTCGAGTGACTCGACTCGGTCCAGGGCATGGCCAAACCGCACGGCAATGCCTTGTGCCGTGAATCGTTCTGCCAGCAGTTCCCCCATGCGGGCATCAAAGGCCTTGAGCAGACGATCACCCCGCACCAGCAGGCTCACGGTACTGCCAAGGCCTGCGAGCACGCTGGCCAGTTCTACGGCGATGTAGCCGGCGCCCACCACGGCGGAGCGACGCGGGAGTGCCGGCAGCCGGAAGAAATCATCCGAGGTCAGACCTGCCGCCGCGCCGGGCACGTTTGGCCGGTAAGGCATTCCGCCGGTGGCGATCACCACATGGGGCGCGGCCAGATGTCGTCCGCCGGCGCGCACCCGGCCGGTACCGTCCAGGCGACCTGCAGCCTGGATGTGAGTGATGCCGCGGCTGTCCAGTTGGTTGGCGTAAAGGGTGGCCAGCCGCGCAAGATAGGCCGTGCGCTTGGCCGTCAGTGCGGCCCAGTCGAAGGTGGCGTGGGGTGCGGCGGCCCAGCCGTACTCGCCGGCATGGCGCAGGTGATCGGCGACTTCGACCGCATTCCACAGGATTTTCTTCGGCACACAGCCGCGGTGGACGCAGGTGCCGCCCAGTTCGGCCGGCTCGATCAATGCCACCCGGGCGCCCAGATCGGCGGCGCGCTTGGCCGCGGCCAGCCCGCCGCTGCCGCCTCCCAGCACGACAAAATCAAAGCCTTCGATGTCTACCATGGGATGGCCCTCGCTGTTTGCGGCGCGGGATGGGCGGCATCACTGGTCGATGCTAGAGTGAAAGGCGTTGAATCACCCTGACAACCGCCCCGGGATGCCTCTTTCCATGAATGAAAATCCGCTGCTGAACCTGTCCGGACTGCCTGCCTTTTCCCGCATTCGCCCTGAGCACGCCGAGCCGGCCGTTCGGCAACTGATCGAGGCCAACCGCCGCGCGCTGGCGGAATGCTTGACTGCCGGCGCCCCGTATACCTGGGAGACGCTGGTGCAGCCCCTGGAGGAGCAAGAGGATGCCCTGGAACGGGCATTCGCGCCGGTGAGTCATCTCAGCGCGGTGAGCGATAGCCCGGCTTGGCGCGAGGCCTACAACGCCTGCTTGCCGCTGCTCAGTGAGTATGCCACCGAGCTGGGGCAGAACGAAGCGCTCTACCAAGCCTATCAGTCGCTGGCCCAACGGGCTGGCGCGTTGGGACTGGACGCCGTCCAGCGCCGGGTGCTTGACAATGCCCTGCGCGATTTCCGGCTGGCCGGGGTGGCCTTGCCCGCCGCGCAAAAAGCGCGCTTCAAGGACATGATGCAGGCGCTGTCGTTGGCGTCCAACAAGTTCAGCGAGAACCTGCTGGATGCCACCAATGCCTGGTCGCGCCAGTTCGCGGACGCGGCCCCTTTGGCGGGGCTGCCTGAAACGGCGTTGGAACAACTGGCACAGAATGCTTCTCACCAAGGCATGGAGGGCTATCTCCTCACCCTGCAGGGACCGGCCTACATGGCGGTGATGACTTATGCCGATGACCGGGAACTGCGGCGCGAGGTCTATACCGCCAATGCCACCCGGGCTTCTGATCAGGGACCGCATGCCGGTCGCTGGGACAACGCGCCGCTCATGGACAAGATCCTGGGTCTGCGCCATGAAGCAGCGCAATTGTTGGGGTTCGCCAACTACGCCGAAGAGTCTCTTGCCACCAAGATGGCCCCCGATGTCGCCACCGTAGAGGGTTTTTTGCTTGATCTCGCGCGCCGGGCGCGCCCCGTGGCGGAAGCCGATCGCACGGAGTTGGCGCGTTTTGCCGCCAGCCAGGGGGGCGGCGCGGAGCTTGAACCCTGGGATATCGCCTATTGGAGCGAAAAGCTGCGCCAGGACCGCCATCGCATTTCCCAGGAAGAACTGCGCCCCTATTTTCCTGCGCCGCGGGTGATCGACGGCCTGTTCACGCTGATTGGGCAACTGTTCGGCGTGCGCTTCGAGGCAGTCGACACGGCGGAGCGTTGGCATCCCCAGGTGCGATTGTTCGCCCTGCGCGATGCCCAGGATCATTTGCGCGGTCATGTCTATGTGGATCTTTACGCCCGTCCCGAAAAGCGCGGCGGCGCCTGGATGGCGGATGCGGTGAGCCGACGTCGGATCGGTCATCAGGTGCAGTTGCCGGCCGCCTTCGTGGTGGGCAATTTCACCCCGCCGGTGGGAGAAAAGCCCGCTCTCCTGACCCATGACGAGGTGCTGACCCTGTTCCATGAATTCGGTCACGGGATGCACCATTTGCTGACGGAAGTGGACCACCTACCGGTTTCCGGGATCCATGGCGTCGAGTGGGACGCGGTGGAATTGCCCAGCCAGTTCATGGAGAACTGGGCCTGGCAGCAGGAAGTTATCGAACTCATCAGCGGTCATGTGGAAACCGGTGAGCGACTCCCCGCAAGCCTGTTCGAGCGCCTCAAGGGCGCGCGTAATTTCCAGACGGGACTGCAGCTTGTCCGCCAGATCGAGTTGTCCCTGTTTGATCTGCGTCTGCATCGCGATTTCGATCCCGCCGCCGGCGCCCGGGTGCAGGAAATCCTGGAGCAGGTGCGGGCCGAGGTGGCGGTGATCCATCCGCCGGTCTGGAACCGCTTTCCCAATAGTTTTTCGCACATTTTCTCGGGCGGTTACGCAGCCGGCTATTACAGCTACAAGTGGGCGGAAGTCCTTTCCGCCGATGCCTTTGCGGCCTTCGAGGAAGCCGGCCTGTTCGATCCGGCCACAGGCCGGCGCTTCCTGCGCGAAATCCTTGAGGTTGGTGGTTCGCGGCCGGCAGCGGCCTCTTTCAAGGCGTTCCGCGGGCGTGAACCCACCATTGACGCGTTGCTGCGACACAGCGGGATCGCTGCCTGAACGGCTGGCAATGATTGCCACGCCGGTCACCGGCCGGCCGGGAGTGACCGGCGCAATTTGAACCGCCGAGTTCTGCCGGGCGTTGGACGCATGGACCTGTGACGTGGCCAGCGAGTCAGGGGCTGGTCACCGATCGCGATCCTTGCGCAGTTGCTCCAGCAAGGCCTTGCGCCGCCGCTCCACATTGGCGCGATCGTCGGCATCCAGGTCCGCTTCCTTGAGGGCATAGTTCATCTGGGTGATGGCTTCGCGGGTTTGTCCCTGGTAGGCCAGGTATTCGCCCAGATGGACATGGGATTCGCCTTTTTTCCCCAGTTGCTCGGCCGCCTGGGCCAATAGCCGCAGCCGACGGCCGGTGATTTCCGGGCTAGGCGGAATGCCCAGCAACTCCCTATGCGCGGCCTGGGCATCTCCCGTCGTGAGCAGGGCGCGGGCGTAATCGAGCGAAAGCACCGTATCACTGGGGAACAATCGCAGACCCTTGCGATAAGTGGTCAGCGCGGCGTCGGCTTGCCGATTGGCCTGCTGGGCTTCGGCCAGGGCCAGCAGGTATTCCGGCACGTCCGGCGTCTGGCTCACCAGGGTATCCAGTTCCTCTTGCGCTGCGCCGGCTTGTCCTTGGCGCAACAAGGCCAGCGCCAGGCCATAGCGCGCGGTTTCCTGATCGATACCCTGGCCGCGACTGACTTCGGTGCGAAAGGCAGTCTGGCTGGCGATGAGATCATCGGCAGTGAGGGCCCGAACGCGGCTCCGGATCAGGAGATAAGCACGCGATGGCGCAATCGCCAGGCGCTGTGGTGTCACCATCCGTGCCCGCTCGGTGGCTTCGCTGATGCGCTCGGTGTCGAGGGGATGGGTGCGCAGAAAGTCGCTGTAGGCGGTTTCGTAGAAACGGCTCTGCTGGGCCATTTGTTCAAAGAAACTGGGCATGCCACGGGGATCGAATCCGGCCCCGGCCAACAGGTGCATGCCCACTCGATCGGCTTCCTTTTCGTTTTGTAGCGTGAAGGAAATGGCGTTCTGGACCGTCGCGGCCATGCCGGCCGAAATGGCGCCCTGGACCATCTGCGGGTTGCCGGTGCCCGCTCCGGCCAGGATGGCCGCCAAGGTGGCGGCGCCAGTGATGATGTTGGATTGGCGGCTGTCCGCCATGCGCCGGGCGATGTGGCGCTGCGAGACATGGGACACCTCATGGGCCAGCACCCCGGCGAGTTCGCTTTCATTGCGGGTGACGACGAGGAGTCCTGTGTTGATGCCGACATAGCCACCCGGCAGGGCAAAGGCATTGATGCGACCATCGCGCACGGCGAAGAACAGGAAGGGGTCTGTCGCCGCCGTGCTTTGCGATACCAGACGCTGCCCCAGCCCTTGCAGATAGCGATCGACCAGGGGGTCATCCAGCAAGGCATTCATGGCGCGCAGTTGGTTCATGACTTCGCGTCCGAGCCGTGCCTCGTCGCTTGGCGACAAGATCTCGTCCACGCTGTTGCCCATATCGGGCAGATCGTTGGCGGCAACCATCGGCACCGGCACGCCTGTCATAAAAAGAAAGGCAAATCCGATCAATTGTTTGCGCAGGGAAAATCGCCAGGACACGGGAACCTCGTGCGGTTTCAGGACCGCGTCTTGATCAAACACCCAAGATTCGACCATCGGCGCCGATACTGTGTTCCAGGAAGCCGATGAATCGGGAGGGCACCCTAGCATGAGCACGCAAATCCGGGAACTCAATGTGGCGGGGGTGCCTGCGCCTTTCTATGTGTTGCGAGCAAAACAGGCGCTGGATGGATTGCCGGCGGGCCAGATATTGGCGTTGACCACCGATGCGCCCAACGCGCCCCGCGAGATCCGCACCTGGCTTGAACACGCCGGCCATCAATTGGTGTCCAATGACGTGAGCGCGGGCACGCACCGCTTCCTGATCCGCCGCCTTTAAGGCTTCCATCGTCTGCTTCCACCTGAACAGGATCGGCCGACCGTTACGGCGCGGCCGATCCCCTCTCAATGCGACATCACAGAATCTCGGAGGCGTGATCGGCGAGGCGTGAGCGCTCGCCGCGCATCAGGGTGATATGCCCCCCATGGGCCCAGTTGCGGAAGCGGTCCACCACATGGGTCAGCCCGGAGCTGGTTTCAGTGAGGTAGGGCGTGTCGATCTGCGCAATGTTGCCCAGGCAGACGATCTTGGTGCCCGGCCCGGCTCGGGTGATCAGGGTCTTCATCTGTTTGGCGGTGAGGTTTTGTGCCTCGTCGATGATCAGGTAGCGGTTCAGGAAGGTCCGGCCGCGCATGAAGTTCAGCGAGCGGATCTTGATCCGGTGCGCCAGCAGATCCTGTGTCGCTGCCCGGCCCCACTCGCCGCCTTCCTCGCTGTGGGTCAGCACTTCCAGATTGTCCATCAAGGCGCCCATCCAGGGGGTCATTTTTTCCTCCTCGGTGCCGGGCAGAAAGCCGATGTCCTCGCCCACGGGGATGGTGACCCGGGTCATGAGAATTTCCCGGTAGCGGTTCATCTCCAGGCATTGGGTGAGTCCGGCGGCCAGTGCCAGCAGGGTCTTGCCGGTGCCTGCGCCGCCCATCAGGGTGACGAAATCCACCTCCGGATCCATCAACAGGTTCAGGGCAAAGCTTTGTTCCCGGTTGCGCGCGCGCACGCCCCAGACGGCGTTTTCCCGGTAATTGCGCAGGATCTCGATGCGGGCGGCGCCTTGGGACAGTTCTCGCACGATGCCCTCGAAGCGGTCGTCTGCTGTGTAGATGCAGAGATTGGGCGTCCAACTGGCAACCTGGGGGCCAATGACCCGATAGAAGGTGCGCCCTTTTTCGCTCCAGGAAGCCATGTCCTTGCTGTGGGTGTTCCAGAAGTCCTCGGGCAACTCCTCCCAGCCGCGATAGAGCAGGTCGGCATCGTCCAAGACCTGGTCGTTGAAGTAGTCCTCCGCGCACAGGCCCATGATGCTGGCCTTGATGCGCAGGTTGATGTCCTTGGACACCAGCACCACGTCCCGATCTGGATAGCGTGCCTGCAGCGCCATCACCGTGCCCAGCAGACTGTTGTCGGGTTTGAGGCCAGGCAAGGCCAGGGGCAGGGCGGCGGACAGCGGCTCGGTCTGGAAATACAGGCGCCCGCCCGTATCGCGAACCGTCGCCTCGTATGCGCTGAGGCGCCCGAGCGGCAGGCCGTCGACAACCGCCTGATGGTCTGCGCCCTGCATCAGTTCATCGAGGAAGCGGCTGACCTGGCGCACATTACGGGCCACTTCGGAGACACCTTTCTTGGCGGCGTCCAGTTCCTCCAGCACCACCATGGGAAGGAATACGGCGTGTTCCTCGAATCGGAACAGGGCCGTGGGATCATGCATCAGGACGTTGGTATCCAGCACATACAACCGGGTGCGTGCGATCTCGGGCAGGCTATCCGCAGTGATGCCCTCAATGCGGTTGCGGCGGCGACGAACGGGCGCGGCGGGAGGCGGCGTCATACCGTGGCCTCCTGCCGCAGCGCCTTGACGGCCTCCAGCACTTCCATGACATGTCCTTCGACTTTCACCTTGCGCCAGGCTCGTGCGAGCCGCCCATCGGGACCGATGAGGAAGGTGCTGCGTTCCACGCCCATGACCATGCGGCCGTACATGTTTTTTTCCTTGAGTACTTCGAACATCTGGCAGAGCGTTTCCTCGGTGTCGGCAATGAGCGGGAAGGGCAGGGCGTACTTCGTGCAGAATTTTTCGTGGGAGGTCAGGCTGTCGCGGCTCACGCCAATGATTTGCGCGCCTTGCGCCACGAAGTCGGCCTGATGGTCACGAAAATCCTGTCCTTCGGTGGTGCAGCCGGGGGTGTCGTCCTTGGGATAGAAATACAGGACCGTGATCTTGCCCTGCAGGGAATGCTCGGTGAAGTTCCGGCCTTGGGTGGCCGCGGCGCTGAAACTGGGAATCAGATCGCCCGGTTCGGGAAAGGGCATGGTGAGAACTCCGGATCGTTGGGACCATGGGGGGAAGTTGCTTCGCGCAGAGACGGAGCAGGAATCGCAAAAACAGCAAGGCTTGAGGCTCTGAATGGTGCTTGTTGCAGAACGCCACGAGGGTTACCATCGCAGACTTTCTTTGTGGAGCGGGTCATGATCACGGGCAGTCTTGTCGCCTTGGCCACACCGATGCATGCTGATGGTGCGGTCGACCGGGAGGCGTTCGCCCGGCTGCTGGAATTCCATATTGAGCAGGGCACCGATGGCTTGGTGGTGGCGGGAACCACCGGCGAGGCCTCCACCCTCAGCTTTGCGGAACATTGTGCGCTGATTCGCGAGGCCGTGGCCTTGGTGCGCGGGCGAATTCCCGTCATTGCGGGGACTGGCGCCAATGCCACTGCCGAGGCGGTCGAATTGACCCGGGGCGCCAAGGAGGCAGGCGCCGACGCCTGCTTGCTGGTCAGCCCCTATTATGTCAAGCCGACTCAGGAAGGCTTGTACCGTCATCACCGGACCATTGCCGAAGCGGTTGCCATTCCCCAGATTCTCTATAACGTGCCCGGTCGCACGGGCGTGGATCTCAAGCCGGAGACAGCCTTGCGTCTGGCGGGCGTCCCCCACATCGCGGGCCTGAAAGAGGCGGCGGGCGATCTGGATCGCGTGCGCCATCTGTTGCAGGTCTGTCCGCCTGATTTTGCCGTATATTCGGGTGACGACGCCACTGCCTGCGAAGCGATTCTGATGGGCGCCAAGGGAGATATCTCGGTGACCGCCAATGTGGCGCCGGCGCTGATGCACCAGATGTGTGCCGCGGCCTTGGCGGGCGATGCGACAACGGCGCGCACGCTCAATGCCCGACTGGCGCGGCTCCACCAGGTGCTGTTCGTGGAGAGCAATCCCATCCCGACCAAATGGGCGCTGATGCACATGGGCCTGATGGGTCCCGGTATCCGCTTGCCCTTGACCCCGCTTGACCCGACTTACCACTCCCTCGTGGCTGACGCCCTTGAACAGGCAGGAATCATCCCATGTTGACACCCTTGCGCCGGATAATTGTCCTGGCCCCCGTCTTGTTGCTCGCCGCCTGTGCGTCCAAGCCCAGTTGCGAGAAGCGTGAAGCCCACCTCGATGCCCGTCCGGGGCCTGAAATCGAACTGCCCGCGGCCCGCGGGCGGGGGGCCTGGAAGATTCCCGAAGCTGCCCCAAACCAAGCGGGAAGCGACATGCGGCGACGCTCCGACGGCCGTTGCCTGGATGAGCCGCCGGCCTTTGTCCCGCCAGCGGATGCCGCAACGCAATGATTGCAGGAGGCGGGCGGCTGGGGTAACCTTCGCGCCTGCTCGCCTGCGGGCAACGCATAGATTCCGGAGAGATGGCCGAGCGGTTGAAGGCGCACGACTGGAAATCGTGTATACGGTAATCCCGTATCGAGGGTTCGAATCCCTCTCTCTCCGCCACTTATCGTTGACATCGATTGGGCTTGCCCTACAGTTTCTGCGCCCAGCCCCTGATGAAACGCACGGCGCGATGGCAGGACGTCAGTCGAAACGGCCACCGCGGTGATTATTGTCTGCGCTTCTGCGCCAGCGTGGCCAGTTGGCGGTACTCCTCGCCGTTCATTGTGTCGCCCGCAACCATCTGTTAGCGGGCCGGGATCTGCGTTGGATCAGGAATCTCCCGCGTGCCTTGCTGCCTGTTATTCTCAACAAGGTTCCGCACAGGCCCAGGCTAGATGGCACGGCCAGTAGCGGGATACAGGACCACGATCGACAGCAAACCCGGACGCCTCAAAGCTGACTTTCGCCGCCCCCGCTTCGACTACGCCGCTTGAACCCGTTCAAGGACCCAATCTACTGGCTTTTCCCACCCCCGATGGAGTTCCTATGGGATTGCGCTTTCAAAGAAGGATTCGACTTGCCCCCGGCCTCTTCCTCAATGTAAGCAAGCGCGGCGTTTCCCTGTCCTTCGGTCGGCCCGGCGCAACCGTCAACATCGGCGGCAAGGGCGGACCGCGGGCGACCGTCGGTCTGCCCGGAACCGGGGTGTCCTACACCGCCCGCCTGCCCAGCGCCACGCCGTCGATGCAAGGGCGCGGCTGGCTGAAAATACTGGCCATCCTGGTGCTGGTCGCTCTCGCCGTCGCTGGCTTGTGGGCGTTGGGCCTGCTGCCCTGAAGCGACAGCTTCCACATTTCGTGCGGGCGCCGCATGCACCGGATCGATCCCGGTAGACGCGGTAGAATAGGGGCGCCTTCCCGCCCTTGGAGCCGCCTCATGGCCACCGCCCCGCTGCCCAACGATACGGCCCGTCTATTGCGCCTGGCCGGCACCGCATCGGTAGCCACCGCCGTGCTGTTGATCGCCGTCAAGGCGGTGGCTTGGGTTCTGACCGACTCGGTCGCGCTGCTCGCATCCCTGGTGGATTCGATGATGGATTCGGCCGCCTCGATGATCAACCTGCTGGCGATCCGCTACGCCCTCGCCCCCGCCGATGACGAACACCGCTTTGGACACGGCAAGGCCGAAGCCTTGGCTGGGCTGGGGCAGGCGATGTTCATTGCCGGTTCCTCGGTATTCCTGGTGCTCCAGGCGGTGGAGCGCATCCTCAATCCAGCGCCGCTCCAAGGAGCCGGCACCGGCATTGCGGTCATGATCTTCAGCATGGCGCTGACCTTGCTGCTGGTCGCCTTCCAGCGCTATACCATCCGTCGTACCGGCTCAACTGCCGTGCGCGCCGATTCCCTGCATTATCTCAGCGACTTCGCCGTCAACCTGAGCATCATCGTCGCCCTGCTGGCCGCCGGGGCCGGCTATCCCGCAGTCGATGCCTGGGCCGGCATCGCCATCGCCGCCTACATTCTCTATACCGCTTGGGGCATAGCCGCGGACGCCTTTCACCACCTGCTGGATCGGGAAGTGAGCGATGCCGTGCGTGCTGAAATCCTCGCCTTGGCCCGACAGCCCGAGGCCGTTCGCGGCGTGCACGACCTGCGCACGCGCCAGTCCGGCCAACAGATGTTCGTGCAACTGCACCTGGAGCTGAGCCGCGAGATCCCGCTGTGGCAGGCTCATCGCGCCGCCGAATGGGTGGAAACGGCGGTCCGGGCACGCTTCCCTGGCAGCGACGTCATTGTTCATCAAGATCCCTGGCCCATGCTGCCGAGCGAGGAAGACCTTTCCGAGACTGTGAAGTGCGCGGATGGCGCCAATAAACCCTGAAGATTCATGCGACCGCGACAGCCGCGTGACCAGGGTGGGCATTCACCGACCGAGCAGGCCCGTTTCATCAGCGTTCTCCAAGGGGGACGCAATCAATCCGCATGGATGGGCACATTCCCCGCTCTCGCCCCGATTCATGATGATTCTAAAGCAGTTGTTTAACCCGGCTGTGCCAGATCCGCAAAGACTTCGTCAGCAGCCAGCAGGGTCGCCGCCAATTCGCCTTCTCCGTGCATGGCGGACACAAATCCCGCCTCGAAGGCCGAAGGGGCCAGATAGATGCCGCGCGCCAGCATGCCGTGGAAGAAACGCTTGAAACGTGCTACATCGCAGCCCATGACCTCCTCGAAATAACGAATCGGCCCATTTGCCGTAAAAAACAAGCCGAACATCCCCCCCACAGCGGTGGTTTCCAGGGCAATGCCGTGGGCCTGGGCGCGCTCCGCCAAGCCATCGGTCAGCCGCTGTGTCATGTTCTCCAGCCGTTCGAAAAAGCCGGGCTGGCTCAGTATGTTCAAGGTGGCGAGCCCCGCGCTCATGGCGATGGGATTGCCCGACAGCGTGCCAGCTTGATAGATCGGGCCATCCGGCGCGAGTTGATCCATGAGGTCGGCCCGCCCGCCGAAGGCGCCGACCGGCATCCCACCACCGATCACCTTGCCCAGGGTGGTGAGATCGGGCCGTACGCCGTAGCGCGCCTGGGCACCACCCAGGGCCACCCGGAACCCGGTCATCACCTCATCGAAAATCAGCAGGCTGGCATATTCATCGCACAAGGCCCGCAAGCCCGCCAGAAATCCCGGTACCGGCGGCACACAATTCATGTTGCCCGCCACCGGCTCGACGATCACCGCAGCAATCTCCCCGCCCAATTGCGCAAACGTCTCGCGCACGCTGGTGAGGTCGTTGTAGCGCAGGGTGAGCGTTTGCGCCGCCAGCGCCGCCGGCACGCCGGGTGAGGTGGGCACCCCAAGCGTGAGCGCGCCGGAACCGGCCTTGACCAGCAGGCTGTCCGCATGGCCGTGATAGCAACCCTCGAACTTGATGATCCTGTCGCGACCCGTCGCGCCCCGCGCCAGGCGGATGGCGCTCATGGTGGCCTCGGTTCCCGAGTTCACAAAGCGCACTTTCTCGATCGCCGGCATGAGCTGGCAGATCCGGCGCGCCAATTGAGTTTCCAGCGCCGTGGGTGCCCCGAAGCTGAGTCCCCGGGCGGCAGCCTGCTGCACCGCGCTCACCACTTCGGGATGGGCGTGGCCGACGATCATCGGCCCCCACGAGCCCACGTAGTCCACATAGCGCCGGCCCGCCACGTCCACCACATAGGCCCCCTGGGCGCGGTCGATGAAGACCGGTGTCCCACCCACCCCGCGAAACGCCCGAACCGGTGAGTTGACCCCGCCCGGAATGTAACGCCGCGCTTCTTCAAACAAGGCTTCGGAACTGGCCATGGATTCGGGCTCCTGCAAAAAAAGAGGTCAGTCTAAGCGGCGGGGAACAGGGCGGCATAGCGCTGCGCCCGCATCTGCGGCTCGAGTCCCGCCAGTCCGCCGATCACGGCCACCAGATCGGCGCCGGCGGCGATCAAACTGCCCGCATTCTCCGGCGTGATGCCGCCGATGGCGACCACCGGCACCGACAATGCCCGCCTTGCCGCCCGCAACACCTCGATCGGGGCCGGCGGCGCATCGGGCTTGGTCACCGACGGAAAAAAGCGGCCAAAGGCGACGTAATCGGCCCCCAGCGCGACTGCTTCGCGTGCCCGCGCCAGGTCGGCATAGGCGCTCACGCCAATCAGCGCCTGCGAGCCGAGGCATGCCCGCGCCATACGGAGATCCGCATCATCACGCCCCAAGTGCACCCCATCGGCTCTGATCGCGAGCGCCAACGCCACATCATCATTGATCAACAGCGGCACCCCTGCCGCTCGACAAACCGTGCGCAGCGCCTGCCCCTCCTCAAGCCGGCGGCCAGCGTCTCCGCCCTTGTCGCGGTACTGCACCACCCGCGCGCCGCCGGCAATCCAGGCCACTACCTGATCCACCAGCGCCTGTGGCGAGGACGCGCCATCCGTGATGGCATACAGTCCGCGCACGGGCCAGACGAACACGGGTTCATTCATGGCGTGGAACCGACGCATCGCACGCGCCGGAGGATGGCATGGCTGCGGCCGATTGCGAAACTGAAGGCAGCCTGGAGAAGGGTCAAGAAACCAATCCTCGCACTTTTTTAGAACCCCGGCTTGACTTGCGAAACAATGGCCAGCCAGGGCTGCTGATCGCGCGGCTTTCCCTCGGGCCGGTAATAATGATCAAGAACGGTAAAACCCGCCTGTTCCAGGCTGGCCTTGCTCTGGTCATATTCTTGGTAATTGCCATAGCGGCCGCCCTGCCATCCTTCGCCATTGCCGCGCGGGTTGGAGGTAAACAAAATCCCGCCCGCTCGTAACGCACGGCGACACGTCGATAAAACCCGATGCAATTCCTGCCTCGGCACATGAAACAGCGATGCGTTGGCAAAAATACCATCAAATACGCCCTTGCCAAGATCAAGACTTGAAAACTGCTGGTGCCACACCGGGCAGCCGCTATGCTGCCGCGCCATCTCGCAAAACGCCTTGCTGCCATCCAGCCCTGTTGGCCGGTGACCGAGCTGCTTGAAGGTAAGCAGGTCGCGGCCCGGCCCACAGCCAAAGTCCAGAATATCCAGCGCCCGATTCTTGGGCAGCGCATTCAAGATGGCGTCGATATTCTGGCTCACGTCATGGTCGCGCGTGCCCAACCAGAAGGACGCCGCGTTGGCTTCGTAATGGCTCAATGTGATGCGCTCGATTTCGTCGAGACTGTCCTGTAACTGTTCAATCATGACCACACCTTGAGGATTTGATCTCTTTGAAAAACCAAGATAAAGCCTGGTTCACCGTACGCTTCCTCAATTCCCATGGCCGGACACGGCGCCGGCTCATACGCCCATTCGGAGTCCGATGGTTTCAAGGCTGAATTTACGCTTGCGATCCGATATAGGCCAGCAGGGTCATTGCAACGCATTGTTTATTATGACAACTTGACATCATCTTCAAAGAAGCATTGGATCGCTCATGTCTGAAGAAACACAGCCAGTCGCCATCTTGGCTGCGGATGCCCCGCCGCGGACCAATCCGTCTAACTATCCCGAGCCGTTCGCCTCGCGCATGGCGGGCCGGGAGAAGCGGCCGCTGGGTGATCTGTTTGGGCTGACCCGCTTTGGCGTCAACCTCACACGCCTGGAGCCCGGTGCAGTCTCGGCCCTGCGCCATGCCCACACCAAACAGGACGAGTTCATCTACGTCCTGCAGGGGCGCCCCACGCTGCACACCGACGAAGGCCGCACCCTGCTCTTGCCGGGGATGTGCGCCGGCTTCAAGGCGGGCACGGGCAATGCGCACTGCCTGATCAACGAAACAGCGGAGGAGGTGGTCTACCTCGAAGTCGGCGACCGGACGCCGGGCGATGCGGGCAGCTACCCCGATGACGACCTCCAGGCGGCGTTGGTCGAGGGTAAGTGGATCTTTCTCCACAAGGATGGTTCGCCATACCCGTGATGCCCGCGCCGCACTTGGGATGAGGCTCAGCCATCGTTCCACCGGACCGGTCACTGACCCGTTTCCCTCCAACCTCAGGCACCCGTAAGCAGGGACGCCCAATCTGGCTCACGATCCTTCTTTTGTCCTTTGAGGCCGACGCCGATCAGAACAATGGGTCCTTGTCATCCGGGGAAGAAATGTCGACCTCCAGAGGCGAGAATCGGCGCGCAGTCTCGCGCATGATGTCGATCTGCCGGTTGAAGCGCCGACATCCGCTGCAGCCGACATCGTCGAACATCTCAGTCGGCGGCGCTTGCCTGATCGATGCGTTCGCGCGCCACTTTTCCGACCTCCCCCTGCTGACCGAGGAAAGCCCGCCAGGAGATTCCGGCTGGGCCATTTTCTGGTGGTGGATGAGCTCGACGGAACCACGCCGTTCTTGGCTGGATTGGCCCGATCACTGTGCAGTTCGTTGCGGCGCCATGCGCTCTACCGCCTGTCGCAGACGCAGTGGTCAGTCGGTGCGCTGTCCTGAGATCGCCGCCGCCCGCCGATACGTCCAGGAACACCATCTCCATCTTTCAGGTCCTCCTTCACGCTGCTGCGAAGGGTTTCTCTTCCTGCCGTGTTTAAGAGTCGAACCGGCCGCAATCAGTCCGGTTCAGCCGCCGTCAACTACGAGGAATCGAAATGAGAAAACTGCGGATGCCAATGATTGGATTGATGGTAACCGCCTGTGGCATTACCACCCTTGCCTCTGCCCAGCCGGGAGGACGGATGCTCGAACGCTTCGATGCGGATCGGGATGGGGCACTGTCGGAAGCCGAAATCCAAACGATGAGAGGCACCCTGTTTGATCGCTTCGACGGTAACGGCGACGGCGTTTTAGATGCTCAGGAACAAAAACGCCTGTCTGCTCAGTTCAAACGCGCAGCCACGTCGGGCAAGGAACTGCTAAACGCCGACACCGATCACGATAGTCGGTTAACGCGCGAGGAATACCTGCAGTCTCCCCGCCCCCTGATGGAACAGGCGGACACCAATCACGACGGGCGTCTGACCCGGGAGGAGATCACAGCCGCGCGCGAGCAGTTCAAGCGTGGGCCCTGATGTAGTCAAATTGATTGAAACTCAACTAACCATCGTTGGAGATTGTTGCTCATGAAAACCAATGCAAGCCTAAAGTTCGGCGCCGGTTTAATGCTGGCCCTTTTCCTCGCCGGCTCGATCGCGCAGGCACAGGAATCCCCGCCAGAGTCCAAGCGGCGAGTGGATGACCGTATCGATCGTCGCCTCGAGCGCCGTGGTACTGAGGAGTCCCTGCGCCGAGTCGATGATCGCCTGGATCGTCGCGTCGAGCGTCGCCAGGAAATCCGCACCGGCATCGAAAACCGGGTGCAGACCCGCACGGCGAACTGATTCCTGCGAATCTGAATTGCGGGTTATCACTGCATGGTGTCTCGGCTGGAGATTGGGCAATATCCGGTCTCCATCCGGGGCCCTTGCCTCTTTCGGAATGGCGATAGGCTTGTGAATGGAGCATCGGATGATGAATTGGTGGCACGAGCGGGAAAAGGCGATAGAGCCGCTTTTACCCAACTTGCCGAGCGGCACGGCGCCTTCGTCTATTCCTTGGCTTATCGGGTCCTGTCGTCGCGTGCGGACGCACAGGATGTGACCCAGGAAGTCTTCATCCGCATGTGGCGCGACGCCCCGCAGTGGCGCCCCGGACAGGCCCGCTACCGGACCTGGATCTACCGGGTGGCCTTCAATTTGAGTTTGAATCATCGGCAGCGTGTCCAACGACGACATACCCAGCTGGATGACCTTCCGTTGGAGGATCTGGTTGTTGAAAAGACGCCCGAACAGGCTGTCGACGAGGCCCAGTCCAAGACAGCCCTCGACCAAGCGGTCCGGTCACTGCCGATACAGCAGCGAATCGCGCTGCAACTGCGCTATGGCGGTGAGCTCAGCGTTGTGGAGGTCGCGCAGATCATGAACATTTCGGCCAAGGCGGCGGAATCATTGCTGGTGCGCGCCCGCCGCGAACTGAGGAGCAGATTCGTCAGCGCACGGGAGGAGAATATACGATGAACACCCCTTCGCCCATCGAGCACTGGCTCATCCGCCATGGACCCGATCCGGCGCTCTGGCCGCGCTGGACGAGATGGCGTTATCGCCGCCTCATCAGACAGCGACCCTATCTTGCGAACGAACTGGATCGACTGACCCAGGAGGAAATCGAGTTGCACCGAGCCTTTCTGCCCGATCGGGTGTCCGCCGATCTGGCATGGCTCGCGTCCATTCCCCAACATCATGCCCAAGCCATGCCCGATGCCGAACCCTGGTTCAAACTCGGCTTTCGCTTGCTTCCGACGCATTACGCCGCGGGCGCCATCTCGGCTGCAGCGAGTCTGGTGCTGGGCTTTTATCTCGGACTGATCAGCAGTGGTCCGGTACAGTCGCATGTCGATGCCGACCCGCTCCTCTCATATGATGAATTGCTGACCGTCGAATTACTCAAAGAAGGTGGCGCATGAACAAGGCGCGGCTCCTGCAAGGGCTCCTGCTGGCGTCGGTCCTGCTGAATCTTCTGTTGGCCGGCGTCATCATCGGAAGGTGGGCGGCGCAGCAATCTGCAGGCGGTGCGGGACAAGTGGTCCGGACATTCCTCCAAGCGGTTCCTGCCGAGACACGCCCCATCTTGGCGCGGGAAGCGCTCGCCCGCCGCGCAGAACTCCGGCGGCAACTGACCCGACTCCGCGCCGCCCGGGCAGCGATCATCCGGGAGATCGAGCGTAATCCATTGGATGAGGCAGCCCTGGACGCCGCGTTTTCCGAGTTGAGCGACTCGGCGAGCGACCTGCGCAGCGTGATTCAGGAGACGGCTATGGCCGTTATTCGCCAAGCATCAGCGCACTCACGACGGGAATGGGCCGCAAGGCAGCGGGCGCACTGGTCTGACATGGACACTGCGACGCCCCCGCTGGAGCCAGAATGACATTCGGCTAGCCGAACACCGGCAACCGGCAGCGTCGGGGGCAGTTCGAGCCCTGACGCCTCTATGGTCAAGCTGCCGTTTTCCGTTCATATGAAATTGAAGCTGGACTACCTGTGGGCAGGACTGTGCATCCTGGGCGCCGTTTACTTCATCTTTCGCAGTCGGTGGGTCGGCGGTTGAATCAATCGCTTCCGCAGACACGCCCGGTTTACGGCTGACGCCCTCGGCTTGCCTCAAGCGCTTGTCAAAGCGCGGTGGATCGGGGTTTTTCACGAGCGCCGCATGATGACGATGCGTATGCGGGTCACTCCGGCCATGCTTTGGCTGGCGGCCTGCGCTTGCAACCGCAAGCGCTTTTAGGATAAGTCATTCAACTGGTTATAGTGGCATCGGCGCGGCGTGCAGCGGCGGATGGGGTGGCGCGCCGGCTTGGGCATGGTCATCGGCTTCATTGTCCGGCCCCGGCCGTTCTGGTAGGCTAAAGCCCCATCTTTGGGGGCTTCTTGTTCATCCGCCTCCGCCCATCCTCAAGCAACGGAAGCGGCATGACGCGATTTATCTTCGTGACCGGCGGTGTGGTTTCCTCCCTCGGCAAGGGCATCGCCTCGGCTTCCCTGGGAGCGATCCTGGAAGCCCGTGGCCTCAAGGTCAGCATGGTGAAGCTGGACCCCTACATCAACGTGGATCCGGGCACCATGAGCCCGTTCCAGCATGGCGAGGTGTTTGTCACCGGTGACGGCACCGAGACCGACCTGGATCTGGGCCACTACGAGCGCTTCGTGCGCACCACCACCGGTCGCCACAGCAACTACACCACCGGCCGCATCTACGAAACCGTGATCCAGAAGGAGCGCCGTGGCGACTACCTGGGCGGCACGGTGCAGGTCATCCCCCACATCACCGATGAGATCAAGCGCTCGATTCAGGCCGGGGCCGGGGATGCGGACGTGTGCCTGGTGGAAATCGGCGGCACGGTGGGCGACATCGAGTCCTTGCCCTTCCTGGAGGCCATCCGTCAGATGGGCAGTGAACTGGGGCCGCAGCAGGCGCTGTTCATTCATCTCACGCTGGTGCCCTACATCCCCGCCTCGGGCGAGATCAAGACCAAGCCAACCCAGCATTCGGTGAAGGAGCTGCGCTCCATCGGCATCCAGCCGGACATCCTCATCTGCCGCGCCGACCGGCCGGTGCCGCCCGACGAGCGGCGCAAGATCGCCCTGTTCACCAATGTGCCGGAGCGCGCCGTCATTTCCGCCGTGGATGTGGACAACATCTACAAGATTCCCGAGCTGCTTCACGACCAGCACCTTGACGAGATTGTGGTGCAGCGTTTCGGGCTTGAGCTGCCGCCTGCCGATCTGGCGGACTGGCACGCCGTGGTGGAGGCCGGCGAACACCAGGATGGCGAGGTGACCATTGGCCTGGTGGGCAAGTATGTGGACCTGTCCGACGCCTATCTGTCGCTGAATGAATCCCTGCGGCACGCGGGCATCCATACCCTCACGCGAGTGGCGGTGCGCTACATCGACTCCGAGCGTCTGGAAACCGAAGGGACAAGGCTACTGGAAGGGCTGGACGCCATCTTGGTGCCGGGCGGTTTCGGGCGGCGCGGAATCGAAGGCAAGATCGCTGCGGTGCGCTTTGCCCGCGAGCGGAGGGTGCCCTATCTCGGCATCTGCTTAGGGATGCAGGTGGCAGTGATCGAACTGGCGCGGCATCTGGCCGGGCTGCCCGAAGCCCACAGCACCGAGTTCAACCCGGCCACCCCGGATCCAGTGATTGCACTCATCACCGAGTGGCAGCAATCGGACGGCAGCGTGCACCAGCGCAGCGGGCGCGAAGATCTGGGCGGCACCATGCGTCTGGGCGGCCAGCCTTGCCGGCTGGTGCCGGGCTCCCTGGCGCACCGGCTGTACGCCAAGGAACTGATCGTCGAGCGTCATCGCCACCGCTACGAATTCAACAACCGTTATCGCGCGATCCTGGAGTCGCATGGCATGGCGATTTCCGGCTGGTCGGCCGATGGCCGCTTGGTAGAGATCATCGAGTTGCCCGGTCATCCCTGGTTCCTGGGCTGCCAGTTCCATCCCGAGTTCACCTCCACGCCCCGCAATGGACATCCGCTGTTCTCCGGTTTCATCCGGGCGGCGCGGGCGTCCCGTGAGCGCCGTGTGGCCCAGGCGGCTTCCGCATGAAGCTGTGCGGCTTCGACGTCGGCATCGACCGCCCCCTGTTCCTGATTGCCGGGCCCTGCGTGGTCGAATCCCTGCAATTGCAGATCGACACGGCCGGCCGGCTCAAGGAGATCACGGATCGTCTGGGCGTGCCGTTCATCTTCAAATCCAGCTTCGACAAGGCCAACCGCTCCTCGGCCAATAGCTTCCGTGGGCCCGGTCTGGAAGAAGGGCTGCGCGTGCTGGAAGCAGTCAAGCGCCAGATCGGTGTGCCTGTACTCACCGATGTGCACGAATACACGCCGCTGGATGAGGTTGCCGCCGTGGTGGATGTGCTGCAAACGCCAGCATTTCTGTGTCGCCAGACGGATTTCATCCAGAACGTCGCCCGCCAGGGCTTGCCGGTGAACATCAAGAAAGGCCAGTTCCTTGCACCCTGGGACATGCGCCATGTAGTCGACAAGGCGCGCGCGGTGGGCAATGAGCAGATCATGGCCTGCGAACGCGGCGTCAGCTTCGGCTATAACAATCTGGTGTCGGACATGCGCGCCCTGGCGGTGATGCGCGAGACCGGCTGTCCGGTGGTGTTCGACGCCACCCATTCGGTCCAGTTACCCGGTGGGCAGGGGGATCGTTCCGGCGGCCAGCGCGAATTCGTGCCGGTGCTGGCGCGGGCGGCGGTCGCAGCCGGCGTGGCAGGGATCTTTATGGAAACCCATCCCGACCCGGCCCAGGCGCTCTCTGATGGCCCCAATGCCTGGCCGCTCGATCACATGGCGGATTTGCTTGAAACCCTGGTTGGGCTCGATGCCCTGATCAAATCCCGGCCCTTGCAGGAATCCCGCTGGCTTGATCCAGTGATTTGATTTTCGCCCCGGCCCCTGTCGGCCCCCATCCCATTCGGAGTGCGCAACATGGCAAAGATCACGGCGATTGAAGGTCTGGAAATCCTCGATTCGCGCGGCAATCCCACGGTGGAGGCCAGCGTGCGGCTGGACGATGGCAGTGTCGGTCGGGCTGGGGTTCCTTCCGGCGCCTCCACCGGCTCGCGCGAGGCGGTGGAGCTGCGCGACGGCGACAAGGGGCGCTATCTGGGCAAGGGCGTGCGCAAGGCGGTCGAGAACGTCAACGGCGAGATTCGCCAGGCGCTGCTGGGCAAGGATGCGCAGGATCACGACGCCCTGGATCAGCTCATGATCGCGCTGGACGGCACGGAGAACAAATCCCGCCTGGGCGCCAACGCCATCCTGGCGGTCTCACTGGCCACCGCCAAGGCCGCCGCGATTGAGACGGGCAAGCCGCTTTACGCCTACCTGGGCGGCGCGACGGCAACGGGCATGCCCGTGCCGATGATGAACATCATCAATGGCGGCGCCCACGCCGACAACAACGTGGATTTGCAGGAATTCATGATCCTGCCGGTGGGCGCGCCCACTTTCGCCGAGGCCCTGCGCTACGGCACTGAGATTTTTCATCACCTCAAACAGGTGCTGCATGCACGCGGCCTGAGCACGGCGGTGGGCGATGAGGGCGGCTTTGCCCCGAACCTTTCCTCCAACGAGGAGGCGCTGCAGACCATCCTGGAGGCCATCGAGCGTGCCGGCTACACCCCCGGCAAGGACATCTATCTCGGCATGGACGTGGCCAGCTCGGAGTTCTACCGGGACGGACGCTATCACCTGGAAGGCGAGGGCAAGTCCTATGATGCCGCCGGTTTCTGCGACTATCTGGCCGGTCTGGTGGACCGCTACCCCATCCTCTCGGTCGAGGACGGCATGGCCGAAGGCGATTGGGACGGCTGGGCGCTGTTGACCCAGCGGCTGGGGGACCGGGTGCAATTGGTGGGCGACGATCTCTTTGTCACCAACACCGCCATCCTGTCGGAAGGCATCACCAAACACATCGCCAACTCCATCCTCATCAAGCCCAACCAGATCGGCACCCTGGGCGAGACCCTGGCCGCCATTCGCATGGCGACGGATGCGGGCTACACCGCCGTCGTCTCCCACCGTTCCGGGGAAACCGAGGACGACACCATTGCCGATCTCGCGGTGGCGACCACGGCGACCCAGATCAAGACGGGCTCCTTGTGCCGCAGCGATCGGGTGGCCAAGTACAACCGCCTGCTGCGCATCGAGGCGGAATTGGGCGGTCGCGCCCACTATCCAGGCATGGCCGCTTTTCCCAAGCGGCTGAAGCGCTGACACTGCGCTGCGCGCCCGTTCAGGGATGATGGGATCGCAGGAGGGCAGGTGGTGGCGCGACGCATTGGCATAGTGCTGGTCATCCTGTTGGTGATCCTGCACTACCAGATCTGGATTGCACCGGATGGCCTGCGCCAGTGGGTGCGACTTGGGCACATGATCGACGTCCAAGACGAGAAAATCGACAAGCTCAAGGCGCGTAACGATCTGCTTGATGCCGAAGTGCGCGACCTCAAGCAGGGGCTGGAGGCGGTGGAGGAGCGCGCGCGGCGCGAGTTGGGTATGGTGGGCGAAGGCGAGACCTTCTATCAGTTCGTCCATGAGCCAGACCATGACCGACCGACCTCCGCACCCGCGCCATCTCCCGCGTCCCCCTGAGATGGCGGCCGTATGGGCAGTCGTGCCGGCAGCCGGACGCGGGTTGCGCATGGGCGTCGACTGCCCCAAGCAATACCTTCCGCTGGTCGGCGCGCCGGTGTTGTCGTGGAGCCTGCGGCCGCTGCTCGCCGAACCGTGCATCCGCGCCGTGGTGCTGGTGGTGGCGCCAGATGATGTTCGCGCGGCGACTTTGCCGGAAGCGGGCAATCCCAAGCTGCGCGTGGTGACCGGCGGCGCGGAGCGGCAGGATTCGGTGCGGGCGGGTCTGGCCGCATTGGCCGGGAAAGCGGCCGAGCACGATTGGGTGCTGGTGCATGATGCGGCCCGTCCCTGTCTGCATCCGCATGACCTTGGGCGGCTGCTGGCCCGCACCGGGGATGCGGCCTTTCCCGGCGGCTTGCTGGCGGCGCCAGTGGCCGACACCTTGAAGCGGACCGGAGGCGACGGGCGCGTGGCGCAGACAATATGCCGCGATGGTTTGTGGCGGGCGCTGACGCCCCAGATGTTCCGCTGGGGGCCGCTGCTGGCGGCCTTGGCGGCGGCCGAGCGGGACGGGGTGCGGGTCACCGACGAGGCTCAGGCCATGGAGCGGCTGGGCCATGCCGTGGAACTGGTGCCTGGCCGATCCGATAACTTGAAGATCACCCATCCCGAAGACCTCGTTCTGGCGCAGGCGGTGTTGGCTGCTCGCGGCGCGACGGACCCTCGTTGATCCCGCCCGGAGGGCGCATGCGCATTGGCCACGGTTACGACGTCCATGCTTTCGGTCCGGGGAGTTTCGTCACCCTGGGCGGGGTACGTATTGCCTACGATCAGGGCCTGATTGCCCATTCCGATGGCGATGT
Source organism: Pseudomonadota bacterium (assembly GCA_002862435.1). Classification (GTDB taxonomy): domain Bacteria; phylum Pseudomonadota; class Gammaproteobacteria; order UBA5335; family UBA5335; genus Macondimonas. The sequence continues at coordinate 2,065 of PKDC01000016.1, read as the reverse complement.
GGCCCTGCATGCGCTGTGTGATGCCTTGCTGGGCGCTGCCGGCTTGGGCGACATTGGCCACCATTTCCCTGATACCGATCCGCGTTGGCGCGGCGCGGATAGCCGCGATCTGTTGCGTCGGGTGCGGGCGCTGCTCACCGAGTGCGGATTTGACCCCGGCAACGTGGACGTCACCGTGCTGGCTCAGGCCCCTCGCATCGCGCCTCATGTCGCCGCCATGCGTGCCCATATCGCCGCCGATCTGGGCTTGCCGGAGGAGCGCGTCAACGTCAAGGCTACCACCACCGAGGGACTGGGCTTCGTGGGGCGGCGTGAGGGCATCGCGGTCCACGCGGTGGCCTTGCTGCGGGAGGCGGGCGATGACTGAGGCCGCGCCCATTGCATTGGAATCCGCCGCTAAACACGCCGCCCTGATTCCCATCGACCCGGCGCGTTTGGGAGAGGTGGGCAGCTTGCCCGGTGCGTTTGGTCCGCCACCGCTGCGGGGCGCGCTGCGGCTGGCGCCGGCGGATTTTGCCGTGGAGGAGATGTTGGGCTTCGAGCCGGACGGCAGCGGCCAGCATCGCCTGATCCATCTGCAAAAAAGCGAACTCAACACGGCGGAGGTGGCCGACGCCCTGGCGCGGCTGGCCGACGTGGCGCGCAACGCCGTTGGTTATGGCGGCCGCAAGGATCGTCGGGCGCTGACCAGTCAGTGGTTTTCCGTGGATCTGGCAGGGCGTGAGGAGCCCGACTGGACGCAGGGACTCGCCAAGGTATTCGGGGATCGGGTGCGCCTGCTGGCGGTCGCCCCCCATCGCCGCAAGCTGCGGATCGGCACGCTCACCGGTAATCGCTTTCGCATTCGGGTGCGCGGTATCTCCGGCGACCGAACGGCGGCCGAAGCGCGCTGGGCGCAGATCCTGGCGGGCGGGGTCCCCAACTATTTTGGCCCCCAGCGCTTCGGCGAGCGCGGCGGCAATGTGCGCCAGGCCCTGGCCTGGTTTGCGGGTGAGCGTTTGTCGCGCCGATCGCTGCGTGATCTCTTGCTCTCGGCGGCGCGCAGCGCCTTGTTCAATCAACTGCTCGCGGAGCGGGTGCGCGCGGGCTCTTGGAACCAGGCCGAGCGCGGCGATGTCCTGCAACTGGATGGGCGCGGCAGTTGGTTCGTGTTTGGGATCAATGATGCGCCGGACGACATCGCCCATCGTGTCGATGCGGGCGACCTGCATCCCACCGGCCCCTTGTGGGGAGCCGGCGAACCCGCCACCGGCGAGCGGATCGGCGTGCTGGAGCGCAGCCTGACGGCCGCTTATCCGGAACTGACGGCGGGCTTGATCCGCTTTGGTCTGCGCCAAGACCGCCGCGCTTTAAGGGTGATGCCCCGGGACGCGAAGCTTCTTTGGCAGGGAGACGATCTGGAGCTGACATTCGCCCTACCTCCGGGCGCTTTTGCCACCAGCGTGCTCAAGGAGTTGCTGCAGGCCCCCGCCCTATTGCCGGAACAGGCGCCCGGCGATGGGATGTTGGCCCATCCGGAAGATGATCTGATCGAGGAAGCAGGCTGAAGTCGAGATGGCAGGCCCCATGCGTTCGGGGTGCATCATGTACTTGAATAAATTCGCAAATAGCGCTCCAACGATATGCTACGCGGAATACTGATTCCGTGACGAGAGCCCGTGCAGATTGATGCATCCGATGCGGATTGATGTGAGGGTGGTGAAGGCTGAAAAAATGGGCGTCCCAGTTAGGTTAGCGTTGGTCCTCATGTTGCCTGGGCCAGTTTGCCTGGCGCTTGCGCAAAAAAAGCCCGCTCCTGATTATTCGGAGCGGGCCTTGTTTATCCCAAGTTCGGGCGCGTTCACCCAATTGATTCACGCCACGGCCATTTTCCCGCTACCCGAGGGAACCATGCTGGATTGGCTTTCCGGCAGGGCTGTGCCTTCGGTCGCGTAGTAGCGCTTGGCGGCCTCGACCAGATCGGGGATGCCGCTTTCCAGGTTTTCCGCCATGGCCAGCCGGCGCTCCGCCGGGGTGGCCATGTTGTTGTCCCAGTACAACAGCTTCTGGGCCATCAGCTCATTCC
>PKDC01000039.1 GCA_002862435.1 Pseudomonadota bacterium | reverse complement strand
AAACAATTTTGACAAAAAATGTGACGCACAGGAAAGAAAAGAACTTGATATTGAGACCGAAACGAACACACCCAAAGAAGAGAAACTAGCAAATATTCAAGAAATGGAAAACACTGCAAACGACAGTGCGTTGCAAGTTACACCAGTCCAGGATATTGATATGAAAAATCAAAACTGCAAAACTGCACTCCATTCTGCTCGCATCCGCAGGCGCGACTCGCGGGTGTTGTTGTCGTTGCGGATCGCCGGCTGGATGCCGTTCAACGTGCCGCCGGTGACCACCGGGGTGCCGTGGTAGTCCGTCGTGCTGACGTTGCTGTAACTGACCGCGCCACCGTTGAACCAGGGGTCGTTGCTCCACATCGCACCGCGCATCCACTCCTCCTGGTCGAAGCGCGACGCGTACACGTCCAGCACGCTGTGCCAGCGGTCGTTCGGCTTGAATTCCAGGACCGCCATGACGCCGTCGCGCGTGGTATCGCGCGATTTCACCCACGCTTCGGCGCCCTGCAGGGCGATCGCGTCCGCCGGCTTGCCGGGCTGTGGTGCGCCCCACATGTCGGTATTGGCCCACCACCACGACTTGTAGTGCTTTTCCTGGAACGGGGCATCCATCCGCGCAACGCCGATGGCGAAACCGATGGTGTCGTCGGCGAACTGGTCCACGTACGACGCCGAGACGCGGTAGCCCTTGTTGTCGCCGCCCTCGGTGAGCTGGTCGAAGGAATTCGTTTCGCCCTGGCCGGTGAATACGATGCGCCGCTCATCGAACGACAGCGGCCGGATGGACTGCAGGTCGACCGTGCCGGAGATGCCCTGCCCGATCAGCGACGCATCGGGCGTCTTGTAGACCGTGACGCCATTGATCAGCTCGGCAGGGTACTGGTCGAGTTCCACGCCGCGGTTGTCGCCGGTGGTGACCTGCTCGCGGCCATTCAGCAGCGTGCCTGCGAACTGTTCGGACATGCCGCGGATGTGGATCACCTGGCCGCGTCCATCGAGGCGCTGCATGGTCAGGCCCGGCAGCCGCGAAATCGAATCGGCGATGCTGATGTCGGGCAGCTTGCCGATGTCTTCCGCGGAGATCGCCTCGACGATCGAGGTCGATTCATTCTTGGTCTCGACGGCATTGGCGATCGCGGCGCGGATGCCGGTCACCTTCACCGTATCGAGGGTTTCGACGGTCGGATCGACCGGCGCGGCCGCCTGTTGTGCGCTTGCGATGACAGGAAACGCCAGCGCGAGGGCGCAGGCTGCAGCGAGATGCTGCTTGCGCGGCGCACGGCGCGCACAAGGATTCGTGGGGTGGTTCGAGTGCATCGTCTGGTCCCTCTCCGACCATGGTTGACAGCGCTGTCATATAGAAGCTTCAATGCACTGTCAACAAATTCCTAACAACCGTGACACGTTGACGCACGCACGATCGAATCTGCGTGCTGCGCGACCGCTGCAACCGAAAATCACGCTGCGATGCAGCACCCGCTTTGCGTGGATTCCGGGAGGGATTCGCGACGCTCCGCGAGAGGACTCCGCCATGACGCGACACCCGCTTCGACGCCTGCATTCCTTCTTGCTGCTCGCCTGCACGGCGTTTGCGATGCCGGCCACGGCCCGCGCACAGGACGTTGCCGTATGGATCACGACCGCGGACCACAAGACGACGCTCGCCGCGTCGACGCCGGCGACGTTCGGAGCCGCCGGATCGACAGAGCGGCCACGCATCCTCATCGACGAGCAGGCGCGGTTCCAGGAGATGGTCGGTTTCGGCGCATCGCTGACCGACTCGTCGGCCTGGCTGATCCAGCACAGGCTCGACCCGGTCCAGCGCGACGCGCTGCTGCGCGAGCTGTTCGGCCGCGCGCACGGCGGCCTTGGCCTGAGCTTTTCCCGCCTGACGATCGGCGCTTCCGATTTCTCGCGTCGCCATTACAGTCTCGACGACACGCCCGATGGCAAACCGGATCCGGCGTTGGCGCATTTCAGCATCGAGGCGAATCGCGGCGATGTCATCCCGGTCGCGCGCGCGATGCTGGCGATCAATCCGCAGCTGAAGATCATGGCGTCACCCTGGAGTGCGCCGGCGTGGATGAAGGACACCAACAGCCTGATCCAGGGAACGCTGCTGCCGCAGTACTACGATGCCTTCTCCCGCTACCTGCTGAAATACGTCGATGCCTATGCCGCGGAAGGCATACCGGTCTTCGCGCTGACCGTGCAGAACGAGCCCGACTACGAACCGAAGGACTACCCCGGCATGCGCCTCAATGCGCCGGCGCGCGCGCGATTGATCGGCGACTACCTCGGCCCGATGATCGCGGCGCGGGGGAACGGTCCATTGATCTTCGACTGGGACCACAACTGGGATAAACCGCAGGAACCGATCGGCGTGCTGGCCGATGCGAAAGCGAACCCCCATGTGGCGGCCGTGGCATGGCATTGCTACGGGGGCGACGTGGCGGCCCAATCCCCCGTGCATGATGCGTTCCCGGACAAGGATGCATACATGACGGAGTGCTCCGGGGGCGACTGGGAGCCCGTGCGCAGCGGCGGACTGCCCTTGCAGATGAAGAACATCATCATCCGCAGCGCGCGGCACTGGGCACGCGGCGCCCTGTTCTGGAATCTGGCGCTGGACGAGAACAACGGGCCGTACGCGGGTGGTTGCAGCACGTGCCGTGGCGTGGTCACCATCGATTCGCGCACGGGGTCCGTCACCCGCACGGACGAGTATTACGCGCTGGCGCACGCGAGCCGCTTCGTGCGCCCCGGTGCGCATCGCATCGCATCCAGCGAGGCCACCCGCGACCTCGACAACGTCGCGTTCCGCAATGCGGATGACGGTTCGCTGGTGCTGCTGGTCGCCAACGCCGCGACGCAGGCACGCCAGTTCAGCGTGGGCCAGGGCGGACAGGCGTTCGACTACACCTTGCCCCCACGCAGCGTCGCCACCTTCGTCTGGAAACCTGCTGCAACGCAGCACGACTGACCGAATGGCGTAGCGCGCGGCGGCATCCCGCCCGCCATACGCCGTAGTATCCTGCCGCATCCCCTGACGGAGCCGCGGCATGATGCGACGTACTTCCCTGCTGGCACTTCTCGCCGTGGCCGCTTTGCTGGCCGGATGCGGCGATGGCGTGATCAGGCGGGTCTCCGACCCCGCGGTCAGCGTGCAGCAGTTGACGGTGAAGGCGGATGGCCAATGGGCCGTGGACCTGAGACTGCAGAACTACAGCAGCATCCCGATGCGTTTCGACACCGTGGAGGTCGACGTGCAGGTCGGCGACCAGGACGCGGGCACGTTGCGCGCGACCCCCGGCCTGTCGGTCGGTCCGGAATCGGCCGATGTCGTCACCGTCGCGTTCTCGCCCAGCAGCGCCGCCCGCATCGTGGTGGCGGATGCCCTCGCCGGCCGCCGCACCCTTCCCTACACGCTCAAAGGCAGCGCCGGCGCGACACCGGAAGAAGCCAAGCAGCGCACGTTCGACATCGATACCCGCAACACCCTCAACCCCGTCCCCGGCCTGGACGGTGTGCTGCGCTGAGCGCGGCCCCACCCTCCCCTACGCGCCTCCGAGAAACCGCATGCCCGCGTCCTACAAAGCTCCCCTTACAGATCTGCGCTTCGCCCTGTACGACGTCCTTGGCGTCGAACCCCTGTTCCAGCGGCTCGGCTATGCCGACGCGACCCGCGACATCCTGGATGCCGTCCTCGACGAGGCCGCCCGTTTCACGGAGACCGTGCTCGCACCGCTGAACAGCGTCGGCGACGAGATCGGCAGCCAACTGGACAAGGCCACCGGCGAAGTCACCACGCCGCCCGGGTTCAAGGCCGCGTACACGCAGTTCGTCGAGGGCGGCTGGACCGGGCTGACCTCGGCGCCCGAGTTCGGCGGCCAGGGCTTGCCGCACACGATGGGCGTCCCGCTCAATGAACTGGTCAACGCCAGCAACCTGGCCTGGGGCAACTTCCCGCTGCTGTCGCATGGCGCGGTTGAAGCGCTGAAGCACCATGGCGAAGCGTGGCAGCAGGAGGTCTTCCTGAAGCCCCTGGTGGAAGGCCGCTGGACCGGCACCATGTGCCTCACCGAGCCGCACTGCGGTACCGACCTGGGCCTGCTGAAGACCAAGGCCGAACCTAACGCGGACGGCAGCTACGCCATCACCGGCACCAAGATCTTCATCACGGCGGGCGAGCACGACCTGACCGACAACATCGTGCACCTGGTGCTGGCCAAGTTGCCGGATGCACCCGCCGGCGCGAAGGGCATCTCGCTGTTCGTGACCCCGAAGTTCAAGGTGGCGAAGGACGGCACCGTGGGCGAGCGCAACACGCTGTCCTGCGGCTCGATCGAGCACAAGATGGGCATCAAGGCGTCGGTGACCTGCGTGATGAATTTCGACGGTGCGCAGGGTTACCTCGTCGGCCAGCCGCACAAGGGCCTGCAGGCCATGTTCACCATGATGAATACCGCGCGCCTCGGCGTGGGCCTGCAGGGCATCGGCCTGAGCGAGCGCGCGTACCAGAACGCGCTGCGGTACGCGCGCGAGCGCCTGCAGACGCGCGCATTGAGCGGACCGAAGTTCCCCGACAAGCCGGCGGATCCGATCATCGTCCACCCCGACGTGCGCCGGATGCTGCTGACGATGAAATCGCTGATCGAGGGCAGCCGCCTGCTGGCGCTGCACGCGGGCAGCCTGATCGACGTGGCCAACCATGCCGAGGATGCCGCGGAGCGCGAACGGGCCGACACGCTGGTGAGCTTCCTCACCCCGATCTCGAAGGCCTGCCAGACCGAGTGGGGCATCGAGAACACGTACCACGCGCTGCAGTGCTTCGGCGGCCACGGCTACATCCACGAACACGGCATGGAACAGCTGGCGCGCGATGCCCGCATCACCACGCTGTACGAAGGCACCACCGGCATCCAGGCGCTGGACCTGATGGGGCGCAAGACCGCCGCCACCCAAGCGGCGGGCCTGAAGCTGTTCCTGGCCGACGTGCATGCCTTCGTCCAGCAACACAAGGACGACGCGTCGCTGACGGAGTTCATCGATCCGCTTCAGCAGAAAGCCGCGGAGTGGGCGGGGCTGACGAAGAACATCCTGCAGCGTGCGGCGGCGAACCCGGAGGAAATCGGTGCAGCCAGCACCGACTATCTGTTCTACTCGGGCTACGTCGTGCTGGCCTACTGGTGGGCACGCAGCGTGGCAGCCGCCGACGCATCGACGCACGGCGATGCCTTCCGGCAGGCCAAGCGTGAGACTGCCCGGTTCTACTTCGCCCGCATCCTGCCGCGCACGCTGGCCCATGCCGCCGCCATCGAATCCGGCGCGGACACGCTGATGGCGATGGACGACATCCGCTTCGGCGAGTGATCCGGTACTGGAGGAGCGCGGGCGTCGCGCTCCTCCGAACAAAAGCCGCGCCGGATACACATTTCGTCAACATTTGGGTATAACCTGCTTCTCCATGGAAGCAGACAGAGCTCAGCTTCACCTGGTACAGACCGGTTCTCTTTCCTCGCCGGTTCCGTCTCCGTCGTCCCCCCGTCCCCACCCCGCCGCCCTGCGACTGCTGTCGCTGGATGCGCATGGCCGCGTGCTGGACTGGATCAACTGGCAGGACGCAACCTGTCTGTACGCGCGCGGTGCAGTCGCATGGACGCTGGGCGACCCCTGCCTGCATGTGCACGGCGGCGTCTCCCGGCTGACCGGCGAGCAGAGCCTGATCGAACTGCACCCGATCGTGGCCTCGCGCGGCCATGCCCGCGCGCATGCCCTGTCGCCCACGCCGACGCTCACCAACACCGCGCTGTTCGCCCGCGATGCCCATCTGTGCCTGTACTGCGGGCATGAGTACGCGCGCCCCCACCTGACCCGCGACCACGTGCTGCCCCTGTCCAAGGGCGGCAAGGACATCTGGGAAAACGTGGTGACGGCCTGCTTCCACTGCAATTCCCGCAAGAGCAACCGCACCCCGCAACAGGCGCACATGCCGTTGCTCGCGGTGCCGTACCGGCCGAGCTGGATCGAGCACCTGATCCTCTCGAACCGCAACATCCTGGCCGACCAGATGGCCTTCCTGAAGGCCCAGCTGCCGAAGAAGTCCAAGCTGTCCGCCTGATTCACGGGCCGCATGCCCGGCCCACATGCGCGGGCAGGCGGTCGCCGACGCGAACCACGAGAGGTCGATAGCAAGCGCACGCGGCCATGCTGCCCGACCCGGGGACGCCCTGGAGCACCCGCTGGCGAGGAACGCAGGGATGATGCCTGCCCGATCCTCGCCACGATCTTCCTGAACCGCCGTGGCGGACCCCACGCCGGCTTCACGCGCTTGCTTGCCCCACTTCACATCAGGGGGGGACAATGACGCCTCAGAAGAAGCCTGCTGCCGATGATCGCCCCCGACCGCTATCCCCGCCTTTCACGCATCCACGTTCCGGCCGACCTGCGCCAGTTCGACGAATCCGAACTGCCCGCCATCGCCGAGGAGCTGCGGGGCTACCTGATCGAGTCGGTGGGCAAGAGCGGCGGACACTTCGGCGCCGGTCTGGGCGTGATCGAACTGACGGTCGCCCTGCACTACCTGTTCGATACACCGCGCGACCGCCTGGTGTGGGACGTCGGCCACCAGACCTATCCGCACAAGATCCTGACCGGCCGACGCGACACCATCCACACGGTCAAGCAGAAGGACGGCGTGGCGCCGTTCCCGAAGCGCGACGAAAGCGAGTACGACACGTTCGGCGTGGGCCATTCGTCCACGTCGATCTCCGCCGCGCTCGGCATGGCGATCGCGCTGCAGCAGCAGGGCGACGACCGCAAGGTCGTGGCGGTGATCGGCGACGGCGCGATGACGGCCGGCATGGCGTTCGAAGCACTGAACCATGCCGGCGGCATGGAGCCCGAGCCCAACCTGCTGGTGATCCTCAACGACAACCAGATGTCGATCTCCGAGAACGTCGGCGGTCTGACCAAGATGCTGGGCCGGCTGAGCAGCAGCCGCACGCTCAACGCATTGCGCGAAGGCGGCAAGAAACTGCTGGGCGACAAGAAGAAGCCGCCGGCCCGATTCATGCGCCGCTGGGAAGAACACTGGAAAGGCATGTTCGTGCCGTCCACGCTGTTCGAACAGATGGGCTTCCACTACACCGGTCCGATCGACGGCCATGATGTCGAAGCCCTCGTCGGCGCGCTGAAGACGCTCAAGACCCTCAAGGGTCCGCAACTGCTCCACATCCTGACCACCAAGGGCAAGGGATACGAACTGGCCGAGGGTGACCAGATCGGTTACCACGCCGTGGGTCCGTTCGATCCCGAGAAAGGCCTGGTCAGCAAGGGGGGTACGAAGAAGCCCACCTACACCGACATCTTCAGCGACTGGCTCTGCGATATGGCCGCCGTCGAACCCAGGCTGCTGGGCATCACCCCGGCGATGCGCGAAGGCTCGGGCCTGGTGCGCTTCAGCAAGGAATATCCCGAGCGCTACTTCGACGTCGCCATCGCCGAACAGCACGCCGTGACGCTCGCGGCGGGCATGGCCTGCGAGGGCAGCAAGCCGGTGGTCGCGATCTATTCGACCTTCCTGCAGCGCGGCTACGACCAGTTGGTGCACGACGTGGCGATCCAGAAGCTGGACGTACTGTTCGCGATCGATCGCGGCGGCGTGGTCGGCCCGGACGGGGCCACGCATGCGGGCAACCTGGACCTGAGCTACCTGCGTTGCGTGCCGCACATGGTCGTGATGGCGCCGGCGGACGAGAACGAATGCCGGCAGATGCTGAGCACGGGCTACCACTTCAATGGCCCGGCCGCCGTGCGCTACCCGCGCGGCACCGGCCCCGGCGTAGCGCTGCAGACGACGCTGGATACCCTGCCGATCGGCAAGGCGGACCTTCGCGTGCGCGGCAACCGCGTGGCGCTGCTCGCGTTCGGATCCACCGCTGCCGCTGCAGAACAGGTCGGTCGCGAGCTGGGCCTGACCGTGGTGAACATGCGCTTCGTGAAGCCGCTGGACCGCGACCTGATTCTCGAGCTGGCGAAGACGCACCAGGGCTTCGTCACCGTCGAGGACAACGTGGTGATGGGCGGCGCAGGGTCCGGCGTCGCCGAACTGCTGAATGCCGAAGGCATCTCGCTGCCCGTGCTCCACCTAGGCCTGCCGGACGAATTCCAGCACCACGCCAGCCGTGAGGATCTGTTGGCCGAAGCCGGTATCGATGCCAGCGGCATTCGCGCCAGCGTGCTGAAGCGCTGGCCTGTACTCGCGGCCACGCAGACACCGATGACCGCGGCGGGCTGAAGCCGCGCCGCGAGGTGAAGTGTCGCTGGTCCCGCGCAGCGCGCGTTACTCCGGCGCTTCTACCGTGTAGCCCCGCGCCTGCAGCGCCGCGAGATAGCCGTCGGGCTTCACCAGATCCCATACCGACAGCGTGGCGAAGGTTATGCGGTTCTTGCGCAGGGAGGCGTCCGCCATTTCGAGCCACTTCGCACGCACGCGGGCGTCGATATCGCGGACGCCGTGCTTGCGTGCCGTGTCGGTGTCGAACCACGCCGACTCGCAGGCGGCGCGCTCGTCGGCCCGGGCTCCATTGCGGATGGCCGTCCAGTCGCCCACCGCCCAGGCGCGCGCGCTGGCTGCGGATTGGGGGAGTTCGTGTTCGATCAGATCGAGCGTCTTCCGAAAGCACGCCAGGTCCTGCGGCTTCAACGTCTCCTTGCGGAAGTCCGCCAGGGCGCCCTTGGGGTCTTCCAGGGTGATCTTCAGCTGGGTCGGCGTGCGCTTCATGCCACGCGCCTTCAGCGCGCCCTCGATTACCGGGGTGACGACGCCGCCGGCATTCTGCAGGCCGCTGCGGGACAGGGCCTTGCCATAGAGTTCGTAGACCGCAATCAGGGGACGCTTCTTCTCGACGCCGCCGTCGCGCCCCATGTAGCGCTGCTTCAGCACGGACCATCGCGCGTACAGTTCCGGCGGGAGGACGTCCTGCAGCTTTTCGCCATCAGGGTTCTTGGCGGCCTTCAGCGCCGAGGGCAGCATCGACAGGCCGCGGAAGAATCCGACATCGGCATTGACCGTCACGCCTGGCGGACCGAGGACCTCATCCGCCAGCTGCAACACCTGCGTCACTTCGTCCGATCGCCACGTCATGCCCTTGGGGAGCGGCGACTGGGTACCCAGCAGATAAAGCAGATGGTCGCCATGCCGCACCTTCCAAAGACCCGGCCCCGGTTGCATGCCGGAGACGACGACCGCCTCCATGTCGATCACGCCTTTTTCGTCCACCACGACCGTGTCCGCTCCGGTCGCTCCCGCATCCTGCGCGATGGCGATACCCGGCATCAGTGACAGCGACAGGCAAAGCAGCACTCGGGTGAACGACAGACGCATCCTGGCGACTCCATGTGGAAGAGTCGCGAGTGTGCCCGTGCCCAGGCGAACCGGCATGCAGTGCCGCGCAGCCGGGCGGGGAATCGTTCAGGCGACCTTGCCGCCCGCCTCCCGCAGCGTCCGCGCCACCTCGCTGCCGCTCTGCATCAGCTCGAACCCCTGCCAGCTGAAACCCGGCGATACCGAACAATCGACCAGCGTGAAAGCGCCCAGCGAACGTGCGCTTTGCCACACGCCGGCCGGCACGACCTGGTTGGACTGCCCGCCCCGCGCGGAAGTGTCCAGCTGGACCCGCGTCAGGGTGCGTTGGTCGGGATCGAACATCGACAGTTCCATCGGACTGCCGTCGTGCCAGTCCCAGACCTCGGTCGCGTCGACGCGGTGCCAGCGGGTCACCACGCCTTCCGGCAGCAGGAACTTGATGGCGGTCAGCGCGGGCCGCTCGATTCCGTTGACCTCGGTGCGCTTGGCGGACTCGTAGACGCGCCGGAAGTAGCCTCCTTCCGGATGCGGCGCCAGTTGCAGGTCACGGATCAGGGCATCGGTCATCGAAGGCATGGTCGGTCCTGCGCGAGATAACCGTGGGCCATCCTGCACGGCGGCGGACGACGGGCACAAAAAAGCCCACGCATGTGCGCAGGCTTGATGTCGAACCGCGATTGGTCGGGACGGCCGGATTTGAACCGACGACCCTCTGCCCCCCAGGCAGATGCGCTACCAGGCTGCGCTACGCCCCGAATCTCGCGGATCGGCCCGCCTTGCGACGGGCCGCGCATTATAGCCGGAATTCTTCGGCGACTCCCAGCAGGAGCGCCGCCATGCCTCACCGGCGGAGCAACTGGAGGATTTCCTCCAGCTCCATCCGCACCTGGCGCACGATCTGCGCGCTCATCGCCGATTCCTGCTTGGCGCCCTCACCCTCGAGGCGCAGGCGCGCGCCGCCGATGGTGTAGCCCTGTTCGTACAGCAGGCCGCGGATCTGGCGCACCATCAGCACGTCATGGCGCTGGTAGTAACGGCGGTTGCCGCGACGCTTGGCGGGCTCCAGGCTGGGGAACTCGGTCTCCCAGTAACGCAGCACGTGCGGCTTCACGTCGCACAGCTCGCTCACTTCACCGATGGTGAAGTAGCGCTTGGCCGGAATCGGCGGAAGCTCGCGGTTACTGCCCGGATCCAGCATACGTTTCCACCCGCTCCTTGAGTTTCTGCCCCGGCCGGAACGTCACCACGGTCCGCGCCGAGATCGGGATCTCTTCACCGGTCTTGGGATTGCGGCCCGGACGCTGGTTCTTGCGCCGCAGGTCGAAATTGCCGAACCCGGACAGCTTCACCTGCCGACCCTGCTCCAGCGCCTCGCGCAGCACGTCGAAGTACGCATCGACGAATTCCTTCGCCTCGCGCTTGTTCAGGCCGACCTCGTCGAACAGACGTTCGGCCATTTCCGCCTTCGTCAAAGCCATGGATTACTGCATCCCCATTGCGGCCGTCACCGGCCCAGCCACTGCCTTCACACGCTTCATCCGCGGATCTTCGCGCCATGCGCGGCGTCGATCGCGGCGACCACGGCGGCCACGACCTGCGCCACCTCGCTCTCAGTGAGAGTGCGTGAGTTGTCCTGCAAAATCAAGCCCATAGCGAGACTCTTTTGACCGGATTCGACCCCTTGTCCCACGTAGCGGTCGAACAGCTGCACGTCCCGCAGCAACGGCCCCGCCGCCGCTTTCGCAGTGGCGGCGAGCGCCGCCCAGGACACCGTCTCCGGGACGACGAACGCGAGGTCCCGGCGGACGGACGGGTAGCGCGACAATTCCATCGCGCGCGGCAGCGCACGGACGCTCAACGGCGCTACGTCCAGTTCGAACGCGAACACCTCCGCATCCAGGTCCAGCCCGCGTTGCAGGCGCGGATGCAGTTGCCCGATCCAGCCCAGGCGCACACCGTCGCGGTAGACGTCGGCCGACCGGCCGGGGTGCCCATGGACGGCGTTCGAGGGACAGAATTCGAGGTTCGCGCCGGCCAGCGACGCCACGCTTTCCAGATCGCCCTTGAGGTCATGGAAATCGACCTTCCGCGCCGCCGCGCCCCACTGTTCGCCGAGCGCCTCACCGGTGACGGCCGCAGCGATGCGCAGCGTTTCGACCGGCGCGTCGCCGGGTCGGATCGGCGCGTGGAACACGTTGCCGATCTCGAACAGGCGCACGCGGCCCGCCTGGCGCGCGGCGTTGCGCTGCAGCGCAGCCACGACACCAGGCAGCAGCTGTGTGCGCATGATCGCCAGTTCCGCGCTGAGCGGGTTGGCCAGCGGCACGGCACCGTCGCTGGCGTTCACTGCGAAAGCCATTGGGCGTCGACGAACGCGAAATTGACGGTCTCGAAATAATCCCGCGCCGCCACTTGGCGACGCACCATGCCCGGTTCGACCCTCGTCTCGCTGGGGGCCGCAATGCGGGTCGCGCCGCCGGGCAGTGTGGTGGGCACGCGGTCGTAGCCATGGATCCGCGCGAGTTCCTCGATCAGATCTTCCTCGATGGCGAGATCGAAGCGCCGGCTCGGCGCAACAACGCGCCAGCCTTCCGCAACCGTGGTCGCCTGCAGGCCAAGGGCACGCAGGATGCGTTCGATCTCGACGTCGGGAATGTCCACGCCCAGCACGCGTGCCACGCGCGCACGACGCAGCAGGATGGTGGCGGCCTGCGGCAGGTGGTCGGGAAGCACGGCCTCGGTGGTCGGACCAGGCACGCCACCGGCCACGTCCAGTATCAGGCGCGTGGCGTATTCCACCGCGATACGCGGCAATTCCGGATCCACGCCGCGCTCGAAGCGATGGCCGGCATCGGTGTGCAGGCCGAGTTTGCGGCTGCGCCCGATGATGGCGGACGGCACCCAGTGCGCGGCTTCAAGGAGGACATTGCGCGTGGCGTCGGTGACCCGTGTATCGAGCCCGCCCATGATCCCGCCGAGCGCGACGGCGCGCGCGCCATGGCCTCCCTGTCCATCCGAAACGACCAGGAAATCCTCGTCGAGCACGGCCGTGCGGCCATCGAGCAGGGCAACGGTCTCCTCAGCGCGCGCAGGACGCACGACGAGGCCGCCTACCAGGCGGTCCTTGTCGAAGGCGTGCATGGGCTGGCCCAGCTCGAGCATCACGTACTGGGTCACGTCGACCAGGAAACTGATCGGACGCACCCCACTGCGGCGCAGGCGTTCGGCCATCCATACCGGGGTAGCTGCCTGGGCGTTGACGCCTTCGATCACGCGGCCGGCGAAGCGCGGCACCTTCGCCCCGGCCTCCAGCGCAACCTCCATCGTTACCGGACTCTGCGCGGGCACCGGCGCGTCGTCCAGTGGCCTCACTTCACTGCCCAGCGAGGCCGCCACGTCGTACGCGATACCGCGCACGCTGAAGCAGTCGGCGCGGTTCGGCGTCAGCTTGATCTCGATGCTGGCGTCGGGCAGGCCGAGATAGTCGGCGACCGGCGTGCCGACGGGCGCGTTGGCGGGCAGTTCCAGCAGGCCGGAGGCATCGGCGTCGATGCCGAGCTCCTTGGCCGAGCACAGCATGCCGTTCGATTCCGCGCCCCGCAGCTTGGCCGCCTTGATGGCGATGCCGCCGACATTGGCGCCGACCATCGCCAGCGGCGCGATCAGACCCGGGCGCGCGTTCGGCGCGCCGCAGACGATCTGCAGCAGACCACCCTGCCCCGCATCCACCTGGCAGACCTGCAGGCGATCGGCTTCGGGATGCTTCGCGCATTCGACGATGCGCGCGACGATGACGTTTTCCAGACCCTCGCCCAGCACCGTGACGTCCTCGACCTCCAGGCCGATGGCAGTCAGCGTTGCGGACAGCTCATCGCGGCTGGCTTCGGTGGGGACGTGGCTGCGCAACCAGTTTTCAGAGAACTTCATCGTTCGTTGTCCGTAGGGCGGGTCCGGGCCCGCCGCCTTCAAGAGTCAGATATCGAGGGGTGCGTGCGGTGCGACGCGTTACGCGAACTGCTTCAGGAACCGCACGTCGTTCTCGAAGAACGCGCGCAGGTCGTTGACGCCGTAGCGCAGCATCGCGAAGCGCTCCACGCCCAGGCCGAACGCGAAGCCGGTATAGCGCTCTGGGTCGATGCCGCAGTTCCGCAGCACGTTCGGGTGCACCATGCCGCAGCCCAGCACTTCCAGCCAGCGCGTGCTGCCGTCCGGCTGCTGCCAGGCGATGTCGACTTCAGCGCCCGGCTCGACGAAGGGGAAGTAGCTCGGGCGGAAACGCATTTCGAAGTCGCGCTCGAAGAACGCGCGCACGAACTCGGCCAGCGTGCCCTTGAGGTCGGCGAACGTGGAGTGCTCGTCCACCAGCAGGCCTTCGACCTGGTGGAACATCGGCGAATGCGTCTGGTCGCTGTCGCTGCGATAGACCTTGCCCGCCGCGATCATGCGCAGCGGCGGCTGATGGGCGTCCA
The DNA here is from genome assembly GCA_002862435.1 of Pseudomonadota bacterium. GTDB lineage: Bacteria > Pseudomonadota > Gammaproteobacteria > UBA5335 > UBA5335 > Macondimonas. The sequence continues at coordinate 16,686 of PKDC01000039.1, read as the reverse complement.
TGTAGCGCACCTGCACACCCGAGGTATGCGTGCGCAGCAGGCGGCCGTCGCCGAAGTAGAACGTGTCGTGCATGGCGCGCGCCGGATGGTGCGGCGGGAAATTCAGCGCCTCGAAGTTGTGCCAGTCGTCCTCGATCTCGGGACCGTCGGCCAGCTCGTAACCCAGGCGGCCGAAGATGTCGGCGATGCGCTCAAGCGTACGGCTGATCGGATGCAGGCCGCCGCGGGTGCCGTTGCGGCCGGGCAGCGTGATGTCGATGGTCTCGCCCGCCAGGCGCGCATCGAGGGCGGCGTCTTCCAGCACGGACTTGCGCATCGACAAGGCGTCGCCGATCGCATCCCGCGCACGATTGATGGCTTCGCCCGCCGCCTTGCGCTGGTCGGCGGGCAACGCGCCCAGTTGCTTCAGCTGGGTGGTGATGCTTCCGCTCTTGCCCAGCAGGGCGACACGCAACTGCTCCAGCGCATCCGGCGACTGCGCCGCTGCGATGTCTGACAGGGCTTGCGTGGACAGGGATTCGATATCGCTCATTGGATGTCCATGAGAGGGTGTTTTCTCGTGGGAGCGACGTAAGTCGCGATGAGGCGCACGGAACGCCCATCGCGACTTACGTCGCTCCCACAGGGCAGAACCACAAAAAACAATGGGGAAGGACTCGCGCCCTTCCCCACGTGTTTCCGGCGATCGACTGCCGGAGTGCTTTACGGTGGAGACGCGGCTTACGCCGCGAGTGCGCCCTTCGCCTTTTCAGCCAGGGCCGCAAAACCGGCCGCGTCGTGCACGGCGATGTCCGCCAGCACCTTGCGGTCCAGGGTGATGCCAGCCTTCAGCAGGCCGTTCATGAAGCGGCTGTAGCTCAGGCCATTGATGCGGGCCGCCGCGTTGATACGCGTGATCCACAGCGAACGGAAGTTGCGCTTCTTCTGCTTGCGGCCGATGTAGGCGTACTGCTGCGCCTTGATGACCGCCTGCTTGGCGACGCGGAACACCTTGCGACGGGCGTTGTAGTAGCCCTTGGCCAGGGTGAGGACCTTCTTGTGACGGCGACGCGCCATCACGCCACGCTTAACTCGTGCCATGTCTCAGTCCTCAGAGGTAGGGAAGCATGCGGTTCAAACGGCCGCTGTCCTCGGCGCGAATGATATTCGTCGCACGCAGGCCGCGCTTACGCTTGGTCGCTTTCTTGGTGAGGATGTGGCTACGGTTGGCGTGGCCAGCCTTGAACTTGCCGGATGCGGTCTTGCGAAAACGCTTCGCCGCCGCCCGGTGGGTCTTGATCTTGGGCATTGCTATGTCCTTGACGGGTTTATGTCACTGATCCGGGCGGCACCCTTTCAACGCTTTGCGGCTGCGCCGCGAAGACTGAAAGGCCACTCTTTCCATCCATGCCCATATCGGCTTTTAAGTCGTTGATTCCAGAACGGAACCCCCGACGGGTCCATCGGCTGCGAGCAGCCTCCCGGCGTACCGGGCCGGGTATTATGCCCGCTGCTGTTTTCTCTTGCAAATCCGGCCACTTAGCGGAAAAGCGAAAGGCGCCTTGCGGCGCCTTCCCCTCACCCTTTGCCCTCTCCACGCTTGCGGGGCGAGGGGAACAGTAGGCGTCAGCGGCCAAGCCGCTGACATCACTTCTTCTTGGGGGCGATCATCATGACCATCTGACGGCCTTCCAGGCGCGGACGGGACTCGATGACGATCTCGTCGCCCAACTCGGCCTCGATGCGCGCGGCCATCTCGCGACCCAGCTCCTGGTGGCTCATCTCACGGCCACGGAAACGGATGTTGACCTTGACCTTGTCGCCTTCTTCCAGGAAGCGGCGGATGTTGCGCATCTTGATCTGGTAGTCGCCCTCGTCGGTGACGGGACGGAACTTGAGTTCCTTGATCTCGACCTGCTTGGTCTTCTTCTTGGCTTCGTTGGCCTTTTTCTGCATTTCGAACTTGAACTTGCCGAAGTCCATGATCTTGCAGACGGGCGGCTCGGCGTTCGGCTGGATCTCGACCAGGTCCAGGCCTTCGTCTTCCGCCTTTGCCAAGGCTTCGTCGCGCGAAAGCACGCCGATCATCTCGCCATCGGAACCGATCACGCGCACCCGCGGCACGCGGATCTCGTGATTCTTGCGGTTTTGCTTGTTGTCAGGGGTGCTGATGTTGCAGTCTCCAGGGAGGGGTGCACCGGTCCGCGATGGACCGGAACCTTATTGCGCGGCGTGCTCGCTGCGCAAGCGTTCGGCGAAGGCGGCAACGGACATGCTGCCCAAGTCTTCCCCGGAACGCGTACGCACGGCGATGGCGCCATTCTCCTTCTCGCGGTCGCCGACCACCAGCAGGTATGGCACCCGCTGCAGCGTGTGCTCGCGAATCTTATAGCCGATCTTCTCGTTCCGCAAATCGGCCGCCACCCGGAAGCCTTGATTTGCAAGGGTTTTCCTGACCTCGGCCACGTAATCGGCCTGGGCGTCGGTGATATTCATCACGACGGCCTGCTGAGGGGCCAGCCAGGACGGGAATGCACCAGCATGGTGCTCGATCAGGATGCCGATGAAGCGCTCCATCGACCCCACGATCGCCCGATGCAGCATGACCGGGTGCTGGCGCTGGCTGTTCTCGTCCACGTACTCGGCGCCCAGGCGGCCCGGCATCATGAAGTCCACCTGCATCGTGCCCAGCTGCCAGGTCCGACCGATGGCGTCCTTCAGGTGGTACTCGATCTTCGGGCCGTAGAAGGCGCCCTCGCCCGGCAGTTCCTGCCACTCCACCCCGCAGCTGCGCAGGGCGGCGCGCAGGGCGGCCTCGGCCTTGTCCCAGGTGGCGTCGTCGCCCAGGCGGGAATCGGGGCGCAGGGCGATCTTGATCTGGATGTCTTCGAAACCAAAGTCCGAGTACACCTTCAGCGCCTGCTGGTGGAACGCCGTGACCTCGGCCTCGATCTGGTCTTCCGTGCAGAAGATGTGGCCGTCGTCCTGGGTGAAGCCGCGCACGCGCAGGATGCCGTGCAGCGCGCCCGACGGCTCGTTGCGATGGCAGGCGCCGAACTCGCCGTAGCGGATCGGCAGGTCGCGGTAGCTGTGCAGCCCCTGGTTGAACACCTGCACGTGGCCGGGACAGTTCATCGGCTTGACCGCGTAGGTGCGGTTCTCCGACTCGCTGAAGAACATGTTTTCCTTGTAGTTGTCCCAGTGGCCGGACTTCTTCCACAAGGCGACGTCGAGGATCTGCGGGCAGCGCACTTCCTGGTACCCGCTGTCGCGGTAGACCTTGCGCATGTACTGCTCGACCACCTGCCAGATGGCCCAGCCCTTCGGGTGCCAGAACACCAGGCCTGGGGCCTCTTCCTGCAGGTGGAAGAGCTCCTGCTGCTTGCCGATCTTGCGATGGTCGCGCTTCTCGGCTTCCTCGACACGCTGGATGTAGGCCTCCAGCTGCTTCTTGTCGGCCCAGGCCGTGCCGTAGATGCGCTGAAGCTGTTCGTTCTTGGCATCGCCGCGCCAGTAGGCGCCGGAGATGCGGGTCAGCTTGAACGCCTTCAGGAAGCGCGTGTTCGGCACGTGCGGGCCGCGGCACATGTCCACGTATTCCTGGTGGTAGTACAGGCCCATCGCCGTCACTTCCGGGCCCATGTCGTCGATCAGGCGCAGCTTGTAGTCCTCACCCCGGGCCTTGAAGACCTCGACGACTTCCGCGCGGGGCGTCATCTTCTTGATGACGTCGTAATCCTGTGCGATCAGCTCCTGCATGCGCTGCTCGACCGCGGCCAGGTCTTCCGGCGTGAACGGGCGCTCGCTGTAGATGTCGTAGTAGAAGCCTTCGGCGATGACCGGCCCGATGACCATCTTCACGTCCGGGTACAGCTGCTTCACCGCATGGCCGACCAGATGCGCACTGGAATGCCGGATGATCTCCAGGCCTTCCTCGTCCTTCGGCGTGATGATGCGCAGGCTGGCGTCCCGGTCGATGACGTCGCTGGCATCGACCAGCACGCCATCGACGGCACCGGCGACGGTGGCCTTGGCCAGGCCGGCACCGATGGACTGCGCCACCTGCATGACGGAGACGGGGTTCTCGAACTCGCGGCGGCTGCCGTCGGGGAGCGTGATGGTGATCATCGGTTGGGCTATCCAGTTACCTGCGAACAGGGCTTTGGCATTGGAAAGTCCGGCCATGGATGGCCGGGCTCTTGTTCAGGGACGAACGAATGACATGAAAAAAGCGCCACGAGGGCGCCTACGGGATGCAGTGCCTCGGGCAGTACCAGATTCAGGCGGTGGTAGTGCTCATGTCGCACGCTCGGCCGGCGTTTCCGCGGGCCACCTCGTGAATGCGGATGGCGCGAAGGGAAGGCCCGGATCACCGGAATCCACGCTGTGGAAGCGTGGTGGGCGGTACAGGGTTCGAACCTGTGACCCCTACCATGTCAAGGTAGTGCTCTACCGCTGAGCTAACCGCCCGGTCTTGCCCTTTGCAGGGGCGCGAATTCTAGCCCGGAAGCGGGGTCGCCGACAACCGGGCCGCGATGTCTTCCTCTCAGCCGCCCAGGCTGGCCTCCTTCAGCCGCTGGATCTGGTCGCGAAGGCGCGCCGCCTCTTCGAACTCCAGGTCGCGCGCGTGCTGGTACATCTGCTGTTCCAGCGCCTTGATCCGGGCGACCGCCTTGGCCGGATCCATGACGCCGTACTCTGCCGGCTCCTCCGCCACCCGGCGCGACTTGCCGCGCCCGCCCCTGCCTTCGTTGGCCGCCTCGCTGCGCGCGCCTTCCAGGATGTCCACGATCGGACGCGCCACCGACTTCGGCGTGATGCCGTGTTCCAGGTTGTATTCCACCTGCTTCTCGCGGCGGCGGCCCGTTTCGTCGATTGCCGCCTGCATCGAACGGGTCATCTTGTCCGCATAGAGGATCGCCTTGCCGCGCAGATTGCGCGCGGCGCGGCCGATGGTCTGGATCAGCGAGCCGGTGGAACGGAGGAAACCTTCCTTGTCGGCATCGAGGATCGCCACCAGCGACACCTCGGGCATGTCCAGGCCCTCGCGCAGCAGGTTGATGCCGACCAGCACGTCGAACTTGCCCAGCCGCAGGTCGCGGATGATCTCCACCCGTTCGACCGTATCGACGTCCGAGTGCAGGTAGCGCACCTTGATGCCGTGCTCGCCCAGGTACTCGGTCAGGTTTTCCGCCATGCGCTTCGTCAGCGTGGTGACCAGGACGCGGTCGCCCCACGCCACGCGCTCGTTGATCTGGGACAGGAGGTCGTCGACCTGCGTGCCTACGGGACGGATCTCGACTTCCGGGTCGATCAGGCCGGTGGGCCGGACCACGAGTTCTACGACCTCGCCGGCGGACTCGCGCATTTCATACGGTCCCGGGGTGGCGGACACATAGATGCTCCGGGGCGAACGCGCCTCCCATTCCTCGAAGCGGAGCGGGCGGTTATCCAGTGCCGAAGGCAACCGGAAGCCGAACTCCACCAGCGTCTCCTTGCGCGACCGGTCGCCCTTGTACATCGCGCCGATCTGCGGAATGGTGACGTGCGATTCGTCGATGACCAACAGCGCATCCGCCGGCAGGTAGTCGAACAGCGTGGGCGGTGGCTCACCCGGGGCCTTCCCGGTCAGGTGGCGCGAGTAGTTCTCGATGCCGGAACAGAAGCCGACTTCGGCCATCATTTCCACATCGAACTGGGTCCGCTGCGCCAGGCGCTGGGCCTCGACCAGCTTGTTCTGTGCGTACAGCTGCTCCAGCCGGTCCTTCAACTCGATCTTGATCGTCTCGATGGCCGCCAGCACCCGCTCGCGGGTCGTCGCATAGTGGGTCTTGGGATACACCGTGTACCGCTGCAGCTTGCGCAGCGACTCGCCCGTAAGCGGGTCGAACAGGCTGATGCCCTCGACCTCGCCGTCGAACAGCTCGATCCGCACGGCCTCGGCATCGCTTTCGGCCGGATGCACGTCGATGATCTCGCCACGCACGCGGAACGTGCCGCGCTGCAGTTCGTACTCGTTCCGCGTGTACTGCAGCTGGGTCAGGTGGCGGATCAGCTCGCGCTGGTCGATCCGCTCGCCCACCGACAGGATCAGCCGCAGCGACAGGTAGTCTTCCGGCGCGCCCAGGCCATAGATCGCGGAGACGGTCGCCACCACCAGCGCATCGGGGCGCGACAGCAGCGTCTTGGTCGCCGCCAGCCGCATCTGTTCGATATGCTCGTTGATCGAGCTGTCCTTCTCGATGAAGGTGTCGCTGGATGGCACGTACGCTTCGGGCTGGTAGTAGTCGTAATAGCTGACGAAATACTCCACCGCGTTGTGCGGGAAGAACGCCTTGAATTCGCCGTACAACTGGGCCGCCAGCGTCTTGTTGGGCGCCATGATCAGCGTCGGCTTCTGGACCTGCTGCACCACGTTGGCGATGGTGTACGTCTTGCCCGAGCCCGTCACGCCGAGCAGCGTCTGCTTCGCCAGCCCGGCCTGGAAATTCTCCACCAGCTTCTCGATGGCGCGCGGCTGGTCGCCGGCCGGCGAGTAGGGGGAAACGAGCTGGAAACGGTCGGTCATGGTGCACAACCCAGAGGCAAGCGAACGAGTATAGCGAGGGGGCGTGACGAGAGCCGCGGCGAATTCCTACATGCGGACAGGTCTGGACCTGATGGCGAGCAGATCAAACGGCCGCGAACCTGACCCCACCCATTCAAAAGGAGCTGTCGATGGCAAGGATGCCCTCGCTTCCCGCCCGGAGGAGTCCTATTGGCTCCACCATGCATACCCAAGGTTTCACTCTGATGGAAACCGCTGTGACCCTTACCGTCCTGACGCTCATGGTCGCCATCGGCCTGCCGTCGATGAGGGAGTTCCGGGCTCGACAGCAAGCCAATGCGACCGCGAACCTGTTGGTGTCCCACTTCGCATCGGCGCGCATGACGGCCATCAGCCACAACGTGCCAATCGTGGTATGCCCCAGCGATGGCGCCGGCACGTGCCGACAGGACACCGACTGGGGAGGTCATTGGCTCTCTTTCCGCGATCCGGACGGCAATCGCCAGCCCGACGACGGTGACGACATCTACAGGAACGAGACCGTGGCGGAAACACCCTTCATCCGTATGATCTCGACCCAGGGACGCCGACAGGTCCGCTATCAACCCACCGGCATGAGTTACGGCACCAATCTGACCATCCGGATCTGCTACGACGGCCACGTGGCCAGCAGCGTCATCATGAATAACAGCGGTCGAGCCCGCATCGTGCGAGGCGACCTCTCCACGGCGTGTTGAATGCCTTGCGGGGACCGGACTGGCGATGGCTGCCGGACATCCCACGAGATTACCGGGTACAAAACCCAAGGCTTGTCCCCGCCGGAATCGCTGGCTACAATACGCGCCCCCGCCCGAATAGCTCAGCCGGTTAGAGCACTTGACTGTTAATCAGGGGGTCGTTGGTTCGAGTCCAACTTCGGGCGCCAGGTTCAGACACAGAGAGGCCGCGACATGTCGCGGCCTCTTTTTTTTGCGATCCTGCCGAGAGCATGGTGATCCCTGCCAGAGAATCTCCGCTGCCTACCAGCAGCCGGCGGTAGCCGGGGACCGTGTCCCCGCCTGATTGACGGACAAGGTGCCGCATTTGGCATCCGTATGCGACCCTTGGGGCGTCGCGCTCAAGGTGTAGGTCTTGGCGCCCGCGTTGGCGCTGGTTACTGCATAGAACGGCGCGGTACTGGAATCGCAGGCGAACGCCCCTGGCAACCCGACGTAAGTAAGGTTGGTGGTGTAAAACCGTTCCGCCTGCTGCGCAGCCTGCATGAGGCAGGACTTCCCTGCCTCACGCCGGGACTTGATCACATAGTCCTGATACGCCGGCAACGCAATTGTCGCGATGATTCCGATGATGGCAACGACGACCATCACTTCGATAAGCGAGAAGCCGGAGGCGACAGCGCGCTCGCTAGGCCTGTTCATGATTCGCATGATGCATCAATCCTGTCTGATCTCGCGCCAAGATACGCGCTGCCACTGCATTCCAAAGGATCGGCCGCCACCCAGGCCCGCCTCCGTACCATTACCCGAACCGCCCAGCACGAATTGTCCAGGCAACAGAACGGGGCGGGTCGGCATACCGACACCCATGTTGGCCGACCCGATGGGCAACCCGCCCGGAACTCCCGAGTCGTCTGTCTTGCCATCATTATTCAGATCGAAGAACGACGTCCCACCACTCGTGCCAGTAAAGGCATCCAACGCATTGATGTAACCCGTACCCGATCCTTCACAGGCATCACCCTCCGGGATCATGCTGGCGGTGACAACGAAGTTCGAAGCGATCTGCGTATCCTGCACGATGCGTTCGCCAGCGCCAGGCAAATCGACATACCAGCCCTTCGATGTTGCGGGCAAGGCAGACTTGGCCTCGAACGCCCTCACCGGATAGCCATTCGGCTGAGTGGCGGTGACGGTAATGGTGCGCTGAGTAAGGTCGCTGCGCGAGTACGGCGCGTCCTCATCCTTCACGCCATAGATGCTCTGGGCGTTCGTCGACCTGTCATCGACATCGCCTGTCGTCAGGAAACGCCCGGTACCGAAGAACACCCAGCGTTTGTTGGTGGCAGGGTCGGTAGCCACGGCCAGACCGCCGGTTATCGGCTGTGCCACGCCCTTCGCCGCACTGAAAATGCGAGTGGCAGTCCAAGCCGCAGGAGACGCACTTCGCAGATCGAACTTCCAGACATTGCCCTGCAGGTCACCCGCGTACACGTAGACAAGCGTCTTGCCGTCAGCTGCATACACGCCCGTGGGGGTAGACAGCCCGTTCGGCAACGCCGCACTACCGACACCCGTATCGATTTCGCGGATTACCGCACCCGTCTCGAGGTTGATCACCAGCAAAACCGCCCGCTCGGTCGTGCTGTTGGGACCGTTACCGAGAACAGCGGCATTGACCGGAACTCCGTTTCTCACATTCGCGAGAATAGGAGCGCCCAGCACAAGACCCATATTCTTGCCGTCCGTATCCGAACGCTCCCACTTGACGTTCGTTGCGGCAAAGGCGGTCGGAGAGCTGACGTCGAGAGCGTAAAGACCTTTGCCCCCACGCCCAAGAGCACCCACGAGCACATTCTTTCCTGGCGTCATCAGGCGACTGCTGACCGCGATCGGGCCATCAACAAAGAACTTGTGGGTGTAGTCGCCCCGACTCAGCGTAGCGAGGTTATTGAAATTGATGATATTCGGCACATAAGCGAACAACTCTTTTCCACTACCCGCGTCAAACGCGTGCAGCATGCCATCGTTGGCGCCGACGTAAACGGTCCCCGCTGCAGTGCCATCCCCACCCGCTCCGCCTTTCACGAAGACAGGAGAGGAACCCACGATATCGCCGAGCAACTTGGTCCGAACCCGGAGCTTGCCCAGAGCGGTCCCCTCGCCACTCTGGTCACCCTTGATGTAGTCGGCATTCTTGCTGCCGGTGACTGGGTAGTCGACGGGGCCACCCGGTCGTGCAAGTGCAAGGGTCTGCGCAGCCGTCGGGAATCCAGTGCCGACCAGGCCGTTGTGAGTGAACACTCGACGGTCTGCGAACGAAGGGAGCGAAGCGGTCCATGTGACGGCACCCGCGACGCCACTGCGCGTCACGGACTGCGCCCTCAGCTCACCGGCCCACAGTCCTGACGTGTAGCTGGCGCTGAATACCTGCGCACCCGTATTCAAAGAAGTTGAATTCGTCGAGACGTTGGAATACGAGCTGGTCCGCTGCTCGATCACCGCGAGCGCCTCACTGAGGCCAGCGGTAAAAGCACCCGGATCCATGGCGGAGACGAACTTGCCACGACCATTCACGGCAGCGTGCAGCAGGTCATCGATACGATCGGTATCTTCGGAGTCCGTGGGATCGGGCCAATTCGCGCTTGCAGGCACTTCGTCGACATTTTTCCATCCCGTCGTGCCGCTGACGCCGATGGAGATGCCGAAGGTCACCATGTGCTGCCAGAACGCCGGATTGTCGGTGCTGGAAGGAACATTGTTGGCCAGATCGCCGCGAAGATCGCGCTTCCAGTAGTGCATGGCAACGTCAGCCAGCGTTTCCTTCCGCGAATCGCTGTAAGGGCTGGCCGCCGTGTAAGTGAACGATTTGTAATTCGGATCGGTGGAGGGCTTGTCGTTGGTGATCTGGGTACCGTTGGTACCGTCTGAATTACCGACGTCTACCAGGCTGGTATTCCAGTAACCATCCGTGGTGAGAATCGTGAAGTTCTGGCGGCACGAGTACTGATTGACGCCTTCCAGCGGCCCATATGGCCCATCCGCCGTCGTGCGGGAGAAGTAGGCTCCCGCGCTATCGAGGGCCGACTGCAGGGGCGTACCGCTGCTGCCCGCCGCCGCGTACAAACGCGAGTACCAGGTGGTCCGGTTGCTGACGGCAGGCTTCACCACTGTATCGTCAATGAAACGCCCGTCACCCGAGGCAACCGGGATATCGAAATTGGATCGATTGTGGATCGTGCGATAGCCCACACGGATGTTGTTACCCTGATTCCTGAAGGCACGCCCGGCACCCGCCTTGGCCGCCTTGATTCGCGTCCTGTGATAGGAGTACCACGTCGCGAAATTGGCCTTTTCAGCATCGACGGTCGTCCTCAGCGTGCTCGGCAGGGCGGCCACCGTGCAGCTCACGAAATCAGTTGCCGTCCGCGTTCCGGGATACTCACAGCGATTGGTCGCGGTAACCACCCTGACAGAGAGCGTCACGTTTCGATATCGAGATGCTGTATTCAACTGCACATGCCAAGTACCCGAAGCAGGATACGTGATGATGCACGATTCATCGTTGCCGCCCCCCAACGAAGTGCAGTCGTAGGGCGTGCCGGCACTGGGCGCACCCGCGCGACGCACGTAGAGATCGGCACCGTTTCCGCCGTTGTTATTGGCCGCCGTGTTCGTTCCGTGCGTGCCTCCGGCTACCGTTACTTCGATGGCTGCAGCGCCCGATGGCACGTTGAAGGTGTAGTCAGTGCCCCAGCCGCTATCAGCGTTCAACCCCGTCTTGGGGAATCCGGCAGCCGCTGCGATGGTTTCGACAACGTTTCCCCAGGCGCCGCGCACAATGCCGCCACCCGCATTCGTGGGCTGAATGTGGTAGCGGTAATAGTTCTCTACGTTGCCGACGTAGGCTGCGGAGGCATTGCCCGGATCCTTTGGGGTATAGAAAACCTGCAGATCATCGCCAAGATTGATGGGGCCGCTCGCCAAGTTGCTATTGGAGTAGGCAGAGGCGTACGACGTACCACCCGTCATGTCGTTGCCGTTCGCCTGTACCCAAGGCTCATAATTGATCGTCGGATTGTAATAAAGCGTGTTGGTTCTGTAGTTCTGGTCGTAGATACCGACCGGACTGGTGCTGGTCGTCGTGTAATCCGCATCTCCGCCACTCGCGAGGTTATCGGCGGTCTGTACGCTCCGGAATCCATTGGGACCCGTTATCTCGTTCACCCCGAGGGCATACATATAACGCCAGACCATCGAGCCCGAGTCGTCGAGGATAAAGAGAACGTTCGGCGCAACCCGGTTTCCCGTCGTCAACGGATCATCCGGCAAGCTGATACCCGCATTCACGGGGAGCGCGAGAATCGTCGCCAGGAACGCAGCAGGAGCTGCCCACCATCGGGTGGGACCGCCCACTGAGGACTTGGGGTTGCGCTTGGCGTTTTTTTCTTGACTGTTCATGGGTCTTTGTCCCGACTATCGACTGACGACATTCGCTTGCAGGAATACCTCTGAGATGCCGGGGCTTCGACCTCGTGCGGTGATCCGGAACATGGGTCTGCGACACTCATAATCCATCGAATCCACCGAACAGGATTTTCCGGTTTTGGGTGCATACGCATCACCGACGTATTCGATCCGGTAAGTGGATCGACCGTCCGGCGCAGTACGCCACACCGCGGCGGGAGCCGGGATTGTGGTCGCATCGCAAATCCCAGTTGCTGCACAGCTGACGTTCAACTCCGCCAGCGTCTTGCCGTATTGCAAATCCTCGATGGCAGGGTTGCCCAAGACATCCTCCTGGGCGACCCTCAAGGCCGCCTCAGCCGCCTGGAAGGCTAGCGCGCGATCACGCAGGTTCGCACTCATGCTCTCCTGCATGCCGGAACTGCGCATCACCGCCACTCCCAGCAACGAAACGACGATCAAAAGGATCAGCACCACCAGCAGCGACATGCCAGACTCATTGACGGGCCGCCTGAAACCGCCCCCACGCGCAAGGGAACTCATAGCGACCGGCTCCTCAGACTGACCACATTGGACGCATTTCGAGTAAGCGCATTGCCGTCGATACCCTGCCCCACGAAGGTCATGTCGACGCGGACCGCTGCCACGTTCGTCCAGTTTGCGGGCGCATTGGTGTATATGCCGTTTTCCAGATATGAAACCGCCATGTTCTGTACACCCTGCGCTACTTCCTCCCGCGCCCCGCCCGAGCGGGAAACCCACAGCGAGTTGTCCGCCACGAACCATCGCGTGTTGCGATACCGAGCGATCATCACCGTTGGTGCGGGAGCGAGGGGATCTGCCGTGAGCGCAATCGGTGTCGCCGGAGAGAAGGAAACGGTGGTCGCATTCACGGCCGTGGCGCGCACAACGTAGAGCTTGTTGGCGTTGCACAGTATGAGGCGGTCATTGACGTTGAACGCCTGGGTCGCATCCGCGAGCTGCGCCGGGTCCAGGGTGATCGAGGACGTCGACGAGTTGGTTACCCGATAAGCCGTGTCGTCACCGGACACAGCCGTGAACTCGGTAGCGGGACTGGCACTGCTGACAGGTGAATTGAAGAAGATGGTTTCTTCTGCGGAATTGATATGCTCCGCGTCAGGTCGCGCGATGTTCGAGCACGCAGAACCACCAGCCGCGCGGAGATCGCGCGATATCAGCTCGAACGCGATGCGCGCGTTCTCCTGGATGCGATTGAGCCCTTGATTGGCTTGGTAGCTCCGCTGATTGGAGTGGAATATCGCAAATGCGGCGCCAACCACTAGGATGCCGAGCGCAAGTGCAATCATCAGTTCAACTAGACTGAAGCCGTGCTGCCCGCGTTTGGCAGCCCGTGCTTGCGAGAGGGAGAGGCTCATATGCGAGTCACCGTGGTCATGGTGCGCTGATTGCCACCGCCTGCGCGATTGTCGTCCCACCTCACGGTAATGGTGCAGTTGGCGGGACAGCCTGCGATCTGTCCGCACGTGGTGGTATCCGCGGCGGGACTGTTGCCGATAGTGGATTTCAGGGACGAGATCCAGTCCCTCAAGTCGTTCTGGGCCAAGGATCCCCCTCCGGGAACCGCGCATGTCATGCCGATGTTGTAATCCGCGGCACGCTCACGATTGGCTCTCATGGCTTCGATAATGGCGGTTGTCTGGATCGTGGCCTGACTGCTCTCCAGTGAACTCTGGCCACCGCGCAGAGCCACCGACTGCATTGCGGCGACTCCAAGCAGACCGATGCTCAGGACGACCACTGACACGAGCACTTCCAGCAAGCTGATGCCCCGCATGTCGCGAGGCGACCGAAAACCGATCCGATTCATCGTGGATTTGCCCCGGTAAGTCATGAACACACTCCTCCGCTTCCCGCCTTCGCGTATGTCACCACCCCGCTGATCAGCACGCTAATCACGCGCTGGTTGTCGGACACATCGGTGGAAGGCGCACAAACCGTGAGGCCCTGCTGCGCACGGATCAATCCGGAAGGATTGAATTGGATTCCCGCACCGGGGCCGCTGAGACGCAGTTCCGCATTGGCAGACTGGTCGCGGATGATGTCGACCGTTCCTGCCGCATTGTCAGGACCCGTCACGATCCAGCGACTCCAGTCCCCACTGCCTGAACAGGTTGCGCCATCGGCGCTGCTGCACACCATCACGCGCGCATTGCGCCTTATGGCCTCGGAACGAGCCAGCTGCAGGGCCGTGACCAGTTCTTCCGTCGCACCGTTGAGCCTGCTGGAGGTCACCATGGCCTGCATCGCAGGAGCCGCCATCGCCGCAACGATCGCAAAAACGGCTACGGTCACCATCAACTCAACCAGTGTGAAGCCCCGGCTGGCATGAGGTTTGTTCGAATGTGTGATTGCCGGACGTAGACGCGCTGCGGGCATGGCTCTCCCCTTGTTCCATGGCAACAACCTATGCCACCCCCTTGGCCGTTGCCAGCGCCGGGCGAGTGAACGGCAGGAATGGGCGGCTGAATGGCGGCCTGGACTGTTCCCAAGCCCGTCGCAGACGGCATCATGAGTCTCCTGCCCCTGGCAACACACCCTCCCTTGGCCGAACCCTCCGCCCCTACCCTCAGCCCTCTGGACACGTTGTGGCAGGCCAAAACGCTGGTATGGGTGTTGGCCTTGGGCGAGGCGGTTGCGGTCGTGCTTTCCCTCGCGCCCGGGGCACCGGGTGATCGCCTTACCTATTTTGGTGTGGCCTCGCTACTCGTTCAGTGGATATGCCTGACGTCGCTCGCGGCGCTTTATCTGTTGCGACACAGGGTTGCACGTCTGTCGCCCCCGACAGTCGCCCGCATAGGCTTCGGTGTCCTGATCCTCAGCACATGGGTGGTGCTGACGCTGGGTTGGCTGGTGTTGGGCGATCTGCGTCTCACCTCAGAGAGCGGATGGCGTACATTCTCTCTGCAGGTCACTGCGATCGCTACGATCATGGGATTGCTTGGGCTGGCCGCCTTCCAGGCGCAATGGAAAGGCCGTCAACTTGCGGTGGCTGCCGAACACGCCAAGCTGCAGGCACTCCAGGCACGCATCCAGCCGCACTTCCTGTTCAACACGCTCAATACGGGCATCTCGCTGCTCCACGCCAAGCCCGACCTGGCGGAGCAGTTGCTGCTCGATTTGTCTGACCTGTTCAGGGCAGCACTGTCGCAACGCGCCTCCCTGAGCCTGGCAGAGGATCTCTCGCTGGCGCGCCGGTATCTCGAGATCGAACAACTCCGGCTGGGTGAGCGTCTGACCCTGCACTGGGAGGTTCCCGACGTGCTCCCACAGCTTCAGGTGCCCACCCTGTCCGTCCAGCCCCTGGCGGAGAATGCGATCCGTCACGGCATCGAGCCGTCAACCTCGGGCGGCGAGCTGAGCCTGCGGGTCGGGCTGGATGACGGCCATCTGCAGATCACCGTCGCCAATACCCTGCCTTCCAGCACGGCACGCGCCGCGCCGGGGCACCAGGTCGGCCTGAGCTCCGTCCGCGCCCGCATCCATGCGTTGACGCAGGGACGGGGCAGCGTGGAAACGACGACAGCGGACGGTCGCTATACCGCGATCATCCGCCTGCCGCTGGACGCCTGAGGCGTCTCAGGTCACCACCCGGTAGCAGGGCTGGTACTCGCCGGCGATCTTCATGCGCCGCTGCTCGACGAACGCGCGCAGCAGTTCGTCCAGGGCCTGCATCATCGGCGCATCGCCGTGGATCTCGAACGGGCCGAACTCCTCGATCCGGCGCATGCCGTCTTCCTTGACGTTGCCGGCGACGATGCCGGAGAACGCGCGCCGCAGGTCGGCCGCGAGGTCGTGCACGGCACGCCCCGGCCGCAACTGCAGCGCTGCCATCGCCTCGTGCGAGGGGACGAAGGGCTGCTGGTAGTCCTCCGGGATCTGGATGGCCCAGTTGAAGAAGAACGAATCCTTGTGCCCGATGCGGTATTCGCGCACCTTGCGGATGCCGGCGCTCATCTTCTTCGCCACGGCGACCGGGTCGCCGATGATGATCTCGTAGCGTTCGGCCGCGGCATCGCCGAGCGTCAGCCGGATGAAGCGGTCGATCTGCTCGAAGTAAGGCGCCGCGATGGTCGGGCCGGTCAGGATCAGCGGGAACGGCAGGTCGGCGTTGTCCGGATGCAGCAGGATGCCCAGCAGGTAGAGGATTTCTTCCGCCGTGCCCACGCCGCCGGGGAACACGATGATGCCGTGGCCGATGCGGACGAACGCCTCGAGGCGTTTTTCGATGTCCGGCATGATCACCAGGTGGTTGACGATCGGGTTGGGCGATTCGGCCGCGATGATCCCCGGCTCGGTCACGCCGATGTAGCGCGTCTTGCTGCGGCGCTGCTTCGCGTGCGCGATGGTCGCGCCCTTCATCGGGCCCTTCATAGCACCCGGACCGCAGCCGGTGCAGATATCCAGGCCGCGCAAGCCCAGTTCGTAACCCACCTGCTTGGTGTAGAGATACTCGTCGCGCGAGATGGAGTGGCCACCCCAGCACACGACCAGGTTCGGATCGCTGGGCTTGAGGATGCGCGCGTTGCGCAACAGGCCGAACACCGCATTGGTGATGCCGGCGGAGGATTCCAGGTCGGCCGCGTACTCGGGGCCGAGTTCGATGGCGGTATAGGCCAGGTCGCGGACTACGGCGAACAGCAGTTCGGCGATGCCGCGGATGATCTCGCCGTCGACGAAGGCCATCGCCGGCGCATTGATCAGGTCGATGCGCACGCCGCGGTCCTGCTGCAGGACCTGGATGTCGAAATCCGGATACAGGTCGCGCGCCGCGCGCGGATCGTCGGACGCGCTGCCGCTGGTCAGCACCGCCAGCGCGCAGCGGCGCAGCAGTTCGTGCATGCCGCCGCTGGATGCGTCGCGCAGTCGTGCCACTTCGGCGCGGGAAAGCACGTCCAGGCCGCCGCGCGGATAGATGCGTGCGTCCTGTACCGGCAA
>PKDC01000060.1 GCA_002862435.1 Pseudomonadota bacterium | reverse complement strand
GCCGACACCTGAATGAGCTTGAGGCGAGGCAGGCTAGGCGTGGTCCACTTGCCTGTGCTGAAGCTCCTCGACACGAACCAGTGCTGCAGAGGCGGTTTCCTGTACATACCGGGATAACAACGGATCAGCGAGCAGCGTTTGCAGGCAGGTCTGAACCTCAGGAGCATCGATCTGCGCGATGGCATTCACAGCTGCCACAGCCTGGGCTTCATTGCTTCCGCTGCACACCTTCAGCAGCAAGGGCAGGGCCTGATGGCCAACCTGCCCAAGAGTCATCACGGAGGCCAGACCAACAACAGGTGACTCATCATCAAGTCCATCTCGCAACACGGCCATCGCCTCATCGCTGAAGGGAATGCCCGGATAGTTGGAAGCCAACTGGGCATAGGCCTTCACGCAGCTGGCGCGAACGGTGGGATCCCCACTCGATCGGAACTTGCTGGCGAGTGGCTGCAGAATATTACCGATTCGTATTTGGCGGCTGTTGTGGCCTATATGGATATGAATGGAATTGCAGGTGGGATTGTGGGGTTGGTGTATGATTGATCGACCTGGACTTCGGTTTATATACATTTTTAAGCTGGGCTTTGTTTAGGAGGGGCAGGAGTTTTCTTGCTACTCATACGAATTTGATTCGTGGAAATTACTGTCTTAGAGATCACCAATGGATCTGAGATTTGGCATGGGCGTGTGGGTGTAGCATTTCTTGGGGCAGATCTTGGAGCAGGCCTCGCAGCCCACGCAATTCATCTGGTTGGCGATGGTCATGACCTTGCGCTCGTATTCCTCGTCATCATCCTCATCGCCCACGGAACCCACGGCAATCTTCTCGCCATCCTCGGTAATCCCCACCATCTGCAGCACCTCGCGGCCGCAGACCTTGTAACAGCGGCCACAGCCGATGCAGGTTGCATCGTTGATGGCCGCCACGAACTTGGGTGTCCAACTGCGCCCATCGGGCAGGGTAACGGTAACCACGCCGCTCATGCTGCGATCCTCCCCTCAGCCCGCCTGCGCCAATTCAGACTTGGCGGCCGCGAGCTTTTCATAGGTTTCATGGGTTTTCCCGGCGACTTCGAGGATCCGCTCCCAGCCCAGGGGCAGATCCTCGGCCAGATCATGCAGATCCATCTTCAGGGCCGTGGCCTGGGAGGAGAGCCGCTTGATTTCCACTTTCAGTTCGTCCGCCGTTGCCATGGTTGCCCTCCATCCGGTGTTTCATCTGTTCCACATGAGCGCGCTGTCCGGTAGCGGCCGCCCACACCCAACGGGCCTGCTCGGCGCTCAGGGCGCCGGGTTTGATTTTCAGGGTCATGACCCATACCTCGCGACTTCAGGGAAACTTTCGATCATGCTGACGCCCGCCTCCACCAGTTTTTGTCCTTCCTCCGCCAGCTTTTCCATGGTGGGGAAGCCGAAGCGATGCACGTCGCGCAATTGTTTGTTCACGGCAATCAATCGGCCGGCGGTGAGCACCATGCGGCCGAAGCCCTCATGGGACATCTTCATCATGGGGGACACCATGACGCCGGTGCGGCGCTCGATGGACAGGCCGATGGCGTTGTAGAACAGCTCCAACCGCCACAGCATTTCCGGATCCGGATCCCCGATGATGGGAATCAGCGCCCGCTTTTCCTTGGTCAGGATGAAGGGGTCGAGCAATTGCTCATCGCTCTTGGTATCCCAGGCCCCGAAGGAGTCGTGGGCGCGGAATTGCTTGATCAATTCCACGACAAAAGGGGCCTCGATCGCGGGTCCATCAGACGCCACGACGGCGGTTTGTGTCTCAGCCATGTTCCATCTCCTCATCTTCGAAATCGAATTCCTGTGCCTGCCCCTTGCGCATGACCTTACGCAGCCAGGGCGGAGGGGTTCCGGCCAGCACGTCTTTGAGCTTGTCGAGAATCTCGGCAATGGGTTCAGGCTGATTCACCTTGATCGGGTGGATGTTGTTGGCCACCACCCGCGCCGCGCCGGAACCGCCAATGGCGGCCACGTAGAGGATGGCGCAGTCCTTGATCGCCTCGATCTTGGGCGCCAGCTTGTCCTCGTTGCCATCCTCCTGCAGGTCACCATCGAACTGGATCGCCTCGACGAACTGGTAGCTGGTGGGGCTGACCTCATAGATGGCAATGTTTTTCGCCCAACCGAAGTGGGCATCCACCTGTTTCAGGTCCTGGGTACAAAAGGCTATTTTCATCACGCCTCCTTCGGCGCTCGCCCGTTCATGATCCTGGGTCTTAAGCAATCGCAACCGCCGCACTGGCCTCTGGCGCATGCGTCTGTCTCCATTCATCGGGTTCCGGCTCGTGGCCATTGGCGATGAGCAGGTTGGCCACCTCGAAAATGAGGTCCCGGCTGCCCCGATAGCCCACCGCGAGGCGATGCGCCGCACCCAGGCGATCGAAAATCGGCAGGCCCATGCGCAGGAAGGGCAAATGCAGCCGCGCCGCCATCTGCCGGCCGTGGGCATGGGTGATCAGCAGATCACAGTCCTTGGCCTGCGCTTCCAGATCCTCCAGATCGCCGATCAGCACCTCCGCGCACGGCAGATCAGCCAACAGCGGCGAATCGGTGGTGGTGACGGCGGCGGCGATCTCAAAACCGAGCTCGCTCAGAAAATGGGCCACGCTGTGCAGCAGATCGGGTTCGGCGCCGATCGCAAGCCGGCTGCCGCCGGTGTAGAAGTGCCCATCCAGCATGGCATCGACCAACTGGCTGCGCTGGCGGCGGTACTTGAGCGGGACCGACTGGCCGCTGTACTCGGCAAGAAAGGCCATGAAGGCGTCGTTGACCCCGAGCCCCAGCAGCCGGTCGAACACCCGTACCGGCGCCGCGATGTGCGTCCCCAGCCATTCGGCCGCCGGGCGCATCTGCTCGCCCAGCGCCAGCACCAGTCCGGCCGAGCCGAGCGCGCGGATATCGGCGCGGGTGGTGCCGCCGATGGTGGTTGGGCTGAAATCCTCGGGCACATGGCCGTCCAGCGAACCGGAGAGATCCGGCACGAACACTGGATCGAGGCCGAAATCCTCCAGCGTCTCGCGCAGCTCCTCGATGTCCGCCACGGTGAGATGGCAGCCGGGCAGCACCGCCACCTTGCGTGGCTCTTTTACCGGAGCGGCGGGCTCCACCAGCACCTCCAGGATGCGCTTGACGGTGGCCGCCCAGCCGTCCTGGAAGGCGCCCTTGAAATCGGGGGTGGAGACATAGATCAGGCTGGTGTCGGCGAGCTCCGGATGGCGCTTGCGGGTGAGGGTGAGATAACCCTCCACGTCGTCGCCCTTGGTCTCGGTCAGTCCGGTCGAGCACATGCCGATGATCTCGGGCCGCGACTTGGTGTAGATGTTCATCACCGCCTGCTCGATGTTGTCGAACCCGCCGAGCACGGTGGCGACCTCGCTCATGGCGGTGGTCTGCAGGGGAATCGATTCCTTGAAGTGGCGCACGAACAGGACCATGCCGAAGGCGGTACAGCCCTGCGAGCCATGCAGAATCGGCATGGTGCTGGCCAGCCCCATGAAGGCGAGCGCGCCGCCGACCGGCTGGCTCATCTTCAGCGGGTTGACCGTGCAGGCCTTCTTGCCATGGCGCACTGTGGCCATCAGGCAGCCTCCACCCGCCCGCCAGTCGGTGCCGGGGCCACCGAGGCGGGAGTGCCGGCGATCGGGCGGTCCAGATCCAGCGAATCCAGCGTCAGCGCCTGACTTTCCCAGGGCGCCGCCATACGCACCTGCGCCCAGATCGGACTGAACAGCGCCTTGTGCATCTCTTTCACCATGGCGACCATGCCGACGTAGCCGGCGTAGGCGTGGTGTTTTTCCTGGTTCACGTCCATCCAGGGCATCTTGGCCTTGAGCGCCACGAACTGGGAGCGGCCGCCGGAGAGCATGATGTCGGCGCGGGCTTCCTTCAGGATCTTGTACATCTCGCGCGGGGCAAGCTCGTCGAACATGTGGGCATCCTCGCCCATGATCTCCTTGAGACGCTGCTTGTCCTCGGCGGTGGATTTCTTGGTGGAGGTGCCGACCACTTCCATGCCGATCTCCTGCAAGGCCGCCACCACCGACCAGGACTTGACCCCGCCGGTGATCAGGAGCACCCGCTTGCCATCCAGCGCCGCCTTGTAGGGCGTGATGGCTTCCCAGGCGGCCGCCTCCTCGCGGGCGATCAGCGCCTCGGTGCGGGTCATCAGCTCAGCATCGGCGCCGCGTTCGATCAACAGCCGCGCAATCTCGCGCAGCGACTCGCTCATGTCGCCGATGCCATAGAACGAGCCCTCGAAGAACGGAATGCCGTAGCGCTCCTCCATCTTGCGGGCGACGTTGATCATCGCCTTGGAGCAGACCATCATCGCCGCCCGCGCCCGATGCGCCTGGGCAATCTCGCTATAGCGGGCATCGCCGGAGATGCAGGCGAGGATGCGAATCCCCAGCTCATCCAGTAGCGGCTTGATCTGCCACAGCTCGCCGGAGAGGTTGTACTCGCCGATGATGTTGATGTCGTAGGGCGTGGTGTACTCCGGCTCCTCGGTGCCGATCACGTGCGCCAGCAGCGCCTCGCCGGCCAGCTTGTTGCCGAGGTTCTTGCTGCCGACGAAGCCCGGCGCGTTGATCGGGATCACCGGCTTGCCGAACTTCTCGCGCGCCGCCTTGCACACGGCGTCGATGTCGTCGCCGGTGAGCGCCGGAATGCAGGTCTGGTAGACGAACACCGCCGGCGGATCGTATTTCTCGATCACCTCGCGGATCGCCTTGAACAGCCGCTTCTCACCGCCGAAGATGACATCGGTTTCGTTGATGTCGGTGGTGAAGCCAGTGCGGTAGAGCATCGAACCGGACGACTTGGCGCCGCGGTTGTCCCAGCCATTGCCCTCACAGGCGATCGGTCCGTGCACCAGATGGGCGACATCGGTCACCGGCTGCAAGGCGATCTTGGCGCCGTCGAAGGCGCAACCGCCCGCCGCCGCGCCGGGCTGGAGCTGCTTGGTGCAGCCCTTCTTGCGCTCCTTCTCCGACTTGCCCTGGTTCTTGCCGCAGCCGGGTTCGTTGAAAACATCCTGGACAGTGCTCGACAAGCTGCTCATCGAAGCCTCCTCACGGCAAGTGGAATGGCTGGACTCTGCGCGACCGTTTGCATCGCGCCTGGACCGGTCCCGAACGTCCTGACAGGGACTCAGCAGGAAGCGGGCCAACCTCTCCAATTCGCTTATTTTATTTTTAAATTCATTGTGTTACGAAAGCGCATTCACACCAGAACTCCCCTCCCCTCCAACAATTGGCCGGTTTGCGACACAGCCCTGTGGGCTTTGTCGCAATGGGTGACGGCATTGCGCCAGCTTGAAAAGCTGGGCAGCGATGGAAGACGGCATACGGCTGTTCCAAGGCCGCCTCGCGCGCCCGCACATCCGGCTCGGCGAGGTAGCGCTCGGCAGTGAAGATTCGGCTGAAGCCCTCACCGTGCAGCTGGCCCAGGGCAAAATCGACCGGAAGTCGGTGAGCGCCGGGCCGTCGTCCGGCATCAGCGTCGGGATGGTGCCGCGCAGGTTGATGGCCAGGTACTTGGGCTTCAGGTGATTGCCGGCCGGCAGGTTGAGAATCCAGACCTCGAACGGCAGCTCCAGGGTTTCGAGCAGGATGTGGATGCCGGTCGAGCAGGAACCGGGCGTCATGTAGAACTTCATGGCCATGGCTGCGCTCGCCGTGTTGATTCAGGCATGGCCGGCCCCCGACCAGCGCTGCGAACCCAGCGCCGTCGCAATCGCCTGCGCCCGCGCCAGGTCGAGGTCGTCGGGGTCGCCCGCCACCTCGCGGCAGGCGCGCAGCGCCGCGTGCAGCAGCTCGGCCTTCGGATAGACCGGGCCGAAGCCTTCGCCGTGGGCGCGGTAGTCGCAGGCACACACCTGCATCAGCGCCTCGAAGCGGTGCGGCTGATCGAACGCGCCCAGGCGCGCCAGCATGGCCGCCACCGGACCTGCACGGACCTCCGACACGCGGTGCACGCGCTCGCATTCGGCGAGTGCCAGCAGCGCCAGCTCGCGGCAGGCCGCCGGCACGCCAAGACGCGCGCACAGGGCCTCGATGCGCGGCCCGCCGCGCTCGACGTGGCGATAGTGGACCGGCAGATGCTCGGGCGGCGAATCTGACTTGCCGACGTTCATCACCAGCAGCGCAAAGCGCACTTCGAGCGGCGCATCACAGCGCGCGGCCTCGGCCAGCGCGTTCAGGGTGTGCAGACCGATGTCGATGCTGCGCTGATCGGCGCCCAGCTGCGGCACGCCGAACAGCGCCGCGACTTCCGGCAGCACCGCGCCGAGCGCGCCCGACAGGCGCAGCGCCGCCAGCATGCGCGAGGGCCCGCGCGCCATGAGCCCGCGCCGCAGTTCCGGCCACATGGCCGCAGCGGGTGTGGCCCGCAGCGCCCCGCGCGCGGTGTGCTCGGCCATGGCGTCCAGCAGTTCCTCATCGAGCGCGCCGTCGTCCTCGGCCAGCAGCGCCGCCATGCGCAACACCGCCAGCCCC
This sequence comes from Pseudomonadota bacterium, assembly GCA_002862435.1. Lineage (GTDB taxonomy): Bacteria > Pseudomonadota > Gammaproteobacteria > UBA5335 > UBA5335 > Macondimonas. Next base: position 24,505 of record PKDC01000060.1, on the reverse strand, counting down.
GGCTCGGTCTGGACGAGATCAAGGGGTCTCGGCATCGGCGTCAGGCCACCACCTGTCGCGGCGGCTTCACCGGCCCGACATCGACCTGGATCTCCTCGCCCTCGATGCGCAGCGGATAGGGATGCAGCACGTTGCGCACCGCGTGCGTCACGCATTTGCCATTGGCGGCGTCGAAGCCCCATTGGTGATGCGGGCATTTCACCGCCTTGCCGTCGAAGCTGGCGTCCGTGAGCGGCATGTCCGCATGCGGGCAGCGGCCGCGGTAGGCCTTCAGCTCGCCGCCGGTCGGCCACAGCAGCAGCACGCTTTTCTTGCCGACCTGAAACAGGCCCATGCCGCCCTCGTGCACGGCGCCGGTGGTGCAGATGGTGGTGAAGTTCATGTCGCAGCCCGCCTGATCCTGAAAAATGTACCAAGGACAGGCAAGTTGCGGACCAGAACCACCCCAGCGCGCAAACCCGTGATCTGCGGCTTTTCCCGCTTGCACGGACCTTGCAACGTCTGGATAGACAAGGCATGCGGGCGGCGGCGGCGCTGGCGCGCAGCGCCGGTTTGTCGGAATTCGTTCATGCGGGGAGGGAGAGGATTGTGGCTTTTCAGACGTTGTGCAAACAGAGATACCTCGCCGAAGGCGAGTCGGTGCCGTTCCTGATCGACGGTGAGGAAGTGCTAGTGCTGTGGCCCGACGGTGGCCAACCGCGTGCCTTTGTCGGCCGTTGCCCGCATGAGGGCCAGTCGCTGGTCAACAACTCGGACTTCAACGGCCGCATCCTGGTCTGCACCGTACACGGCTGGGTGTTCAACGGCCGTAACGGCGAGGGCCTGAGCCCGACCGGCTGCCGGCTGCGCGAATTTCCGCTGCGCCTGACCGCGGACGGCCTGGTCGAAATCGACCTCTTGGCCGCGGCGTGAACATGGCCAGCTAGGCGCGTCCGCCGCTGCCGCCGACGATGAGGTTGAACGCCTCGCGCAGCAGCAACAGCTCGCTCATCGCCGCGCCGCGCAGTTGCGCCAGGTGATGAAAACGGGCGCCCAGTGCCTCGATCAGCGCCTTGGGCGCATCCGGCGTGGTGAAGCGCAGCAGATGGATGCGCACGGGGCCGGCGTCCGTCTGAGCCCAGTGTGCGAACTCGCCGACATGCACCACCTCATCGCCGTTCAGGCCGCAGTGTTCGATCAGCGCCTGGCGCACTGCCTCGCCATCGTGGGCCGGCCCAGCCTCCTGCGGCGCTGGCATGGCCACGGCCGACTCGGGCAGGGCCTCGGGCCAGAGCAGGCTACCCTCGGTCCAACGCGCGAACAGCAGCGCCGCGCTGTAGCTGTCGTAATGGGCGAGGATGACGCGATTGAACGGCGTGATGTCGGCTGCGCTCATGGCGAATGGGTCCTTGGCGTGTTGGGTCGGGATCAGAACGACTCGAGGCAGGCATCGGCAGTGGCCAGCAACGCCTCGGCGGATCGGGTGGCATCCCCGGCCTGCACCCGGGCATCGAATCCGGCGGCGAGCGCGGCGCAGACGATGCATGCGGCGGCTTCCTCGCGCGGGTCGCCGCTCCAGCGGAACGTCAGCTGGACCTCATGATGACCATCTCCGATGTCCGTAGCCGCGCCAATCCGCAGGTCGAAGCCGGCGTCCTCGCCCTGTAGGGTGCACGGCCGGTAGCCCGCCGTTGCAAAGGGATCATCGCCCGCATCGAGCGCGAGCGCCCGGCCGAGCACATCGATGGCCCGTTGCAGGGCCACCCGATCGGGAACCCGGTTGGGTTGCAGGAAGGCGGTCAGGGTGCGCGCCATGGGGTGCTCCTTTCAGCGGCCGGTTCCGTCCTGTGACATTTTCGTCTCGACATTCCGCGCTCCTGAAGCGCCGGTTGAGGGCGGGGTACGCGAGGCGAGCTGTGCGGCGATCCTCGCCGCAGCTTCGAGCGCGCCTTCGAGATAACCCCCGCTGCGCCCGGCACTTTCGCTGCCGCCGATCAGCAGCCGCCCGTCCCACTGCGGCGCCGCAAGGCGCGCATCGCCGTAGAGCGGATGCATCGTCACCGCCTCGGCCCGGTCGAGCGCGCTGCAGGTCAGGGGATCCTCGGCCCAATCGTAGTGATACAAAGTGCCGTCAGCCGCCGCGGGACCAAACAGTTGCGCGAACTGGCCGCGCAGCAGCCGCGGTAGGTGGGGCGACAGCAGTTCGCGCTGCGCCGGATCGAGGTCGAAGAAACCGGCGAGCGCCGCACGGCCATCAAGTGGGTTGCAGACATCGAAAACCTCGCACAGCACCGCCTGTGGATGGCCGTTGAAGGCGTTGCCGCTATGGCCCGCCTCACGCCAGAACGCCGCGGGGTATTGCATCGCCGCCTTGGCCGCGCTCGCCATCCAGGTCAGGGTTTCGCGCAGCGCGTCGCGCAGCGGCGCCGGCAGCTCGGGCGTGAAGTGGATGGTCTCGTGCGCCAACCGCGGCGGCAGCGCCAGCACGACATGTCGCGCATGTACCGCAGTCGTTTCCCCGCCGCGCTGCATGTGCAGTGCGATATGGTCGTAGCGGCGGACCAGTGCCCGCAGCCGATGCTGCAAGCGGATGGTGCCGGCCGGAAGCCGCTGCGCCAGGGCGGCGGTCAGCCGGCCCATGCCACCGTCGAGGCGCTGCGCGCCCCCATGCAGATCGGCGGCCGCCATCGTGCGCGGGGGATCGGCCGACGCATCAAGAAACAGCACCCGGCCGTCGTCATGCTGTGCGAAGCTGGACAAGCCCAGCGCTGCCACGAGCTGCGCCATCCGCGGCTGGGTGCGCGGCCAGAACCAGGTGGGACCGAGGTCGATCACGCCGTCGGCGAGGGTGAGAATGCGCCCGCCGACGCGCATGCGGGCCTCGAATATCGCGCAGCGGCGGCCCGAGGTCTGCAGCAGCGTGGCCAGCTGCAGACCGCACAGACCAGCGCCGATGATGGCCACATCCAGCGTCTCTGCGCTGGTGTTGTTGTCCGATGCCATTGTGTCAGGCCGTGTGGCGCAACAGGCGCAGGCTGCCTGCCGTGGCGGCGAGATCCACGGCGCGAAAATCATCCTGCGTCTGCAGGCGCGCGTCGGCGCCAGCGCCCAGCAGCAGCTCGACCAGCCCGTCGCGGCCGCTGGAGGCGCAATACATCAGCGCCGTGGCGCCGGTGTCGTTCTGGTTATCGAGCCGCGCGCCGGCCGCGACCAGCCGCTGCACGACGGCGGCATCGCCGCCGAAACAGGCCAGCCACAGCGCGGTGTTGCCATCGCTATTGCGCGCCTCCAGATCGGCGCCGAGATCAATCACAATCAGCTCATCCACCAGATCCAGGCGCGCCGCGCGCGCGGCCTTCATCAGCGGCGTCATGCCGTGCGCCGCCGCGGCGTCGATTCGCACCAAAGCGCACCCCTCCTCCGCCATGAACGCCTGCAGCGCCGGGCTCGGCGCCGGTCGCCCGGCGGATTGGGATCGCATCATTGCTTGGGCCTGTGCCAGGGCCTGGAAGCCACCGTCGATGCTGTAGACCTCGGCAAAACCGAAATCGGCGAAGGCCTGGGCGAATACCTGGCTGGCATTGCCGTGGTAGCAGTAGATCAGCACCGGCTCGGCGCGCGGCAACCGGCCGATCCAGTCGCCCAGATCGCGCTCGGAGAGCCGGTGGGCGCCGGGCAGGTGGCCCTGCGCATAGCTGGCAGCATCGCGCGTGTCGAACAGGGCGTAAGGCTGACCCCGGCCGGACGCCGAGGCTATGAAGGCGAGTGCCTGATCGGCCGCAATCCGGCGGAAGCTTGCCTCGGACATCATCGACTCCTTACATGGGGCTGGCGGCACGCATACCGGTACGGAACGGCTCCGGCCCCCTCACCTAGCAAATGAAGTGCCGATTCGTCCAGTATTAACAATCAATATCTTGAGGCATATTTCTCAGATTTTTCGAGAAACCCGCGTCCGTTTTGGCGGATTTGCGACGCGCCCGCCATCCGCGCACCGGCGCCGACAGTCCCGCGCCGACGTATAGGTACCCGCGATCAGCAGGAAGATCGCGCAGTGGTCGAACACCTTGAGACGCTGCTTGGTGCGGGGTTGGGAGATGGCGTGACAGAGCGTGTAGGGGACGTACATCACCACCCGCGTCGCGGTGAAGACCGCCACGCTGATGATCTCACGGGCGCCGGCGTGGTTCGCGGACAGCACGATCAGGCTGGTGCCGCCCACGATGGCGAGGAGCACCCCCAGCCCATGGGTGATGGCGCTGGCGATATTCTTCCGAAGGACTCCGTTCGAATTGCACGGTGCGTTCCCTCCTAATCCAGAGGATTGCGCGAGGCGGCGCCCGCACGTGCGGATGCTATCTGGAACCCAACGCCCAGCCCAAGCGGCTCGACCTCACCGACGTCCACGCCCGCATGGCCAGGGAGGAAGGCGTTCTGTTGGCCATCGATTCCCACGCCCACAGCGTGCATGATTTTGCCAACCTCGACTACGGCATCGGCCAGGCCCGGCGCGGCTGGCTGGAGGCCGCGGACGTGCTCAACACGCGCCCGCTGGACGCGCTGCGGGGGTTGTTGCGGCAACAAGGTTGAGGCTCGCCAAGCCTCGCGTAGTCCCTTTTCTCCGCTGCCGCCACCCGGTCCAGATTGATCGCCAACCCCCATCGAACGCGTGTCGCGAAGCGGACAAACGCGACATGCCGCTTTCCCTTGGCACTCGTTTTTGACTAGAAATCAGTAGATTGCAAACGGTCCCGATCTTGCTTGGAACGCTGAGCCGGCGCGGTGCCGGCGATCTGAGCGGCAATACCATGCCCATCTTCGACTTTCACTGTGAGTCCTGCGACCAGACCTTCGAGTTGCTGGTGCGCAACGAGGCGCCGGTGTGCCCGCATTGCGGGAGCCAGCGCCTGGAAAAGTTGCTGTCCGCGCCGAACGTTGCGGGCAAATCCAAGAAAATCATCGAGAGCGCCCGTCGCCAGGCGGCGCGCGAAGGCCACTTCAGCAATTACTCCCGTTCGGAAAAGCCGCGCCGCTAGTCCGGCTGCGGACGCCCACGCTGTCCCGGAGACATCATGTCGACTGAAACCATTGCGCTGCCCGCCGTCTTCCGTCATCACGTGTTCTGCTGTTATCAGCAGCGGCCACCGGGTCATCCGCGCGGAAGCTGCGGCGCGAGCGGCGCGGCACCCCTATGGGAGCACCTCGGCAAGCAGTTGCAGATCAAGAACCTCGCCGATGTCGGCATGGCCGCAACTGGCTGCTTGGGCTTTTGCAGCGCAGGACCGCTGATAGTCGTCTACCCATCCGGCGTCTGGTATCAGCCGCGGAACGCCGAAGACATCGACGAAATCGTGCAAACCCATCTGGTCGGCAACGGCATCGTCGAGCGGCTGGCGGTGGTGCTGAAGCCCTGAGCGACTGGCTTTCCGGTTGGCAGGCTCCGTAAAGAACGGCTGCAGGAAGATGGTGTCCCCGCAGCCGAAATGAAGCGCTCGGTGAAAAGGTCGGCGATTGGGCTGGAGATCGTTGCGCGTGCCGGTCGGCGGCCGACGCCCGCGACGACAAGGCGGCTTCAGTCGTCCGCAACCTGAATCTGCCGCCCGTCGGCGGAGACATCGAGGTCCAGCTTCTTGCCGTTCGCCTGACCGACGAATTCGTACTGGACGACTTTCTTTCTGGCCGAATGGATGGCTTCGATGTATTCGATTTCAAAATCGGCATAGCGGCTCTCGACGGCTTTCAGGACGCTCGTCGAAGATCTTGTACAGGATCCACACCAGCACTTTCATCGCGCCCTGGTAGCCCCACACCGGGTAGCGGTGGTGGTGATGGCGGTCGAACACCGGGAAGCCGATGCCGATCAGCGGCGTGCCGGTGCTGGACAAGCCGTGCCTGTCGCTCGCGGTCGCTGGCCGGTGACGCTGAAACATGGAAGAATCAGTCAGCTTTGGCTAGCACATGCCATCCATGGCCATTCCGGAATGTGACACAGTGCCCGAGACCCGCGACGAAATCCTCACCCTTGATGAAGAGGCTACAGAAGGCCGAAGAAGACGACAGATCTTCAGCAATGGCTGCACGACCGAAGCCTGGATGACGTCTGTCAGCATGAGTCAAGATCCCACATGACGTCGGATCTTACCCGGGACTACCTCAGCACAACTACGCTCTAGCTAGTAAAGGCAAACCAAATATGCGCTCTTCAATTGAAGTGCATTCCTACACTGAAAAAACTAGTTCCATTCGTCGGTGGATGTACGGCGAAAATATGGTGCATTTCTTCCAGCAGGATGTTCATTCAATCCTTGGTGAACTTACACAGCGATCAGATGGAAATATTGAAACAACACAACGAAACGCTTGGCAAGAGCAAATCCTTATTCTGAAAGACCTTATAGTTCCAGATGATCAGCTTGATACTGCGCGTATTTATTTTGAGCTGACTGTGCCAAGGCTGGGGCGTCGCGCTGACGTTGTGCTCATTATCGGCCATGTCATGTTCATTCTTGAATTCAAGGTTGGTGAATCGGCATTTAATCGTTCTGGAATCGATCAAGTATGGGATTACGCGCTGGATTTCAAATATTTCCATGACGCCAGTCACGATATTTGCATCGTACCTGTCCTCATCGCTACGCAAGCACCCGATCAGAATTTGCAGATTGGCGACACGGTGCACAACGATAGGTTGACTCGCCCAATAAAAGCAGCACCGGCGCAGCTATCAAATGTTCTCCACGAAGGATTGGCGCATTTTGTGGCTCCAGATATTGATGTCGCCGTTTGGGAGCAAGGGCGCTACATGCCAACTCCCACTATTGTTGAGGCTGCTCGTGCCCTTTACGCCGGCCATGCAGTTGAAAATATTTCGCGCAGCGATGCTGGCGCTCGCAATTTGGCAGTCACAGCGAAGACCATAGATCACATCATCGAACAATCGCGCAGTCTTCACCGTAAGGCGATCTGTTTCGTCACCGGCGTGCCAGGAGCCGGAAAGACATTGGTTGGGCTAGATATTGCTAACCGACATCTCAGTTCAGAAAGCGATACCTATAGCGTCTTCTTGTCCGGAAACGGTCCATTAGTTGCTGTGTTACGCGAGGCGCTCACGAGAGATCGCGTAGAGCGGGAATCGCACAAGGGAAACTTAATACGCAAAGGTGATGCTAAAAAGGAAGTCGAAGCGTTTATACAGAACGTTCATCATTTTCGTGATGAATACCTCCGCGATACTGGTGCTCCACTCGAGCACGTGGTGTTATTCGACGAAGCGCAGCGCGCTTGGAATGTAGAGCAAACCAGCGCTTTCATGAGGCAAAAAAAGGGGAAGGCGAATTTCAGTATTTCGGAGCCAGAGTTTCTGATTTCTTGCATGGATCGTCACGAGGATTGGTGTGTTGTTGTATGTCTCGTCGGAAGTGGACAAGAAATCAACACAGGAGAGGGGGGGATTAACGAGTGGTTCGACGCAGTTCTTAAACGATTCCTGACGTGGGACGCGTACTTGTCGTCGAGTTTGGTGGAGGCGGAATATCGCAGAGGGGAAATATTTGATTTGATGCTCGCGCGCCCCAACTCTCACTTACATCAAAATTTACACCTTGCCACATCGATCCGATCGTTTCGGACCGATATTCTGAGTCGATTAGTACGCGAAGTCCTCGATATTGAAATTGAGTCCGCAAGAAATACTTTGACCGATTTGAAAGATCGCTACCCTATCGTAATTACTCGTGAAATATCCAGAGCTAAAGAATGGCTGCGACAGCAGGCAAGAGGATCGGAACGCTACGGGATCGTTGTTTCGTCACAGGCTGAGCGTCTCAAGCCCCATGCTATTGACGTGCGCGTAAAGACCGATCCGGTAAAATGGTTTCTTGAGGGGAAAGAAGACACACGTTCGTCGTACTATTTGGAAGACGTTGCCACAGAGTTTCAAGTTCAGGGTTTGGAGTTAGATTGGGCCTGCATTGTATGGGATGGTGACTTACGCTTTAGCGATGGACATTGGGCTCACCATCAGTTTCGGGGCTCTCGCTGGAACCGTGTCAATAAGGCTGAGCGTCAGCGCTACCTTGAAAATGCTTATCGCGTACTCTTGACGCGGGCGCGACAGGGCATGGTTCTGGTTGTACCGCACGGAGATGACGACGACCCAACCCGCTCTCGCGAGTTCTACGATCCAACGTACTCTTACCTAAGATCATTGGGTCTGCAAGAACTCTGACACAGCGAGTACGCTGAACGTTATCAAGGAATAAGGGCAACGATAATGAACGAGCCCAGAATGGCCTTTGCCTACAATAACGGAATCACGGACACCGCGCAGAGTGTCGAGACCGCGACGACGGATTTCGGTCTGGCACACAAAAAAGGCGCGGAGATTGCTCCCCGCGCCCGTCCATGTGCCGGCTGATCAGTGGCTGATCAGTGGCTGATCAGCGAATGATGTCGAAGCTGTAGTCAGTCTTGGCCGGGATGATGGTGTTCTTGTCGATCTCGTCGAAGATCTTGTCCAGGATCCACACCAGCACGTTCATCGCGCCCTGGTAGCCCCACACCGGGTAGCGGTGGTGGTGATGGCGGTCGAACACCGGGAAGCCGATGCGGATCAGCGGCGTGCCGGTGTCGCGCTCCAGGTACTTGCCGTAGGTGTTGCCGATCAGGAAGTCGACCGGCTCGGTGAACAGCAGCGAGCGCATGTGCCACAGATCCTTGCCGGCGTAGGCATGGCAGCCCTTGCCGAAAGGCGAGCTGTCGAACAGCGCCTGCATTTTCACCGCCCAGTCCTTGCCGCCGTTGGTGGCCAGCACGTGCGTGGGTTCCGCACCCAGTTCCAGCAGGAAGGCGGCGAGGCCATAGCACAGGTCCGGATCGCCGTAGATGGCGAACTTCTTGCCGTGGACGTGGGCGCTGGAATCGGCGATGGCGTCCACCAGACGGCCACGTTCCTTGGTGAGTGCTTCCGGGATGGCCTTGCCGGTCAGGCGCGCGATTTCCATCAGGAACTTGTCGGTGCCCGCCACGCCCACGGGGTGGTTGAAGGCAACGGTTTCCTGGCCCTTGCCGGCACAGAAATCCAGCGTCTTGGTGGTGCAGTATTCCTGCATCGATACCGTGGCCTTGGCGTTGAGCGCCGCCGCCGCATCTTCCAGCGTGGTGCCGCCGTCGTACATGCGGAACTGGCCGTCGGTGGGGGTATCCCACACTTCCGAGGCATCGCACAGCATGGTGTGGTCGACACCCATCAGGTCGAAGATGCGCTTTATTTCGCGCTGGTTGCCGACGGTGTAGCCGTCGAAACCGCCCACGAAGTTGATCTTCTCATTGGGCACGCGCTCGGGTACCGGTACGGTGCCGGCCTTGCCGTCCCAGAAGTGCTTGATCACGCCCAAGAGCGCATTGTCGTAGCCGGTGATATGGCTGCCGACGAAGGCCGGGGTATGAGCAAAGGGCACATCGAATTCCTGGGGAACCGAGCCCTTTTCCTTGGCATTCTTGATGAAGGCATTCAGGTCATCGCCGATCACCTCGGCCATGCAGGTGGTGGAAACTGCGATCATCTTGGGCTTGTACATGCTGTAGGCATTGGCCAGGCCTTCGATCATGTTGTTCAGGCCGCCGAACACCGCCGCGTCCTCGGTCATGCTGGACGACACGCAGGAACTGGGCTCCTTGAAGTGGCGCGAGAAGTGCGAGCGGTAATAGGCAACGCAGCCCTGCGAGCCGTGCACGAACGGCAGCGTGCTTTCAAAGCCAACCGCCACAAACACCGCACCCAGCGGCTGGCAGGCCTTGGCCGGATTGACGGTGAGCGAGTCGCGGGCGAAGTTCTTTTCCCGGTATTCCCAGGTCTTGGTCCACTCGCGGATTTCTTCCAGCTTGTCGGCGGGCTGGGGATTTTCAAACTGTTTCTTGTTCTCGAACATCTCGATGTATTCCGGGCTGCGGAATAGATTGAAATGGTCAAGGACGTTGTCGGCATTCTGGCTCATGGTGCAACTCCTGAGGAACGGTAGGGTGGGTCAGGAAGGCCGACCCACCATCTGTGTCATTCGGGCAATCTGCCCACCCTACTTCCGTCTTTTTTATGCCGCTTTCCAGGGGGTTTTGGTCAGCGCCCATACCGGGCTGTTGATCGCCATGTCCATGTCGCGGGCGAAGATGGCAAAGCCGTCATAGCCGTGATAAGGACCGGAATAATCCCAGGAATGCATCTGGCGGAACGGATAGCCCATCTTCTGGAAAACATACTTTTCCTTGATGCCGGAAGCCACCAGGTCGGGCTCCAGCGCCTCGACGAATTTCTCGAACTCGTAGCCGGTGACGTCGTCGTAGATCAGCGTGCCGTCCTTCACGTAGTGGGTGGTGCGCTGGTAGTCGTCGTTGTGACCGAACTCGTAACCGGTCCCGATGACCTCCATGCCGAGATCCTCGTAGGCACCGATGACGTGGCGCGGGCGCAGGCCGCCGACGAACAGCATCACCTTCTTGCCTTCCAGGCGCGGGCGGTACTTGTCGATCACCGCCTGCATCAAGGGTTGATATTTGGCGATGACCCGCTCGGCGCCTTCCTTGATCTTGTCGTCGAAATGGCCGGCGATTTCGCGCAAGGACGCGGCGATCTTGCTGGGCCCGAAGAAGTTGTATTCCACCCAGGGAATCCCGTACTTCTCTTCCATGTGCCGGCTGATGTAGTTCATCGAGCGGTAGCAGTGCAGCACGTTGAGCTTGGCCTTGGGCGTGTTCTCAAGCTCGGCGATGGAGCCGTCGCCGGACCACTGCGCCACAACGCGCAGGCCCATTTCCTCCAGCAGGATGCGCGAGGACCAGGCATCGCCGCCGATGTTGTAGTCGCCGATGATGGCGACGTCGTAGGGCGTGCTCTCGAACGGCGCCGGACGGTCCGGATCGAGCTTGTCGAACACCCAGTCGCGGATCGAGTCGTTGGCAATGTGATGGCCCAGCGACTGCGACACGCCGCGAAAACCCTCGCAGCGCACCGGCACGATGGTCTTGCCGCCGTATTCCTTCGACTTGGCCTTGGAAACGGCCTCGATGTCGTCGCCGATCAGGCCGATCGGGCATTCGGACTGCACGGTGATGCCGTGGTTGAGCGGAAACAGCACCTCGATTTCGTCCATGATCTTGGCGAGCTTCTTGTCGCCGCCAAAGACGATGTCCTTTTCCTGGAAATCGGAGGTGAACTGCATGGTCACGAAGGTATCCACCCCCGTGGTGCCGATGTAGTAGTTGCGCCGCGCCGCCCAGGAATACTGGCCGCAGCCCACCGGGCCGTGGGAGATGTGGATCATGTCCTTGATCGGACCCCACACCACGCCCTTGGAACCGGCGTAGGCGCAACCACGAATGGTCATCACGCCCGGGATGGATTTGACGTTGGACTTGACGCCGCAGTCGGACTTGCCTTCTTCAAAGGTGCCCAGATGCTTGCCGCGGCGCTTGGCGGTCTTGTCGGGATAGACCGACAGGACCTCCTCCACGAGCGCCTTGTTGCGCTCTTTGGTTTGTTCGACTGTCAGGCTCATGTTCGGTCTCCTAACTCGACGTGGAAAACAAATTCGGTTTGACCCACAAGGCGGCGGCAGGATAGCCGGTCGCCATCGGGATCATTTCCGGAGTTCCACCCAGGGCGCATGCCCCGGGCGGATTCCGTTGGTCTGGGACTCAGGCGACCGCCGCGGCTTCAGCCGCGAGTTCCGCCGCCGTCTTGCCGATGATGGACTCGTCCACCCGCTGCATGATGCCGTGCTCCATCAGCAGGTCTTCCAGCTCATCCATGGTGATCGGGGTCGGGATGATGCCGTTGCCCTTGTTTGCATGGATCTTGGTTGCCAGCGTCCGATACTCCTCGGCCTGCTTGGAATCAGGCGCGTATTCCAGCACCGTCATGCGCCGCAGTTCGGCGTGTTGCACGATGTTGTCGCGGGGCACGAAATGGATCAGCTTGGTGCCCAGCCGCTTGGCCAGCGATTCGGCCAGCTCGTATTCCTTGTCGGTCTGGCGCTCGTTGCAAACAAGCCCGCCCAGGCGCACACCGCCGGAGTTGGCGTACTTCAGAACGCCCTTGGCGATGTTGTTGGCCGCATACATGGCCATCATCTCGCCGGACATGACGATGTAGATTTCCTGCGCCTTGTTCTCGCGGATGGGCATGGCGAAGCCGCCACACACCACGTCGCCAAGGACGTCGTAGGACACATAATCCATGTCCTCGTAAGCGCCTTCCTCTTCCAGGAAGTTGATCGAGGTGATCACGCCACGACCGGCGCAGCCGACACCGGGCTCGGGGCCACCGGACTCGACGCAGCGGATGCCCTTGTAGCCAACCTTCATGACTTCATCGAGTTCCAGGTCTTCCACCGTGCCGGCGGCCGCCGCCAGCGATAGGATGGTGTCCTGGGCCTTTGCATGAAGGATCAAGCGGGTGGAGTCGGCCTTGGGGTCGCAGCCGACGATCAGGATCTTCTGACCCAGGTCTGCCAGGGCCGCCAGGGTGTTCTGAGAGGTGGTGGACTTGCCGATCCCACCTTTGCCGTAAAAAGCGATTTGCCGTAGCGCGCTCATCGAGGTCTCCTTAAAAAAAACCGTGAAAGATTCCGCAACTGCCGTGTGTGGTGTTTGAAAGAAGACCGGTTGACCTCACTGAATTCCCCGATGGGGGTGCGGTTCCCGCCTTCCATCCCCACTACTGCAACCCCTGCGCCAATCTTGTAAAAGCTTACTCAACTTACTGAATTTAAAATAATTATTCTCTCGATAACTCCGCCAAAATCGCCTCTTTCGCCATGTGCGAAATCCGACATACGGCCCCGGTATGTCTGAAACAAAACATCATCCCGACATGTCGGCGACCCATTGATGCAGCCCCCTCACGGGCAAGCGGTATGGAAGTTGCTTCGGGCTGCCTGAGACCCGACGCTTCCAGCGCCGGGTCGCCCCCCAAACCCGGACCTGAGGATTCAAGCCATGCAAATCGGAGTGGAAAGCGCCCGCGCGGTGGAGAACCGGCGAATCTTTGTGGTGGACACTGATGAAATCATCCGGGCCGCCCTGCAGTTCATGCTGCACGACGAAAACGAAGCCCATGAACTGGAATCGGTGGAGGCGGCCCTGGTGAAAGCCACGGACTGGCCGCCCGATCTGATTCTGCTGGGTCAGGGCCTGCTGCAATCCGAGGGCCTTGCGGCCCTGACCCGGCTGACAACGGCCCTGCCCGGCGCCCAGGTATTGCTGGTGGGAAGCGCCGCGGACCCCATCCTGGGTGAGGCCCTGGCGGGCGGCGCCCATGTCTTGATTCCGGTGCCGCTCAGACTGGAAGCGGTACGCAAGGCCGTGGATCAGGCGCTGGGGCGCGGCTGAGGCGGGTGACCGATGACCCGACGAAGCATGGCTGATGTGCGCCATGGTTTGTCGGGTTCACGACATGTCCCGCAGCGTCCTGTGTCGCGCCATGGATCCGAAAACATGACGAGGATCAGTTCAGTTCCAAAGACTTGGAATCGGCAACGGGGATTGGCACAGGCATTGCTCTATCCCCTGCAAAGCCACCCAGGCATGGCTGCGCCGCTTGGCGGAGATCCTTATTTCAGGCAGGGGTAATCAACATGACGAGCGCCGAGAAACTTCCCATCTACCTGGACTATGCAGCCACCACGCCGGTGGACCCGCGGGTGGCGGAAAAAATGATCCCCTATCTCACCGAGCTGTTCGGCAATCAGGCCAGCCGCTCCCACGCTTATGGCTGGCGGGCCGAAGCAGCCGTCGAAACCGCCCGCGCCCAGGTCGCCGAGCTGGTGGGCGCCGACCCCAAGGAAATCATCTGGACCTCGGGCGCCACGGAATCCGACAACCTGGCCATCAAAGGCGCAGCCCGTTTCTATCGCCAGAAGGGCAATCACCTGATCACCCTGGCCACCGAGCACAAGGCCGTCCTGGACCCCATGCGCGAGCTGGAACGGGAAGGCTTCAAGGTCAGCTATCTCAATCCAGAGGCCAATGGCCTGGTGGATCTGGCGGCTTTCCAGGCCGCCATCACCCCGGAAACCATCCTGGTCTCGATCATGCTGGTCAACAACGAGATCGGCGTGATCCAGGACATCGCCGCCCTCGGCGCGATCTGCCGGGAACGGGGCATCCTGTTCCACGTCGATGCGGCCCAGGCCACCGGCAAAGTGCCCATCGATCTCAAGACCCTGCCGGTCGACCTGATGTCCTTCTCCGCCCACAAGATCTATGGTCCTCAGGGCATCGGCGCGCTCTATGTGCGGCGCCGGCCGCGGGTCCACCTGGAACCCTTGATCCACGGCGGCGGCCACGAGCGTGGGCTGCGTTCCGGCACCCTGCCGACCCACCAGATCGTCGGCATGGGCGAGGCCTACCGCTTGGCCGGGGAATCGATGGGCAGCGAGAACGAACGCATCCGCGCCCTGCGCGACCGCTTCCTGGCCGGCATCGCCGATATGGAAGAGGTCTACCTCAACGGCGACCTGGAGGCGCGCGTTCCGCACAACCTGAACGTGAGTTTCAACTTCGTCGAAGGCGAGTCCCTGATGATGGCGGTCAAGGAATTGGCTGTTTCCAGCGGCTCCGCCTGCACCTCGGCGAGCCTGGAGCCGTCCCATGTACTGCGGGCGCTGGGGCGCAGCGATGAATTGGCGCACAGCTCGCTGCGCATCACCCTGGGCCGCTACACCACGGCCCAGGACATCGACTTTGCCGTCGCGCTGCTCAAGGACAAGGTCGCCAAGCTGCGCGCGCTCTCACCGCTCTGGGACATGCATCTGCAGGGCATCGACTTGAACACGGTGCAATGGGCCGCTGCGGCCCATTGACCCCATCCGCCAGGAGGACACTTCACCATGGCTTACAGCGACAAGGTTCTGGATCACTACGAAAACCCCCGCAACGTGGGCACCTTCGATACCGGTGAAGACGATGTCGGCACCGGCATGGTCGGCGCGCCAGCCTGCGGCGATGTCATGCGGCTGCAGATCAAGGTCAGCCCCGAGGGCATCATCGAGGACGCCCGCTTCAAGACCTATGGCTGCGGCTCGGCCATCGCCTCCAGCTCGCTGGTCACCGAATGGGTGAAAGGCAAGACGCTGGAAGAAGCCATGACGATCAAGAACGCCGAGATCGCCGAAGAGCTGGCCCTGCCGCCGGTGAAGATCCACTGCTCGGTGCTGGCCGAAGACGCCATCAAGGCCGCGGTGGAAGACTACCGCGCCAAGCAGGGGGCGACCGCCTCCGATACCGCCGCATCCGCGGCCTGACCCGCCCTATTCCGGGAGAATTGCCATGTCCGCTGTCGTCGCCACCCCGACTCCCCTGCTGTTGTCGCCCAGCGCCATCGGCAAAATCAAGGATCTGCTCAGCGAGGAAAACAACACCACGCTCAAATTGCGTGTCTATGTCACCGGCGGCGGCTGCTCCGGCTTCAGCTACGGTTTTGCCTTCGAGGAAGGGGTGGCCGAAGACGACAGCCTGTTCGAGCAGGACGGGGTGGGCGTGTTGGTCGACCCCATGAGCTTCGCCTATCTGGCAGGCGCCGAGGTGGATTTCGAGGAAAGCCTGGAAGGCGCCCGTTTCATCATCCGCAATCCCAATGCCAAGACCACCTGTGGTTGCGGCACTTCCTTTTCGGTGTGAGGAATCGGCCATGAGCGTGACACTGACCGAACGAGCTGCGCTGAAGATGCAGCGTTCCCTGGCCGGCCGGGGCAAGGGGCTGGGCATCCGGCTGGGGGTCAAGACCAGCGGCTGCTCGGGCATGAGCTATGTGATGGAGTTCGTCGACGAGGTCCAGGAAGGCGATCAGTGCTTCGAAAGCCACGGCATGACCGTGATCATCGATGCCCGCAGCCTGCCCTACATGATGGGCACCGAACTGGACTTCGTGCGCGAGGGCCTGAACGAGGGTTTCAAGTTTGAAAACCCCAATGCCAAGAGTTCCTGCGGCTGCGGCGAAAGTTTCAGCGTGAGCGACTGACGACCCTCTGGCATCAATCAAGGACACCCCATGACAGCGATGGTGGCATCGGATTATTTCGCGGTCTTCGACGTGCCGCCCGCCTTTGCCCAGGACCCGACTGAGCTGGAGCGGCGCTATCTCGAGATGCAGACCCGCGTCCATCCCGATCGCCATGCCCACCAGGACGCGGCCCAGCGCCGCGCCGCTGTCGAACAGGCTGCGCGGATCAATGAGGCCTATCGCAACCTCAAGGACCCGCTGACCCGATCCACCCACCTGCTTGCCTTGCGCGGGGTGGATGTTTTGTCCGCCGGCTCCATCCCCTTGCCGGCGGACTTTCTTTTTCAACAGATGAGCTGGCACGAGGACCTCGAGGCCGCCCGCAAGGCCGGCGACCAGGACCGGCTGGCCCGACTCGCCGAGTCCTTGCTGGCCGAACGCGAGCGCCTGGTCCAGGCGCTGATCCGCACGCTGGACGAGGAACGCGACGACAACGCTGCCGCCCAGCGGGTGCGCCAGCTCATGTTCCTGCGCCGGCTCATCGAGCAGGCGCAGGCCGCGATCGAGGAGTGGGAATTCTCATGAGCCTGCTGCAAATCCTCGAACCCGGCGCTGCGACCGAGGAACCCGTGATCCGCCGCCTGGCGGTGGGGATCGACCTCGGCACCACCCATTCGCTGGTTGCCACCCTCGACAACGGCCAGGTCCGGGTGCTGCTCAATGACGCCGGCGAGGCCCTGCTGCCCTCGGTGGTGGGCTTCCAGGCCGACGGCCGTGCCCAGGTGGGCCGCGCAGCGCGGGAGGCGGCGATCCACAATCCCGGCGCCACCTTCCACTCCATCAAGCGCTTCATGGGGCGGGGCACGGCGGATCTGGCCCAGGCCGGCCCCCTGCCCTATCAGGTGGTCGAGGGGGACGGCATGATCCGCTTCCAGACCCCTCGCGGCCCGCTGTCGCCGGTGGAAATCTCCGCCGAGATCCTGAAAGTGCTCCGGGTACGGGCCGAAGCCGCCCTGGGTGGCCCGCTGCACGGCGCCGTGATCACGGTCCCGGCCTATTTCGATGATGGACAGCGTCAGGCCACCCGCGATGCCGCCCGGCTGGCGGGCATCGAGGTGCTGCGCCTGCTCAACGAGCCCACCGCCGCCGCTGTGGCTTATGGCCTGGACAAGGGCAGCGAGGGCATCTTTGCCATCTACGACTTGGGCGGCGGGACCTTTGATCTCTCCATCCTGCGCCTGCGCCAGGGGGTGTTCGAGGTGCTGGCCACCGCCGGCAACACCGCCCTCGGCGGAGATGACTTCGATCGCCGGCTGGCCGACTGGTTTCTCGCCGAGACCGACTTGGCCCTGACCCCCGCCGCCTACAGCGAACTCCTCGCCCATGCACGCCGGGCCAAGGAGGCCCTGAGCACGGTGGAAGCGGTGGATCTTGCCTTCGACGCCGGCGCTGGCCCGCGCCCGGCCTGCCGCATCACGCGCGAGCAATTCGCCACGCTGACCGCCGACCTGGTGCAAAAAACCCTGCAACTTACCCGCCGCGCCTTGCGCGATGCCGGCTTCACCCCCGCTGAAGTCGATGGCGTGGTGCTGGTGGGTGGTGCCAGCCGCATGCCCCAGGTACGCGCCGCAGTGGCGGAATGCTTCGGCAAACCGCCCCTCATCGATCTCGATCCCGATCAGGTGGTGGCGCTGGGCGCCGCGATCCAGGCCAACGTGCTGGCGGGTAACCGCGACGGGGAGGACTGGCTGCTGCTGGATGTCATTCCGCTGTCGCTGGGCATCGAAACCATGGGCGGGCTGGTGGAGAAGATCATCCCCCGCAACAGCACCCTGCCCATCGCCCGGGCGCAGGATTTCACCACCTTCAAGGACGGCCAGACCGCCATGGGCCTGCACATCGTGCAGGGCGAACGGGATCTGGCGGCGGACTGCCGCTCGCTGGCCCGCTTCGAGCTGCGCGGCATCCCGCCCCTGGCCGCCGGCGCGGCGCGCATCCAGGTGTTGTTCCAGGTTGATGCCGACGGACTGGTGAGCGTGTCCGCTACCGAGGAGAGCACCGGCACCGGCGCCCAGGTGGTGGTGAAGCCCTCTTATGGTCTGAGCGATGAAGACATCACCCGTATGTTGGCCGACTCCCTCGCCCATGCCCAGGATGACGCCAGGGCGCGCATCCTGGCCGAACAGAAAGTCGAGGCCCAGCGCCTCATCGAGGCCACCCGCGCGGCACTGAATGCCGACGGCGCCGCGCTCCTGAACGATGCCGAAATCGCCGCGATGCTGCAGGCGGTCCAGCATCTGGAGGACAGCCTGGCGGGGTCCGACGGGGAGGCCATCAGCCTCGCCAAATCGGCCCTCGACGCCCTCACCGACCCCTTCGCCGCCCGCCGCATGGATCACAACATCCGCACCGCGCTGGCTGGCCGACGCGTGCAGGAAATCGGAGGCTGATGTGACGCAACTCACGGTCCTTCCCCATCCCGACCTGTGCCCCGAAGGCGCCACCGTGGAGGCCGCGCCGGGCAGCCGGCTGTCCGATGCCCTGCTGGCGGCCGGGGTGGCGATCGAGCATGCCTGCGAGAAGGCCTGTGTCTGCACCACCTGCCATGTAGTGATCCGTCGCGGCTTCGAGGCCCTGCGCCCGGCCAGCGACGATGAGGAAGACCAACTCGGCAAGGCCTGGGGCCTGGAACCCAACTCACGCCTGTCCTGCCAGGTGCGGATGCCGCAGAGCGCCGAGGTGGTGGTGGAGATTCCCCGTTACAGCCGCAATTTCGTCCGGGAAAACCATTGAGGCCCGCCATGAAATGGACCGACGTATTGCCCATCGCGCAGACCCTGGTGGACCGTCACCCCGAGGTGGATCCACGCGCCCTGCGCTTCACCGACCTGCATCGCTGGATCACCGGCCTGCCCGAGTTCAGCGACGATCCCGAGCGCTCCAACGAGCGCGTGCTGGAGGCCATCCAGATGGCCTGGATCGAGGAAATGGATTGAATCCCTCAACCCCAACGGAGTCCTGTGTCATGCCTCAGCTCACCATTCTGCCCTCTGGAAAAACCATCGCTGCCAGCGAGGGCCAAACCCTGCTGGAGCTGATCCTGGCGGCCGGGGAGAATATCCCCCACAAATGCGACGGCAACGCGAAATGCGGCAGTTGCCACATTTTCCTGCAAAGCGGCCGCAAGAGCGTGTCCAAACTCAGCCCGCTGGAAAATGAAAAGCTCGACAGCATCGTCGGCGTGGGCTCCAAGTCGCGCCTGGCCTGCCAGTGCCGCATCACCGGCACCGAGGACATCAGCGTCGAACTGCTCGGCTTCGGCTCCGGGCTCTGAGGCCGTTTCATCGCGGCCGGGCATGTCCCACCATTTGCCTGGCCGCGCATGACGCTCGCCCCGATCGCGCCTGAATCACCCGCCCGTCGGCGAAGGTCAGGCCAACCGCCCCCTCAGCCAATTTTTCCCCGTCCGGCCAGCGCCTTGACACGTCGATCCGACTTTCGCTAGCTTGCGGGGAAAGGAAACGAAAGCGAGGTGGGGTGATGGCCTCGACGCATGCGGCGGACGATCGATATTTCGAGCTTCATGGGCTGAAGTCCAAGGCGCCCGAGGCCTTGAACCAGGCGCTGCAAGAAGCCATCGGCGCAATGCGCGAGACGCTCTACGGTCCATCGGTCGAGGAGCTTCCCGCCGAGGAACAAGCGCTGCTCGCGGTTGCCGGCGCCCAGATCGCCGAACAGCCCGGCGCGCCCGATCCGTTACTCGACTATGCCACCTGTTTCGCCGCGCTGCTCGACACCAGCCTGACGCCCGCCGAGGCCGCATTGCGCCTCGGGATTACGCCCACCCGCGTGCGACAATTGATCGCCAGTGGCGCCCTATACGCCTTTCGCATCGACCGCAACCTGCGGATTCCGCTGTTCCAGTTTCAGGAAAACGGGCTGCTGCCCAATCTGGCACCCGTCAATACGGCGCTGGCCGGCGACCTTGATCCGGTGTCGGTGTGGCGGTGGTACAGCGCTCCGGATCCTGAACTCGATGCCGCAACCGGTCCGCTGAGTCCGCTGTCGTGGCTGAAATCCGGTCGCGACCCTGAGCCCGTAATCGCCATCGCCCGGCAGCTGTGACGGCCAAGATTCCGCCCGAGCCGGACCTGACGCGACTCGCCGGGCTCGACCCCGAGTTGCGCACGCTGCCGGCCGGTAGCCTGCTCTGGCGGGTTTATTTTCGCGCCGGCACGCACCCGACGCGCTGGCGCGATTTTCGCCACTACGGGCCGACCGACGCCCGTTTCGATCACCATCCCAATCTCCGGCCCGGCTTGCAGGCCCAGGCGGTGATGTATCTGGCCGAAAGTCCAATAAGCTGTTTGGCCGAGGTGTTCCAGCAAACTCGCGTCATCCACCGCGAAAACCGTCAGCCCTGGCTGGTTGGGCTGCGCCTCGCCACCGCGGTCCGCTTGCTCGATTTGAGCGGCGCCTTTCCGACCCGCGCCGGGGCGTCCATGGGGCTGATGAGCGGGCCGCGCTCGGTCGGGCGCAACTGGGCGCGTGGTTTCCACCGGGCCTATCCCGCGATACAGGGGCTTTATTACCCTTCCTCGATGCATGCCAACCGGCCCGCGCTGGCACTGAACGAACGCGCCGAAGCCGCCGGCGCCATTCCAGGCATTCCCCAGTTTCATCGTGCACTGGCCGATCCGGCTCTGCTGACCGTGCTCAAGAACGCCGCGCTGGACATCGGATTTGCCTTGGGGTAATGGGCACCGCGCCACCGGATGGATCGCGGCTGGATTGACCAGCACAGGGCTTGCTCCGTCATTCATGAAACAAGTGTGGCCATCGACGCGATGACTGAAATCGTCGAACAGAGGGCGCAGGCTACGCGGAAACCGCCAGTCGATATCTGGCAAGGGGATGGCGTGCTCGTGTGGGCCACGCGCAGTTTTGACATCTCGGCGCTGGGCAGGGCCCGATAGTTCAGTTCCACCGCCAATCGTCGCGCCGCAGGCGCTCGACCGACGGCCTCGCTTTGGTTGACACGGAGCCGCATAGTGTCAACCCGGATTCTGGGGCAATGCAAATTGACAGGCGGGGAGGCATATAGGAAAATTGCCGACTTGCCACAGGTTACAAGCCCTGTGGGCCGTTAGCTCAATGGTAGAGCAGCTGACTCTTAATCAGGGAATTTTTTAACCTAGCGATAAAGCCGACCCCCGGCCAGGGAGCCGACCTTCGTGTCGGCGAGGCAAGCGTCGACTTGCCTCCCTTATTCTCACGCCCGAACCAGCGCACTCGTCTAGAATTTCTACAATCTACTCTTTTCGCCGCGGCACCGTCAAAAGTTCTCCCGGCGATGCAAGTAATCATACAATAGTGCCGCCGCTAAAATTTCAGCCTAGTCCAGATCGCTCGTGGGCACTTCCCACGGGAGATGATCCAGCTTTTCATGCAATAGGCGCATCTGGTCGATGTCGGGATGAACATATTCCAGGGTCTGCAGAAGATTGGAATGACCCAAGTATTGTTGGATGCTCTTCAGGTCTGGATTTTTACCGCTGGCCAAGCGCGTAGCCGTGGTGTGCCGGATCCGATGTGGACTGATGGTGATGCCAGAGTCCTTGCTCAGACGGACCATTATTTTCGACAGGTGGTCCTCGAGCATTTCCGGGCCTCGGTATCTCCGATTGAACAGCGGCAGACTGAAAATTTGCTGTTCGATCATCGCTTTGCCCTGCTCCGAACTATTCAATGAGCGCGAATACTGCCGCGCCCGTTCCTGCAAGACGCTGAGATCCCGCATCGTCTCAGGGGTAAGGGGAATCTTCCATTCCCGACGTGTCTTGCTTCCTTCGACAGTGAACGTCAGCGAAGCGTTTTCCCAGTCGATGTCGCGCCAGCGCAGTGCCACCATCTGGCGTCGCCGCGCTCCCGTGGCATACATGAACCGCAGCACGATGATCCAGAACCAAGCCGGCTTATAGCGATCGGGGTTTTTGGCCATTAGGCTGCATGCCTTTGCGAGGGCGTCCTCATCAAGGATCTTCTTGCCAGACTTTACGACCGGAACCGAGGTGACCCGAATGAAGGGATCCTGCTCCAGTAATCCAGTCCTAACCGCCCATCGCCACAGCGCCTTGGTATGACGGTGGTAGTTGTTCCAGGTCGCCGGCCTGGCCCGCCCCAGAATCTGTTCCCGCCAGCGCACGAGGTCATCGACCGTCAATATTTCGAGGTCGGGATCCTTGAGATCATCAGCGAAAACCTTACCCACGCCCAGATAAGATCGCGCGCTGGCCGGTCTCAGGTGACGCTCTTTCAAGTATTTGTCTAGCAACTCGGCAATTTTCATCCCGCGACCAGTTTAATGTGAGGATTGAAGGCGAGCGTGTCCCCATTGGGCAGGATGGCGCGGGGATCCGGGAACAGCATCCCCTTGAGCATGCCGCTCTTGCGCTTCCCTTCGGCCAGAAAGGTATGGAAGTTCTCGCCGGCGGCTGTTTTTCGATGTAGCGCCAGCTTGCGAACCCTAGTCTGCACATTCTTCCATTCGAGCGGCGTTTCCGATTGGGCAACGAAGTCCTGGAACGCGGCTGGGCTGACCAGGATGAGCCCTTCCGGGATGCGGTGGATCCGGGCATTCTTGGTGTTTATTTCCAGTTTTCCAGATGCAGCACCGTCCCGCAGCCATTGCAGGAACAGGCCTTCGGTGGTGGATGCGCGTTCCGCGCTGGCAGGTCGCCGGGTCTGCGAGGCCTGCGGTGGGAGGCTCACGTCATGCCCTGTGAGTTCCGGCGGCTCCGCGGCCTCCTCGAGGAGGGGATCGAGGCGCACCGCGCCAAGCTCAGAATTCGCGGCTTCGGGATGTTCCGCAGGAACGGGTAACGCTACACCCTCCGCCGCAATTTGGGCCTGTACCTGCGCGCCGCCCGCGTCGCCCCCCCATTCAACGGAACCGGCAAATCCTTCCGGCCGCTGGCCGGGGTCCGGCCACACGGCCGACAGGGAAAACCGCAGCACGGTCAGCGTATGCCGCCATTCCCCGCTCGAGACCGCCGCCTTCCAGATCGCTCGATCTCCGCAGGGGATCAGGATGCCGTGCTCCTGGAGCACGTCGAAGATGCGGTCATTGCTGGTCGGGATCCCCCCGACCCCGAGCCCGGCAAGATGCTGCCGCAGCGCGTCTGCCGTCCGCTTGCTGACCATCCAGAGGCCGTCTTCGGTCACCCATCCCGCGGCGCCATTGCGGTTGAGGGGCAGTTCGCCCTCCTGGATCAGGTGCCGCAGGGCCATCAGCAGGCGCTCATGCAGCGGCCGGGGGCCTGTCTCCTGCCGCAGCGGAGCGGATGCTGGTACAGCTTCCGGCAGGCGCTCAGCGGCAGAGGATGCTGCCACAGAACCCTGCAGGTCGCGGGCCACGGACGTGCTATCGGCCTGGGCAACGATAGCGGCCAAGGAGCCGCCGGCTTCCCCGTGCAAGACGGCGATCCATTCAGCCAGCAAGTTCATGTCGGCAGCCATCCACTGCACGGATTGCGGCGGCACCCACCAGGGGGAGAACATCGGCTTGGCGCGATCGTGAAGGCGATGGCGCCGCTCCTTGCGGTAGTGCGCCAGATAGGCGTCGGCCTTGGCCTTGGTGACCGGACCGGCCCAAGGGTTCCAGTTTTCGCCGGTGGGCCGGCCGCGCGCGTACAGCGTCACGGTCTGGTCGATGGCGGGCTTGCCCAGATCGTGGATGAGCGCCGCCGCCAATACGCCATAGGTCCACCGATCCTGATATTGAGCGAGCGTTTCGGCGGTCGCGCCTTCCGGAAGCAGGATGCCGCGGCGCAGCCGCAAGGCCAGAATGGCGACCTCCAGCGTGTGGTCCAGTAGTCCAAAGGGTCGGGCATGGTGATGGGCTTCGGATGCAGGAAACGACTGGCACCACTCGGCCACCGACCGTAGCAAAGGCATGACCAACGCGGAAAAATGTTCCCTGGGGAAGCCGCACAACTCCTGGATTTCGGCAACCGCTTTGCTTCTGGGCTGAAGCAGCGCATCAGCCGCCAGGATCGGCAGGCCGGGATGCCGCTCCGCAGCAGCGGTCGACCCCAAAGCATGAGCATTGATCGAAGGTGGAGGCTGACGTTGAGCGCTCGATCGCCAGGGAAAAATCATGACCGCGTCCTGGTTCACAGGGATGTAATGCCCCATCTTAATGAGTTTCGGACGGGAGTGGATCACTCCTGGTCTCCCCGGCTCTCATTCCCAAGGTATAAACTGAGGAGAGTTGCGCCCATCTGGAAGCGGTGATCGACCTGCTTCGGGACGGCGCAGATCCTGTAAAGATCGCGCCGCAGGCGCATGCTCTTGGCCTTAGGGAAAGGCCAATGGGCCGAAAGGTGTCCAACCCCCGCGGTGAGGGTCATCACCGCGCCCCATAGCCCCTTCGGATCCGGAAGAGGGGCGCAGCCGCAAGGCTGGGATCCGATACAACTCAACCCCGCCGGGGAGAATCCCCCGGCGCTGCCGTGGCTTCTCCCTGGCTTT
>PKDC01000003.1 GCA_002862435.1 Pseudomonadota bacterium | reverse complement strand
GCAGCATCTGCATCCGCCTCGCGTCAGCGCCTGGCCACAGCTTTGGGCTGGTCGCATTCATCGATTCGTTCATCGCGGCGCTGCACACGGACCGGCTGCAGATCTCGTTCGCGTGGCTCGTCGCCTCGTGCGCTAGTACCATCTTCACCCCAGCCGCCGGTGCTGGCGTGGACTTCCTCGGCGTGCGCCGGCTCGATGGCAACCGTGTGGCGGTATTCCTCGAGGGCCGCGACGGTAGCGGCACCACGCGCACGCTGGCGACGCGCGACGTGGCGGCGACCGATGCCCTCCGCCTTAGGATCGAGGGCGACGAGGGCGACTACGGTTTCGCGTTCGACACGGGCGACGGCCGCGGTTGGCAGACGTTGGCCAGCAAGGTCGATGGCACCGTACTGAGTACCGATCGCGCTGGCGGCTTCGTCGGTGCCCTGCTGGGTCCGTTCGCGCGCGACGAGCGCGCTTTGAGGAGCGAATGATGACGACGATGCCTTCCGTTTCCCGTGTCCGGCGCATCGCGCCCGGGCTGTGCGCGCTGGTGCTGTGCGTGGCCACGTGGACCTTGCCGTCCGCGCAGGCGGCCGATGCGAAACCCTGGCTCGATACGTCGCGCACGTTCGAGGCGCGCGCCGCCTCGCTGGTCGCGCAGATGACGCTGGAGGAAAAGGCGGCGCAGATGCAGAACGCCGCGCCTGCGATCGAGCGTCTGGGGATTCCCGCCTACGACTGGTGGAACGAGGCGCTGCACGGCGTGGCACGCGCCGGCCAGGCGACGGTGTTTCCCCAGGCCATCGGACTGGCGGCCACGTTCGACGTGCCGCTGATGGGCGAGATCGCGACCACCATCAGCGACGAAGCGCGCGCCAAGCACCATCAGTTCGTCCGCGATGGCCAGCATGGCCGCTACCAGGGCCTGACGTTCTGGTCGCCGAACATCAACATCTTCCGCGATCCGCGCTGGGGCAGGGGACAGGAGACCTACGGCGAAGATCCCTACCTGACATCGCGCATGGGCGTGGCGTTCGTGCGCGGCCTGCAGGGCGACGATCCGACCTACCGCAAGCTGGATGCGACCGCCAAGCACCTCGCCGTGCACAGCGGCCCCGAGGCCGACCGCCACCACTTCGACGCGAAGCCGAGCAAGCGCGACCTGTACGACACCTACCTGCCCGCGTTCGAAGCACTGGTGAAAGAGGGCGACGTGGACGCGGTGATGGGTGCGTACAACCGTGTCTATGGTGAATCCGCCAGTGCCAGCAGGTTTCTGCTGCGTGACGTGCTGCGTCGCGACTGGGGCTTCAAGGGTTACGTGGTGTCGGACTGCTGGGCCATCGTCGACATCTGGAAGAACCACAAGATCGTCGCCACCCGCGAGCAGGCCGCGGCGCTGGCCGTAAAGAATGGCACCGAGCTGGAATGCGGCGAGGAATACGCCTCGCTGCCTGCCGCGGTGCGCCAGGGCCTGATCAGCGAAGCCGAGATCGACGACGCGGTGACGCGGTTGTTCACCGCGCGGATGCGGTTGGGCATGTTCGATCCGTCTGAGCGCGTGCGGTGGGCACGCATCCCGTACGCGGTGAACCAGGCGCCTGCGCACGATGCGCTGGCACTGAAGGCGGCGCGCGAATCGCTGGTGCTGCTGAAGAACGACGGCATCCTGCCGCTGTCGCGCAGCCTGAAACGCATCGCCGTGATCGGGCCGACCGCCGACGACACCATGGCGCTGCTTGGCAACTACTTCGGTACACCGGCTGCGCCGGTGACGATCCTGCAAGGCATCCGGGATGCCGCCAAGGGCATCGAGGTGAGCTATGCGCGTGGCGTGGACCTGGTGGAAGGTCGCGACGATCCGGCCGCGACGCCGCTGATCGAAGCGGCCTACCTGCGGCCGTCTGTCGATTCTCCCGAACGCGGACTGCGGGGCGAATACTTCCGCACGCAGGATCTGTCCGGCTCCCCCGCGCTGGTACGCACCGATGCGCAGATCGGCTTCCGCTGGGATCGGGGTTCGCCGACCGACAACCTGCAGGCGCGCGGCGAGGCGGGCCCGGGGCAGGGCGTGCCGAACGACCGCTTCAGCATCCGCTGGAGTGGCCAGCTGCTGCCGCCGGTGTCCGGCAGGTACCGGATCGAAGCCGCGGCCGACGACGGCTTCCGCCTGTACGTGGACGGCAGGCGCGTGCTCGACCACTGGACCGACAGCGACCGCCTGCGCAGCGACGGCGTGGAACTCGACCTGCAGGCTGGGCGGGCGTATGACCTGCGGCTGGAGTACTACGATGCCGAGCGCGATGCGGGCGTGCGCCTGGCCTGGCGCATGCCGGGTGCGAAGCCGCCGTTCGAGGAGGCGATCGACGTCGCCCGCAACGCCGATGTGGTGGTATTCGTCGGCGGCCTGACCGGTGATGTGGAAGGCGAGGAGATGACCGTCAACTACTCGGGCTTCGCAGGCGGCGACCGCACCGATCTGCGCCTGCCCGCCACGCAACGTGCCCTGCTCGAAGCGCTGCACGCCACCGGCAAGCCGGTCGTGCTGGTGCTGACCGGCGGCTCCGCGCTGGCGGTGGACTGGGCGCAGGAGAACCTGCCGGCGATCCTGATGTCGTGGTATCCGGGACAGCGCGGCGGTACCGCGGTCGGGGAGACCCTGTTCGGCGATGCCAACCCGGGCGGCCGCCTGCCGGTGACGTTCTACACCGCCGGCCAGCCGATGCCGGCCTTCGACGACTACACGATGGAAGGCCGCACCTACCGCTACTTCCGCGGCACGCCGCTGTATCCGTTCGGGTACGGCCTGTCGTACACCCGTTTCGATTATGGCGAGTTGCGTACGGACGCGCCCACCGTCTCGCCGGATGGTCGCCTGCGTGTGCAGGTGGAGGTGGCGAATACCGGCAAGCGCGCCGGCGATGAAGTGGTGCAGCTGTACGTGCGTCCGCTGCAGGCCGCGGCCGGCGATGCGCAGCAGGAACTGCGCGGCTTCCAGCGCATCCACCTGGCCCCCGGTGAGCGGCGTACCGTGACATTCGAGCTGTCGCCGCACCAGGCGTTGCGCCGTTACGACGAAGCGCGTGGCGCCTATGTCGTGCCGCCGGGGCGCTACGAACTGCGCGTGGGCGCGTCCAGCGCCGATGTCCGTGCACGCGTGCCCTTCGAGGTGACGGCGCGATGACCGACACCTGCCGCATCCCGCACGCCTTCCTTCCACGACGTCCAGGACAGCCGACGCATGGCTAGCACTGACCACACGCTCACGATCCGGGAAAAGCTGGGCTACAGCCTGGGCGACCTGGCGGCGAACCTGATCTTCCAGACGCTGATCACGTACCTGGCCTTCTTCTACACCGACGTGTACCGCCTGCCGCCGGCGACGGCGGCGACGATCATCTTCGTCGTGGGCCTGCTCGGCGCCTTCGTGTTCACGCCGCTGATCGGCATCGCCGCGGACCGCACGTCGACGCGGTGGGGCAGGTTCCGCCCCTGGATCCTGTGGACGGCGATCCCGTTCGGCGTGCTGTCGCTGCTGGCCTTCAGCACGCCGGACTTCAGCGAGCGGGGCAAGGTCGCCTACGCGCTGCTGACCTACAGCCTGCTGGTGCTGGTCTACGCGGCGAACAACCTGCCGTACTCGGCGCTGAGCGGCGTGCTGACCGGCAGCATGGCCCAGCGCAACAGCCTGTCGGCGTACCGCTTCGTGGCCGTGATGATCGCGCAGTTCATCATCCAGGTACTGCTGATGCCGCTGGTGCTGATACTGGGCGACGGCGACCGCGTACTCGGCTTCGAGCGCGTGATGACCGTGTTCGCGGTGGTCGGCACGGTCTTCTTCCTGGTCACCTTCGCGACCACGCGCGAACGCATCGTGCCGACGAAGGAGCAGTCCGCCGGGGTGATGCAGGACCTCGCCGACCTGGTGCGCAACCGGCCGTGGCAGGTGATGCTGGCGCTGACGGTGCTGGTGTTCATCAACCTCGCGCTGAAAGGCGGCACCTACATCTACTACTTCCAGTACTACATGAGCGAGGCGGCGTTGTCGGGCTTCCTCGACAACTCGGGTTTCAACGGCTTCATCGCGGCGCTGAACGCCGCGCTCACCGGCCTGGGGCTGTCGGGCTTCACCTGGCCCGAGGATCCGGCCACGTCGGCGTTCAGCCTGTTCAACGGCAGCGGCATCCTGTGCATGATCCTCGGCATCGGCGTGTCGCGCCGCCTGGCCGACCGTTTCGGCAAGCGCGATGTCTTCGGTGGCGCACTGCTCGTGTCGACGTTGTTCCTGCTGGTGTTCTACGTCTTCCCGCCCACCGCGGTGGCACTGGCGTTCGGTGCCTTCATGCTGCACGGCTTCTGCTACGGCATCACCATCCCGCTGCTGTGGGCGATGATCGCTGACGTCGCCGACTACTCCGAGTGGAAGAACCATCGTCGGGCCACCGCCATCATCTTCTCCGCCATGCTGTGCGGACTGAAGATCGGCCTCAGCGTGGGCGGCGCGCTGGTCGCCGGCATCCTCGCGCACTACGGCTACCAGGCCGGTGCCGCCACGCAGCCGGACGCGGTCGTCGACGGCATCCGGCTGACCGTCAGCGTCTATTGCTCCATCCCGTTCCTGGTGGCGGTGGCGCTGCTCTTCGTCTACCGGATCGACAAGGGGATGGAGACGCGCATCGAACACGACCTCGAACAGCGTCGCCGCGCAGCGGGCGCAGCCGCATGACCCACACCCCACTGCCCATGAACGAAACCTCCCTGCACGACGACGCGCCGGCGCCCGACGGCACGCTCGAGCGACTGAAGGCGCGTGCGATCTCCCAGCCGCTGGTGACCCACATCTACACGGCCGATCCTTCGGCGCACGTGTTCGAAGGACGCCTGTACATCTATCCCTCCCACGACATCGACGGCGGTGGTGCCTTCGACGACGAAGGGGGCCACTTCGGCATGGAGGACTACCACGTGCTGCGGATGGACTCGCCGGAAGGCGAGGCCACCGACTGCGGCGTAGCGCTGCATGTGCGCGATGTGCCCTGGGCCGACAGGCAGATGTGGGCGCCCGACGCCGCACATCGCGATGGGCGCTATTACCTCTATTTCCCCGCCAAGGACGGCGGCGGCCTGTTCCGTATCGGCGTGGCGGTATCGGAGACGCCGGAAGGGCCGTTCACCGCCGAACCCGCGCCCATCGACGGGGCGTACTCCATCGATCCGGCCGTTTTCGAGGACGACGACGGAACGCACTACCTGTACTTCGGTGGCATCTGGGGCGGCCAGTTGCAGAAGTACCGCGACAACCGGCATGACGCGGCGAACGAGGAGCCGGTGGGCGAGGCGCCTGCGCTGGGGCCGCGCGTCGGCCGGCTCGATGCGGGCATGACGTCGCTCGCCGAGCCGACGCGCGAGATCGTGATCCTGGACGAGCAGGGACGTCCGCTGCGTGCCGACGACCATGCGCGCCGGTTCTTCGAAGGCCCCTGGGTACACAAGCACGCCGGTCGCTACTACCTGTCGTATTCCACCGGTAACACGCACCTGCTGTGCTATGCGGTTGGCGACAGTCCGTATGGCCCATTCACGTACGGCGGCGTGATCCTCACGCCGGTCGTCGGCTGGACCACACATCATTCGATCTGCGCGTTCGAGGGCCAGTGGTATCTGTTCTACCACGATGCCCTGATGTCGGGCGGGGTGACGCACCTGCGTTCCGCCAAGTGCACGGTGTTGCACCACGAAGCGGACGGCCGCATCCGCACCATCGATCCCTATGGCGGCTGAGCCGCGGTTGCCGTGCGACGATGCGCTGGCGCCGTTGCATGCCGGGCCGCTGCACTGGTTGCGCACGGAGCGCCTGCAGGTGGCGCTCGCGCCGGACGCCGGCGGTCGCGTGGCGCAGATCCGCTTCGATGGGACGGAATGGCTGGTCGGGCCGGACGACGGCTGGCCCGCGACCATCGCGTGGGGCTGTTATTCGATGGTGCCGTGGGCGGGTCGCCTGCGCGCGGGACGCTTCGCGTTCGGCGGCGCTGCGCACAGACTGCCGGTGAACTTCGGCGGGCATGCGATCCACGGCGTCGGATTCTCGCGGCCGTGGCAGGTCGATGTGCTCGAGGCGGACAGCGCGCAACTGTCGCTCATGCTTCCCCAGGACGGGTACTGGCCGTTTGGCGGCACGGCAACGCAGGCGCTGCGCGTGGACGGCGACCGGCTGCTGCTCGAACTCGCGGTGCGTGCGGGAACGCACGCCATGCCGGTCGCATTGGGATGGCACCCCTGGTTCCGAAAACCCGACAGACTGGTGTTCAGCCCGGACGCCATGTATCCGCGCGACGCCGACGGCATCGCCACGTTGCCGCGCACGCCGCCCAGCGCCGGTCCGTGGGATGACTGCTTCGTCGCCAGTGGCGACATCGCCCTGCAGCGGGGCGATCAGCTGCTGCGCCTGAAGGCCGACACCGATCACTGGGTGGTCTACGACGGTGCCGCGCATTCCACCTGCGTCGAACCGCAGACCGGCCCGCCCGATGCCTTCACGCTTGCGCCGCGCGTGCTGTCGCCCGGTGAGAGAGCGTCGTTGTCCTTCGAGCTCGCCTGGGAGCGCGGCAAGGGGAGGGCGGAATGATTCCTCATTTGCAGGAGATCGCTCGCCGGACGGCCTCCGCCATCGTGATGCGCGCACTGAAAGTCTGCTGCATCGCGTTCACCGTAGTGACGTGGACCTTCATCGTGCCTGTCCATGCCCAGGACGACGCGATGACCCCCATCGCCGCGCCGCCGCAGCCGAACGCCGTTCAACTTGGTCCGCCACGCGACGCGGACAGCAAGGCGAACGAAGCCTGGCACCGACAGTACGGTAGCGTGTTCGTGCGCAACGTCGACCGCGCCACCCTCACGCCGTTCCTGCCGGATCCGGCGAAAGCGACCGGCACGGCCGTGATCGTGGCGCCGGGTGGCGGATTCCGCTCGTTGTCGATGCAGAACGAAGGATGGGAGGTTGCGCGCGCCCTCGCGGATCGGGGTGTCGCCGCGTTCGTGCTGAAGTACCGGCTGCAGCGGACACCCGACGATCTCGATGGCTTCGCGCAATCGATGCAGGCGATGCTGGCCGGCCCCGTGCCCGCGTACCGCGTGGATCCGCTCGCGTCGATACCGCAGCTCGCGCCGCAGATCGCCGACGCGCGCGCCGCGTTCGCGCTGGTGCGCAGTCGCGCCCGTGAGTGGGGCGTGGACCCGCGTCGCATCGGCATGGTCGGCTTCTCAGCCGGCGCCATGCTGACGCTGGCGACGACGCTGGCTGGCGACGACGCCGACCCTGCCTTCATCGGCATGATCTACGGGCCGTTGGCCGCGATCGACGTGCCCACGGATGCGCCACCGCTGTTCGTCGCGATCGCGGCCGACGATGGCCTGTTCGCCGATGGCGGTTTCGGGTTGGTCGAAGCGTGGCGCTCGGCACGGCGCCCGGTGGAATTCCACTTCTACGAACAGGGCGGCCATGGGTTCGGCATGTACGCCAAGCCGACGACGAGCACGGGCTGGTTCGAGGCGTTCGCCGCCTGGATGGCAATGCACGGCTGGCTGGCGCGCATGGGGCAGGGCGCGGAACCCGCCACGCAGGAGAACACACGATGAGGATCTGCCAATTCGCATGCATGCCGCTGTTGGCGACGCTGTTGGCGCTTCCTCTGTCGGCGCAGCCGGCCGGGGAGCGCGCGCAGGCTGTGACGCCACGCTCGAATCCGCTGATACGCGACAAGTTCACCGCCGATCCGGCGCCACTCGTGGTCGGCGACCGCCTCTATCTCTTCGTCGGGCACGACCAGGCGCAGCGCGACGAGATGTTCAACATGCGCGAGTGGCTGGTGTATTCGACGACGGACATGGCAACGTGGGTCGACCATGGCCCGATCATGAAGGTGGCCGATTTCGCCTGGGCCAAGGCGGACGCGTGGGCCTCGCAGGCGATCGAGAAGGACGGACGCTTCTGGTTCTACGCAGCGGTCGAGCATGATGATGGACATCCGGGCAAGGCCATCGCGGTGGCGGTGTCCGACACGCCGACCGGCCCTTTCGTCGACGCGAAGGGGGCGGCGTTGATCACCAACGAGATGACGCCCAGGGGCACGCACAGCTGGGAGGACATCGACCCGACGGTCTTCACCGATGACGATGGCACGACGTGGATCGCCTGGGGCAACCGGCAGTGCTACATCGCACGGCTGAAGCCGAACATGATCGAGCTCGACGGCCCGATCACCGAGATCACGCCGCCGCACTTCGAAGAAGGTCCGTGGCTGCACAAGCGCGGGGATCTCTACTACCTGACGTACGCGTCGCTGGACCGTGCCACGCACCGGGATGAAAAAGTGTCCTATGCGACGGCGACCTCGCTGGCCGGTCCGTGGACGTACCGCGGCGAGCTGACGGGCTCAGGCAAGTACAGCTTCACGATCCATCCGGGCATCGCCGAGTTCAAGGGCCGCTGGTACCTCTTCCTGCACAACGCCGCGCTCGCCATCGGCGACCAGAACGGCGCGATCGGGCGGCGTGCGGTCACGGTCGAGCATCTGCAGTACAACCCGGATGGGACGATGAAGCCGGTCGTGCAGACGGAGGCGGGGATATCGGTGGGGCAACCCGACTCGGTAAAACTGTGACTGTATTGTTATGCTTTCACTCCTTACAGAACAGCCATTTATCCATTCTTGAGGATCGGGTCTGGGCCTAAAATCACTGTAACAACGTCACCGGCAAACCTGTGACTATTCCGGCTGGAACAGCAAAGCTGTGACTTTTCCGAGCCCCTGAATTCTCAGGGAAGCCTTGCACGAGACGATCGGCTAGCCAGGCGCCTACCCGAGCTGACGCGCTCGGCGCGTCCTCGGCCTGGGGCGGCCCGCGTCATCTCACGACCGGCGGCGGGGCTGATCAGCAGAGAGTCTTCGTACTCGCGAGCGATATGGCGGTGCACGCTAAGCATGCTGCCTACCAAGACTTTCAGAGCTGCATCTACGTTTGCATAGGTAGGATAGAAGCCCTCATGCGCACCCTCGCGGTAGCACTCAGGCAGGGGCCGTCCTAGACAGCGGGCAGAACCAAAGCTAACCGCATCGAGGCATGCACATGCGTCGCGCAGGTGCTGGCTCTTTTCCATCAGGAAGGGCAAGAGCGGAATCTCCTCGAGCACAGCCGGCGTTAGGGAGGGCGCACATCGATCTCCCCACGTCGCAAGTTGAGACACTGTGTCGAGGAGCGGGGAGCGAAGGCGTTCCGAAAGCATATCCGGATCGGCAAATTCTCTTTTGGAGAACGACCCCGCGAACTCGCCCACCGCCTTCTCGGCAAGCGCCTTTGTCCAGTTGTTCTGCAGCGGCGCTCTTCGCCAGGTGAGCTCATGGAGGTAAGCGAACAAGAAAAGGAGCGTGGAGGGTGTGGCGGCTTTTTCCAGCCCGCCTATGCACTCTCGCTCAAGCTCTTGATAGAGCAGGGGGACTTGCTGTTGCAGCGAATACAAGATGTGTGGCGGAACGAAGACAAGATCACGTTGATTGATGTACGCGAGCAGCTTGGTGCGCGAATCGAGAATCGACGGTGGCTCTGACTTCATGTAGAGCATGAGGTCGCGCAGGAGCCATTCCTCGGATTTCGGCACGCGCTCACAAGCACGCCTGAAAAGATTGAACTTATCGCCGCTGTCGTTGAGCTCTTCCCAGTACTTCCCGTCTGGATTCTTGCCTTGCGTGTGGATCTCTTCGAAAAGGCGCGGGGCCAGCCGGTCAGACAGCACCCCGGACGGATCGGACGGGGGCAGCAGCAGCGTTCGGTTCAACCATCGAACGCTGCAATCCAGCGATTTCATCAAGTAGCGCGTCCACGTCATGGCGCCGGCGCGTCGGAATGCGGTAACAAAGTCTGAGTCCATCTGCAAGGCCAGGATTCAAATTGAAACCAAGCTCGGAGGTTACTACCGCGGGCCTTGCAATGGATTAGGCTAAGTTTCACTTAGCCGCTAGAGATAACAATTTTCTAACAAAAAGAGCCCGCCACTGCGAATGGCGAGCTCTGGGCCAGGTCGTAGGAGGACCTGTTAATGCCAGATCCAATATACACCCCTTCCCGCCACGCGGGTCAAGGTCGTACCCGGTTGCCTCTCGCCGGTCTGCGTAGGCAAGCCGATGGGTAAGACACCGGCTCAGAAGAAGCGCAACCAGTACTTGGCCTCCGTGCGTGCCAGAGGAGCCAGCGGCCACAACCTGTGGTTCGTCAGACCCCCGCAGGACACACAGGCGCTCCCGCTGACGCTGAGTTCGGACATCGAGCTGGAAGCCTTCTTCTATCTAGAAGGCTCGCCGGACGTGGCCTCCGTCGACTATTCCCCCTTGCGCCATGGGCAAGCGCGTTCGCAGCCGGGGCGGCGGCACTTCGCCACTGTTACGACGCTGGAGGGTACCGAACTCGACGTCGAACTGGCCCCTGAGGCCGAGAAGGCCTCGGTGGCCGGCCGGCGATTGATCAGCTTGGCGGTGCTCAATGCAGCCAAAATGCGTGTCCAAAGCTGGCGGGCCATCGTGCCTACGATCAACCGATGCCGATCGCACTCCTTGGACCCGCTGATCATTCGCTGTCGGCATCTGCTGGAAGAACATGGCGAGCTTGCCGTTCGGGATCTGTGCCAGCAGCTAACCTCGGAAAGCACCGCCCTGGTCACCGGCGCGGTGGCCACGCTGCTGCGCTCACGCGAAATCGGAAGCGACGTGGATACCCACCTGTGGGGTCCTGGCACTACGCTGCGTGCACGCCGCCATGGGTAAGCGCCTGACGCTGAAGGCGACCCCTCCGGAGCGTTTGGTGCTCGCCAATTGGGCCGTGCCTTCACTGGAAGGCCTAGACGCGGCACAGAAGAAGCGGTTCCACTCCCTTAAAAAGGCCATCACTGATTACGTGGGCGGCGCACGGATCACGCCCTTGCTGCAAGACCTGTCGATCTGGAAGGAGGTGTTCTATCGCGCCTACGACAAATGTGTCGCACTTGATGGGCGAGGCTCCCCGATCGGTTGGGTAGGGCTGCTTCCTTATTTGGAGATCCAGCCGCGGCAGCGGCGGAAGCCTCTGCCGAAGCATCAAAGCAAAGGACTGGCCGGGGCGCTTGCGCTGTTCCTACGCCAGCACAGCGACGTTGCCGCAGCACTGGAGTCGTATCTGCTACTTAATGCCAAACGGAAGCCGGGAGGAGAGGCGGGCGTTAGGCACAAGTCGGTCCATATGGAGTTCCTACGCCTATGCGAGACCAAGGATACTGACAAGCAGTCCTGGCCGTTCACCTCCCGTCGGCGCGGGGCAGGGGCCATACGGGCGTTCACCGAAACCTTCCTGAGCGAGCACTACGACGCGATCGTCGCCACCCAATATGGCGACAAGGCGGCGACCAAGGCCAAATCCGGCAACGGCCATGTCTCGCGTCTGGTGGCCTGCATGCCCATGGATATCGTCGAGATGGACGAACATGCCATGGGCTGCATCGGCACCGTCAGGATCGAGACGCCCGAGGGCTTTCGGTTCCTGGATGCTGGCCGGATGACGCTCTTGCTACTAGTCGATCGCCATAAGGGGTGGATCATGGCCTTCAAGGTGATCTTCCGCGAGGCGGCCAATGCCGGCGATGCGATGGACGTGCTGCACGCGGGCATGGTCGGCGAGCCGGACTGGGCACATCGCAAGGACAATCAGCTCGCAACAAGGCCCTTGGCCGAGCTGGACGAGCGCTTCGGCTGGTGTGGGTTCAATTGCCTTCTGTTGGACAACGCGCTCATCCATCTGGCTGATCAGCTGGTCTCCCGCGTGATGTCGGTGAGCGGATGCGCAGTTAACTTTGGACCGGTGAAGACACCGGCAAGGCGCCAGTTGGTGGAGCGCGTCTTCAACGAACTAGAGCGCGCCGGCTTTAAACGGCTTCCCCAGACCACCGGTGCCGGCCCCCAGGATCCCAAGCGGCAAAAGGCGGAAGAGGCCGCCCGCGCGTGTGTCCTGTCAGAACGCGACATCGTAGGCTTCGTAGCGAAGCTGGTACACAAGTTCAACGCGAATCAGGGCAAAGCCAATCTGGCGGCCAGTCCCGCACAGCGCATGCACGCGCTCATCTGCGGGCCCGAACGTGATCAGTACCTCTTTCCTTTCCTGCCGCCGCTAGGCGAAGGCGAGGCGGATCTGTCCAAGTCGATTCTCAAAGTGCCTATTCGGGGCAACAAGGCCACCGGGCGTCGTCCTTACTTCTCCTTCTTGGAGGTTGAGTACACGAATCCGGCCATGGCGAAGGATTGGACGCTGTTGGATGAGCAGGTCAACCTGGAACTGCACGTGACGCGTAATAACGTCCGATTCATTGATGCATTCTGTCGCCAGCGCCCCTTAGGTACCTTCCAAGCCGGTGGCCGATGGCGCTGGAGTGATCACTCGATCGATCTGCGGCGCCAGATCAATCAGCTCCTTCGTGAGGGCTACATTGAGAATGACAGAAACGACGATGTCGTGGCCGCGTTCATGAAGAAGGTTGCGGATGAATACGCCAAGGTCAAGGGCAAATCCAAGCCGGACAAGACAGCGGCGCGACATACGGGTGATCACAACGCCCGCCGTGATGTGTCCGACGACGCTCCCACCACCGCCACTCAGGTGGAAGAAGCCGAAGAAGCAGTGAACGATCTCCTGGATCGGGCCAGCGAATCAACAAGTTCCCCCTACATGCAGTGGGATGACATAGGTGCTTTCAACGGAGATCGCAATGGATATTGAAGAAATACTCCGCTTGCGTGATCAAGTATGGGATGAGCATCCGCTGATTATCGAGCGGGCCGTGTTGCCCACGCTCGCAGCCAAGGACGTCCTCGCACGTGTCTGGGCGCTTGGTCGCAAGGGGAGGGGTTCCACCGCCATCTTTGCCCAGCCGCTAGCGGGCAAGAGTTCCTGTGCCGAACTGCTATTGGTGGAGATGAAGCGAAAGAAGCCCGGCTGCGGCGTGCTGATTTTTGAGGTGGTCGAAGACACCAATCCGGCTGAAGGTCGATTGCTCTCGGAGATCCTCAACCAGATCGACTACGCGCCGAAGATTGCTAGGGACCTGGCCGGTAAGCGTACCCAGGTGCATCGCGCGCTCCTGGCCTTGTCGGGGGAAGCCCGGCACCTGTTCCTGATTTTCGACGAGGCCCAAGAACTGAGCTGTAATGAGTTCGCCTGGCTCAAGTCGGTCATCAATCGCTTAGTCCGGGACCGCGTGAAGGTCACGGTTGTCCTGTTCGGGCAGGTCGAACTGAAGGAGAAGCGGCAGCAACTAAAGGCGGCACGCTCGGATCTCGAAAAGCGTTTTATGGCCACTTTAAATGAATTCAAGGGCATACAGAACGCTGCCGAACTGGAGCCGCTGCTCGCGGCCATCGATGCCGGTTCCGAGTTTCCTGCCGGTTCGGGCCTGAGCTACCTGCAGTTGCTGCTACCCAAGTTTTATGAGGGCGGGGGACGGCTTGGCGGTAGCAGCACGCTGTTCTGGCGCGAGCTCAAACAGCAGCGCTTGCCTGGCGTGGGCACGGTGGTGGCCATGTCCAGCGTGGCTGGGTTCTTGGCATCGTTCTTCATTCACGTTCGTGGCGCAGACAGTGCGGATATGAAGATAACTTCCGAATTGCTCCAGAGCGTGCATGTCTTCTGAATTGTCCCGGCCAGCGGGATTTGTCCCTCATCTTCCCGAACATTGGGACAACACTTCCCTGTTCGGGGCGTACGCAGCGATCGCGCGATTCAATCTGTGCCGTGCCTACGACATTGCTCAATTCGTCGAGCGACTAGCAAGAGATTTCGGGGAGCCATGGGTAACTTCGAGCACCTATCTGCCTTCAGTCCTGGTCCGGCTAGCACAGTTGGACATCCAGGTCGAAAGTGGAGTGCATTCGTTGCTTGAACATGCCGTGGTCAAAGCTCGACAGGACTTGAAAGACGTACCACATAAATGGATGCGCCAAGAGATACACTGGTGCCCGGAGTGCATGCGGCAGGGGCAACACCTAGCGGTCTTTCAGCACCGTGCACTTTGGTTCTGCCCTGTGCACAATGTCAGGCTCGAGCAGTTCTGTCGTTATTGTGGCCATCACAACCTATACCGCGTCTTCTCTGATCGTGAGCCCTTTTACTGCAGTTGTGGAAGTCGGATAGATGGTCTCCAGTATCGCATAGAACGTCGGGAGCCGCGCAGTTCGCCGCCTTTTGATGCCGAGAAACTGTCGTGCTTGGTGGCCGAGCATGTCTGGATCGCTGGGCTGCCTTGGGAAGCAGGTCCGCTTCGCCCCTTGGGTCTATCGCCGATGGATGTTCGCATCTACTTCGCCGAGTCCCTGCGGATAACTTATCGCTCTCCCCAAAGCAGGGTTTTGGGGAGATACTTCCGGTTTCTAAGGTTTTGGGAAGTATCCAAAGGCTCGAATTGCACACACCATGAGGCTATTTCACGCATCCTCAGTCAAGTCCGCACGATCGCGATGATGTCCGGGCACGCTTGCATAAACGAGTTGGGAAGCGAGGTTCTGAAGGATGATTGTTCATGTCCCTGTGGTATTGGCTTCGGGCTCTGGCTCTCGCGAAATAAGCACCATAGACTGGATCTTGCGCCCTGGTCTAACGATGTCGATCTGATCGCGTATGAGGGGTCGCATCTTGGCGTGTGCTTGTCGGTAAGTTGGCTTGCTTACATACAAGCTCAGCTCATGGGCCAGAACTCAGCGAGGCGGATAGCGCAGGCATTTTGGGACCTGCCGGTTCGGGCGAGCGTACCCAGCGCGGGTTTCTCGAACATTCCCAACAGGAATGCATTCGTATCACACACCTTCCAGTGGACTGCCATTCGGTGCCAACACGTGAGCGGGCAGGTCGCACGCTTGAGAGAGCGCGCCAGAGCGCTGGGAGACCGATCGCTGCCCCATGTGCAGGCCGAAACGATCGAGGATGCCCGATGGATTATGGATCAACTAGGGATAGTCCCACGCGGGTAGCGTCACCGCTGGAGCATGCCATCACACATGCGACTGAGATAGATCCAGCATCCTAGTCGGCAGGCATTGAGTCAGTGCACTACATATCCACATGATCCTGGGTTTTCCGCTCGGCCCGCTGCTCATCCACATGATTCTGGGATAAAGCGTGCGCGTTATACCGCGACGCCGCGCCTTGGCCGTGGCAGGCGGAGCTTTGTTATCTGTTGTTTCACGGTGGTGATGATTTGGACCTTTCGTCATGTCGCAGAGTGCCGGTTGAGCAGATCCATCAGCTGTTTGACTCTGTAGGGCTTGGGCAGGAAGTGGGTGTTCTCGGGCAAGGGTGAGAAGTTGGACAGCGGATGACCTGAGGTCAGGATGATCCGCATGTCGGGATAGGCCTTGAGCACCTCATAGGCCACATCAATTCCGGAGAGATTGCCAGGCATGGCGATATCGGAGACCAGCACATCGAACTGATCACCGCGGCCCAACGCTTCCAGCGCCTTGCCACCGGACTCGGCTTCCGTCACCGCCACCCCGTAATGGTCCAAGGCTTCCGATACGAGCGAGAGCAGGTCGGTTTCGTCTTCTACCAGCAAGACTTTCATGGTGCGCTGGACCTTGTCAGTGGCAAGTACACGTATACGGTGGTGCCTTGACCCACCTCGCTCTTCAAGGCGGCGTGCCCGCCGGACTGGGAGGCAAATCCAAATATCTGGCTCATGCCAAGGCCGCTGCCTTTGCCGATTTCCTTGGTGGTAAAGAAGGGCTCGAACACGCGTTGCTGATGTTCGGCCGGGATCCCTTCACCATTGTCTTCAACACTGACAAACAACATCTCTTGTGCGTGTGCTGACGGGCCTGCAGGATCCGACACCACTTGTGTACCGGTTGTGATCAGAATCGAGCCGCCCTGTGGCATCGCATCGCGACTGTTGACCACCATGTTGAGCACAGCTGCTTCCAGCTGGGTCTTGTCGACTTCGATGACGGGCAATCCGTCACCCAACGCATACCCAAGCTCGATGTTCTCCGGACAACTGCGCCGCAACAGCTCGGCCATCTCCCGAATGATCTGGTTCACATCCTCGCGCCTGGGCGTGAGGTTCTGGCCGCGACCGAAGGTCAGCAGTTGCCGCGTCAGAAGGGTGCCGCGTTCTGCAGCGCGGAGTGCCGCTTCCACGTTGCGCGTTAGACGAGGGTCATCGCTCACCCGCATTGTGATCAAGTCCAAGGCATTGATCACCACGGCCAGCAGATTATTGAAATCATGGGCCAGACCCAAGGTCAGTTTGCCGATGGCTTCCATCTTCTGGGCTTGCGCCAGGGATTGTTGGGCGTCATGCAGCAAACGCTGGGTCTCCATGCGTTCGGTAATGTCGCGGGTGACCTTTGCATAGCCGATGAGCTCGCCTTCGCACCAGATGGGATCGATAACCACGCTGGCATAAAAGCGCGTGCCATCCTTGCGGACGCGCCAGCCTTCGGCCGAAAAGCGCCCTTGTTCCCGCGCGGTGTCCAATCCGCGCTGGGGCGCTCCCTTGGCGGCATCTTCAGGGGTATAGAAGCGCGAAAAGTGAGATCCCACAATTTCCTGGGGGGAATAGCCCTTGATCCGCTCGCCGCCTTGGTTCCACGTCTTGATATGCCCGTCCTTATCGAGCATGTAGATCGCGTAATCGGTGACCCCGTTGAGTAACAGCCGGAACTGCCGTACCTCATCTTCCAAAGCAGATGACAACTGCGTTTCCCCACCCACATCCGACTCATTAGTCATGGCGTTCTACGACGCTTGATGAAGTGTTTAGGCTAGAGGCGCAAACGTGAATGTTTCGTTGACCGCGCATGCTGCAACGCGGCAGGCAAACGTTATCGCCGTGGGTTGTCAGGCAGCCGTCGATGGATCGTGGTGGCGGCAATCGCGGCATGTCCGAACGCGACAGAGATCTGATTCAAGTCCGTCACGACATCCCCGATGGCATAGACCCCTGAGAACGAAGTCTGCATGGCGTCGTCAGTGACCAACTCGCCTTTGAGACCGGCGCTTAAGCCAAGCCGCTGCGCCAAGCTCACGCGCCCGGGTGCGCCCATAGCCACATAGACCGTATCGAATCGGTGCTGGCCTCCTGCCTCATCCCGCA
This sequence comes from Pseudomonadota bacterium, assembly GCA_002862435.1. GTDB lineage: Bacteria > Pseudomonadota > Gammaproteobacteria > UBA5335 > UBA5335 > Macondimonas. The sequence continues at coordinate 14,478 of PKDC01000003.1, read as the reverse complement.
CCTGCGCGTGGGCCTCGGCGAAGGAGAGTGCCGCCAAAGGGGGTAGGGTGGCGATATTTAGATGCTGAGAGCGCTGCCGGGCTTGCGTTGATGCCTCACCCGAGGCAGTAGGAATGACCGTCACATCCGCGGAGAAGGCGCGCAGGAAGCACGCATGGGCCAGCGCGTCTTCCAGAGGCCCGATGACCCCGATCCGGCAGTCGGTCGCCTCGTAACCGTCGCAAATTGCGCATAGCCGCAACAATCCCTTGCCTAGCGCTTCTGTACTTTCCTGGCGACTCAGCGACGGCAAGACGTCTTCCACGCCGGTGGCCAGGACAAGGGCGCGCGCGCTCCACTGGCGATCAGCAGTGCTCACCACCCAGTCCTCGCCTGCCGCGTGGATACGCTCCACCGTTGCCCGCTCCAGACAGGCCCCATACCCGGTGGCTTGAAGCCGCAAGCGCTCCAGCAGCTCATTGCCTGAGACGCCTTGGGGAAAGCCCGGACAGTTGTGCGTGGTGGGGATCCAACTGGCCCGGCTACGCCCGTCATCGATCACGACCACCGAGCGGTGGAAGCGACGTAGATAGGTCGCAGTCGTCAGCCCTGCTGGGCCGCCGCCCACGATCACACAATCCACCACAGATTCTGTTGGTTCGGTTCGTGCCATGGAGCCGCTCTTAAACAGGGGGGCAGGAAAGGTGGGGCTTACTCGTCTTCATCATAGTCATCCTCCTCACCGGACGAGAAGGACGCCTGGTCATCCGGATCCACCGGCTCCAGCAGCGTATAGCCTTCTTCTTCCACCCGCCGAATCGCACGCGACACCGGATAGCTCTCCAGCTGCGGCTGGTCGGCACGACGCAGCAGGGTGCGCGGTGAGGTGATAGACCCACGTACCCACGCCAACGCGTCAGCCATCGCAAGGAAAACGGGGCCGTCCTGCGTCAGCGGTGGGGGAATGACCAGGTTCGGCGCGGTGAGGATGGCAAAGCTGTGCAGGAAACTTCCATCCTCGCCCTCCCAGGTTTCCCACAGACCGGCGGCTAGCAAGGCATTGCCATCGCGCCGCTGGATGAAATGCGGCCAGGCCGGTTTCCGCTGCCGATCCCACTTGTAGTAGCCGGTCATCGGGACCAGACAGGGCCGCTCCTTCCATGCCTGGCTGAAAATCCGGCTCTTGGGCGCCCGCTCCAGCCGTGCCGTCACAGTGGTGTAGGGCGTGGAGGCCTGCTTGGACCACCGCGGTACCAGCCCCCACGTCATCGGGGCTACGCACAGCTTCTTGTCGGCGTTGATGGCCAACACCAGGGCGGTCTTGCCCTTGGCAATGTTGTAGTGGTCGGCACCGTGAACCAGCGCATCAGCGAGCACGTCGGGAAGGCTCACCGGTAGGGCGTCCCGCGTCGCAATGGCCTGGACGAATCGTCGCATGGTGTCACCCTAGACCAGACAGTGTGGATACGGTGTGGCAACCGGTTTGTGCTCAATTCCATCACGGGCGCTCCACAGTCTGGCGTGTACCAAATAGGGCACTCAACCCGAGGGCAATGCGATGGCTGATGACAAGAGCAAGACCGGTTCCCCTGACCGCGATCGGATCAACCTCAACGAAGACTATGAGGTCCAGTACTGGACCAAGGCGCTGCAGATCACGCCCGAAAAACTCCGGTCCGTGGTCGAGGCCGTCGGCAATAGCGCGCAGGCCGTTCGCGAGCACCTGGGCAGGAAGTGACCCGCGCCCCCAGCTAGCGAGCCCCCTTCTTTCGTCCTTAGCGTCCCGCCGTATGGCCACTGCCAAAGATCTCGCCGCCTTAGCGGCCAAACTGCCCAATGCCCGGAAAGCACCTGCGCCCAACGGCGCGTTCGAGCCCCAGCTGGCCAAGCTGGGAGAGGCAGCGCCCGAAGGCGAGCAGTGGGTCCATGAAATCAAGTGGGATGGCTACCGCATTCTGGCCACGGTCAAGGCCGGAAAGGTACGCTTGTGGTCGCGTAATGCCATTGAATGGACCGGGAAACTGCCCGGCATCGTGAAGGCGGTCCAGGCGCTAGGCCTTCGCTCGGCATGCCTTGATGGTGAGCTCATCGCCGGCAAGGGCACCAAGCAGGACTTCAACCTGCTGCAGTCCACACTCTCGGGCGATAGTGCCGTGCCGCTTATCTACACGTTGTTCGATCTGCTGCACGTGGACGGTATCGACGTGGCTGATGCGCCGTTGCTTGAGCGCAAGCAGTTACTTCAACGCATCCTGGGCAAGCCCAAACCGCCACTGGCCTACAGCAGCCACGTGGTGGGGCCGGGGGCGCAGGCCTACCAGATGGCGTCCGAGCAGCACTTTGAGGGCATCATCTCCAAGCGAGCCGATCGCGGTTATCAGCCTGGCCGCAGCGATGACTGGCGCAAGACCAAGCATCTGGCCAGCGATGAATTCGCCGTGGTGGGTTACACCCAACCCAAGGGCTCGCGCACTGGCTTTGGCTCGCTGTTGCTGGCCAAGCCGGATCCGGAACACGGCTGGCGTTACGTGGGCCGGGTGGGATCGGGGTTCTCCGACACCCTGATGCGCGAAGTCACTCGGCAGCTGGGAAAGGCAGGTAGCACCACCCCTACGGCCTACGTGGGCACGACTGACACCGATCTGCGCACCGCGACGTGGTTTGCGCCCCGCTTTGTGGTGGAGGTGTTCTACCGCGGTATTGGGCGTCAACAACTGCTGCGACAGCCCTCCCTCAAAGCCGTGCGCCAGGACAAGGAGATCTCCGACTTGAACGATTCAGACCGCACGTCCACTCCCCGCAAACGCGCCGGCACCGCAAAGGCTTCGAGACCGACCAAAGTGGTCGCAAAAACAGCTGCCAGCGCCAAGGTGGCAACGACCACGGCTAAGACGAGCGCGACAGCCAAGCCGAAGACTAAAACAAAAACAAAGGCCTCCAAGGCATCGATGCCGGAGTTGACCAGTCCGGACAAGGTGCTGTTCCCCGACAGTGGCATCACCAAGCAGCAGGTCTGGAACTATTATCAAGCCGTGGCAGATCTGCTGTTGCCACAGATCAAGGGCAGGCCGCTGTCGCTCATCCGGTGCCCGTCCGGCGTCACCGAGCAGTGCTTCTTCCAGCGCCACCACACCGCTGGTTTGACGCGCGTGTCCACGGTCAAACTCAAAGAAGAGTCGGGCGAAAAAGCCGACTATCTGGTGGTGGACGATGTCCCCGGCCTGATGGAAGTGGTCCAGTTCAATACGCTGGAGTTCCATCCGTGGGGATCACACGCCAAAAAACCTGAGCGCGCAGACCGTGTGATTTTCGATCTGGACCCGGGTCCTAAAGTGCCCTTTGCCGAGGTGAAGCAGGCAGCCAGCGACATCCGCAAGCTGCTCTCCCAGCTCTCGCTTGAATCCTTTCTGCGCGCTTCAGGCGGCAAGGGATTGCATGTGGTCGTCCCGCTCAATCCCGGATGCGATTGGGACCTGACCAAACGCTTTGCTCGTGGCTTTGCCGAGGCCCTGGCCCAGTCCGAGCCTGCGCGGTTTGTGGCCACGGCCAGCAAAAAGTTGCGGGACAAGCGCATCTTCATCGACTACCTACGCAATGGTCGAAGTGCCACCGCGGTGGCCTCCTATTCGCTTCGTGCGCGGGCTGGCGCGCCGGTAGCCATGCCCCTGGCCTGGAGCGAGCTGGGCAAATTGCAGGCGGCCAATGCGTTCACCATGGACGTAGCCCTGGACAAACTGCGTCGGCGCCGTGCCGATCCGTGGGCAGACATCGATCAGATCAAGCAAAACCTGGCGCGATGGGCCAAGACGCAAGACACCTAGCCCTCGAGGCGGCCACTGCTTGTCAGGCAGGCTTACGGCCACGCTTTCGCCACATGACCCATTGGCCAATCAGAGCCGTCAGCAGAATGAGGGAGTTGGTGGTGATGAAGACCCAGTTGTCCACGAGCCAGCTATAGACGATGAAACCGATGGAGGCCGCACTCTGACCGAGAAACAGCCAGCGCGAGACACCTTCGGCATCCTCGTCCTGCGCTTGCTTGTGGATCTGCTTGATCAAGGTGGCCAACAAGATGGCCGAGGCCACCCATCCAATGACATCCGGCGACATTCCCGCTCCTCCCTTTTAGCCTCGCCAACACCGTAAGACACCGACGATGAAATCCACATCATCCGCCTCACCTTCCGCATCACCCGATCACGCCGCCCCTGAACCCGTACGCGCCCTGCTCTTTGATGCGGTCGCGGGCAATCGTGAGGTCGAACGACTGGACCAGGTACTGGGCTTGTCCCCCGCCCAGGAGCAACTGTTGTGGATCGATTTGCAGGATCCGGATGAGGCCGTGTTGCAGACCATTGCCCGGCAGTACTCATTACCTGAAGCGGCTATTGCCGGCTATCTGGGTACACAAACCAATCCGGCCCTGGAAAACTGCGGCCGGTGCTTCTGGCTGCGCGTGGTGGCCGTGGCCGATGGGCCCAACGATGAGTACAGCGGCACCGTGCTGACGATCATTGCTGGAGCCAACATGGTCCTGACCTTGCATCGCACGCCGGTGGAGTTTTTGGAGAGCTTCAAGGAAGGCAAGCGTTGCCGCGGCGGGATGGGCACACTCGGCTCAGGCAGCTTCGTGGCCGCCCTGTTGGACTGGCACTTGGGAACCTACTTTGAAGCGGTCTCCCGCTTTGAACTGGCGGTCGAGCGACTGGAGGTGGACATCCTGTCCACCAACCCGCGCGATTGCGTGCCTGAGTTGCGCACGCTGCGTAAGGGCGCTTCGCGCCTGCGCAGGATGCTGGCCCCGCATCGGATCGTTTTTACGGCGCTGCCACGTCCGGACTTTCGGCCTGAGGAAGACGAGCAGACCGATCGGCACTTCCGCGCCTTGGATGCTCACTACGAGCGGGCGATGGACATGGTGGAGAACGCGCGCGATCTGGTGGTCGGTAGCTTTGAGCTGTTTAGCAGCCAAACCGCGCTGGTCGCCAATGAGACGATGAAGATTCTGACCTTCGTGACGGTGGTCATCGGCGTGCTTGCGGTGATCGGCGGCATCTTGGGCATGAACTTCGAGGCCCCGTTCTTCAAGACGGGCGTGCTGGGCTTTACGGTGGCCGTTGTGTTGATGCTGGTCCTGGCCGCAGGGTCCATCCTGCTGGGCCGACGCCGCCGCTGGTTCTGATCAGTCCGGCGCTTTGGCCGGTACGAAGGGCGATACCGGATCGCTGGCCGGGAAGGTTTCCTCCAGTGCCTGATCGTGGTTCTGGCTCTCATGTTGCTTGCGCTGGCTGCGCTGGTCCTTGGACTTCTGGCAATCGACGTCTTCGCCCGGCACGGGCGTATCTTTACGGTCACGCATGGCAGCCTCCATTGGCTAGGTGAGCGTATTGAATGCCCGCCTGCGTGTGCGCCATGTCTATATGGCGGGACAGTGTGTTCACGACCGGATGACGAGGGCTCAGGTGCACTGGCACTTCCCCCTGATGCCGGAGCCGACATGTCCCATACCTTGAAGCCACTGAATGAGCAGGTCATGGTGATCACCGGCGCCAGCAGCGGTATTGGCTTGGCCACGGCGATCGCCGCCGCTGAGCAGGGTGCCAAGGTCGCCCTGATCGCCCGTAGCAAGGAAACGCTCAATGAGATCGTCATGAGCATCGAGGGCGAGGGCGGTCAAGCGCTGGCCTTGCCGCTGGATGTCGCCGATCAGGCGTCCGTGCTCAACGCAGCGGACGTGGTGGTGGCCCGCTTTGGTCGCATTGATACTTGGGTCAACAACGCCGGCGTGGCCATCTACGGCCGCATCGAGGACATCGCCGATGCCGATAACCGGCGCTTGTTCGAGACCAACTTCTGGGGCCTGGTGTACGGCAGTTTGGCGGCCCTGCCGTACCTGAAGCAAAGCGGCGGAGCGCTGATCAACGTGGGCAGCGAGGTCTCCGATGCCGTCGTGCCTCTGCAGGGTATGTACAGCACCAGCAAGCACGCCGTGAAAGGCTTCACCGATGCGCTGCGGGTGGAGACCGCGTTGGTTGAAGAAGCACCGGTGTCCATCACACTGATTCAGCCCACTGCGGTAAACACCCCGTATCCAGAGCACGCCCGCAACTACATGGACAAGGAACCCAAGTTGCCCTCGCCGCAGATCGATCCGCACCGCGTGGCCGAAGCCATTCTGGAGGCGGCCACCGACGGCGGGCGCGACGTCAAGGTCGGCGCGATGTCCAAGATGAATACGCTGATGGCCAACCTGATGCCACGCTTGGCCGATCGCATGAGTGCCATGCAGGCCAAGCGGCAGCAGAAGGACGAGCCGCCCCGCAATCCGGAAGGCACATTGTTCGAAGCCGGGCACTCGGGGCGAATTTACGGCACCCCGCCGAGCAAGTGAGCCGACGCGCTCGGGGTATTGCCATGGCTACCAAGAAATTGCTGAAGATCGCCACGTTCAACGTCAACGGTATTTCCAGTCGGTTGCCGCATCTGCTGGCGTGGCTGGACAAGGAAAAGCCCGACATTGTCGGCCTGCAGGAGCTCAAGGCCCTGGACGGTGCCTTCCCGGAGAGTGCGATTCGCGATGCCGGCTATGGCTGCATCTGGCAGGGTCAACGCTCCTGGAACGGGGTCGCGCTCTTGGCCCGCGGGCAGGACCCGGTGGAGAGCCGGCGGGGTTTGCCTTGGGACACGAAGGATGTGCAGAGCCGCTATATCGAGGCGGCCATTCACGGCATTGTCGTCGGCTGCCTGTATCTGCCCAACGGCAATCCGCAGCCGGGCTCGAAGTTCGACTACAAACTCAAGTGGATGGGGCGGCTCTATCGACATGCCAAGACGCTGGTGGATCTACCGCATCCGGTCGCGTTGATTGGCGATTTCAATGTCGTGCCGACCGATGAGGACATCTACGATCCCAAGGGATGGCGGCGCGATGCCTTGCTGCAGCCGGAGTCGCGTCAGGAGTATGCCCGCCTGTTAGGACAAGGCTGGACCGATAGCCTGCTGAAGATGCATGGACCGGGCAGCGGTATCTACACCTTCTGGGACTACTTTCGACGGCACGCCGAGCGCGATCGCGGTCTGCGCATTGACCACTTGCTACTTAACCCGGTCTTGGCCAAGCGCTTGAAAAAGGCAGGGGTGGACCGGTGGGTCCGATTGCAGGACAAGGCCAGCGACCACGCGCCGACTTGGATTCAAGTCTCCCGATAGGTGTGACTCTATTGGGCCAGCAGACTACGGATCAGCGTTTTGGTCGGCCGCGTATCGATCTGCATGGCATCTTCCATCAACGCCAGTGCCCGCGTTGATCGGGCGGTGCTCTTGGCAGCGACGCCATCCCGCGGCACGTGCAGGGTGTAGCCGCGCATGTGAGCGTCTTGCACGGTGGCTAGCACGCAGGAGTCGGTGGCTACGCCCGCGATCACCAGGGTCTTGGCGCCCAGATCGGCAAGAATGGCGGGAAGAACCGTACACAGGAACGCCGAGTGCCGGGGTTTGAGCACGTAGTAATCGCTCGAATGCGGCTCCAGCGCCGTGGCGATCTGGCCGGGCGCATCCGGAAGCTGACGACAACTGGCTACCAGATCGGAAAACTCGCAGTTCCAGTCCATGAAGTTGTCATTGACGAACAGCACCGGCCAATCGTGGGCGTGAAACGAGGCGCGCAGCGCCTGAATCGACGCGGTGGCCTTGAGGGCGTGGCGCGCCAGCGCCGCCCCACCATCGAAGTCGAACCGATTGATCATGTCGATGATCAGCAGGGCAGGGCGCATGGAAGCGTGCCTAGGTGCCGGTCTGACGGTGAGGCGCGCTAACCGGCTTGGACTGCGGGGAATCCTTCTGGCGCAGGAAAATGGTCAGCAGCACTAACGAGGCCACGGCCAAGAATTCGCTCTGCCAGTTCTGAAACGACTCGAACCAGAACTGTGCACTGGCCAGGTGATCCCACACCCTCAGCGGCAGTTCGCCCTCTAGCTGGCGCTGCACATTCTCATGGCGCCAGCTGCCCTCCAGATGCAGCACGAAGGACAGCAGGAATAACCCGCCAAACGCAATGGCGAGCGAGTGCTCGTACAGCTTGAGCCATAGTCCTCCCGCACGCACGGGCCATGGGAGTGCCCCCGACTCAATGCGTTCATTTTCCTGATTTGGATCGAGCGGGCGCGATTCAGCGGAGCCCTTTTGCCGAAGCGACACGCTTAGCAATACGTACATGCCCATCTGCAGGAATTCGCTCTCCCAGTTCTCGAAGGTCGCCGAGACAAAGTGACCACTGCCCAGATAGGCCAGCAACGAAATCTCGGCGCCGCCAGCTTGGGTGAGCTCCTGGTTGTAGACCACATGGCCGGTCAGGATCTGACCAAGCCAGGTGGCCAGCATGAAAAGCAGCACCAAGATCGATAGACCGTTCCTCTGAAAGAACGTGGTGTGTGTGGCGACCATAAGCCCTCCGGGGACCGGAGGTTGCTCTCGGGTCGGTCCACAAAAAGTGAAGGGAAACTTTTCACAATGTGTTGGCATCACTCGCGTAAATATTTCTGATCATCCCCAGCTAATGGAGTCAGCAATGGCAAGCAAGGGTTACGACAAAGCCGGTGTCAAAGAACTGCTTCTACAGGCATTAGAGACCGAACGCGGCGGTATCAAGATTTACACGGCCGCCATCCAGGCCGCCGTCAACGACGACCTGCGCAAGGAGTGGCAGGAGTACCTGGAAGAGACCCAGCATCACGAAGAAGTATTGACCAAGGTCTTCGCCGATCTGGGCATGGACACCGAAGAGATGAGCCCCGGTCGCGAAGTCTGCGCTCATAACGGCGCTGCCCTGGTGACTGCGATCGAAATGGCCCAAGCCAACGCGGATGCCGCAGCCGCCGAACTGGTGGCCTGCGAGTGCGTGGTGCTGGCTGAGACCAAGGATCACTCCAATTGGGAGTTGATCGGCAAGGTGGCCGAATCGGCCGATGACAAGGTGGCCCAAGTCCTCAAGGCGGCCTACGACGAGGTCGAGGAAGACGAAGACCACCACCTCTATCACACCAAAGGTTGGTGTCGTGAGCTGTGGATCCAGAGCCTAGGCATGCCGGCCGTGCTGCCGCCTCCGGAAGAGGTCAAGAAGGTCGAAACGGCCATTGGCGCAGTCCGGGCCGAGCAGGCGCGCGAAGACATGCTGTAACGCAAAGCCCGCCGATTGGCGGGCTTTTCTATTCCCACTTTGACCTGACCCCGCTGGGATCAGGTCGCATCATCAGGAAATGCACTCATGGCCACCTCACGCAAGCCTACGCCAAAATCCAAGAAAGACGTCGCCGGCGCCTCGGCTGCGCGCAACTCCGACAGTGCCGCCTCCCGCGCCCCGGCCTTGGGATCGCCCGACATGGCCGCTGAACAGGCGGCCGAGGTGGAAGCCACTGCGGCGGAAATGCCCTTCAACGAAAACAAGGCCGCAGAGCACGGCCGGGCAGGCGCGATCGATCCTCCCGAAGGCACACAGGTCATCCCGCCGTCTGCCTTGGCCACGGCCAGCACGCTGGCCGAAACCAATACCTCGGACAAGGTGGGCTCGCGCGCGGCCGAAGGTGCCAATCCCACGGTGGGGTCGCTGGATCGGGTGCGTGTGGACAGCAGCGGCCAACGCCTGACCACGAACCTGGGCGTACCGGTGGCGGACAACCAGAACTCGCTCAAGGCCGGCTTGCGTGGGCCTGCGCTGCTCAAGGATTTCATCCTGCGCGAGAAGATCACCCACTTCGACCACGAGCGCATTCCCGAACGCATCGTGCATGCGCGCGGATCGGCGGCACACGGGTTCTTCGAGTGCTACAAAAAGCAGACTAAGCTCACCCGTGCCGCCCCGTTCCAGGAAGCGGGCAAGATCACCCCGGTGTTCGTCCGCTTCTCCACCGTGGCCGGTGAGCGCGGAAGTAAGGACACCGCCCGCGACGTGCGCGGCTTTGCGGTCAAGTTCTACACCGATGAAGGCAATTGGGACCTGGTGGGCAACAACATGCCGGTGTTCTTCATCCAGGATGCGATGAAGTTCCCGGATCTGGTCCATGCGGTCAAACCCGAGCCGCATCACGCCATGCCGCAAGCTGCCTCGGCCCACGATACGTTCTGGGACTTCGTGTCCCTGATGCCTGAATCCACCCACATGCTGATGTGGCTGATGTCCGATAGGGCCATCCCGCGCAGCTATCGGATGATGCAGGGCTTTGGCGTTCATACCTTCCGCTTCGTCAACGAGCAGGGTCAGTCGTCCTTCGTCAAGTTCCATTGGACACCGCTGCAAGGCACGCACGCCCTGCTGTGGGACGAAGCGGTGAAGATTTCGGGTGCCGATCCGGATTTCCATCGGCGCGATCTGTGGGAAGCCATCGAGGCCGGTGCCTATCCGGAATGGGAACTGGGTGTGCAGGTGTTTTCCGAAGAACAAGCCGAGCGCTTCTCCTTCGACGTACTCGACTCGACCAAACTGATCCCCGAAGAACTGGTGCCGATCCAGCCCTTGGGCCGGATGGTGCTTAACCGCAATCCGGACAACTTCTTCGCCGAGACCGAGCAGGTCGCCTTCTGCACGGCGCACGTGATTCCCGGTATCGACTTCACCAACGATCCGCTGCTGGCCGGACGCATCCACTCGTACGTGGATACGCAGATCTCGCGCCTGGGCGGTCCGAACTTTCATGAGATCCCGATCAACGCGCCCATCGCCCCGGTTCACAACAACCAGCGTGACGGCATGCATCGCCAGGCCATCCACCGCGGCCGGGTGGCCTATGAGCCGAACTCCCTGGGCGGTGGATGTCCGTTCCAGGCCGGTGCGGCGGGCTTTGTGTCGTTCCCCGAGCCGGTGGAGCAGGACGAGGTGCGGGGCAAGCCGGAAAAATTCGCCGAGCACTTCAACCAGGCGGCCCTGTTCTTCAACAGCCAAAGCCCGGTGGAGCAGGCGCATATCGCCGCCGCCTTCCGCTTTGAGCTCTCCAAGCTGACGGTGCCGGCCATCCGGCAGCGTGTGGTCTCCATGCTGCGTAACGCGTCCGAAGAGCTCGCCGCACAGGTCGCCGAAGGCCTGGGCATGCCGCTGCCTGAGGCGATGCCACGGGCGCTGCCCAAGCCGCCGAAAGCCGAGGTCACCAGCTCACAGCCGCTGTCCATATTTGCCCGTCCGGGCAACGCCGGCGTGTCCACGCGCAAGGTTGCCATCTTTGTGGGCGATGGCGTGGATGGTGACCAAGTCGCTGCGGCGCAGCAGGCACTGCTGGCCGCCGGCGCCGTGGGCCGATTGGTCGGGCATCGGGTAGGTCTGTACACGGCCAAGGATGGCAGCGAGCTCGATGCTGACGCCTCCTTTGAGAACGAGCCCTCGGTCCTGTTTGACGGGGTGATCATTCCGGATGGGGAGGGCACGGCCAAAGCGTGGGCCCGGGACGGGCGGGCGGCCGAGTTCGTCAAGGATCAGTTCCGCCACCTGAAGACCATCGCGGCGTTAGGCGAAGCCGTGGCCTTTGTGGAAGGCGCTGGCATCCTCAACGATGAGCAGGATCCTGGCCTGTTGCTGCAGAGTGAGCCGAAGGACGATGTCATCGACCAGTTCCTGAAGGCGTTGGCCCAGCACAAGCATTTCGGCCGGGAAACCGATCCTCCGATGGTCTGATCCGAACGGTGGCTCATCCAACTGGGGTGAGCCACCGGTTTCAACGATCCGGTTCAAAGCCCAGTTCGGTAATGAAGACGCCTTGGGCGTGGGCCGGCTTTCGATGAAACGGCCCGCTGCAGGCAGAGCGGCATGCGCGCAACGCCTCCAGCATCGTGGCCGGATTACGCAACGCCGGTACCACCAACAACGTGGCGTGCACCGTGCCTTGGCGTGCATCATCGGCGCGCCAGCCGGCTAGGCGCGTGCGCCGGATGATCGGGGCCGGGCCCTGTGCCAGAGCGCGTAGCGTATAGGGCCAGATTGCCGTGTTCTCGTGGGGCAGAGTGCAATGGCCTTGGCGGGGATCGCGGCTCCAGTAGTGCAGTGCAAAGCGCTGGTGTAGCCAGGCCACGAAGATTGCCGAGGCTTGGAACAGGCGGTGGCCCGAGATCTGCACGGCCTCCCACTCTGCGCGCAGCGTCCAGCCCCTTGCCGGGCGTATCGCATTCAAGACTTCAAGCAGGCGGGCGCGTTGCCGAAACTCGGCTGCGCGGCAACAGGCATGCACTCCGGCCATGTCGTGGAAGGCGGCCGAAGTGGCCAGTTCGCTACTCACCAAGGTCTGGTGCATGGTGACCAGCTCATTGACGTGGAACTGTTCAATCCTGCGCAGCACCTCCGCCTCGTCGGCCTGCAGCAGTTCGGGCGAGGGCGAGTGGGCGACCAGATGAACCAACAGGGCCAGGCATTCGAGCAGGCCCAGAAAATCCCCGGTTTCCAGATAGTAAGACGCCCCCAGAAGCGGGGGCGTTAGATCGTCCTCGGGAGGATCTCCGTCAAGAACGTACAGCTGTTCCACGAAACTAGGGGATGATCTTCTTGATCACCGCTTTCAGGCCGGTCTTGACCTCGGCATGGGTCATGACGGCCTTTGAGGCAGGCGAGGCCTTCCACTGTTCGTACTGCACATCCAGCTCGGCGCGTTCCTTGGCAGAGAACAGCTTGCGCGCCATCTTGAACATGGTCGTCTCTTCCTCGGTCGCGTGGTGGTCGACCATCTCGCCCAGCGCCTTAGCCGCACCGGCAAAGCGCGGTGTTTCCACATCACTGGCCTTGACCTCGGGCAGCACGGTCAACTCCACAGCCTGGTGTTCGATGACGGCTTCGGCATGGGTTTTCAGGCCATCGCGATCGGCACGTTCCTTGAAAGCCGGATAGAAGTGCAGCTCTTCCCACTTGGCATGGGGAATGAGCGCGGCCTCGATGTCCTTGAGCAGCTCGGTGCGCTTCTTCTTCGCCCGATCGGTGGTGGAATTGATTTCCTGAAACAGGCCGCGAAGGGCGTCATGTTCTGCTTGCAGGGTGACCAGAATATCGCGTTGCATGGCTCTGTCCGTTGGGAGTGGCTAGGGACAGTTCCGCACGTTGGCCGTCAATGCAAAGTGATGGGCTAGCGGCCCACTCATTCGCCCACCACAATGGCTTCACTGGCAGTGCAAGAAGGGTATATCCAGCATTCGCTGGTGTGCTCACCCTGGCGCCAGCTGGTACAGAGGCGCAGACACCCAGCAGGCTTGAATGCTCCGCCGCCTCCTTACCAAGACGGCGAAGCAATCCCCGAAGGGTCAGGTGTTGCGCTGACGGTCCAAGTTGAAGGCGTCCGCGACCGCGGCCTTGGCACGCTCCCAAGTCAGGCGCGAGGAGCCCTTGAATCGATCCCATCCCCGTTCAAGGTCTGAAGCCAACTCATCATCCCAATCACGGTCAGCGTACTGGTTGCGGGCGTAGGTACCGTAGCGATAAGCCGGACGGAAATCGTCGAACTCATCGCCGGCCTGGCGATAGTCCGAACTCTCAAAGCGCTTGGCGTGCACGTCATCGCTGCGGCCATAGGCGCTGTAGGTGCGATCAGCGCGCTCCCAGGCATCTTTGGCCGCCGGTCGAGCACGTTCCCAATCCAGACTGGAGTCGCCGCGTTGGTTGTCCCAGTCCGACTGCAGGCGACGCTCGGTGTCTTCCCAGGTATCGTTGGGATGGTCACCACGGGCGACGGCACCGGCCTGATAGACGCCGGCGTAATCGCGCTGGAAATCGTGCTCGGCGGAATAGTAAGGGCGCAGCGGCGCCTCTTTGCTCCAGTATTCCACCTCGGCTGTGGGGTCCAGTCGTTCTGCCACGCTCTTGCCGGCGGCAGCGCCGGCTACCGTGCCCGCAGCGGCACCGATCAAGGTGCCAATCGGGCCAAACACCGTACCGGCCAGTGCACCAGCAGCCATGCCGCCGGCCACACCGCCGACCCCTACCCCTACAGGATGGGCGCCCGGAGCACCGGTAATGGGATCTCGATTTGCATCTGGGGAAGTATCACGTGTCATCGGAACGTCCTCGGTTCATCGCGGGCACGCATATCGTGCCTGCTGGGGGAAAAGATTCTTTGCGGCCCTAAAGCACTTTCCGCATTGTTCGCTACAGGTTGGTTGGCCGAGCAAAGCGGACAAAGCGAGCAGGGGGATTACCGGGTGGTGACTTTCAAGCCTGCAGCATCGACGTTCTTCACGCCTTTGATGCCACGGGCCACCTTGATGGCTTTGTCCTTCTCGGCTTGTGTGGCCACGGTGCCGGACAAGCTCACCACACCGTTGACGGTATCGACCTTGACTTCGGTGCCGGGGACATTCGAGCTGGCCAGCAGGTCAGCTTTGACTTTGGTGGTAATCCAGGTGTCATCCACAGGCTGGTGAGACTCATGCTGCGCCGCCTGCGTTTTCGGCTTGTTGTCCTTTTGCTCACCTGCCATACCCAAGGCAGGCAGGGACAGCATGAGTGCGCTGAGGGCCGCGAGTGTCATCGAGCGTTTCATC